>DAOQAG010000026.1:12586-58769 GCA_035353815.1 bacterium
AATCTGGCTCCCACCCGGGCGTCCCGTCACCGAGCTTCCGCCTGATGCCTCGCGCCGCGCGCTCCAATTCCTCTATAGTATTTCCGGTAAACTTGCCCATTGAGACTGGACCAAGCCCCGGTACTCTTCGATGATCCATTGATGCGGGCTCTCTGAACCCTGGCAGCCCTCTTTTTTTACCCTTGCATCCGGGTGGGACTCAGATTTTGAGGGGTGTCAAGAAATCAGGAGATGGTATAGCGGGAAATTTTCCCGGGGGAGTTTTGTGAGAAGAACGGCAGGCGGCGGCTGATGGTACAGCCGCCGCCTCAGGATATAACGCAGGGGTCCAGGCTGAGAGCGATTACCGGTTGGCCGGCGTATGGGTGTTGATCCAGCGGAGCATCGGCTGCCAGACCAGGAGTTCGGCTTCCGGCGCGGTGAAGAGGTCGATATGGGCAAAATCCTCTTCGGCGGGCAGCCCCATCGAGGGCATCAAGGTTTCAATGTCCCTGCTGCCAAGCAGGCTTAGCCCATACCGGGTCGCCTCTGCGAAACCGCCGGCAGGCGTCAGGTTGAGGATCGGGATACGAATATCTCCGAGATGGTCGTCATAAGGCGTATTTATCACGCCTGCAACATAGCCACACCAGTCGACGGTCCAGATGATCGGCTCATAGGCCGTGCCGGAGGCGAGAAAATCGAGCCAGAGTTCGCGGTCGGTGAAGCGCAGGCCGGTCGGCTTGCCATCTGTCCAAACACCGGCCCAGTAATGGAAGGGGTGGCCGGGAAAAAGAGTCTGTCCAGTGACGATTGTGAGGACGAACTCCACGTTGGTCAGGGTTCCATCAAAATAGTGGCCATCGGGATCGTTCCGCACCTTGTCAGCCATCAGCGCGAACAAGACCTGCTCCCCGTATACGCCGCCATCATGAATCGCTTGATAGGCCGCGACATAGGACTTCATCGCTTCCTTGGGAGCGCCATCCGCCACCTTGATCGCACAATCGATCGGAATGTAGCCACCGATATGGCGCCGCACGGCTGGCAGCTGGCTTTCCTCGTTCACCAGACTGACGGTGGTCGGGACGCCGTTGGAATAACCCGAGAGAATCATCCTGGCATCGCCGCAGCCGGTCAGGATGCGCGTCAGGCGGGCCACCGCGACCGCCGTGCGCAGATCGCCCACCTGGCGCTCAAGTCCCCAGTCGATCATGAAATCAGTGTTGCTCTCCGAGGCCGGGACCAGGGCCCAGGCCTGGTCGATGCCCCAAACGTCGACGTCATGGCGCGCCAGATAGACCCCCATGCCAAAGTCGTCGGGCGTGGACGGAGAGGTAAGGCCCGGAAGCCACATGCCGGCGAAGGTCTTGCTTGAGCCGTGTTGAAAAAAGATGCTCTTTTGGGTTTTGATCGGCTGATAGGGCCGCTTCTCCCGCACGACGCGATGCAACCCGATGACATCATACGCTCCCGGTCCAACTCTCAAGCGTACACTGTAATGAGCGATGTCATTGGCGATGAGGGTGCGTTCAAAATACATAAGCGGTGCGACGCCTCCCTTCGCCAAAGTGAGGCCGGCCTCCGCCAGTTCCTCCCCTGAAGCCTCCACCGGCCACCCCGCTTGCTCAGCCAGAGTCTGGGCGAATGCTTGAACCGAGGCATCGGCCATGACCCCATCCTGATCCGATGGTGCCAGCGGTGCGGAGCCCTGTTCTTTGGAGCAGGTGAGTGTGAGCAGACCAAGCCCCAGGACCGTAAACAGCATGCTTCTGCGCATATCGTGACCTCCTTCTGATATGCTGCCAGCTCTCAAGCCCGGCTGCAAGGGAGACTCGCGCCCATCAGGTCACCATCTGTGACCCTTGCGGTGTGCATATCGCCCGAAGCTTCAACACGGAACGGCAGTGGCTTCCGTGTCCTGTGGACCAGCCCGATACCAATGGGGCAAGGCCGGCCAGAAGCTGCACACGTACGGCCCATCCAACCACATTCGAGTCGCCGCGAGACAAAAGAGCAAGATCAGGATGCGGGCAGGGTACAAGGGATCCCCGGGGAAAGACATGGCAGAATGTACCCCCCATCCTGAGCCATGCCCGGCCCACCCGTGAGACCGGGGGCCAGGTGGCTCACCGTTACTGCCATAATTCAATCTAAGGAATAATCGTGCTTCGCACAATAATTTTTATTAATATTTTTGCCAAGGTCTTGATCAGCCCCACCTCGGCGTCTGCACATCATTTTCAGTTTGCGCTTGCATCCATCCTCGCCGATTCGTAACATAGATATAGCCCCAGCACCTGTACTCTCAACCCGGCATTCACCGCAGGCGGCGCCTCCGCCGCGGGTGAAAAGGAGATGGACCTGATGAGCAAAACCGCGATGATCCATGCCAGCAGAGAATTCCTGCGTCAGGAGATCCTCGCCTGGCTGCTCGAAGAGAGCAACCCCTCGGTCCGTTATCTCACCTTGATCAACCTGCTTGGCCGCAAGGAGGACGAACCGCAAGTCCGCCAAGCCAGGGACGCGATCATGCGTACCGGTGTGGTGCCGGAAATACTGGCCCGGCAGACGGAGGGGTGCTGGAACGCGCCCGGGCGCTGGTACACCGACAAATACCGGGGTACGGTCTGGCAGCTGATCGTCCTGGCAGAACATGCGGCCGATCCCGGCCATCCGCAGATCCGCTCCGCCTGCGAGTATATTCTGCAGCGCTCGCAGGATTCCGCAAGCGGGGGATTCTCGTTCACGCAAGGCCGCGACGGGGGCGGACGGCCCGGCGATATCATCCCCTGCCTGACCGGCAACATGGTCTGGAGCCTGCTTAAATTGGGCGGCATGGACGATGAACGGGTAAAAAAGGGGGTGGATTGGATCGCGCAGTACCAGCGCTGCGATGACGGGATCGAGATCCGCCCGACCGGCTGGCCCTACGACCGCTACGAGATGTGCTGGGGGAAACACAGCTGCCATATGGGGGTGGTCAAGGCGCTCAAGGCCCTCGCTGCCCTGCCGGTTAAACGCCGGGATACGCGCATCCGCGAGACCATTGAGCGGGGCTGCGAGTATCTCCTGGCGCATCACATCTTCAAGAAAAGCCACGACCTGGCCAAGACCACCAAACCCGGCTGGCGCCGGCTGCAGTTTCCCCTGATGTATCAGACGGATATTCTGGAGATCCTCCTGATCCTGCTGGAGCTGGGTGTGCGGGATGCGCGCATGCAGGAAGCCGTCGACCTCATCGCCGCGAAACAGAATGAGGCGGGCAACTGGAACCTCGAGGCTACGTTCAATGGCCGCTTTCAGGTAGATATCGAAAGCAAGGGCCGACCGAGCAAGTGGATCAGCTATCGGGCGCTGCTCGCCCTGAAACAGTACTACCAGGCTTGATGGGTGCCGGCTGAGCCGCCCATCAAAAGATGGTTATTGCACCTCCGCCGGATACTTTTTGATCACCAGGTATTTGAGAGTATCGGCGCCGGCATTGCGGTGGCGGCTATTGCACCTCCGCCGGATACTTTTTGATCACCAGGTATTTGAGGGTATCGCTGCCGGCATTGCGCAGGCCGTGCAGCATCTCGGAGGGACAATAAAAACTGGTTAATGGCCCTCCCTCGCCCTTCTCCCCCTCGAGAAAGAATTCTGCTTTTCCCGCGAGAATGAAAAAGAATTCATCCTCCACATGCCGGTGCGGTTCATGCGTCGCGCACCCTGGTGCCACCACGCTCAACTTGAGCGTCCGGCCATCGACAAAAGTGCGGTCGACGAACCAGTACTGATACCCCACACTGGTCGCGACGGTTTTACTTTTATCAAAATGATTGACGCAGCGGCTGATATCATATCGCTTTGCCGGGGCATACGTTGAATCCGCCGGCGGCTGCGGGCGAAGCGGTCCGGCGGTTATCAGCGCAAGTGCCGCGATCTCCAGCCATTTTAGTTCTGCCATCCTGTCGCCTCCTCTTTGCTGTATTAACCCCAATCAAGCGTGCACATCACGCAGGGTACCCCCGAAATCTGGCTCCCACCTTGACACCATGCGCCGCCTATGACTCAGTCAACAGTCCGATAATAAGCAGACATAAAACCCCGAAATCTGCTTCCCATCTTGACACCATGTGCCGCCTGTGACTCAGTCAACAGTCCGATAATAAGCAGACATAAAACCCCGAAATCTGCTTCCCATCTTGACACCAGGTGCCGTGCCCCCCATTCCTTCCGTACTTTTTACAGCAAACTTGCGGCCTGTGCCCCGCCCGGCCCTGAGAGCAGTCATCGTCGCACTTAACGGAAGAAATTTCGCCGCCGGCGGGGCCGAAAAAGCGGATTGGAATTCCGGGAATTCCTCGGTATATTGGCCGGGGCAAGGAAAGGAAGAACCGTGGCTAAAAAATGGAAAATTCTCCACCTCCTGATCTTTTCCGCTGCAACCCTGGGATACGGCTGGGGCGGCACCGGCCATCGGATCGTCAACGGCAGCGCAGCGCTCTCCTTCCCGCCGGAGATGGCGTTTCTCGGCTCCTGGTCGAATGGACTGGCCGAGCATGGCTCGGATGCCGATTCCCGTAAAAGCAGCGATCCCGCCGAGGAGAACAAACACTACATCGATATCGATGCCTTCCCGGAGTTTCTCGCTGCCGGCAGGATCGTGCAGGATTTCGATTCGCTCGCGGCCCTGCACGGCCGCGAGTTTCTCATGGAGCAGGGGATCCTGCCCTGGGCGATCATCGCTGCGACCGACGCCCTGACCCAGGCCCTGCAAAGCCGCCAGTGGGATAGAGCCCTGCTCCTGGCGGCGGATCTCGGCCATTATATCGGCGATGCCCACAACCCCCTGCATATCACGCGAAATTATAACGGGCAGTACAGCACTCAGCAAGGGGTTCACAGCCGGTACGAGTCGAAAATGCTCGACCGCTATGCCAGTGCGGTCACCTGCCGCGGTAACCGCGGCGTTTACATCACGCACATCGCCGATTACACGTTCAGGATGATCTATTCAAATTATGCCTGTGTGGATTCCGTCCTTCTCGCGGATCGCAGCGCCGCTCTAAGGGCCGGCAACACCTGGAATGACGCCTACTACACCAGCCTGTGGCAAGATGCCCAATCCTTCACCGTGCCGCTGCTCGATAGCGCTGCGAGCCGGCTGGCCAGCCTGATCTACACCTGCTGGATCAACGCCGGCTCGCCGCGGCCGACCTCTCTGGCCTTAACACATCCCGCTGCTGTGCCCGGTTACAGCCTGGGGCCCAATTATCCCAATCCCTTCAATCCCGCTACGACCCTGACCTTTACGCTGGCCGCTGCCGGCCGGGTGAGGATCGAGATCTTGAACCTGCTCGGACAGGAGGTGGCCCTGCTGCGGGATGAATGGCAGACACAGGGCTACCACGAGGTCACCTGGCACCCGCAGGGTCTGCCGGGCGGTGTTTACATCTGCAGGATCCGCGCCGGCGCGTTCCAGGCCACCCGCGCCATGCAGCTGATCCCATAACACGCTCCAGTAATGAGGCCGCTCATCAAGCGGACGATTACTCCACCCCTCCAACGGCGTCTCCGGACGTTTGGTCAGCGCACTCACCTGGCTCTCGGATACCGCGGTACCGCAAATAGTCAGGATGATTGGGCTGATTTTGCGGGTGCAAACACCCTGCAAATACCCTTGAACCGAAATGAATACAAAAGGATGCTCATTCAGCAAAGTTGTTTGCAGATTTGCCGGGACTGGATCTTTCCCTTGGGCCATGGGAACAGCCCTTGCTTTTAATCAAGGGTTGATGACAAGAGTATGTACGCATGACTCTTATTATTTACAAGCTCTTTTTACACAAAATGACAGACGGTATTGTTGTTAATTACTGTTGAAAATAGATCTATTTATCGATATTATTAGACACAGGCCTCTGCGGCGCACCCGGAAGGTTTCCCTTTAAAGAGATGCTTTCATCATGTCCTTAATCACAAGAACGACCAGTCAGGCATTTCAGTATGCCAGTTTTGTTGCGATTGGCCTGGTCCTCTCTTTCATCACCTTTCCGATCATGACCAGAATTTTCACTGTGGAGGAATATGGTCAGCTGGCCCTGTTTAATGCCGTGCTGGCGCTTTTAATCCCATTCGCCAAATCCGGAATGACGACCGCGGTCATCAAAGAGTATGCGCAAATCGCCAATGCGGAAGAAAAGCCTGCTCTCTATACCAGTTCCCTCAGCGGAGTCGTCTTCTGTTCCTTCTGCACTTTCATCGTCTATTATGGGATCACTCTTTTTGCCAAAGAGTATGTCGCCCTCGACGTCGATTATTACCTGCTGATCGTAGCGGTCCTTCTCCTTTCGCGCACAGTGCTGAGCCTTTTCGCATCCTTTTTCAGGGCAGAGGAAAAGGTGTTGTTGTTAGGAATAATCAGTTTAACGTCTCGATCCGGCACCATGATCGTCAGCATTGCCGCCTGTGTATTGCTGAAGAAGGGACTGTACGGCTATCTGCTGGGTCTCTTTGTATTTGAAGCGATCGCAGCCCTTGCACTTGCTCTGCATTTCCAGCGGAAAGGTGATTTGAACATTAAAAGAATCTCTCCGCAGCTGCTGAAAAAGCTTTTTATTTATGGTATCCCGCTTATTTTTTTCGAAGTATCTTCGTTGCTGAATGATTATGCCGACCGCTTCTTTATTCAATATTTTCTCGATTCCGCCCAGTTGGGCATCTATTCGGTCGGCTATAATATCTCTACCTACATTCAGGGCTTTATCACCGGCCCGCTGTGGATGACTATTTTTCCCATCTATACCAAGCTATGGGAGTCCGAAGGGCGAAAGAAAACAACAGAATATCTGGAGGTGCTCTTAAAGTATTATCTGTGCCTGGCGGTGTTGATTATTTGCGGAGTTTTGTCGGTCAGTGAAGAATTCATTGTGGTGTTTGCGACGGAAAAATATCTTTTGGCGGCGCAGATCGTGCCGCTGGTGACGGCCAGCATTCTGATTTACGGAACCTACCACATCACCGGCGCTGGCTTTTTTCTGCTCAAGAAAACGAAGATCATAGCCGGTTATACCATGTGCTGCGCCCTCCTGCATGCGGCTCTAAATATCTATCTTATTCCCAACTATCAAATACAAGGTGCGGTCATCTCGGCCATGATCTCCTATTCGGTTCTAACCGCCTTGATCACCCTGCACTCTAATCGCATTCTGAGATTGAAATGGCCGGTCAAGGATCTGGCCGTGTACCTTTCCTTCGCGCTTGTTATTGGCCTTTTAGCCCACCGTCTGAAAACCGGCAGCGCAATATCCTTGCTGGTGCTCAGATCGCTGCTGATCACCGTGCTTTATGTCGCCGCTCTTTTTGCCTATGATGCCAAGCTGAAACATACCGCCATCGCCTGGGTGCGGGATAAATGGCTGCAGCGGAAAAAAGGCAGCGTAGGATGATGGAGCGAGTATCGGGTGTTTTCGCCAGGTGTTTTTAACCAGGCCCGCGCCTTGAATTATTGCTTGTTTTTTAGATCGATCCTGGTTATTTTTCCATGAGTGGTACACGCAGGGGGATGAAGAGATGCTATAGCCGGGGAGGATCGGGAATCGAGGAGGTTTTATAGCTTCCCCCTTCCGGCTTTTCATCTTATGACTACCTTCCAACCTGTTGAATTCCTTTCTTCGAAAGGTGAACATGACGAGGAAGGCACTAATCTGGACGCCGGCCAATCGGGCCAATAGAAAAGGAGTATGGACTCTCAGCCGTTTCAGCATCCCGTCTGACAATTTTCTCTCCCGCTGTTACACCCGCCAGTTCTCCGAACATTTTATGCTCGCCACAGACCGGTCCATCGTAAAAGGGATCGCCGGCTTTAAACGTCAGGATGCGGCTGCGCCATCAAAGATGGGCGCTGCCCTTGCCCTGCGGCAAGTCACGTCTGTGGCTGGGAAGGAGGGGGCTCGATGAGCGCACTGCCCCTGGTATCCGTGGTGATTCCGACCTATAACCGTGCAACTCTGCTGCCAGCGGCCATCGAGAGCGTCCTGGGTCAGAGCTATGGGCGGTTGGAGATTCTTGTCGTCGATGATGGCTCCACCGATCACACCCGGGAGGTGGTGCGATTATATGGCGATCGCGTCCGCTACCTCGCCGGTGAACATCGCGGGCCATCCGCCGCGCGCAACCTGGGCATGCGGGCGGCAACCGGCGAGTACCTATGCTTTCTCGATTCCGACGACGCCTATTATCCCTGCAAAGTGCAGGCGCAAGTAGAGCTCATGATGGCGCATCCATGGATCGATATGATCTCTACGGAAATAGCGGCTGCATTTGATCATGGCGAGGTGAAAGAGTATTATCTAAAAAAGTATTTTAAAAATTATAACTGGGATCGTTGGCGCTATGAGGATATTTACCGCCACAGGGAGGAGGTGTTGGTCGAGAGCTGCGGAAAAACCGTCGAGTTTTACGCCGGTCCTGTCTTCGATCATGTCCTGTTGGGACCGATGATCGTGACGACGACGGTACTGTTCAAGCGCCGGATTCTGGACCGGATCGGGTATCAGAATGAAGCGTATCGGTTCGCCGAGGAATACGAGTTTATTCTCAGAATGTGCAAGCACAGCCAGGTCGGATTTCTCAATCTTCCGACCTATCAAGTGCGTTTTCATGAGGGACAGATGAGCCACTTTTTGATCAAACGGCGAAAGGATCAGGAGGAAGAGGATCTGCTGCGGACCATCGAAGGTGTGGACGTGATGGTGCAGGCGGTCAAGAATTGGGCGTATGATGATTCTGCTTATTTTCAAACCCACCGGCGTTGGGTCGAACACCGGATGGCGGAACTCTATAGATGCCTCGGTGGGCTTTGGCTGCAGTATGGAAATCGAGGCAAGGCAATTAAAAATTTTCGCTTGGCCTGTCGATTCGAAGGAAGAAAATTGAGCGGGCTGAGAAGCTGGGCCATGTTCTATTATCATCGAACACAGGAAAAAGCAAAAACACTGGTCCACCGGATTCGTCGAAAGCAATCTAATACCACGCACGGTCCGGGCGTTCTCTGAGGGGCAACACACTGGTTCTGCTGCAAATCTGGTGTCCGCTGGCAGCTGCCAGCTGCCATTTGACGATTCATTCCTACTTCTCGAGGGAGGTGCTAGAATGAGCCACGGAACCAATTTTATGCGAATGGCCGGAAAACCCTTAAGCGCAGCATTGGCGCTCTATCGGAAACTCCCGCCTTCCTGGCGGCTTCCCTCCAAAATCATCGACTTTTTTTGCTGGTTGAAGGGGCTGGTTCGGTTAGACCTGTGGATTATAACCGGGATCGAGCCGGGCAGCGACCGGAACCTGGTCATCGGCTATGCCGGCATGGGGAAAAATAAAAATTATCTGGTCGATCAGCTTTTTGGCAGCGCTTTCACGGAACAGTATGCCGGCAGAATCTGGTTCTGGAACGGTTCAGACGTGCTTAAAAAAAGGGGCTATACCTGTTCCCTGATGGTTACGGAATTGATGAGGATAGTCTATAGGTGGTTTATAGGCCCCAAGGCCGTCTTTGTGCCTGATTGGGTGGACGGCAATGTCGATATTTCCGATGATAACACGCTCTACCACAAACACAAGAGCCTGGAGTCCGATCTGCGCCGGGTTCGAAAATATGAACTGGACTATGAAATCACCAAGGATCCGCAGCTGGTGGATGAATTCTACTATCAGATGTATCAGCCCTATATACTCAGAACTCACCGGGACCGGGCTTTTCTTCTCACTCATGACGTCTATATGCAGGAAATGAGAAAAGGGGAATTGCTGCTGATAAAAAAAGGCGAAGAAAGAATAGCCGGTACCGTGCTGCGCTATGCAAAAAAAGTCGCCTATCTATGGATCCTGGGGGCCAAAGAGGGCAATAAGGAGTATGTCAAGGAAGGCGCTTTCGGTGCTCTGTTCTATTATTCGATCCGTCATGTGAAAGGTAAAGGATTTAACGAGGTCAATTTCGGCAAAACGCGAGCTTTCCTCAACAACGGCATCATCCAATTCAAAGCCAAACGCGGCATCCATATCCTTGAAAGCTCCAGAATGGGTTTCATTCTTGAACCATTGATAGAGCTGTCCAGCCTGTCGGACTTTTTCATCCGTAACCCCTTTATTTTTGAAGATAAAACAGGATTGAACGGTGCGCTGTTTTTCGCTGCGGACCATCCGTTTTCGGAAAAGGACCTCGAGTGGCTGGCGAAAAACTATTTCCTGCCCGGATTATCCAGGCTGTTCCTCTATCAGTTCGGAAAAGTGAACGAGGCCGCAACGGCAATGATTCCTGCAGAATATGCCAACAAATTGTTCATCTGTTCTGCTGATAGCCTGTTTCATCCACATCCAGGCTAAGCGGATCGCTCAGTCCCTTTGCTTCAGGATAGGGTTTCTTCTTTCTCTGGATTCTGTTGCGAACGTTTGCCTGGTTAACCTCTTCTGTTTTTCGTCTTCACGGCCGGCAACCGCCGCCACGGCACAGCGGGCTGCTGCTGGTGCTCGAGAGGATAGCTGACATGGCAACAGGTCAGCAGGGACAGCCTCACCGGGTCATCAGCACCGGCAGACTCTGGAACTGCCCTCGTCGCGTCCACCTTAACCAGTCTAACCAGGGCCGCAAATGCAAGAGCTGCGCCGGTCGCCGATGATCAAGAGTGAAAGACCGGCTCCACGCCCCTGGCCAGCTCCTCCAGCCGGTGCAGCTCATCCGCGCTCAGCGGGCGCGCCTTCGCAGCGATGCGGAAAGCGCGGTCCCACAGGGCCGGCTCGCCGGGCGGAATGGCGGCCGTGACCCCCTGACCATAGGTCCAGTTGAGCGCCAGCCGCGCCATCTCATCCTCTTCCGCAGGGATCGGGTGATACCAGCTCTTGCGATAGCGGCTGGTCTCCCCCTCCTTTTTGGCCCGATGCGCCAGGCCCTTCAGGGCCAGAAGGCCCATCTTTTTTTCCCGGGCGACCGGCAAAACACGCGGCCCGAAATTCCCCGCAAACCAGTTGACGAAATTGACCGGGAAGAGAATGGTGTCGAACGCGAAGCGTTCCATGGCCGCCAGCGCCGCGCTCTCGGAATGGGCGGAGAATCCGAGAAAGCGGACCTTGCCCTCCTCCCGGGCCTTGAGAAAAGTCTCCATGGCCCCGCCCGGTCCAAAGGCGGTTTCAATATCCGCAGCCGTGGTCAAGGCGTGCAGCTGATAGAGATCAAAGTGATCGGTCTGCAGGGTCTTGAGCGAGTGCTCCAGCTCTTTACGGGCCTCACCGGCCGTGCGCATCATGGTCTTGCAGGCGAGAAAACAATGGCTGCGGCAGGGCGCCAGGGCAGGACCCAGCCGTTCTTCGGCGTTGCCATAGCTGGGCGCCACATCGAAATAGGTAATGCCATGATCGAAGGCCCGCGCCACCATTTCATTGGCGGTGCGCTGCTCTTCGTCCATCACCAGGATGCCGCCGAATCCGAGGATCGAGAGTTTTACGCCCGTGCGGCCGAGCTCGCGCCTGGGCATTCCCGCGGGAGCACCGTTTAAAAAGTGCGGCAACAATGCCATGGCAGCCGTTCCTTTAAATGAAGCGGAGAAAAATTCGCGACGTTTCATGGGGTTCCCTCCTATGGTCTGCACCCGGTTCCCTGGCCCGGGTCCCGCCATCCAGGATCCGTCCAGGCAGAAACTGCGATGCACCAAATATAGTATAGTAAATTTATTGGAAAAGCGGAGAGAAAATCGTAAAAGAAATGTCCGGTTTCAGCAGATACGCGGCATGCCAGGGCGTGCATAGTCGCGTCGACGAGCCCGGCGTTCATGAATCCAATGCCCGGAGGAGAATTGCCGATGAAAAGCTATCGTAAAGAACTCTGGTTCAATGTCCCGTCGCGTCGGGGCTTTCTCAACATCACACCCCAGGTCGAGCAATGTCTTGCCGAGAGCGGCATCAGGGAGGGATTCGTCCTGGTCAACGCGATGCACATCACCGCCTCGGTGTTTATCAATGACGATGAGCACGGCCTGCATCAGGACTTTGAAACATGGCTGGAACGGCTGGCCCCGCATGCGCCGACAAGTCAGTACCGGCATAATGAGAGCGGGGAAGATAATGCGGATGCGCATATGAAACGCCAGGTGATGGGGCGTGAGGTGGTCGTCGCGATCACGGCGGGAAGGCTGGACTTTGGGCCCTGGGAACAGATTTTTTACGGGGAATTCGATGGCCGGCGCCGGAAACGGGTTCTGGTCAAAATAATCGGCGAATGACCCCTGCGGCGCTGGAGTTGCCGATCCGGTGGGAAGCGGCCAACCCGGGCGGGACCCGGATCCGCGGCTTTTCTCCCGCCGGAGAAAATACTTGAATTTTATCTCCATTATTCCTAATATCTCCTGACTCCCCATACGGAGAGTGCTCATCCTTCCGAATCTTCCAGTCTGGTGCCGCGAACTTGGGGGACTAAATGCTCCATTCTGCGCAACTACGCATGCTGGCTATACGGGAGCAACTGGCGCAGATCGCGCCCGACAACGAAACGCTGCTGCGCCGCCTCAATCTGGTGCAGCTGGATCTTCTCCTCACCCACCTCTTCGAAATAGACTACGATCCCTGCCGCTATCTGAAAAGATTCGCCTCCTTGCTGGCCGAGCAGCTGGACCTCCCCCAGGCCTGCCTGTTGCTGCTACCCCAGCCCTATACCAGGCGGCAACTCTATTATTTCCAATCCAAGGGCTGCAAGCCCGCATGCAGCATCGATGACATCGTCCAGGGCTGCGACCGCCGGCGAAAATCGCCCCTGGTCCGCAAGCTGCCCGCCGAGGATGCCAGGAGCTGTGGCAGCAAGGGGCCGGTGCAGTACCTCATGATCGTCCCGGTCGCTTCCAGCGAGAGGAGCGATTCCCGCTTCGGCCACCTTATATTCTGGATCAACTGCAGCAGACGCGGCTCCGAATTTGACCGGATCATCATGCGTTTCGCGCGCTTGCTGGCAGAATCGCTGGTCAAGCAACGGGTGGAAAAGGTCCGCAGCCAGCTGGCCGCTGCCAACCGTTTCGAAAGCAATCAGATCAAGAAGGTCATTCAGAAATCCCTGACCGCCCTGCAGGCAGCCCTGGGGTGCGATTATTCGGTGGCGCTGGTGTTGAAGCGCGCGATCACCGATCTGAACAACGATCCCGCCCGCGCCGGGGTGCAGAACTATGAGGTGGTGACCGAATATCTCAAAGGCAAGGCCCGCCTCGCCAAACGCCGCAGCAAAGCGACCGGTATGTGGATCGAGGAGAGCGAGGGATTGCTGGCATTGGCGCTGGCGCAGTGGCGGCTGGACCCCAAAAAGGCGAAGAAGGGGCTCACCTTTCACAAGCTCGAGGCCGGCAGCAACGCCTTCTTATGCGTCGAAACCGGTGAGCGGGGATTCGGCTTGCGCGGCTGTGAGGACGAGGTGTATGAGCACTCCCTCCATTATATGCCGCTGGTGCATGAGGGCCATCTGATCGGCTACCTCAAGGCCTCCTTTCGCAGCAAAACCCACCTCTCCGAGCTGGATCGGGCCCTGTATACCGATTTCGCCGAATTTCTGGCCGAGCGCATTCACAATTCCTTCATCTATTCCCTCACCGTCGATCAAACGCGCTTTCTGCAAAAGATCAAGTCGATGTTCGAAGGCGCCGACCGCCTCGAGGTGAGAAACTTCGCTGATCTCGGTCAGTTCCTCCTCGACCTGACCCAGATGATCTCCGAGACCACCCAGATCGATACAGTGGCGATCGGCTATCTGACCAAGGATGTGGAGGGTGAAAAGGTGCTGCGCTTTCCCCACCCGCGCGGCTGGGATGAGAGCGCCAGCCAGCGTTACCGCGAGCTGCGGGTGACGGAGGGGCTGGCCGGCCTGGCTGTGCGCACCAAACGCAACGTTTTTCTCGCGCCGGTGGAAGAACCCCTCTCTCCCGCCGATCCCGAACCGAGCGTCTATGTGGATGAAAGCCGCTCCCGCTTCGTCGATGTCCGCAAGCACCCCAGCTATCTGAATCATGCCGGCTACCGCAAGCTGTCCAGCTACTATCTCAAGGTGCGCGAAGAAAAGGTATACGCCAACTATATCTTTGTTATTGAGTTCAAAAATATCGTCCTCGGCGTCATCGATGTGGAGGTCGCGCAAAACAGCTGGGACCGCTTCATGGGCATCGGCTACCTCCATTTTTTCCGGACGCTGGCCAGCATGCTGGCGCTACTTTTCTTCCGTGTCCGCCTCGCCGAAGAGCATACCCGTATGGTGCAGGCGGTCAGGTGGCTGAGCGACGCCGTCTATATGTCGCCGACGGCGGTGGTCAAGACGATTCTCGCCATGCTGCAATCGATCTATGGGGTCGAAAAGGCCAAAATCATCCCCGGAGATCTCTTCAAGGATCCGATCGAAATCGACCTCCTCGAAGGCGGCGTCGACAAGTACGCCCATCTCTTTCTCGGCTACGATGCAGAGGAGATGCGCCGATTCGCCGTCCCCGGCGACCGCATCGACGCCGACAATCTGTTTCTGCGCGAGTTCAAGAACCACCTGCAGCACTGCAATGATTTCTTTATGTACATCCCCGACCTCGAGGAGTATCAGCCGCGCTATTATGACCGGGAGGTGGTGGAAAAGTTTGCGCGATTCCGCACCCGGCCCCGTTTTTGCAGTTATCTCGCCATCCTTCTCGGCGACAAGAGCCGGAGCCTGGGGGTGCTGGAACTGGTATCGCAAAAGGTGAATGCCTTCGATGAGCTTCTCATCGACCAGGGATTTGTCGAAACCTGGACGTCCCAGATCAGCATGGCGCTGCGCTACGCCCTGCTCGAAGAAAAACGCGAGGGCAGCACCGCAGCGGCCCCGCAGGTGGACAAGGCCCCGGCGCTCATCCTCCGGCCAGGCAAGATCGTACCCTTCATCGGGACCGAATGGATAGAAAAGGGATTCGACCTGGTGGGCATCGGCCCGGCGCTGACCAGGCTGCGCGCCCGCATCGAGTCCGCGGCGCTGACCTCTTCGGTTCCGATTCTCATTCAGGGGGAGAGCGGCACCGGAAAAGAGCTGGTCGCCAAGGCGATCCATCATCGCAGCGGCTGGGCGCAGGACCGCTTCATCACCCAGGATTGTGGGGCGTTCAGCCGCGAGCTGGTCGAGGATGCGCTCTTCGGGCATGTCCGCGGGGCCTTCACCAGCGCGACTGAAGAGCGCAAGGGCCTTTTCGAGTGCGCCCATGGCGGCACCCTCTTCCTCGATGAGATTTCCAACATGTCGCTTGAACTGCAGGCCAAATTCCTGCGGGTGCTCGAGGATGCACGCATCACCCCTCTCGGCAGCAGCAAGAGCATTCAGGTGCAGGTGCAGATCCTGGCCGCCACTAATGCCAGCCTCCAGGAAAAGATAGTGCTCAAGGAATTCCGCCAGGATCTCTATTACCGCCTCGCCGCGATCACCATCGTCACCGTTCCGCTGCGCAAGATGATCCAGGAGGAACCCGCCAACCTCCTGATGCTCATCAGCCATTTCGCCGCCCTCGGTCTGGTTCCCGCCTCCTGCACCGGAGTAGCGATGCGATCACTGGAAGCCCTGCTGGAATTTGACTTTCCTGGCAACGTCCGGCAGCTGCGCAATCTGATCAGCAATGCCGCGTATTCATGCCGCGACAAGACCGTACTCGAATTTCCCGAGGAGGCCCTTGCGCCTGAACCGGAACTCCGGGGAGAGCGTGATCAGCCGCATACTGTGGAAGAGGTCGAGGATTTCATCCACAAGTTTCAGCGCATCGGCCGGTTCGCGCACGCTCCCGAGGAGGTGGCCGCCCGGGTTCAGCGGGCCCTCAACTCCGGCAGCGATGATCTGGTAAAAATCAGCGACTTTATTGATGAATTCGGCACCATCGACGTGCCGCTTGCCGGCCTGCTCGCCGGGGTCGGACCGACCTGGGCGCGGCGGCTGTTGAAAGAGCGTCTCCATCTCAAACTGCACCCCAAAACGCCCCTCTATTTCCGCGAACTCCCCTGAGCCCGGCCCCGGCTCCGCCCGCGGTGCGCGCACTCCTCTCGCAGTGTGCGCGCACTCCCCGAGCCGCCCATTTAGCGCCAATTCGCCAGTACTGTATAAGCTCTGTAATTACAATTTTGTGATCCATGCCGCATCCGCGCCCAAAATCTGGCACACTCTCTGCAATAGCCGGGGCAGAGGGAACCGTCTCGACCCCCGGGAAGGAGGGGTTATGGAAAATGAACTGCTACTCCAACTCATGATCTTTGCAGGGTGTGTTGCGATCGGCGGCTGTCTGGCCCGCATGATCGTCAAGTGTGTGGCCGTCGTTGTGGTTGGCTTCGGCCTGTTCGCCATCCTGGTGCACGCATGCGGCGGCGCCGCAAGCCATGTCACCGGAGCGGTCAACGCCGCCGGAACGATCGGCGCAGCACTCTACAGCCTCATCGAAAACGCGGTTCATGCTCCGGGCATCATCGGCCTGGTGATGGGGATTATGGCGCGATTGCATTTCTGGAAGGTGGAACGGGAGCGCGACCGCGGCATCGTGCGCTACCCGCGCTATCCCTCGCCAGAATGATCCGGCCAACGAGAGTAGCGGTTCATGGGGGAAATTGCAGGTGAACAAGCCGGGAGGGCAGCACGGCCCCCCTGCGCCTGGAGCAGAGTAATGCCCTCTGTATCCTGATCGGCCGTCGCGGCGCGACCAAGGTCGCGCCGCGACGGCTTTTTTGGGCCCGCCTGCCAGCTGGCCAGGCATGCGTTCGCCCTGATTACTGCCCCGTGAGCTCCTCCAGGCTGCCCGCCCGGATGCGGAACCGGGTTGCAGCGGGATCCTCGCAGCGCACATGCCAGGTGGAGAGCACGGCACCGGGAACAAGCCGGACCATCGTGCCTTCGGGAAGCCACACATCGATATCGATGCTCGATCCGTTCCAGGGAGCACCGGCGGGCAGGGAGAAATACTCATCGAGATAGAGGGTATCCCGCGAGATCTTCCAGTGGTAATCGACCTTGCGCGCATTGCTCCTCGCCCCTTCCGCCGAATTGCTGCGCCCCATTTTCTCCACCGAGATCCATGCCGCGCTCGTATCGCTGCCATAGATATCCAGCTCCGCGGTGCCAAACAGCTGACCGGTGGCCGACTGACGCCGGAAGGTATATCCGTCCACGGCGGCCATATCATCAAAGGCGACCCCGGACAGTTTATGCAGCGGCGCGATCCAGAGCGTCTTGAGCGGCGCACGGACCTGAACCTTCTCGACCACCCGGGCATGATGGCCGTACGCCGAAACCTGCAGGGAAATGAGGACCACCGTACCGCAGACCGCCGCAATCCAGACCACAAAGACAAGGACCTTGACGAGTTTCGAGATCGCACCGAGCCGGAAGATCAGCTTGACGCCGATGTAGGTCATCACCGCCAGCGGAATGAGGACGGCCAGCGCCGTGAGGAGGAGCACCGGGCGCACCAGGGGAGGGTTAAGGACCATCTCCAGCAGCATGGGCGTATTGACCAAATTCGGCTCCATGATCCCGGTCACCATCGGGGAATGGTTGAAGAAAAAGATCAGGGTAAAAATAAACAGGGACAGGAAACCGAATATCGTGAGCATCGTGCCGAGCAGCACCGCCAGAATGCGCAGCAGCGCGGCCATCAGGATCCGGATGACATGCCACCCCCCGGCCAGCGTTTTGCCCGCTCGCGCCCGCAAGGCCCGCGGATCATAGAGCGGCTTGCGCTCGGCGGGCTCCACTTCACCCTCGGCTGCAGCGGCATACTCTTCCGGTGCGCCCATGACCTCTATCATGCGCTGGACCATATCCCTGGAAACCAGCAGCGGCGGCTCCTGGCCGCCGCCGAAGATCTCGGCGATGCGCGTCTCGATGTCGGTGATCGTCTCCTCTCCCCCCGGCTCGTTCCTGAACCGGGCGGCAACATGCTCCAGGTAATCGGCAAGGATGCGGCAGGCCTCTTCGTCGATGCTGAAAAGCTGTCCCGCCAGATGAATGGAGGTGGTCTTTTTCATGGTGGTCCGCCTATTTTTTTGCGCGAATCTGCTGGACGGAATCGACCAGCTCTTCCCAGGCCTGATCGAGCTCGGCCAGATAGCTCCGACCCGGCCCGGTGAGTTCATAATACTTGCGCGGCGGCCCCTGGGGGGACTCTTCCCAGCGGTAACTGAGCAAGCCGGCATTCTTCAGCCGGGTGAGGAGCGGGTAGAGCGTGCCCTCGACCACGATCACCTCGGCTTTTCTCAGCTCGTTGATAATGTCGACCGCATAGGCCGAACTACGCAAGAGGAGACCCAGGATGCAGTACTCGAGGATGCCCTTGCGCATTTGTGCTTTGGTATTTTCTGTGTTCATGGCGGCCATCTTTATATGGATGAGCGAGTTTTCGTGAGTTAAAGGTTGATCTTTTTGCGGACACTCTCCACCCCGTTCTTGACAAAAGCCGTAATGGTGCCGATGGTCACGGGGGTGCTGTGCATCTCGAGCTTTTGGGCCGTCGTCCGCGCTTCCGGCAGGAGAAGCCAGAGGACCAGATAGAGCGCCAGACCGAATCCTCCCGCCATCGCCGCGGCGGTAAAAGCAATCCGGAAGATCAGCGGACTCCAGGAAAAGCGGGCAGCCAGCCCGGCACAGACCCCGCCGAACAGACGGCGGTCCGGATCGCGATAAAAGCGGCGAGAGAGCACATGCGTCGCTTCCTCCCCGGCCACAGCACCGCCGCTGATCGCCTCCGGGGAACCGAGAATGGCCATGACCGCCTCCAGATCATGGCGCAGCAGAACCTGGCGGTAGCGGGTCAGCCGCTCCCGGAACAGCTCGGCCATTCGGCTTTCGATATCCGCCATGATCTCCGCCCCGCCGGCTTCCCCCGCAAACAGGCGCTCCAGGCGCAGCAGATAATGCTGGAGATGCTGACAGACCTCCTCGTCCACGTGAAACGCGGCACCCCCCAGGGTGATGTCCACAACCGTTTTCATAATTATTCCGCCAAGGTACCTGATTATACCATTTACTATTATATTAAGAATATAATATATTCTATGGTACTATGCAATACATATTATTAATATGGACATTTTTTTACCGCCGTCGGGCTCAGCAGGAGAAAGAAAGAGGGTGATGGTGTTCGCAGATGCGAAAGGACCGGTACGGCTCCGCCAAAACCGGCCCTTTCAGGAGGCGGGAAGCGTCACTGGCCCCATTCGCGCAGTGCCGTATTGATCTCTTTTTTAATGTCCTTGAATTTCACAAACGATCCCTCCACCTCCTCTTCGCCGCGGCGGCGGGAGGCGAAGCGTGCGGCCTGGACGAGCAGCTGCCTGGCGGCCTCGCTATTCTGCTGCTGGTGCTGGATCCAGGCCAGATGATAATGACATTCCGCCAAATAGCCGTTGCTGGCCGACCGGGGTTTTTGCACGATCGGGATCAGCTTGTTCCAGAGCGCCAGAGCCTCGGGCAAACGGTTGGTTTTTTCCAGCAGCCGGGCGCGATTGTACAGGCAGGAGGGATTCTCCGGATAGCGTTGATAGAGTTTGTCATTGACGACCATGGCGCTGTCATATTTTTGGTGGTCAAAGTACATCGCCTGCAGGGCATAGCTGGCATTGGCCGCGACATAGCGTCCCTGCCGCTCAACCCGCCGCAGCTTGGCCGCGGCCTCTCGTTCATCGCCCCCCAAAATACCAAAAAGAAATTTGCTTTTGTTGTATTCATAAATGGCGATGGCGAACAGGGGATCGGCAAATCCGGGATCCATGACGGTGGCCTTGCGCATCAGAGCGATGCTGTTTTCCGCCGTCTTGAGGGCCTTGAGGTAGCTTCCGGCCTGAAAAAGGGCGAGGCAGTGATAGCCGTTCACCGTGCCGGAAATAAAGTGGTTTTCCGCGCTCGGCGCCCGCTGCAGTTGCACGGCGGCTTTGGCGGCGGCGATGCGGATCAGACTGTCGAATTGCGCCCCGTAAGACTTGACCCGGAAATCACGCATCATCGTCTGATAGACATCCGCAGCGAGGAAATAACCGATCGGATTTTCCGGTTCGTGCGCCATCAACTGGCTGCTGAGGACGAGCAGCGAATCATGCCGGCCCTGATTGAGCAGCTCCATAGCCCCCTGAATGAGCTGCTGCTCGCTCGTGGTCGCGGCCGGAGAGGATGTGGTTTCTGCGGCCCGGGCCGCCATGGCGCCGGGAAAAACAGAGAGGAGGATAATACCAAGAAGAAGGAAACCGCGGGTAATGCCGGACTTTAATGTTGCGAAAGGGAGAAAATTCACCATGACTGCTCTTTCTGTAGGGGTTGGTGGTCTGGACAGGGATACGTGCCCCGCTGGCTGCTGCTTTGCGGCTCACCGGTAGCGGATCACCGTCTCAAACATGGCCAGGATATTCTCAACCGGAACCCGGCCGATGATATTGTGGACCTGCTGAAAAACAAAGCCGCCCTCGCCCTGCATGATCTCCACCTGGGCGCGGACATGGTTGCGGATCTGCTCCGGCGTGCCTTGTGGCAGAATGGTCTGGGTGTCGCAGCCGCCGCCCCAAAACGTAAGCCGGCCGCCATACCTGGCCTTCAGGCCGTCCAGCTGCATCCCTCGGGCACTGATCTGGACGGGATTGACCGCGTCAAGACCGGCATCGATGAGATCCTCCAGCAGCGGTTCGATGCCGCCGCAGCAGTGCAGGAGCACCTTGACGTTCGGCGCCAGTTCCTTGACCAGTTTCCACATACGGGCGTGGAAGGGCTTGTAATAGAGCCGGTACTTCTCCGGGCTGATCAGCGGACCGTGGTTGGAGCCGAGATCATCGCCGAAGCCGACGATATCGATATAGGGCGCGATCGCCGGAAGCCAGGTGCGCAAGGTGCGGCAATATCCCTCGCAAAGCGTCTCCGAGAGCCGCAGGGTCGCCTCCGGGTAGAGGGCGGTGTACATGAGATAATTTTCCATGCCATAGAGCGACTGCGGCCCTTCGATGAGCTTGCCGCCAAAGCTGGCCTGGATCGCGCGGCCGGTCGCCGCGCGCAGTTTTTGTGCGCCCGCCACCAGCTGCGCCATTCCCCGGGCATCCGTGCCGAGATGGGATCCCGGCACCGGAGCTGCTGCGCGCATGCTGCGGCTGGAGGCGGCGCCAATCTCGCTGAAATCGGAGTGGGCGAACTCGCTCTCCTGCAGGGGGTAATGGATCTGTTCGAAGAAATCGCATCCCGGTTTCTGGACACCGACCGGGGTCCCGTCCGGGGCCAGCAGGAACCAGTCCGCGCCGCGCCGTTCGATGTGGGCCGCGGCGGGAATCTTGCAGGGCGTGCCATCCGGCAGGGTCCATTCTTTCCAGTCTTGCTCCGCGTGGAAAAACGCGCGGCCGAGCTCGACGGTGTCGACCTCGAGAGCGGCGAGCACCGGTTCCTCAATGATGGCCAGCTGCTGCATCATGTCATAAACATAGATGCCGCCGCTGTGGAGGCCCAGGGCCTTTTTTAACCGGGCATAGGCCATGGCCGAGATGCCGGAGGAGCGGTGACCGCCGAAATCGATCGGAATCTTGTCGGGTTTCCTGAAGGCGAGTGCCGCCTGCACCCGTTCACGGGAGGTCATAGGCCTATCCTTTTACGCGAACCTGCAGCTTTTACAGACGCTAAAGATACGAAACAAGATCATGAAAATAAAGCACTTTTTACTCCTGACACTGCCGAAAGGGCGATCGGGTTGAAACCGGCGGAACATACAGGAGCAATGCAGGTGGTCTAGTGGAGCACGATCAGCTTGCGGGTCGCGGCGAAAGCGCCGGCGCGGATCTGGTAGATATAGAGCCCCCCCGCCACGTCGACTGCATTCCACTGCCGCGTCCAGGTTCCGGCCGGCAGGGACTCGGCGACCAGGGTGGCCACCTCCCGACCGAGCAGATCGAGCACCTTGAGGGTCACATAGGCAGGGACCGGGATGGTAAACGAGAACGTTGTCGAGGGATTGAAGGGATTGGGATAGTTCTGCTGCAGCGCCCCCTCGAGCGGCAGCTGGAGCGGCGGTTCCTGCACGCCGGTGCTGTTCAGGCTCGAGGTGTCGACGAGCGCCTTGATGATGTCCGGCCAGACCCTGGCGCCGGTCGCGCGGTTGAAGAGGCCCATGCTGTTGTTGCCCGTGGGACCGTTGTCCCAATACATGGGGACCAGACCGTGCCGCTCGAGCGAGCGCGTGATGTACTGCATCCAGTAGAGCCGGTAAGCCGCGTGCTCCTGGTTGAGTGCCGCGCTCCCCAGATTCAGCCGCGCCTGGGCGCCGTACTCTCCCAGCAGGACGCCGAAGCCTTTGTCGATGAACTTGACCTTCATCTTCTGGAACTGGGCATCCGCCCAGGCCTCGTTGGCCCAGGTCTCCGTTTTGGCGGGATTGGTCGCGTTTTTGCCCCACTGGGTAATGGTGCTGCTGGAGTTAATGGTGAAATTATAGGGATCGTAATAATGCACCTCCACCAGCAAGCGGGAGGGTTCGGGGTCGGCCGGCATGACGAAAAAGCGATTGGTATAATCAATATTGGTGTTATATCCCTGCACCGCCAGATAGCGGAAGGCATTGCGGCCTCCGGTGGAGCGCACGGCGCGAACGAAGGTCTGATTGTAGCCGTTCTGGACGGTATAGTATTCCGCTGTGGGGGTGTTATAGTCGACGTGGACTTCATTGGTGCCGGCGAAGATGAGATGGTCGTCATAATCGCGGAACCGCACCGCGATCTGCTGCCACATCGCCGCCAGCCGCTTGTTCACACTCTCCTGTTGGACATAGGTGGGGATCGTCCAGCCGTTATCCCAGTGCTCGTTGATCATGGCATACATGCCGTTGTTGAGCACATAGTTGACCACCTCCTCGACGCGGTCGAGCCAGAGCGGATCGATGGTATAGGCCGCTTGATCCGTGAACCGGCTCCAGGCGACCGGGATGCGCACCGATTTGAATCCCGCCGCCTTGACGGAGTCGATGAACCGCTGCGTGACCTTGGGATTTCCCCAGGCGGTCTCGCTGCCGATGGCTTCGAGGGAGTTGCCCAGGTTCCATCCGGGAACCATCTCCTGCGACAGGGCATAGGAGCTGATATCGCGCATCTCCGAGTGATCCGGTGGGATGCTGTCGGCCGGAGCGGTGGCCATGCGGCCGGCCGGGGTGTCGCCGGCGGCCCAACCCGCAGCCGGGGCCAGGTGGGCGCAGAGCAAGGCAAGGAGGAGACAATGGATAGCTTTCATGGATTTCACTTTCCTGAATAATGAAGAAAGGATGCCGGGATGGATGGCGGCCGGCTTTTGGCTCTGCCGGCTGCATCGTCCTCTTCCCGCTGGCATAAAATAACCAACCTCCGCCTGAAAAACAAGGAGATTTGGCCCTCCGCCGGCCGCCCGGCCGCGAGGGTGGAAAATTACGTCACCCCCCAAACATTTTTTTCAGCCCTTCGTACAATAAATCGAACCGAACCCCGTTTATATGGGTGCATGAGAGCCAACGACCTGACATCCGACGCCGAGCTGATACGCGCCTGGCAGCAGGGCGATCCCGGCGCTTTCGACCGCCTGCTGCTGCGCTACCAGACGCCGCTCTTCACCTACCTGCTGCGTCTGGTCCAGGAACGGAGCGACGCGGAAGATCTCTTTCAGGAGACCTTTCTCCGTGTTATCCGGGCCCTGCCCGGCTACCAGGAACGCGCCCGATTCGGCAGCTGGCTCTTCGGCATCGCCCACCGCCTGGCGATCGACCATCACCGCAAGGAGCGGTACCGCCGCGTGACCCGGCCCTTCAACGAGAGCGGCGCCGAAGGCCTGCCTCCATCCGGCGTTACCCCCGGTTCTGCCCAGGAGCGGCTCGAAATGGAGGAACTGGATGGCCGGATCACCGCCGCCCTGCGCGACATGCCGGTCTCTTGCCGCGAGGTTTTTTTGCTGCGCCAGCATGGTGAGCTGACCTTCCGCGAGATTGCTGATCTGCTCGACCGGCCGCTCAATACGGTGCTTGGCCAGATGCGCCAGGCCCTTCTCCATCTCCGTCAAACGATTGGAAAAGAATATGTCTGATCATCCTGCCCACTCCCTCCACGTGCTCTATCTCTACGGCGAGCTCACGCCCCGCCAGCGCGAGGAGATGGAGGCCCATCACCGCACCTGTCCGGCTTGCCGGGCGGAACTGCAGCAGTTGCAGGGGGCGAAACACCACTATGAGGATCTTGCCTGGACAGAGCCGCCGGCGGCGATGGTGACCGCGCTGCAGGCCGCCGCCCGCCGGGAGCAGTTGCGCCTCCGGGCCCCGCGCCTGTCGCCGTGGCTGCGCTCCGAGCGGCCCTGGCTGCAAGCGGCGGCTACGATCGCCATCGTGATCCTCGGCGCCGTTCTCGTCAGCCGCCCGCCACATATGCCCTTGCAGGAAAAATCCTCCACCCGGCCGGCAACAGCTGCGGCCGAGAACACCCGGCCGGCAACAGCTGCGGCCGAGGAGACCCGGCCGGCAACAGTCGCGGGCGAGGAGACCCGGCCGGCAACAGCTGCAGCCGAAGAAGCCCGGCTGTCCACAGCGGCAAGTGGAGAGGCCCGGCTGTCTGCAGCGTCAGCCGAGGATACCTGGCTGTCGGAGCTGCGGCGGCGGGTGGCCTTGCTGGATCTCGGTGAAATCAAACCCGGCTACAGCCTCGCCGGTGCGGATCCGTCCGACGCCCTGATCGATGAGGAGTTGCGCAGTATTCGCAGCCGCATGAATGATCTGGCGCGGGAGATGCTTGTCGACTAACCCCAAGGAGTGTATACCATGAACACCAAACTCATTGTCCTTCTGCTGCTGGCCGCCTGCGGCGGTCTTCTGGGCCAGGAACCCGCCGCGCCGCAGCCGCCCGCCAAACCCGAAGCGCCGCTCCGTGAGGAGCAGGTGAAGGCCGAAAAACTGCGCGCTGAGGAGATGCAGAAGCGGCTCCAGGAGATGCAAAGCCGCCTGCTTTCAGAAAAAACCGTCCACGAAGAGCAAGCGCGTCTGGCCAAGGAATACGCCGCGCAGGCGCTCGAGCTGCAAAGATCCCTGAAACTATCGCCGGAGCGTCAGGCCGATCTCGCCCGAATGCAGTTTCAACTGCAGAACGAGCTCTCGCTTGCGGGGCTGTACAAGGACCGCTTGATGGATTTTGCCGACTCGGAACAGCTGGAGCGGAGCAAGCAGACCATGATGCTGGAAGCCCGCTGCATGGAACTCTCCAGCCTCTACAAGGAGAGCAAAGAGAGCGACAAACAGTTAAAGATCGAGGCGGAGCTCGGCACCACCATCGACCAACTCTTTGATCTGCGCGAGGCGCAGCGAGAGAAGGACATCTCGCGCCTGGAGAGTGATCTGGCCCAGATGAAGAGCAAGCTGGAAGAGCGGCGGGCGAACAAGGCGCAGATCGTTAAAAGACGTCTGGACCAGCTGCTGGGCAAAAAAGACGACCTGGAGTGGTAGCACGTCCCTGCCATGACGACGGCCCGGGGGGCCGCCGCTTCAGGACAGAGGACCCATCGGGCGGATATGGCTCCCGGCGGGTAGCCCTCTCCGCAGCGCAAGACCCATCATCGCCATGGATCTCTCAGCCAAGCCGAATGTTGGTTCCGGAGAGAAACTTTGATCCGGCCTTTGCGTATGTAAATGGATAAGCCATTGACTGCGCGCCCCGGTCTTGTTTCCCCAGCCTCTTGCAGACCCGAAGCGCTCACCAACGAGAAAGCAGAGGTCTGGTCCCATGGCCCAACGCGCCACGAATTGGCAGCTCATCAAGGCCCTCCTGGCGACTCCGCAGATCGCACTGGCCAGGCCGTCCGTCAATCGCTATTTGATCCAATACCTCAACAAATTCCGCGTCATCGACGTCGGCGGTAATCTGATCCTTCACTCCCATCTGCCGCCGCTCAACAGTCCCGCCTACGCGCGCTTTATCAAGGAACACCTGCTCGCCAAACGCGCCGGGCCGTCGCACGCCCAGATCGGCGTCACCAGCGCCTGTCCGCAGCACTGTGTCTACTGCTACAACAAGGGCCGCAGCGGCCAGCCCATGGACAAGGCCACCATTCTCAATACCATCACGGAGTTGCAGGAGCTCGGCGTCTTTTGGCTGGGCCTGACCGGCGGCGAACCGCTGCTGAATCCCGACCTTGCCGAGATTATCGCGTACGCCAGCCGGAAATGCGCGGTCAAACTCTTCACCACCGGATGCACCCTGACGCCGCAGCGCGCCCTTGAGTTGCATCAAGCCGGGCTCTTCTCGGTCGCGGTCAGCCTGGACTCCTGGCGCGAGGAGGAACACGATCAGGCGCGCCGCTATAAGGGGGCCTATCGCGCCGCGCTGCAGGCCATCGAGATCTTCAAGAGCGTCCCTGGCCTGCACGTCAGCGTCTCGGCCGTCCTCCCGCCGGGTTTGCTGCTGCGCGAAACCGCCGAACACTTTCTCGATTTCCTGCGCGGCCTTGAGATCCATGAGGCCTGGCTGAGCGAGGCCAAGCCCGCGGTCGCCGCTTATCAGAAAGAGGAACTCGTCCTGACCCCCGGACAGCGTGCCATGCTGATCGAGTTGCAGGACCGCTGCAATCAGACGGGCGGGATGACGGTCAACTACCTCGGCCATTTTGAGGATGGCCGCCATTTTGGCTGCTCGGCGGGCCGCAAGATGATCTACGTCGATGCTTTCGGCGAGGTCAGTCCATGCGTTTTTGTTCCCATGACCTTCGGCAATGTGCAGCGTACGCCCGTGCGCGACATCTATGACCGGATGAGCGCGCAATTCCCCGGCGACAACAGTTGCTTTATCAACCGCAACTACCGCACGCTGCAACAATACCGTACCGCTGCTTCCCCGGTCATCGATGCCACCGCCTCGCCGGTGATGAAGGAGATCGCCTTTGGGCCGCGAGCGAGGTTTTTCGAACTGCAGTATCCGTGAAGGGAGATCAAAATGCCGCACCACACACCGGTCAAGCGAGGCTACCGCGGGATCAGCCTCGTCATGGCGCTCCTGTTCGGGCTGGTCGGGATGCTCTTTCTTTTCCTGCCGGAGCTGGTCCTCCGCTTCTTTGATCGCCTCTCCCCCATCTTCGGCCTGGCGCCTTCCCCGGCGACGGGAGCACGGTTTTTTCTCATCCTCGCTACGGCCTATATGTATCTGGTCACGCTGCTGGCAGCGATGATGTTCCGTCATCCCCGCGAAACCGTCTACCCCCGCCTGCTGATCCACGCCAAATCCGCCAGCGCGCTGCTCTCCTTCGCGCTGTTTCTCTTCCAGAGCCCGCTGCTGGTCTACCTGACCAATGGCCTGGTCGATGGCGGAATCGCCCTCGGTGTCTATGCGCTGGCGCGGCCGCAGCGGCAGGCCTGGCGATGAACCTGCTCCTGCGCCTGGCAGCGCTGCCTCTGCCCGCCATCGTGCGCAAAAAAGAGCTCGAACAACTGGCGGCCCTTACCGCGGCGGCCTTTGGCGTCGCCGCCCCGGAATTCTCCGGGCTTGGGGCCGCCGAGGCGCTGGCGTGCTATGCGCGCTTCACCCGGGAGAGTGCGATGGACGCGCTCGCCCAGCGCCGGGGTCTGCCGGCCCTGGAGGCGCGGCTTGGCGAAGCGGCCCGGGCCTATGGCGCCCGCTGGCGCCGGCGTTTTAGCGTTACGACCCCTGCGGAGGCGATGCAGGCCGCCCGGGTGCTCTACCGCGCCATCGGCATCGATTTCCGCGGCACGGCCGAGGGGATGATCGAAATCAGCTCATGTTATTTCAGCCGCTTTTATGCGCCGGAAATTTGCCGGATGATCTCGGCGCTCGATGCCGGCGTGCTGGCGGGCCTCGCCGGCGGCGGAACGCTCGCGTTCAGCCAACGGATCACCGAGGGGCACCCCTGTTGCCGCGCCTATCTGGAGATGAGATGAAGCCGAAAAAAAAGGCCATTGTGGTCGGCACGGGCGCCGGTGGCGCCACCGCTGCCAAAGAGCTGCAGGGCAGTTATGAGGTCACGATCCTGGAGGCCGGCCAGGCCTTTCGTCCCTTCGGCTGGAATCTTGGCCTGATCGAGCGGGTGAGGAATTGCGGCTTGCTGCGGGACGAGCGGGAGATTCAACTGATATTTCCGGCGATGCGGATCCGCCACAGCGCAGAGCGGATGGTGATGGTCAACGGCTGCGCCCTGGGAGGCACGACCACCCTGGCTACGGGCAACGGTGTGCGGCTCGGCGCGGATCTGCAGGCCCTCGGCATCGACCTCGAACCCGAGTTTGCGGCGCTCGAACAGGAGATTCCAATCTCCACGGCCCACCAGAAGCGCTGGCGCCCGGCGACGCGGCGCCTGTTCGAGATCTGCCGGGAGATGGGGATGGAACCGGCGCCGCTGCCCAAGATGGGCGACTATGAGCGCTGTGTCAGCTGCGGCCGCTGCGTGCTCGGCTGCCCGCATGGCGTCAAATGGGACAGCCGCAAATTCCTCGAGATCGCCGTGGCCAAGGGAGCGAATCTGCGCAGCAGCTGCCGGGTGGAGGCCATCGAGATTTCCGGGGGCCGGGCCAGCGGGGTGCAGTACCGGAGGGGCTGGCACCGCGAGACCCTGCGTGCCGACCTCATCGTCCTGGCGGCGGGCGGATTCGGAACCCCGGTCATCCTGGAACAGTCGGGCATTGCGTGCGAGCGGCGCCTCTTCGTCGATCCCGTCCTCTGCGTGGCGGGACGCCTGGAAAATGCCCTGCAAAACCGCGAGATTTCCATGCCCTTCGTCGTCCAGCGCCCGGGCTATATCCTCTCTCCCTACTTCGATTATCTGAGCTTCTTTTTCAACCGGAACTGGCGCTATCCGTCACAAGATACGCTGGGCGTGATGATCAAGCTGGCCGACAGCGAAGCGGGCGCGGTCACCGCCGCGAGGGTCGAAAAGTCCTTGACGGAACAAGACCAGGCGCGTTTGCAGGAGGGCGCTGCCTTGGCTCGCGAAATGCTGCGTCGGCTGGGTGTGACGCCGCAGGAGATGACCGAAGGCACCCTCAATGCCGGTCATCCCGGTGGCATGCTGCCCCTGACCGCCGCGGATGCCGCGACCCTGCATCCCGCACGCCTGCCGGAAAACCTCTATGTCGCCGATGCGACCTTGTTTCCGCACGCGCTCGGCAATCCCCCGATCCTCACCATCATGGCGCTGGCCCGGCGCATCAGCGCGGTGTGCCGCGCTGCCGGATAATCCGGCCGCGCGCATTCCGCCCGGCGCATCCCACCGGCCCGTAATCCCCGGCCTCGAAGCGCCGCGCCATCGGGCGGCACTCTCCGCCACCTTCCTGCCACCGCATGGCCCGGCCGCGAATTTGTCCTTGTTTTTCGCCCTGCCATTGGCTAATTTGCCCTGCCGCAAAATAACAACAGGGACGCTGCAGCCGTCCCGGAGGATCAGCACATCCCATGCGTCTGAACTATTGCCTTTTCTTCATGGTCGGTTCTTTGGTGCCCGCCGCGCTCCTGGCCGGGGCCGCCGACAGCTGGCAGGTGTACGATGACAGCTCATTGGCGCGCATCGAGGTCACCCTCGATCCCACCTCGCTCTCGTGGATCTTGACCCATACGGACAGCGACAGTGAATTTATCGCGGTGTGCCGTTTTCAGAACCGTTTCCTGAACGAACGCATCGATTCGATCGGCTTCCGTCTGCGCGGCAACACCTCGCGGGAGGCGGCCAAGAAATCCTTCAAGATCTCCTTCAATTCCTTTGTCCGCGGCCGCCAGTTTCACGGCCTTGACAAATTGAATCTCAACGGCGAACACAACGACCCCGCCATCATCCGCAGCAAGCTCTGTTTCGACCTCTATCAGGATATCGGCCGGGTGGCGTCGCGCGCCAGCCACGCCCGGCTCTATATCAACGGCCGCTACTACGGTCTCTACATCTCGGTTGAACATATCGACGATGAATTTATCGCCAGGCACTTTGCCGATGACAGCGGCAATCTCTGGAAATGCCTCTATCCGGCGGACCTGACCTTCCTCGGCAACGATCCCCGCTTCTACATGCAGCTTTCCAGCGGCGGCCGTCCCGCCTATGAGCTGACGACCAATGAAGAACGCGGCGATTTCTCGCCGCTGGCCCGCTTCATCCGCGTGCTCAACCTGACCCCGGCCGCCCTCCTGCCGGACTCCCTGGAAGCCCTGCTCGATGTGCCGGGGGTATTGCAGTACTTTGCCATGAACACCCTGGTGGGCAGCTGGGACGATTACCGAGCGCTGATGAACAATTATTACCTCTATTACGAGCCCTCAACCGCCCGTTTCACCCTGATCCCCTATGATTATGACAACACCTTCGGCGTCGACTGGTTTGGCGTGGACTGGTCTGCGGCGGACCCCTACAATTTCCCCAAGGTGGCCGGCGGCCAGCGCCCCCTGGCTGAAAAACTGCTCGCCTATTATCCCTGGCGCGATTTGTATACCCACTTTCTCTACTTTTATCGTTCCCGGGTCTTCGATCTGGCGCAGCAGGAGGAGCGCATCAACCGGCTGCGGGCACTGATCACAACCGCGGCCCTGGAGGATTCGTTCCGCACCATGGACTACCATTTCACCGCGGCGGACTGGTCCGGCTCCTATAGCGCGGGCAGCTACAGCAACCAGCACGTCAAGTTCGGATTGAAGCAGTATATCCTCCGCCGCGCCGCCACTCTGCCCGCCCAGCTGCGCTACGCCGGCGGCGGGCCGGTGGTGTATCGCATCGATATCGCGCCAAAGCAGCCGGCTGCGGGGGATTCGCTCCACATCGATGCGGCCTGCTTCGCCAGCGCCGGACTGGCCCGGGTGACCCTCCTCTATACGCCCGACGGCGCCGCACAGCCCAACGAAATCGCCATGCAGCCCCACCCGGTGGCGGGCAGCAAAAAGGTGGAAGAGGCCGACCGCTGGAGCGCGGTGCTGCCGCCCTTGCCGGCCGGGGCCGGGGGATCGCTGCGCCTCCTCGCCCGGGATTCCCTGGACGTGGAGCAGCTTTTCCCACGCAAAAGGGCCCTTCGCCTCCAGGCCGCCGGCGTCAGCGACGCCGGCATCCTCCTCAATGAATTCATGGCCGACAACAGCCATACGGTCGCGGATGCGGCGGGGGAATTCGACGACTGGATCGAGCTGTGCAATTCCGGATCGACGCCACTCGCGCTTGACGGCCTCTATCTCTCGGATAAAAGGGACCGTCTCACCAAATGGCGCTTCACGCAGACAGGGCGGGTCCTGGCTCCCGGCGACTTTATTGTCGTCTGGTGCGACGAGCAGCCGGAGCAAGGCAGCTTGCATACCAATTTCAAGCTGAGCGCGGGAGGCGAATTCATCGCCTTGACGGACAACGACGGCGTGACCATTCTCGATTCGCATAGTTTCGGGCCGCAGAGCAGTGATCGCTCGCGCGGCCGCTGGCCGGATGGCAGCGGCACCTGGCAAAGCCTCCCGCCCTCACCGGGCGCGGCGAACCAGAATCCCGCCTCGGTCGCATACGCGAGCCTTCCCGGCCGGTTTGAGCTGCAGGCCTGGCCCAATCCCTTCAATGCGCAGACCCGCATCCAGTACGAGCTGCCGCGCGCCGCTCAGGTTACCCTGCAGCTTTACAATGTCATCGGCCAGCAGATTGCGACCCTGCAGGAGGGACACATGGAAAGCGGCTTGCATTCCCTCCTTTTCGATGCCGCCGCTCTGCCCGCGGGTCTCTATTTCTGCCGCCTCGAGGCGGCCGCGCGGACCAGAATCATCAAGTTGCTGGTGGTGAAATAAAATGGCATCATTGCATGCGTCTTTTACAGATCAGGCCCTGCGAACAGCCTACTCGGGCCGCCGATCAGATAAAGTTCTTCTCGTGCCGCCAGATCTGCTCAAAGGTGAAATGGGGCCCGCGGCAGAGAAATATTTGCCGCCCGTTCTCGAAGGGCATGGCATAGCGGCTGTTGGTGGTCGCAGCCAATTCGGCCTGGTCAAAGCGGCCGGGACCCTGCAGATCCGCAAGATTGCTCTCCAGGGTGCGCGACGCGCCAAAGACGATCGCCGTGGAAAAGATCACCGTGTCCGGCTTCCAGTACCAGTAGTTGTTGTGGGCGCAAAGTGCGCGCGGCAATCCATAGGAACGGCCCAGCACATCGATCGCCCCGGCCTCGCCGTAATTGCGCACATAGATCACGCAGTGTTGTTTCTCCTCGGGCGAAAGCCGGCCGTAGATTCCCGCCACCTGGGCCACCATCTCCTCCCAGCCAAACATATCAGCATAATATTGGGGCAGCTCAGCCAGGTTATTGTGCTCCTCCGGCTTGGGGGTCATCCCCAGCATCTGGCTCCAGCGGACAAAATCCTCGACCTTTAAAACCGGGATGGCAAAGGGCATGGCCGTCAGGCTGAGCAGGACGATGAGCACGGTCAGGACCGGCTGCAGGATGCGCCTGATCCGCACGGCCTCCAGAGTGGCGAGGCCATACGCCCCGGCGGCGATATAGAGGGTATAGATGGGGGTGAGATAATAGACCTTGGCATGGCTGAGCATCATGATCCCGAAGACGATCAGGTAACACCAGCCGAAGGGACGCAGGGATTTGGCCGGGCCCTTGAAAAAGAAGAGGAACAGTCCGCCGAGCCAGAGCAGGGACTGCCCGAGGCCGGTTTGCATGAACTGGCCGGAGAGGAACTCGGTGAAGGCCAGGTTGACATTCTTTTCGCCGGCAGCGCGGCGCATGAACTCGAGCGAGGGAAAATCGTGCGCCACTTCCCAGAGGATATGCGGCAGAAAGACAAACAGGGCGATCCCGGCGCCGATCCAGAAGTGGCGCGAGAGCAGATGCTTGCGCTGTGAGGTGAGCAGCAGTCCGCCCACCAGGCCGATGACAAAAAACCCCATGGAATACTTGTTCAGCAGCCCGAGGCCGGCGATAAGGCCGAACCAGGGCCAGAGCTGCGGCCGCTCCTCGCGCAGGATAACCAGGACCACATAGGCCGCCAGCGCCCAGAAGAGCAGGTCGAAGGCATTCATGGAGAAATTGCGGCCCGCATTGCCGAGCACCACCGGTGAGAGCGCTACCGCAAGGGCCGCGAGGAGCTGCGCAAAACGGCCGCCGCCGAGTTTGCGCGCCATCATCGCCGCCAGGATCACCACTGCCGCGCCGGCCAGAATCGCCGGCAGGCGGATGGCCAGAAGCGAATCGCCCAGCAGCGCCCGGGTCAGGGCGAGAATGACCGCGCAGAGCGGCGGCTGGTCGACATACCCCCACGCGAGATGCTCGCTGCAGGCCATGTAATAGAGCTCATCGCGGAAATAGCCGTACCGGCCGGCAAAGGCGATGTTCAGTACCACTTTGCCGAGCGCGATCGCGCCGACGGCAAGCCACTCCAGGCGCGGCGCCGCGCCGGATGACGAATTCTTGCGCATTTCAGATTCCCTTCCTTTCATTCCTCCCCGGGCGGTGCACAGCGGTGCGGCAACCGGAGTCTGAACTCCGGGCCGCGTCATTTGATTTCGTTCAGGATGGTCCGGGCGACGACCGCAAAGTTGCCGGCAATACGATGTCCCCCCTTGAGTTCGACCATCCTGATGCGCGCGGGATCGAGCGAGCGGCAGAGGCACTCCGTATCGCCGCTCCCGCAGAAGCACAGCAGTTTCATCCCGGCCAGCTTGTCCAGCTCGGGGCGCACGGGATAGCTCTCCCGGCCTGCGCCCCCGCCCATCCAGGTGCTGAGATGAAACTCAAATTCGGCGTTCGGACTTAATCCGAGAAAAACGGCCAGAACGATCCGGGCGCGCTGCGCCTCCGGCAGCCGGCTGATGACAAACGGCAGCACATCCGCCCCGAAGGAATAGCCGATGAGCACGATCTTTTCCTTGTGCCAGTGCCGGGTATAATACTCCAGCATACGTTGCACATCGCGGGTAGTTTCCTCCGGAGTGCGCCGGGTCCAAAAATATTTGAGCGCATTCAGGACCGCAACCGGAACGCCCTCCGCAGCCAGGCACCGGCTCAGGCCTTTATCGGTAATACCGTAACCGCCGTCCCCGGTGATGTGCAAAGCCATCACCTCGCCCCCGGGCGCGCTGGCGGGCGCCTCCACCACCGGCAGATCACCGAGGCTGGAGATCTCCACTGCGGCCGGCGTCGCAGCCGGGGCGGCGAGGCGCGCGAAGGCCTGCAAAAAGGCGGGCTGCCAGCGCGAGGTCACCGCGAAGCCGTGGCCAACCCCGGGTAGCAGCACGATTTCCGCCTGCTGTACCTTTCTGACAAAGGCGGCCGTGCTGTCCCCGTTACACACCTGATCAGCAAGGCCCTGCAGCACGATCCAGGGGACCTGCAGCGAATCGACCGGCAGAAAGCTGACCCCCTGGCTGCGCGGCAGCACGCTCCAGCGCAAGCCGCTGCCGTGACACATCGGGGTGTGCAAGGCCAGATCGGGACAAAAGCCGAGACTGATCCCCCCGGCAAAGGTATTGAAGGGCGCCTGCACCAGCGTGGCATAGACCAGCGTCGCCCCCGAAGAATAGCCGGCCAGGATCGGCGTGACGTAGGAGGTGTATCCCAGCGTCTGCTGGACATATTTGCTGAGCATTTCAAAATCAGCGGCCGGATAGACACACCCCTCACGGGAAGCATTCAGCTCGCGCAGATAATGGGTGATATCGATGCCCACGACCAGGGCGTTCCGGCCCGCGAGGGCGCGGGCCATGTCGACCACGCCGAGATTCCAGCCGCCGTCGCCGGAAATGAACAGAACGACCTGCGGCGGCCGCGGTGACAGCTGATAGAGCCAGATCTTGCCGAAGCGGCCGTAGTTCAGCGTTTCAGGCGGGACTGCAGCAGCGGGCAGGGCGATGCACAGCGCCAGGCCCAGGCCCAACATTCTTTTTTTCACGGACGGGCACCTCCGGATGGCGTCGCGCGCAGCGCAGCGATCTCGCGGCGGATGGCAGCCAGGCTCATACCTGTGCTCCCGATGGCCCAGAGACCGATGATCCACAAGGGAATAGTGAGAATAAAAAAGACGGCAATGGAAAAACCGGTGGCGGCCGTCTTGTCCACGCCATACATCGACAGCGCGACCACCGTGAAGAACTGGTAGCTGCCGACGTTGGACGGGGCATTGGGAATCGCTGTGCCAAAATGGACGATGAGCAGAACCACGGCGCCGGCCCACAGGCTGAGGGGGAGGCCGTAGGCCCGCATCACCAGCCAGAAGGCGATGATCTGAAAGATCAGAATCAGGGCGGAGACCGCCAGCGACAGGAAAAAACGGCGCGAGAGGCCGATCTCCCGGATGCCCCGGGCCAGCCGCGCCCAGCCGCCGGCCAGGGCGCGCGGCAGACGCCGGTACACCCCGCGGCCGGAACCGGCATCGGCCTCGGACAGCCCCTCCCGGCGCAAAACAAGATAGAGGACCAGCCCCGTCACGGCGAGGACGATCACTCCGAGCACTTCCTCGGCGTGCAGCAGTGTTTTCGGCAGCGGCACGAAAAGGGCCGCCAGGCCGACAAACAAGGCCAACTAGATGCCGTCAAAGAAGCGTTCGACGACGACCGAGGGAATCACCGTCACAAAGCGCACCTCCAGCCGGCGGGCAACCAGCCAGAGGCGAACCAGCTCCCCGGCGCGCAAGGGCAGGATCTCGTTGGTGAAAAGACCGGCATAGATCGCCCGGGTGCTCTCCAGGGCGGAGATGCGGCCGAGCGGATGGAGCAGATAGCTCCAGCGGAGGCCCTGTGAATAATAGCTGAGAATATCAAAAAAAACCGCCAGCGGAATCCATCTCCAGCTCATCCCGGAGATGGAATGGAGTATGGCGCGCGGGTGCAGGTCATGGAACACCCACACCAGGCAAGCCAGGGCGAAGAGATAGCCGAAAAGCGTGCGCCAGCGGCGCTTTTGCGGCGACGTCGTATGGTCGGCGGGTATCATGTCAGCCGGGCCAAAAGTTCCGGGAGCCTCCGGCTGCCGTAGAGCCAGGCAGCCGGATCCCGCATCCTATTTGATTTCAGCGATGGCATTGATCGCGATCGCATGACGGGCCAGGTCGAGGACGTTCTGATAGATGACATAGCGCGGCTCCCACGAGGATGCATATTTGGCCTTGAAGGCCTTTAATCCGCGAAAGCTGAAGAGAAAATTCATGTGCTGAAAAAAGTAATGGATGGCGCGCTCCTCCCGGGTCGGGTTCTCACCCAGCTGGAAGCCGGACATTGGCGCCATGCCCAGATTGAAGGTCTGATAGCCCTCCTCGCGGAGATGGAAGAAGAGCTTGACGAAGAGAAAGTCCATCAGACCGTTCGGCGCCTGCGCGCGCCGGCGCATCAGATCGATGGTCGATTCGCCCTTTTTGTAGGAGGGGGTGATATTGACGAATCCCTGCACCCGGTCCTGCGGATCAAGCGCCACCATCAGGGAAGTCGAGCGCACATAGTCGGGATCGAACCGGCCGAGGGTGAATCCGCGCTCGCGCCGCCCCTCGATTTTGAGCCAGTCGTCCGAGACCTCCTGAACCTGCCGCAGCAGCTGATCCGGGATCGGCGGCGGAATCCTTTCGCTGCGCAGCCCCTCGCTCTCGAGCCTGTTGATGGTATGGCGCAGGGTCTTGCTCTCATGCCCGGTCAGGCTAAAGCTGGTCAGGTCGACGATCGCATCATCCCCGATTTTCAGCTTCTTGAATCCCAGATTCTCATAAAGCGGCAGAAAATCAGGCAGGGTTTGATGGAAGGCGATCCCCCAGTCGTTCTCGTCGCATTCGTCCCGGAACAGACGAATGGCGGTCTCGATCTCCTCCTCCGGACCGACCGGGTCAGCAAGAACGACGGCAAAATTCCTGCCGACGCGATACGCCAGGAAAGCAGAGCCGGAAGGGGTGAAGAAATAGGATTTATCCGGCCACAGCTTGAAATAATCCAGGGCGTGACGTCCGTATTGTTCTACGATAGCTGTGGCGCGCGTCCGCTCGAGCGGATGGGTGCGGTAGATGTAGACGACCGGACGAAACAGGGTATAAAGGGTGTAGAGCAGCGAGATCGAGCTGATAAAATAGAGGGAATCGAGAAAACGATCCGCGTGTCCGGTCAGGGGCACGAGGCGCGGGTCGCCGATAAAGGCGAGAAAGCGGAAGGTCTCGCGAATCGCCGGGCCGATCGGGAAATTGACCCCGAAGTGATGCGGCTCGATGAACCAGAATCCGGCGATACCATAGAGGACCGAAGCCAGGCAGGCCAGACTCAGCCGCAGCAGGCTGCGCCGCCAGTCGGGGCTGCTGCTCCGCACAGTAAAATAGGAGCGGGAGAGCAGCAGAATCACCAGGAGGAGAAGCGAGAGGGCCGCGGCTTCGTAATCCAGCCCCTTGGTCAGGTGAAAGAGGATGGAGAGGAGCGAAAGCACGAGCAGCAGGCGGTAGGCCCGTATTTTGCGTTTGAAGATATTGACCGAAGAGACGATCAGCGCCAGTCCGACCGCAATGGTCAGAAACCGGGAGAGATGGATGAACTCCAGGGGAAAGAGATCGAGAAGGATCCGGCGCCGGGCGGGGAGCACCGGGGTCATGACCGAGTAGAGATTGACCACGCCGCTGCCCAGGCTCAGCAGGGTCAAGGTCCAGATGGAAAGCAGTTTTCTGCGCATGCGCATCATCCCGGGTCAGACGCCTGCGCCGGCCGTCTGCCTGCAAGACGGGAAATTTTTCCGAGGCCGCCCTGTTATAAAGAATGCATCTTGCGCCCGCCGCTCAACCGGGCGGATCCATCAGGGCGTAGTGACTATCCGCGGACCTGGTCTTGTCCCTCAGTTTAACGGGCCGTACCGCCAGCTGTTCCTGGCCGGATAGAGAAACTCCTCTGCGGGGTGACTGTGATGCTAACTCCATGGGGCTGACATGTTCGACAAACTAAAGCAGCGCGCACAGCACCTCAAGGCCGAGACCTATGCCTTGTACCTGGCGGCGCGTCACCCGCAAACGCCGTGGTATGCGCGGCTGCTCGCCGCTGCCGTGGCCGCCTATCTTTTCAGTCCGATCGATCTCATTCCCGATTTCATTCCGGTGCTGGGCTATCTGGATGATCTCATCCTGGTCCCCCTGGGCATTGCCCTGGCCATCCGGCTGATCCCGGCGCCGGTCATGGCCGAGTGCCGGAGCCGGGCGCGCGAGAGCATGGGAGCGGACAAACCCCGCAGCGGCGCCGTTATGGTCACGATCGTCGCGATCTGGCTGCTGGCCGGTGCGCTCCTGGGCAAATGGCTTTACGGACTCTTGTCCCGCTGAGCTTCAGCCGGGGCGGCGCCGGCCTTAGCGCAGCAGCAGCAGCTTGCGTTCGGCATGCCACTCCTCCGCCGCGAGCCGGCAGATGTAAGTGCCGCTGGGCGCGCCGGTCGCGTCCCAGCGCACCGCATGGCGGCCGGCGTCGAGGGGGCGCGCAAGCAGGGTTGCCACGATCTGGCCGCGGAGATTATGGATGGTCAGGCGCACCCGAGCCGGATGCGGCAAGGTAAACTCGATTCGAGTCGCCGTGTTGAAGGGATTGGGATAATTCTGCGCCAGGGCGAATTGTTGCGGCAGGGGGACCGGCCGGCCGGCGATGAAGGTGGGGCCAGCGGCCCCGGCGGCTTCCGCCGCTGTCGCCAGCATCAGCCGCGCGCCGGTCTGCAGCATCTCCCGCGAGAGTTTTTCGGAGGTATCGGTGGTCCGGTGGTAATAGGGATCGAGTCCGCCCCAGATATCCTCCGCGGTTCCTTCGGCGATATCCAGGGCTTCATATCCCGCTGCGCCGAAGGGGCCATAGTCGCTGGCTCCGGTGGAGTCCACTACCGTCACCAGTCTCGCCGCGATGCCATAGCGGGCATTATAGACCAGGGCGGAATCGACCAGCGGGCTGCGGGTCAGATAACTGCCAATGACCAGCCGGGCCGGATCGCCGGTCAAGGGATAGCCGATCATGTCGCCGTTGACCGCGGCGAGGATCCCGCGCTTTTCCGCGAGCGCCTGCCGCACATAATGGGTGCTCCCGAACATGCCCAGCTCTTCACCCGAGACCAGCACGAACTTGAGGGTCACCGCAAAGTCGCAGGCGCGGCACAGGCGTGCCGCTTCGAGGACCGCGCTGGTGCCGGAGCCGTTGTCGTTGGCGCCCGGCGCCATGTGCTCGCGGTCGTCGCTGTAGGAATCATAGTGGGCCACCAGCACCACCTCTCGGTCCGGCGCCGCGACGCCGCGCCGGAGGGCAATAATGTTGCGGGAGGTGTGGATCATGCTCTCGGGCAGAAGGGCGGTGCGGGAACTCCAGGCCTGGCCCTCCGCCTTGATCAAGAGGACGTTTTGTGAGCCACAAGCGGCGAGTGCGCCTCCGGGTAGCTGGAGAATGCGGCGCAGATTGGGACCCCAGCCGAGGTTGAGCAGGGAGAGCTCCTCCTGCCAGCTCCAGCCGCCATCGCTGGTGGTATAGATCTCTCCGCGGTTGGTGACGATCCGGCCGTGCTGTGCATCGTTCATGATCAGATCGCGCACGGTAAGGTCGGCGGGCAGGTTGGTATCGATCTTGACCCAGTGCTTGCCGTGATCGCTGGTGCGGGCAAAAAAAGCGTCCGCTCCCGCCACCCATCCCTCCTCCGCTGAGATAAAAAAGAGGGCGTAAAACCAGGAAGCGCTGTTCTGCATCATCGCCTGCCAGCTGCGGCCGCCATCGTTCGAGAAATAGAGCGCGCCCGAGGAACCGCAGCACCAGACATGATCGGCATCGACTGCATGGAGGCGCACCAGGGTGGCCGTGCTGCCGAGGCTGACCGGAGTCCAGGCTTCGGCGCTCGCCTCTTTGCGCAGGAGTGTCCCGCCCGAGCCGCAGGCGAGCACGGCACCCGATGGCAGGGCGGCGACGTCATACAGGGTGGCTGAACCGGACAAGCCCACGGAACGCCAGGTGGTGCCGCCGTCCCGGGTGTGCCGTACTACGGCGCCGGAGCCGCAAACCCACGCCTCGGTACCAGAGAGCAGGGCGATCCCTTGCAGCGGCGAACCGTCGACCCGGGTCAGCAGCCGCCAGGTGGCGCCGCCATCGTCGCTGCGGACGACGTTGCCGCCGGTATCGACCGCCCATAGGGTATCCGCGCCGCTGGCGGCGATGTCGGCGAAGGTGTTGATGCCGGTGGCATACCAGTCCGATTCGGGTTCATAGCCCAGCGCCCGCAGGCGCGTGAGCAGGTATGCGGCGGCCTGATCGCGCTGCGGGGTATATTCATAGCGCGTGCCAAAATTCTCCAGATCGTGGATGCTGCGCATCATCGAGTCGCCGGAGACGGCGTTCACCATCGCCTGAATGGCGGCGAAGTCGGTTGCCGGCCGGGCGAAGAAGCGCGCAGTGGAAGCGGGTCTGGCGGAGTCGGCCGCCGGCCGGCCGAAGAAGCGCGCAGTGGCGGTGGGCCTGGCGGAGACAGCCGGCCAGCGCTGCGCCGGCCGCGGCGGCTGGCCCCATATCGTGCCGGCAAGGAGCAGCATCCAGAGGATGCAAACGGTTTTGCACTCCATGAAGCGCATTTCAGGGTGCCGCACGGGCCTGATGCGCAGATTTCGCATCACGTGGATGTACACTGTTCTGCGATCCATGACCGCCTCCCCTCCTGGTTAAACGGGCCCGTTCAGGGTTTGCGGGCCTGTACCTCCAGCTGACCCTTCAGGGCTTTCTGGAAAAACTCGCCACCGTTGCTGAGATCATAATTCCAGTTCTTGAGCAGGGAGGGGCCCCATTCCGGATCAAAAACCCAGACCACCCAGCTGCAGCCCTTGCCCTCGAGAAAGCTGATGATCTCGCTGCCGTAATGGCCCGGATTATCTCCCTTGAGGGTGGGATTTTCAAAATAGCCGAACTCGGTCGCCACGACCGGATATTGTCCGGCAGCGAAGCCGAAATCCTCTTCCCATTTGGGCGGCCACGGCTCGGAGCGCTTGAAGGGATAGGGATGGGTGGTATAGCCGATATTTTCGGCGGCGATCGGCTCCTCGCGCAGCGGCGTCAGGTCATAGGCCCAGTCGAAACCGGCGACCAGGGGGATGGTCTCGCGATCGTGGGCGCGGATTATGGTGATCATCGTCTCGTTCAGCTTTTTCCAGTCGGCCCAGGAGCATGGCCCGAGCTGGCCGCGATAGGTGGTGGGCTCATTGAAAAGCTCGTAAAAGGCAACGGTATTGTTGCCGGCGAAGTGGCGCGAGATCGTGCGCCAGAACTCGTAGCTCTCCGCCTTGGTGGTGATGTACATCGGGTTCTGAAAAACCTCGGTCTGGAGATTGCCGATGGAGTGCCAGTCGATCATCACGTACATCCCGAGATCGGTGCACCACTCGACCGCTTCATCGAGGAGCTGAAGATACTTCTCCGGGGTGCGTTCGCGCCAGGCGATAGGATGGACCGGGATGCGGACGAGATTGGGGCCCATGGCTTTCACTTTTTCAAAATGGGCCTTGTTCCAGTGGCCCTGACGCTCGATCTTGTCGGGATCGGAGATGGCCATGCCGCGAAAAAGGACCGTTTGCCCCTGGGGATCGACGAAATGGTTCCCCTGCACCCGGATCAGAGGCAGAACCTTGAGCTTGGGATTGACCCGGGGCGGCTGCCACGGGGCGTCCTGATACCAGGGACGGGCTTCCTGGGCGAAAGCGAGGGCGGCAAACAACAGAGCAAGGATCAGGCAGATGGCACATTTAAGGCTTCGCATCGGTTTCGGCTCCATGGTTAGAGGTTCATTTACCGAAAAATAGCCAATCAGGGGATAGAATACAAGCAATTTTCACCTTCGTGCCGGTAATTTAGCTTGACCGCGGCGCGCAATACCCCTATATTTTAGCACGGCGCCGCAGCGGCAGGCAGGATGCCGGGCGCTGTGATCTGAACCGGAAACGATGGGAACGGGGTGGGAAGGAGTATCATGGCTGCATATCAACCAAATCGGGGCCTGGGGGGGCTGTTGGCGATCGTGCTGGTCCTGCTGAGCGCGGGGATGAGCACGGGCGCCGGCCTCGCCATCAACGAATTCATGGCCTCCAACGTCCTCGCCTGGGCCAATCCGGAGGATGCGTACGAGGACTGGATCGAAATCTATAATCCCTACAGCACGCCCGTCGATCTCGCCGGCTATTACCTGACCGATAACCCCGAGGGGACCACGCCCTGGCGGATTCCCTCCGGCCAGCCCGCCCGGACCGTCATCCCGGCCCGCTCCTTCCGTCTCCTTTATGCCGACGCCTTACCGGAGATGGGTGCCGACCATCTCGGTTTCAAGCTGGACAAGGACCACGAACACATCGCCCTGCTGGATCCCGACGGCCAAACCCTCGTCGACAGCCTCTCCTACACCAGCCAGTTCCGCGATATCTCGTACAGCCGCTATCCGGACGGCGGCTCCGCCTGGTTCTACACCAGCAACATTACCCCGGGGGCTGCCAATAAACCGGGGTATGCCGCCTGGGCAGCGCCACCAACGATCGCCCCGGCCGCGGGTTTTTATGCGGACCATATCGAGATCACCCTGCAGCCGGCCCGGACCGGCGACCGCATCCACTATACCCTGGACGGCAGCGAGCCCTCGGAGCGCTCGCCCCTCTATGCCCAACCCTTCGCCGTCACCCGGTCCGCGATCCTTCGCGCGCGGACGATCAATCCCGGCCAACTGCCCAGCACGATCGCCAGCCGCGCCTTTTTTATCGGCAAGGAGCACGCGCTGCCGGTGCTCGCCCTGATGACCGATCCGGCCAACCTCTATGACCCGGCCACCGGCATCTACGTCAACGATTTCGACGGCCGTGCCTGGGAACGCTTTGCGGAACTGGAATTCTTCCAGGAAAAAGCCCTGCAGTTCCATCAGGCCTGCGGCATCCGCATCCAGGGCAACACCGGCCCGAAAGACTATCAGAAAAAATCCTTCCGCACCTATTTCCGCTCGGGTTATGGCGAGGCGGCCCTGGACTATCCCCTCTACCAGCAGGACTCCGTCCGCACCTTCACCCGCCTGGTGCTGCGCTCCGGCTACGATGACAGCATGGAACCGAGCTCCGATGGCAAGAACGCCGGCGGCACGTTGCTGCGCGATCCCCTCGTCACCGAACTCTGGCGTCGCAGCGGCGGCCTCACGCCGGCCAGCCGTTTCGCCGTGCTCTACCTCAACCAATCTTTCCATGGCATCTATGATCTCAAGCAAAGCATCGATGAGACCTTCGTCATGGACCACCTCGGCTACAGCGACCTCGATCTCATGCGCACCCGCTGGGACTCCACTGAACTGGTCTATGGCTCCAGAGAGGAGTGGAAAAAGCTGGTCGCCTTTTTCGAAAACAACAGCTTCAGCAGCGACGCGAGCGTCACCGCGGCTGCGCGCTACCTCGATCTGGACGAGTACATCACCCTGCAGGCCCTGATGCACGGGACGCAATACAAGAGCTGGGGTTATGGGGTATTCATGTTCCGCAACAAGGTCCCATCCGCGCGCTGGCGCTGGACCATCTGGGATGCCGACCGCGCCTGGAATGAGCTGACCTGGAACGGATTTACCAGCCAGTACGGCGCCCTGAGCATCGAGCTGGATAATCTCATCACCAAGAAATTGCTGCAAAACCCGGCCTTCAAGGTTCGCTACATCAGCCGCCTCTGCGACCTGTTCAATACCGTTTTTCTCCCCGCCACGGTGACGGGGATCATCGACTCTCTGGCCGCCGGGATCGCTGCCGACATCCCGGCCGAGGTAGCAAAATGGGACAACACCGCGGCGCAGTGGCAGGAGAATGTCGCCGCGATGAAAGAGTTTGCGCAGCTGCGCCCCGCCATCGTCCGCCAGCAGGTGCAGGAGTACTTCAAGCTGGCGGGTCCGGCGGATCTGAGCGTGGCGATCGCAGCGGGCCGCGGCCGCATCCGGGTCAATACCATCATCGCGGACTCCTCGCCCTGGAGCGGCCGCTATTTTCAAAACATCCCGGTGACGATCACGGCCCTGCCGGATCCGGGCTACCGCTTCGCCGGCTGGTCGGATCCCGCCCTGCAGCAGGAGGCCACCATTACCCTGAAGATGGCCGGTGACGTCAGCGTGGCCGCGCGTTTCGCACCGGTCAACGCCGTCAATGCCGAGCTGATCGCGCCGTCGCTCCTGCCCGCCGGCCAGAGCCTGCCGGTGGTGGTGCGCATCCGCGATGCCAACTGGGCGATCGATCCCGTCGAGCAGACGCCCATCGCAATCGGCTGCAGCGGCGCCCGCAGCGATACCACCATCCAGATCAAGCGCGGCGCCGGCACCGCCTGGCTCCCGGTCAACAGCAGCGCGGAGTTCCTCCTCTCCGCAGGCAACAGCCGTGTCCCGGAAACGCAAAAAAGGGTGCAGATTTCCGTAGCGCCACTGCAGCGCTATTCCGGCACCCTCGCTGCCGGAGAGACCGTCTGGGATGCCAGCGCCATTCGCCTGGTAACCGGCGACCTGACCATTCCGGCCGGCAGCCGCCTGGTGGTCAAGCCGGGCACCTGGGTGGTGGTGCAAAAGTACCGGAACTTTTACATCCAGGGCGAGATGACCGTGGAGGGGAACGCCAACGATCCCGTGGTCATCACCTCGGAACGCAGGGAAGAATCCTGGGGGGGCATGGAGTTCACCCGGGGCAAGGCGCGCTTCGCCTGGTGCTTCATCCTCAACGGTGGCGGCGACGCCTCCAAAGGCAATCCGACCAGCGACGGCTGGCACACCGGCCACCAGCACCTCTTCTTCGGTAAGGATAAGACCGAGTTCACCTTCGATAACTGCTTCTTTCTCTATTCGCCGGGCAAGGTCTTCGGCGCGCAGGAAAGCAAGGTGAGCGTAACCAACTCGGTCACCGCTTTCGTCTGGCACGGTGGCGAGTTCCATCACACCCTCCTCTCCTATCGGGAGAGCCATCTCCTCAATCTGCCCAACGATGACCATATCTATACGGAGGACATCGACACCGATGGCTTCCATATAGATTACGTCCACCCCGATTATCCACAGTACTCGGTCATCGACCATTGCTGGTTCGTCACCGGCAAAGACGATGCCATTGATCATCACGCCGCGCGCCTGCGGGTCAGCAACTGCTGGCTCGAGGATTTCATTCATGAGGGTGTCGCCGCATCCGGCGGCGACACCGTGCGCATCTTCAACACCCTGGCGCTCGGCAATGACCAGGGCTTTGAAGCCGGCTGGACCGACAGCGGCGTCTCCCGCGGGCCGGTGGTCCTGATCGACCATTGCGCCGCGATCGGCAACAACGTCGGGCTGCGCATCGGCGACAGCTACACCTGGACCTACAAGGATTTCATGCGCGTCACCAATACGGTGTTGTACAACAACAAGGACAACATCTGGAATTACCTCCTCAGCACCAAGGCCCCTCTGGCCGGAGCGCTCGAGATCTCCTCGTCCATGACCAATGATGCGGAGTATGACCGTTCACCCGGCTGCATCACCGGCATCCCGCAGTTCGACGCGCTCTATTACCTGCTGCCCGGATCCCCCGGAAGCGGCATGGGAAGCGGCGGCACCATGATGGGGCGGGCCGACTCGACGGTACTGACGATCGGCGCGGTGGCCATCAGCGAGATCATGCACAAGACCCCGGCCGACCGCGATGCCAACGACTGGATCGAGCTTTACAATCCCAACTCCCAGCCGCAAGACCTCTCCGGCTGGAAGCTGAGTGATGACAACGCCGGCCATACTTTCCGGATTCCGCAGGGCACGGTGATCCCGGCCCATGGATACCGGGTGCTCTGCGCCGACACCGCCGCATTCAGGAAAAACTACCCCGGCGTGAGCCCGTACTGCGGCAATATCTCCTTCGGATTTGGCAGCGCCGACCAGGTCCGGCTCTACACCGCCTGGGGCGGACGCGTCGACAGCGTCGCCTATACCAGCAGCGACCCCTGGCCGGGACAGACCGACGGGGAGGGCTACAGCCTCGAGCTGATCGATCCGGCCGCTAGCCACCTCCAGGCGGCCAACTGGGCGCGGTCGGCGGCCTATGGCGGCTCGCCGGGGCGGGCGAACCGGACCACCGGGATCGGCACCACTCCCGAGCCGGCGATGCCGCTGCAACTGGCGCTCCGGCAGAACTATCCCAATCCCTTCAATGCGGTGACGCAGATCGTTTACACCATACCGCAGCCCGGCCGGGTCGATCTGGCCGTCTACAATCTCCGCGGCCAGCAGGTGCGCGAGGTGGTGCGTCAGGTGATCCCGCAGGCCGGTGAGTATCGCGC
>DAOQAG010000027.1:0-21654 GCA_035353815.1 bacterium
AGCCGTATTCCAACCCGACGTTGTACTGCTCGAGGTTGTTGTTGGGGTGGACCATATCCACCGCCGTGGTCAGGCGGTGCAGATCGTTGTTCAACAGATCGATGGCGGCGCCGAAGCGGAAATTGATCGGCAGCGAATAGGAATTGAACGACTTGGATTTGTTGACACTGTAGGATTTGGAGTCGCTGTAATCGATGAAACTGCCGCTGAAGGTCACCTCCGGACCGAAATGGAGGATGGACATGCCGAGGCGCAGGCCGTGGAAATCAGTGTGATACTGGGTGCCGAGGTCCAGGGCCCAGGTGGTATAGCCATTGGTCCAGTACTTCTCATGGACGACCTTGCCGGTGACGCCGACGCAGAAGCGGTCGGTGAGATAGCGGGCGTAGGAGAGGCCGGCGCTGAAATTGCTGATATTGAAATAACTCCCGGTGCCGCCCGGCTGGGCCAGGGTGGTGATCTCCATATCATCGGTCATTAAATAGACGCCGCTGATGCCAACCACACCGGCGCTGCCGAGATTCACCGCATAGGAGAGGCCTAAAAGCGAGATGTCCGCAGGCCAGGTGCTGAAGGAGCTGTAAAAACTCTGGCTGCTGGATTCCGCCAGGCCGGCCGGGTTCCAGAAGGCGGCCTCCGCGCCCGCGGCGATGCCGGTGCAGGCCTGGCCGAGGCCGGTCGCGCGGGCGCCCGTGCCTACTTCGAGGAACTGCGCCACCGATGTTCCCACCGGTGCGAAGCTCTGGCCGAAGCACCAGCCGGCCAGGCAGACGAGCATCAGGATGGGAAGAGTATAGTTAAGAGTTTTCATGGTTCATCCTCGTTTATACAAATCCATTGTTCTCTCGGTTGGTCACCGCGCTTACTGGATGATGACGAACTTGCCGATCTTCTGGCCGAGCGAGGGCGAATCCACCACGTACATATAGAGCCCCGGTGCGGCCTCCTGGTTGTTGCGGGTGATGACATCCCATTCCGCCACGCTGGCCGCGCCCGGCACGGCGCCATCGCTGGTCTTGCGCACGGCCTGGCCGGCACGGATCTCGTCGATCAGATCCCCGTCAAGGGTGAAGATTTTTACCGTGGCATCCGCCGGCAGATTGGTGAACTGGATGCGGTGCTGCCAGGGCTCGGTATCGCTCGGCATGGGATTGTTCCAGACGGCGCTGCCGATGTAGGGATTGGGCACGACCAGGATATGGTCGAGGGTGGCGGCCACCGGATTGGCCGGCGAGAGGGTGACGGCGCTGGCGAGGATATTGCTCTGGATCACACCCAGGGGGATGGGATCGTTGATATCCGGGGTAAAGGACTGCACCGAGTAGGTATAATCGAATCCGTTCATGATATCGGTGTCGATGAGGGCATAGGAGCCGGCTTGATCGCCCGCCGGGGGCGGCCAGGTGCCGCCGGCCGCGACGGAATAGGTGCCGGCGCCGAGAGGCATCCAGTCGTAGGAGCCCTGGGCATTCTTCCCGGTGGCCTTCCAGACCTTGTATCCCTCAAAATATTTGTGTGCTGTCGCCGCATTGTCCCAGGTCACCTTGATGCCGGTCACCTGGCCATTGGTGATCACCGGTACGGCCTGAACCTTGGGCGCTGCCGGGGCGAGAGCCTCTGAGGAGACATTGTAATTATTGTCGACGATGAACTGGGCGGTCTTGAAGTTTTTCACCAGTTTCATCAGGCTGTAGACCCCGCCGCTGTCCGGGTCGCTGCCGACCGAGAGCGCTGCGGTGACTTTGAACGAGTCACCGGACATGAATTTTTCGACCGGCCCGAACGAGAGAATGCCGCGAAAATCGTAGGCATAGGGCTTGCCCTTGCTGTAGAGGAGCCCGTCATAGGAATGGACGTTGATCATCTTGGTCCAGGCCTCGAGATCGGTCGAGGGATCGTTATAGATCTGGCATTGGTGGAACGAGCTCGGCTTGAGGTAGGGCTCGGTTTTCAGAATCTTGAAGCCGAGGAAGCCGGGGGTCTGGAGCTTGCCGTCGGGGCCGGGATTGCCGAAATCGTCGGCGACGCCGTTGTCGGCGGGATAGCTGGGATTATCGCCGTCCCACATGAAGATCATGCTGCTGTCGATATCCGTGTCGGTGAGGGTATTAGGACGGCCGGTCATTTCGGGAAAATCCTTGATCCAGGAGTTCCAGGGCTGGGCATTGCTGAGGACATAGTCGTCGATGTTGCAGAACTTGGATTCCGCGCCCCAGCTCGGCAGCTTGGAGACGTCGCCGTCGAAGCGGATGGTGAAGTAGAACTGGTCGAGATTGCGCGGAGTGTCGGGCAGCTCGTCGCCGTTGGTGTCGATACCGACGTTTTTGACCGTATATTCATAAATAATGAAATCGCCAGCCCAGCTGGCGCTCCAGGCGTAGGTGCGTTCGGTCACCTCGACGCCGAGAGGAAAATGGGCGGTGGCGAGCGGTGCCGAGACGTCGTAGTAGCGGGTCCAGGTATCCTCCTCGGAGCGGGCGTCCGGGCCGTTGTAGACATGAACCGAGTCGAGCGGCGAGAACTCGTGGTCGTCGCCCTGGGTCGAATGGGGGACGCCGTCGACCAGGGCGGTGAGCCAGATGGTGCCGCGGTAGAGGTAGGAGTTACCGGAGCCGCCCGGGTAGTCGCAGGAGGGGGTGCGATCGTTATAGGCATCGTCGCCCATGTAGCTGAAATTGGTCACACGTGACCACAGGGTGCCGATCTCATGAAATTTCCAGTTGTCGGGCACGATCGGCGACGCGGCCGAAAGGGTGACGGTTTTGTGCAGGCGGGCCCGGTGCTCCGGACTGTCGGCCGCCCATCCGCTCAGCGAGAGGCAGAGGAGGAACAGCAGCAGGAGCGTTCCGGTGGTGATATATCGATTCACTTTGACCATGTAAGGCCTCCCTTAGAGTTGAATGGCCACGCCGGCGCGAACCTGGCGGCCATTATCCCAGACCTGGGGATTGCGGATATAGTTGACGCCATCCACATCGAGCATGATGACGGAGGGATCGCCGGTGATCTCGTAATACTGGGCGCTGTTGATGTAGTTGACATTCTTGCGATCGAAGAGGTTGAAGACATCGATGAAGAGGTCCAGCTTGAGCGGCGCGAGCGCGAACTGGCGCATCAGCTTGAGGTCGGTCGTGCTGGTCCAGGGGAGGCGCTGATCGTTCACCTTGTTGGTGCCGTAGCTGGAATAGGGCAAGCCGCTGCCGTAGGCGAACTGGATATTGCTTTGCCAGTTGGCCAGGGGCCGGATGCCGGCGAATTTCGGGCCGAAGGTGCCCGGGGTGCGCAGGCTGATGTTGGCATTGATGGTGTGGGTCTGATCGTAATCGAGCAGATTCATGCGTTTGGCATCGGTGAAGCTGCCATAGCCGCCGAAGGCATCCGAGCTGCGGCCCTTGGCGACCGAGTAGGTGTAGTTGACCGTGCCGCCCCAGTAGCGGCCTAGGCGCTTGCTCAGGGTGAACTCGAGGCCCTTGACGTTGCCGTAATCGGCATTGGTGAAGACGTTCATCTCGATATTCTGGATCGAGCGGCCGACGTATTTCATCCAGTCGACGAGGTTGGAGATATCCTTGTAGTAGCCGGTGACCGTCCCCTTGATGTCGTCGTTGAACTGGTGTTCGAGGCCGATCTCGTAGGCTACGGTCTTTTCCGGATTGAGGTTGGGATTGCCGATGTTGTTGCCGACCTTGGTCAGGGCCTGGTATTTGTTGTTGCGGAAGAGCCAGTAGAGATCGGGCCGCTGGAAATAGTGGCCATAGGTATAGTGGATCACATCGCGGTCGGTAATCGGGTGCGAGATGCCGATGCGCGGGCTGAGCTGATGCTTGATGCTCGGTTTCTGTGGATCGAGCAGAACCGGCACATCGCCAACCACCTGGGAAAAGGGATTGGCGAAATCGGACGGATAATAGATGGGATCGCCGAGGCCGTTGGGATTGAAGGCGTCGTAGCGCAGACCGATCAGCGCGATGATGCCCTCGAACTCGAGCTTGTCCTGGAGGTAGGCGCCGAGATCATAGGCATCCTCATCCCAGATATCCTTGCGCTGGGTCTCCAGGGCCAGGGTCCAGCTGATGTTCTCCACCTTGGTGCGGTTGTCGTAGAACTCGATGCCGCCCTTGAGGAGATGGTTCTGGTTGACCTGGCTGACCAGATCGGCCTTGACGGACTTGGTCCAGGAGGCCTGGTAGAGATAGCCGGGATCGTCGCCGCGCACCCACCAGAGGTTGTTCTCGCGTTCACGATAGATGGGATGCGGCCCGGGCTGGGTCGAGTCCCAGACCAGATTCTCCGTGGTATTGCCATCGTTATCGCGGTCCTCGACATCCGGGGTGGCGTACTGATAGTTGGAGAAAAAGTGCTGGGCGCGGATCTCGTAATAGGTGCGGGGATTGAGGGCATGCGTCCAGATCAGATAGTTAGTGTTGCTGCGTTTCTCATAGTTCCAGAGATAATCCTGCATGCCGCCGACATAATAGGTCTGCATCCGGTTATAGTCCTTGCCATTGTAGGTTCCGGAAATGGCATCGATGCTACCCTGCCGGGCCTTGAATTCGGCGGGATTGGTGACATAGAGATAATTATAGAGGGTGGCATTGTCGACGTACTGGTACTGATGCTGCTGATATTCGGCACCGGGACCATATTTGGCGGCATAGAAGTAGTGCTGGTCCCAGTCGTCCTGATTGTAGAGGGTGCCGTAGGTCAGTTTGTAGCTCGGTGAAATGCGCCAGGTCAGCTTGCCCTGCAGGGTGCGGTCATAGGTGTACTGATTGGAGTACCAACCGTGGTCCTGGTCGGTCAGCTCGCCGGAGAGGGAGAAGGAGAGCGATCCGGGCACAATACCTTTGGCCAGGGGAACCGGGCCCGAAAAGGCGGCTTCGTAAATCTTGCGGTTGAAGGGGGTATTGACGCTGGCGCTGCCGAAATCGGTGGTGGAGACGCGGAAGCGACCGTTATAGCGGCTTGCACCCTCTTTCATGGCGAGGTTGAGGACGCCGGACTGGACGTTGCCGTATTCGGCGCCAAATCCGCCGAGAGCGACCTCCATCTCCTCGATACCATAGTTGGGGACGCTGCTGGTGAATCCGCCGAGGTTGCCGGCGTATTCGCCGGAGGGATCGCGGACGGGGATACCGTCGACGAGCACGAGCACGTCACCGCCGCGGCCGCCGCGGAAGTGGTTGCCGACCACACCCGCCTGATTGCGGGCGATCTCCTGGAAGGAGTCTACCGGCTGCAGCTCGATCTCCTCGGTGGAGATATAATGCTTGGTGGCGACCTCATCCTTCTGGATCATGGGGCGCTGCGCCACCACCGTGATGGCGTCGGTGATGTTGAGGACCTCAGAGCTGAGGTTCACATTCACCCGCGTCGTCAGATCGATGGAGACCTTCACCCCCTCCACCCGCACGGTGGTGTAGCCGATCATGGAGGCACGCACGGTGTAATTGCCCGGCGGGATGTTGAGGATGGTATACTGGCCGTTTACGTCCGTGATGCTCCCCATACTGGTGCCTTCGACCAGGATATTGACCCCGGGGATGGGCTGTTTGGTTTGGGCGTCGGCGATCTTGCCGGCGATCTTGCCGGTGACGCCGGCCTGGAGTGAAACGGCCCAAACCAGTGAACTGATGATTAAAAACCACTTTTTAATCATTCACCGCCTCCGTTGAGTTAGGGACCATGGATTTGATCAGGCTGTATGATTCAGGCAATAAGTTGCAACAACAGCAGGCAATTATGGGGATCGGTTCACCTAATTTAGCTATTTATGCATCAAAGTCAAGGAAAAGTTGGAAATATCACAAAAATGCCAGGTGTGATGGAGGGACCGCGGCCATAGGAAGCGTCGGGCATCGGGCAGGAGGGAGTAGCCGCGGCCGTAGCTGGCGCCGGGTAATGTGTGGGACGGAGTCAAGATAAAGCCCGGAGGCAAGGGATGCCCCCGGGCTGACCGGATCCCGCGGCAGGCCGCATGCCGGTGGGAACGAGAGGGTAAGGGATGCCCCCGGGCTGACCGGATCCCGCGGCCGTCGGCCTGTCGGTGGGAACGAGAAGGTAAGGGATACGCCCGGGCTGACCGGATCCCGCGGTAGGCCGCCGAGAAGTGCGGCATGCCGCTGGCTGCGAAATAAACGAATTACGCCCCCGAAACCACGACATCGCTGAAGACCAGGCTCGGCGTCCGCCATGAGGAGTACGGCCACGGATCGTCCGCGGCCTCGACCAACTTGTTCCAGAAATCGAGATGGTTGCCGGCGATGTTCATTTCCGCGACCGACTGCACCGGCACGCCGTTCTCGAAGAGCTTGCCGAGAATCCCGACCGAGCTGTCGCCGGTCGTCGAGTTGGAATTGCCGCCGATAAAGCCGGTAATGTAAATCCCGCGGCCGATATCCTTCATGATCTCCGCCACCGAGCGCGTTCCCGGAGGCACGATGAGATTGGCGGGCCCGCCGGTCGTTGGCTCCCAGCCGAGTTTGCGGCTGTAGTACCAGTCGACGAAGAACTCGTTGAGGACGCCCTGGTCGATCATGACCCGCTTGCGCGCGGTGATGCCGTCGCGGTCGAAGAGCCGGCTGCCCAATCCGCCGACAAGGAGGGGATCGTCGATCACGGTCAGCACGGTGCTGGCGATCTTTTGCCCCTTTTTATCGGCGAGAAACGAGCGTTTCTGCTGGATGCTGGATCCGTACATGGCGGCGAGCAAGCCGCTCAAGACCCGCGGGACGTCCTGATTGCGGATAATGACCGGCAGGGTTTCGGTCTTGATCTTTTTGGCGCCGAGCAGATCGAGGGTGTTGCGCGCCGCCAGCCGGCCGATCTCTTCCGGCCCGGGCAGCTCCCGGTGCTTGATCGCCACGGCGTAGTAGTAGCCGTTCGGGCGCCGGTCGCCCGCGTCCTGCGCGGTCATCTGGGCTGAGCCGGTGAAATAGGTCGATTCCTGGTAGCCGTTAAAGCCATTGCTGGCCAGGAGCACCGATTCGCTCTGGCCATCCTCGGCTCCTGCCGTGACCGAGATGACCTTGTCGCCTCCGGCCTGCAGGCAGGCCTCCTCCATGGCGCGTGCCGCTTTGTGGCGCTCCTCTGGCGTAAACCGGGTGTAGGCGGGATCGGAGGTCTCGAGATCGATGCCGGCGCGGCCCTCATAATAGCGGGGATCCGGCAGCGAACGGAAGGGATCTTCCGCGAGCAGCCGCGTGGTGCCTACGGCATGGGTGATGAACTCCTCTAGAGCCTTTTTACGCAGGTCCGAGGTGCTCTGGCCGGAAAAGCGGCCGTCGACGAAGATTTCGATGCTGAGCGTCCGCTTGGAGGCCTCCTTGATGTTCTCGGGCTTGCGTTCGCGATAGCTGACCTCCACCGAGCGTTCGCGGTCGATGGCCACGCGGCTGGCAGCGGCGCCGGCCTTTTTCGCCGTCTCGATGGCCCAGGAGGCCAGGTCGAATAGTTCCTTATTCATGCTTCTCCTCCTTACGCGTTCACGCCGCCAACCGTCATGGACTGGACCAGGCAGGTGGGCTGCCCGAAACCGACGGGTACGGCCTGGCCGCCTTTGCCGCAGTAGCCCGCGCCGCCGCGGCTCATCTGCATGTCATTGGCCAGCATGGTGATGTTGGCGAGCATCCGGGGCCCGTTGCCCATGATGTTGACGTCCTTGATCGGAGCGGTCAGTTTGCCCTTCTCGATCATCTGTCCCTGAGAGACATAGAAGGCGAAATCGCCTTCGCCGATCTTGACCTGGCCGTTGCTGACATCCTTGATGTAGATGCCCTTCTCGACCTTGCCGATCACCTCTTCAGGGGTGGCCGGCCCGGCCAGCATGTAGGTGTTGCGCATGCGCGGCTGGACGTAATGCTCATAGCTCTGGCGGCGGCCGTTGCCGGTCGGCGCGACCTTGTAGTGTCTGGCCGAGATCTTGTCGTGCATGTAGGAGGTGAGAATGCCGTTTTCCACCAGCAGGGTTTTCTGGCCGGGGGTGCCCTCGTCGTCGACGTTGAGGGAGCCGCTCAAGCGCTCGTTGGTGCCGTCATCGACGATGGTGACATTGGATTCGGCCACTTTTTTGCCGATCATGGTCGCAAAGGTCGAGATCTTTTTGCGGTTGAAATCCGCTTCCATCCCGTGGCCGATGGCCTCATGGAGGAGAATGCCGGTAACGCCGGGGCCGAGAACCACGGGCATCTCCCCGGCCGGGGGTTTGACCGCATCGAAGAGCACCAGCACGCGGCTGACCACCTCTTTGCAGAGTTCGTTCACCAGGGCGGGGGTATAGTAGGAGAACTCCTGGCGTCCGCCGAGGTTGTAGCCCGCGCGTTCCCGGCGGCCATTGCGTTCGGCGGTCACTGAAGCGGCGAGAAAGCTCTTGGGCTGGAGATCTTCGGCCTTGACGCCATCGCTGGTGACGATGAGAATGCGCTTCTGCTCGTCATTGAGGGTGGCGTTGACCTTGATGATCTCTTTGGAGAGGGTGAAACAGGTGTCATTGGCGGACTGGACCAGGGGCAGTTTGTCCGTGAGAGGAACGGCGGTGTAGAGTTTGTTCAGGGGGTAGCGCTGCGCCAGGGAAATCCGGCGGCTTTTTTGCACCGGGGTCGCTACGGTGCCATCGGCAATGGTAGCGGCGGTGGCCGCTGCGGCCAGCATCGATTTTTCTTCCAACTCCTGGGTAAACCCGTACCCCACCTGGTCGCCCTTGACCGTACGGATGCCGACGCCGAGGGCGATCTCGCCATAGGCGCGATTGACCTTGCCGTCCTCGAGAATCAGGTAGTTGTTAAGAGTGTGTTCGAAGAAGAGGTCGGCAAAATCACCCCCTTTGGCCAGGGCTTTGGCCAGCACCTTCTCGCACAGGGCATCGCTGATGCCGAATTCGGATGCGAAATACTCCATGGTCTCTCCTTGGGAATGACTCAGCCAGCCGCCATCCAGGATGAGCGCCCCGGCGGCGACGCCCATGGCTGAGGTTTTAAGAAAGGATCTCCGGGATACAGGCTGCATAGATCCTCCTTTGATAAGGTTGGATTAAATCGGGGGGATTAACATCTGGTATACGCAGCGGCCAGGGTTTTGATACAAAAATACGGGGTTTTTTGTGAGCGCACGCCTTCGACAGCGACCGGCAGGATAACCTCCTCCTCGAGGAGACGCTCCAGAGCGCCGGCGATCTCCCCCGCCGGCCAGGCGAAGAGGCGCTGGATATCGCTTGCGGCGGCGGCGCCGACGATCGCGAAATAGTGGCGCAGGATCCGGGTACAGGCCTCCGCCGCGGTCAGCGCCCGCGCATCCCGGACCTCCTGTGCATAGCGCCGGTCGAATAACTCCCAGAGAAAGGTGAAGGGATCGTAAAACTCGGCGATCTTGCAGAGGTGCATGCGCATCTGCAGTTCGGCCATGCCGCGGTCGAATTCGGCGCGTTTTTGCGGATGGGCATAGCCGGAGGAGAGTTTCAGCTCAGAGGTGATCTGGGGCGAGCGCTCGCTCAGGGCATCCATGATGCGGCGTGCGGCGGGGGAGAGCAAGCCGGCCATGTACTCGGCGATGTAGCGATCCTCCGCACGCACCCCGGCGATGAGCCGGCAAAAGGCGGGCAGGAATTCGAGCGAGATCAGCGAGGGGCGCTGCTTGATCGCTTTGCCATAATAGAGGGCGCGCTGCGCGGGCAGATCGTCCTTGGCCTGCCAGACCAGGCCGATGAAGGGATCCGAGTGGGTGTGCTCGGGATAGACCGGGTGGCGCTCGCCGCAGGCCGCATGCCAGAGGCAGGGCAGCTCCGAGCGCCGCGCGGTGAAGGCGAAAGAGAATCCCACGGCGTTAACGAAGCGCAGGGCGTCCGGGATGGTGCGTACCCGCCGCTGCGGTGTGCGCCAGTAGGTTTCATCCCGGTAAAGTTCTATTTGTTCATTGGTTAAGACTATTGATTCCGGCACAGCAGTTTCCTTGAAAGCGCACACCCGGATCGCGCCTGGTCATGGAGCCGAGAGCGCGACCCGGGTGGGAGCGAGAATACCGGGATCGCGCCTGATCATGGAGCCGAGAGCGCGACCTGGGTCGGAGCGAGAATACCGGGATCGCGCCTGGTCATGGAGCCGAGAGTGCGACCCGGGTGGGAGCGAGAATACCCGGATCGCGCCTGATCATGGAGCCGAGAGTGCGACCCGAGATAGAGAGAATGGGGCATCCGGCGCTGCTAGCGCATCTCCAGCATCAGCACCGATTTGGCGGGCAGGGTCAACAGGATCTTGTCGCCGAAGATGCGCTCGCCCTCGAAGGGCTGGATCTTGACCGCTTCGGGCTTGCCGAAATCGTTATACGCCGTGATGGCATCGGCGGTGATGATACGGCCGTCCACCTGTTCCGGCGAGAATCCGCCGAGGTTGCAAGCGACCTCCTGGCCCTGGTTGGGATCGGCGTTGGTGAGGGTGATGTGGATGACACCGGCGCTGTCCTTCGAAGCCGAGACCGTGACCGCGGGAATGCTCTGTCCGCCAAAGGCATAGGGCGCGGATTCGATGCGGCTGGGCAGCAGGGTGGCGTCGTGATGCGGCCGGAAGAGCCGGAAGGCATAATAGGTCGGGGTGCGCACCGTCTCGGCACCGCGGGTGAGGACGATCGACTGCAGGACATTGACGGTCTGGGCGATGTTGGCCATTTTGACGCGGTCGCAGTGATTGTTGAACATGTTGAGGTTGATCGCGGCCACCAGTGCGTCGCGCAGGCTGCTCTGCTGATAGAGGAAGCCGCCGTTGGTCCCGGGTTCCACGTCATACCAGTCGCCCCATTCGTCGACCACCAGTCCGATCTCTTTTTTGGGATCGAAGCGGTCCATCACTTTGGCGTTGAGGTTGATGGCCTCCTCCATCTGCAGGGTGGCCTTGATCTGCTCGAACCACTCCTCCTCGGTGAACTGTGTGGCCGAGCCCTTTTTGTTCCAATCGCCGCGCAAAACGGTATAGAGGTGCATTGAGATGCCCTGGAGCAGGCCGCGGTTGACGTTCTTCAGCAGCGTGGCGGTCCAGGTCGTGTCGGCGCCGTAGGGTCCGCAGGCGATGCGCTGGCAGCGGATGTTATCATAATCGCGGCAGAAGGTGGCGAAGTGGTTATAGACATTGGCGTAATACTCGGCGTTCATGTTGCCGCCGCAGCCCCAGACCTCGTTGCCGATGCCCCAGTACTTGACCGCCCAGGGTTTGGCGCGGCCGTTGGCGGCGCGCAGGTTAGTCATCGGGCTGATGCCGCTGGAGTTGACATACTGCACCCAGTCCTTGAGTTCGCGCGGAGTGCCGGTGCCCATATTGGCGGCGAGGTAGGGCTCGCACTCGAGCAACTCGCAGAGATCGAGGAATTCGTGCGTGCCAAAACTGTTGTCCTCTGTGACATTGCCCCAATGGTAGTTGAGGATGGGCAAGCGCTTGGCTTGCGGGCCGATGCCATCCTGCCAGTGATAAATATCGGCGAAACAGCCGCCGGGCCAGCGCAGATTGGGGATGCCGATCTCTTTCAATGCGGCGACGACGTCGGAGCGGTAGCCGTTGATGTTGGGGATTTTGGAGGTTTTGCCCACCCAGATGCCGTCATAGATGCAGCGGCCGAGGTGTTCGGAAAAGTGGCCGTAGATGTGGCGGCTGATGGTCTGAGTCCCCTTGCCGGTCTCGATGAAGATCTTGGTCTGGGCGGTGAGGGGAAGGACGCCGCAAAAGGAAAGCAGGAGCAGCACCAGCTTGTTCAGTCTCATCATGAACTCCTTTCATTTTCTGCCAGAATGTATAAAGTACGCCACGGAATAACAATATTTTTTTCGCACGGGGCGGTTTTTCTGTTACAGCTGGATGGCACGCGTCCATGGAGCGGATTAAATTCCCCTCTGGCCGTGTTGCTCATTCAAAAGGAGATCTGTGCAAAGGGAGCATCATGGCCAAAGCTAAAGTAGTCCATTTCGAATCGATTCCTGCCTGCGCGATCGGGCCGGAGGCCCCCGGGGCCGCCATCCGGGTGCTGATCAGCGATGAGGCGGACGACGCCCCGGTATACGTCATGCGCATGATCGAGATCCAGCCGGGCGGCCATTCTCCCGATCACGCCCACCCCTATGAGCATGAAAACTATGTGCTGGAGGGCGAGGGAGAGGTGATGATGGAGGACCGGGTCTGGCCGGTCGGGCCCGGATCGGTCATCCTGGTACCGCCGGACATCCGGCATCAGTACCGCAATACCGGCTCCTCCCTGCTGCGCTTTCTCTGCAGCATTCCGGTCGCACGGCTGCGCCCCGGCGCGCGCTGAGAGCAGGCGGAAGGATCCGGAGCAGGCCTCGCTGCACGAACGCCCTCCGGCCAGCGCCGCCGATCCATCAGTTAAAAGGCCCAGCCGAATTTGAGCAGCTCGATATCGAGGATGAATTTGCCGTCATCGTTGTTGAAGGAGGCGATATTGTCCCAGTCGCTGTGGAAAATGTCGTTGCGTCCGGTGAGATAACGGCCGAAATTGAAGCTGCATCCCCAATAGGGGCCTTTGTAGGAAAATTTGCGGTACCCCAGGCCCACGCCGACGCCGATCTTGTCCTGTGTCGAGCTGACGCGGGGAAGGTCGTCCGAATCGGAGAAGGAGATTTCATCCTCCCCCTCATAGCCTTCGAGGTGGGCGAAGCGGGCGAAGCCGCTGAGGTAAAAGCCGTTGCGGGTGTTGCCGAGAAAATAGCGGTAGTGGCAGTCGATGGTGATCTCGCGCAGGTTTTTCGAGTCATTGGGACGGGCGTAATAGATGGGAAAGGCGATCTCGGCGTTGCGATCGACATCGAAAAGCGAGAATCCGCCGCTGAGGGTGACGTCGTCGCCGATCAACAGCGCGCGGATGAAATTGAATTCCACCCCCATGCGCTTGCCGGTGAGCGGTTCATTGCGGATCTCCCGGTAGATCTGTTTTTGCATCTGGTAAACGGAATCGATCTTGGACTGCACCGAGAGGGTATCCTGGGCTTCCTCCCGTGCGGCTGTGAGGCCGGATCCGGTTAAAAGCAGGAATACGGTCAGCAAACCGGGTACACCAATGGTCTTCATGGCGCCTCCTTGTCCTACTCCCCAAGGGTAATACGACTCTCCCGCCAAAAAGTTCACTCTCTCCATACGCCCCGGTTCCGGGGCGATTTGCCGTTCAGATCAAGCGGATGGTGCCGTTCTGCAGTTCGGGCACGATCGGAATGCGGTTCAGCTGTGCGCAGGCGGTGAGATCGGCGTCGAACCCATGTTCTGCGAGAAAACGCCCGTGCGGGCTCGCATGCATCATGGCGATGAGGTCATCCTGGTGCGTCCGTGCCAGATTCAGTGTTTCCCGGGCCGGTTCATCCAGCGCCCATCCGCCTGCGGCTGCCGCCTTTCCGGTGAGCAGATCGATGAGCATCCCGGCGCAGACCTCATCCTCGAGGGACCGCTCCCCGTTGCGGCCGGAACAGAGAATATGCAGGTCGAGCGGCCGCTCCTGCAGCCGGGCCGCCACCGCTTCCAGGTTGAGGAAGGCGAGCAGCAGGGTCCGGTGTGCGAGCCCGGTCTGGCGCATGGCCCGGGTGCCGTTGGTGGTTGTGAGGATGAGGTGCTTGCCCGCGACCTTCTCCCGGGTGTACTCCAGCGGCGAATTGCCGAGATCGAAGCCTGTTATCCTGAAGCCGTGGCGTTCGCCGCCGAGCAGGACCTCGCCGGCGGTGAAGCGCGATTTCAGGCCGAGGGCCTCTTCCACTTCAAGAACCGGATAGACCTCACGGCAGCCATGATGCAGGGCGGTGACGATGGTGCTGGTGGCCCGCAGGGCGTCGATGACCACCGCGTCGGCGCCCCGACAGGTTTCGGGGGCGAACTCGGGCGGCAGCCGGTGGACCGAGATCCTCTTCATCATCGGCCTCGAATCATTGACAGTGGACGAACGGCGAACTCGGGCGGCAGCCGGTGGACCGATATCCTCCGGCCTGGCTTCTGCCGCAGGGTGGTGCCGCTGTTCTCCTGCGGGAATGCGGGCGCCTCCCGGGCGTGATTGTCCCTATGTTGGGGCCTGCGGGCAGCCATGGTCTCTGTCCTAGTGCGCCATGCCGGTGATCGGCCCCTTGCTCTCGCGGGTGTACGAGAGCCCGAAAAAGAGGGCCGCCAGGCTGAGATAGGCCAGGGCGAACTGATAGGGCACCTGCTGTGTGAGGCCGCTCAGCGTCCAGGGCAGGTACATCGAGCCATCGGGCATGGCCGAATGGATGATGCCGAAAAAGGAGAAACCGGCCAGGATCAGCAGATAGAGCGCGGAGATCTTGAGCCGGCGGTCGATCAGTTCGGCGAGGAAGGCCCCCCAGAGCATGGCGGTGACGATAAAGCCGTTGCCGAGAGCGGTGATGACTTGCAGCTCGGGCAGGGCTTTGCCGGGGGCGTTCATGAGTTCATGGAATTTATCCGCGGCGATCGGATCCGGCGTGCCGAGTTTGATCGCCAGCAGGCGCAGGACCGTCGGGAAGAAGGCGAAGGCGACGGCCGGGGCATGGCGTTTGGGCACGGCCTGAAAGGCCTGAGAGATGATATCGAAGGCGACGAAGACGAGGATCGGCGCCAGCACGGCGCGCGGGATCAGCTCGATGATGAAGGAGACATAGCCGAGCATGCCGCCAAGGCCGACGAAGATGCCGGTGAGCAGGGTGTAGCCGGCGCGCGAGCCCATGTTCTTGTAGGCGGGCTGGCCGATATAGGGGGTCGACTGAGCGACGCCGCCACAGAGGCCGGCGACCAGTGTGGCCACGGCCTCGGTCAGCAGAATGTTGCGGGTGTTATAGTCGTCCCCGGCGACGCGGGCGCTCTCGGTGACGTTGATGCCGCCGACGACGGTGAGGATGCCGAAGGGGATGGCCAGGGGCAGATACTTGACCGCCGGGGCCAGACCTTTGAGAAAGTCCAGCGTCGGCAGGGGCAGCCCGAGGTGGAGATTGAGCGCGGGCGGGCCCGCATAGGTGCCGCCGGCGAGGCCGAGTGGGCCGAGCAGGTAATAGGCCACGCTGCCGATGAGCACCGAGGCGAGGACGCCGGGGAACTTGCCGGGCAGACGGATGCCGGCGACCAGGGAGTAGAAGATCAGCCCGAGGGCGATCAGGCCGACCACCGGCATGCCAAAGATGTCGATCAGCGGGGTCACGCCGATCAGTCCCAGGCCGATGCCAGCGAGTGAGCCGAGCAGGCCGGCCTGGGGGACGATCTTTTGCACCCATTTGCCGAGGAAGGAAAAGATCAGCTTGATCACCCCCATGAACATCATCGTGGCCATGCCGATGTACCAGGTCATCATTGCGGCGTCGCGCTCGGCGTAGCCCTCGTTCTTCAGGCCGATGAAGGCCGGGCCGAGGACCACCAGAACGAGTCCGATGGTCGAAGGGGTGTCGAGGCCGAGGGGCATAGCGGTCACTTCGCTCTTGCCGGTCTTTTTGGCGAGGCGGAAGGCCATCCACGTGTAGACGAGGTCGCCGAAGAGAACGCCGAAGGCCGTGCCCGGCAGCATGCGGGTGTAGACGATATCGGCGGGATACTTGAATCCGAAGATGAGGATGCCGGCGAGGAACGAAAGCACCGTCAGGTTATCGAACATCAGGCCGAAGAAGCCATTGATATCCCCCGAGACGAACCAGCGGTATTTGGGTGCTGCTGCTTTGGTCATGACGCCTCCGTTGATCTAGTTGGTCAGAATCCCGGCAATAGCCGCGGTCATCCAGGTGGCGATGGTGCCGCCCAGCACCGATTTCAGTCCCAGCCGGGCGATATCGCCGCGGCGGTTTTCGGCCAGCGGGCTGAGGCCACCGATCTGGATGGCCACCGAGGAAAAATTGGCAAAGCCGCACAGGGCATAGGTCGCAATGACGATCGACTTGGTCGAGAGCTGGCCGGCGCTGACGATATCGGACATTTTCAGATAGGCGACGAATTCGTTGACCGCCAGCTTGATGCCCATCAGGCTGCCGACATCGAGGGCTTCGCGCCAGGGCACGCCGATGATCCAGGCGATGAACTGGAAGACGAGGCCGAAGAGCAGCTCGAGGTTGAGGGGCTTGTTGAAATGGGCCATGAGAAAGGTGTTGAGGCCGGTGGCGCTGCCGATGAAGCCGAGCAGGGCATTGATCAGGGCGATCAGGGCGATGAAGGCGATGAGCATGCCGCCGACATTGAGGGCGAGGCGCAGGCCATCACCGGCACCGCCGGCGGCTGCCTCGATGACGCTGCCGCTGCTTTTCTCCACCTTGAGTTTGACGGTGCCCATGGTCATCGGCTCGGCGGTCTCAGGGACGAGCATCTTGGCGACCACCAGGGTGGCGGGAAAGGCCATGATCGAGGCTGCGAGGAGATGACCGGCGAAAAAGACCTGAGATTCGTCCACCGCTACACCGCGCGCCTTGGCCAGGGCCAGGCCGAGCATCTGCATGTAAGCCGCCAGCACCCCACCGGAGATATGCGCCATGCCGCTGGCCATAATGGTGTAAAGCTCCGATTCGGTCAGCGAAGAGAGATAGGGGCGGATGACCAGAGGCGCTTCGGTCTGGCCCATGAAGGTATTGGCCGCGACATCGAGGGTCTCCGCACCGCTGGTCTTCATGAAGCGCTGCATCACCCAGGCCATGCCCTGGACGATCTTTTGCATGACGCCAAGGTGGTAGAGGACGGCCATGAAGGAGGCGAAAAAGATGATCGTCGGCAGCACCTGAAAGGCAAAGATCACCCCGAGACTGCCTTCGCCGCTGCCCCTGGCCAGGGGACCGAAGACAAACTGGGCGCCGTCGGCGGCGAAGCTGAAGAGGGTCACGAAGAGCTTGCTGATCCAGGCAAAGATCTCGCGGCCGACGTCGGTCTTTATGACCAGAAAGGCGAAGAGGAACTGCAGCAGCAGGCCGGTGACGACCAGCCGCCAGTTGATGGCCTTCTTGTGGGTGGAGAAGAGAAAGGCGAGAAAGGTGACGAAGAGCAGGCCGGCGAGGCCGTGCAGGATCGGGATCATATCCGGGGTACTCCTCTTGCGGTGAATTCGGCTATGGTTGCGACAATATAACAAGATTTTTGCAGGGATGCAAAGGGTTTCCCGGAAAGGAGCACGGCCGCAGGCGCGGCCGGGTGAAGCGCGGGAGGCGTCCGTGCGGATCGAGGGTTCGCGGCCGGGTGAAGCGCGGAAGGCATCAGCGCGGGATGGGGGTTCACGACCGGTTGAAGCGCGGGAGGCATCAGCGCGGGATGGGAATTGACGACCCGGTGTACGCAAGCGGGCGGGGCTGCCAAGCCTGGCCGTCCCACTCGTCGATGACCTCCAGGCGGGCGCGGTCGGCGGGGCTGAAATCACGCCCGAAGATATCGTGGAAGCGAGAAAGGAAATAATCCGGCGGATCGAAGAGCGCGACCGGCTCGAGATGCAGGGAAAAACGATAGCTGTATATACCATACTCCCCAATCTCGCCTGCGTAGGTTTTCAGCAGCCCGTGGTTGGCCAGTTGCATGCGAAAATGATCCATGCCCAGATCGATGCGCCACAGCGCATCTCGATAGGCTTTCGGCTCAACGAACGGTGAAGCGGGAAAGCGGAAGAGCTTGAGAGGATGCGACGGGGGGATATCCGCCAGGGTATAATATGGATCCGCCTGCGGTGAGGCCCCCGACATCTGGTCCGGATCAAAGGCCGCCAGGCGCGTCCGGCCATCTTCATTGCCGTACATACTGGCGATGATCTCGTTGCGCCCGTCTGCATTGATGTCGTACGCCACATAATCCGTGATATGGCCGGCATTCCAGTAGGAACCGCAGATGCGGCCGGCGTGATCGGCCAGTACCAGCCGCGCGGTGTAATCCTGGATGGAGCCAATCGAGCAGAGGATCATCCGGGGCTCTCCCGGCCGGATCTGGACGCTGTGGACTGGCCCGGTGTAATAGGAGTCTTCGAACTCCAGACCGCTGCAAGTTTTCAGTTTTGCGCTTAATTTTAGCGGCGGCCAAAGTTCCCGTCCCTTGTCATCGAATCCAAACAAGGTTCCGAGCAGTTCTGGCCGGGAATAGTCATTGAGAGCAAAGATGACCTCCGGTCTGCCGTTGCCATCCAGATCGTCGATGAGGAAGGATCCGAGACCATTGTTTTCAAATTTTGCCGGCGTCAGCGGAACGCTGAAATGATGCGACCACAGTTTCTGGCCGGAGCGGTTTTCCACGATGAATGCATTCCCCGATATTTCTGCACGCGCGGGCACGCGGTCGCGCCACCACTGCAGAGCCGGGATGATGGCGAAGAGTAGCACGAGTGCAGCAGCAGCCGCCAGGGCGGCGCGGAGCGGCTTGTTGCGGGTGCGGGAGAGGGCGGCCAGGACGCGCGCCGGCGCGCGCGGCGGTTGCGCGTCGATCAGGTTGCGGTCCTGCAGGGCCTGCTGCAAGGTCTCCAGCGGCTGCAGCAGCAGATGGCGGTGGGGATAGCGCGCCTCGAGCGCCGCCAGCAGCGGCCAGGCCTCCGGCAGATTGGCCGCCGGCAGGAAGAGGCGTTCGGCGGGCGAGAAGAAGGCGGCGCGGAGTTTGGCGCCGAGGGTGAGGCTGTCGACGAGGCTGACGCTGCCGTCGGGGCGGATGCCGCCGGTCACCGCCGCATCTGCAGCGATGCGCGCGACCGGCGCGCGGTAGTGCCGGTTGCGGCAAGCGACCCAGGCGAGCAGCGCCGCGGCGAGTCCCACAGAGGTGCCGCTGATCTCGGCGGATTTTTCCTGCAAGGAATAGTGGACCGTAAAGTAGCGCTGCGCCGTCCCGCCCGGCATGCGGGCGCGCGCCGCCAGCAGGGCATCCTGCAAAGTCCAGTGGAGGGCCTCCTGGCCCAGAGTGCCCACCCGGTTGTTGATCAAGGCCTGATCGGCTTCCGCATCGCTGGGCCGCTCACGCGCCTCGGCATGCAGCGGCAGGAGCACCCCCTGGGGATCGGCACCGGCAGCGACGAGGGTGCTGCTGTCAATGAGCAGGACCTGAACCCGGTTGGCCGAAAAGGAGCTGGGGGCCTCCGGCCATGACTGCAAAGCGCTGAGCAATTCGTCGCGGAACGGAGGTGCGGCCCGGCCGGCGAGGGTGCGGGCGGTTTCCAGACGAGATGAGGCGGGTGCGCTCTCCGGATTCCATTCGCTCCCGGCCAGAGCGGCGGCCCGGGCGAAATCAGCAGCATAGCAGGCATGAAGGATGGCAGCGATGCAGATGCGCTGGCCGCACTGTTCGATCACGGAGAGGTGCTCGGGGGCCAGCTGCTTAAAGCGTTCGATCAGTTCGAGCCAGGCGCCAAGTTCTTCGGGATCCCGGCCGGCATCATTCAGGCCTTGCGCCAAGGGCAAAAGATAGGAGCAGAACTGCACGTAATAGGAGCGCAGCATCTGCGGATCGGGCCAGGCGTCCAGTTGGTGAAAGAAAGCGAAGAACCGGCCGCGTCTGCCCTCGAGCGAAGCTTCGCTGCGCAGATATCCGGCAAGCTGGAGGGAGTCGTTCTCGATCTGGATAAGGGAGGGCACTGGGCTTGCGGTTGTCATGTCAATAGATCAGGAGTTTAACCATCTCTTCACCGGTGCCGGTCTGCAGCAGCGCGAGGCCGTCCTCCATCCTGGCCGTGAGGATGCGTTTACTGGTGACACCGACCACTTCCAGAGTGGTCCCCGGTCGCGTCGCCGCTTCGGGTTTGCAGGCGATCAGATAGCACGAGCCCTGCGGCGCGTGCTCCAGGCGCAGCTCGATCTGAACCAGAGGATGGCCGGGAAGGTGCAGAACGTGTGGTGGTGTGTCACCCGCTGCGGGTGGGACTGTTGGAGAGAGATCGTACACCCCGCGCGGGCTGATGATTTCGATCGTGCTGAAGTGCGGTTCGGGTTGTTCGCCGAAATCGATGCAGCCTTCGAGGTTGGCAAATCCAGAGAGACGCTCGCCATCGAGATTGACCTTGAGCCCCTGAAGCTTTTTCCCGGGTTCGGCGATGAGGTAGAGGGTGAGATGGCGGCTTTGACGATTGAAAAGCAGGCGGCCAACCACGCCGGTCTCCGCATTGGCAAAGCTGGAGACGAGATAGAGTTCGTCTGGCTGCTCCCCCTGGGCAGCCAGACGAGGTATTGCAGAAAGACTCCCCAATACTTCCGGCAGCGGCCGCAACACCATCGCTTCCGGCGGTTGCGTTGCGGCGCGGGAAGGGGAGGCTGCGGTGAGCAGGGGCGAAGGAGAAAGTAAAGCGTGGTGGAGCGTCGTGAGCGTCAGAAAACGCTCGCGGCAGCGGTCGCAGTGAAAGAGATGCCCCCGCTCTCTTTCAGAGACCTCTGCCTTCCCCCAGATCATCTCCTCCAGCCGTTTTTGGGTAAAACATGACATGCTTTCAACCTTGTCCATGAACGCCTGCATCCCTATTATAGGCCCGCTGGGGCGTTTTTCAGAAATTATCTGTGATTTTTTTCGAGATCATGCGGCGGAAAACCCGCACCGTATAATCGAAAATGGCATGGATCCGGCGCGGATCGGACATCGGCAACCCCGGCGGCCAGGAGGCCTGGATCAGGGCATGATCGCTCTCCCGCGACTCCTCCGTCATCAAGGAGCGGCTGCGGGCGATCAGGGCCTCATAGAGCGCCAGGCCTTCCGCCAAAGTGAGCTTGCCGCTGCGGATATACTTTTCGATGACCTCACGGCGGATGCGCTTCAGGGTCTGTTCGATGAGCCGGGTATAGGCGGCGTGGTCGGGCACCTCCACGGGCTGTACTGCCAGCGGGGTAGGCGCGGCTGCCCGCCGATGGGCGCGTATGGCCTGGACGATATCTGTCACCGCGACCCACACCGGACGGAGGCAGTGGAGCTCCAGCTCGGCGATCAGGGCGCTCAGGAGCGGTCCGGTCTGCCGGTGGGTAGGCAGCAGCTGTACCAGCAGGCCCATCAAGAGGGTTTGGTCCGGCTGACACAGCGTTCCGGAGGGCGAGGGACGGGACAGGATATACCAGCCGGCGAGTTCGCGTTTCAGGATCAGATCGGGATTCTTTTTTGCCGCCTGGAGGATATTGCGGCGGAGCCTGGCCCCTTCGGGATCGCGCTGACGGAAATAACGGATGGCCTGCTGGTGGGTCAGGCGGACGACGAGACGGATGAGCGCGCTGTAAATCTCTTCGTCAGGGCGGGCGGCCGAGAAATAGGGGGTGAAAAAGGCGGTCAGTTTGGGGAATTGCTGCGGCGCGCTCTGCTGGAAGAGCTCGGCGATGCAGTCGGCGGCCAGCAGCTCATACTCCACTTCACGTTTGCTCTCGCGCAGATGCCGGCCTTTGCGCTCCAGCAGCCGCAGATGGGCGGCACTCAGGGACTGGGCGGCGCGGACCAGCACATGCACATCACGCTGCGAGGCAGTGCCGGTGCAAAGGCGTTCCAGCGTCCTGATCAATACGCGTAACCTGTCGTCCTGGGTTCCCATCCCATCCTTGTACGCAAGAAACGCCGAGATACCGCGCTATCCGCTTCATCGCCCCCAGGCGGAACGAGTTACCCATCAATATACGCTTTCCAGCGAAAAAACAAAATTCTTTTTTGTAACCGGATCCCCACCCCCATTTCGTCCCCACCCTGGCTGCGCCTCTGCCCGGCGCGCAGGCACTCTTGTCCCCACCCTCATCTCGCTCCGCCCCGGCGCGCA
>DAOQAG010000027.1:21754-56220 GCA_035353815.1 bacterium
GTCCCCACCCTCATCTCGCTCCGCCCCGGCGCGCAGGCACTCTTGTCCCCACCCTCATCTCGCTCCGCCCCGGCGCGCCCAGGTCACTATCCCCTTGACTTTTTGCCGCGAAATGTCAATATTATTAAGGGGATGCCCTGAAGAGCCGTTCGAACCGGAAAGGAGAAGCAAATGGGTACAAATCCGATGACGATGGAGGAGGGACTGCTGCGCCTGGCACAGGAATGGCGGGTTTTAGGTTTTGCGATGGTCGTGGTTACCCTGGTCAGCCTGTTGATCTGTTATTTGCTTTTAAAAGCCAATCGTCCGGTCCTGGCGCATCGTTTCATGAGCCTGCCGATCTTTCTGACCATGATCCCCGGCATTTTTTACTGTGTGGTGCTCGCCTATTTGCTGATCTTCGCGCGGGTTAATCTCATGACCCTGCCCCTTTTCACGTACTTGCCGCCGCTGTGGATGGCCATCTCCCTCTATCTCTACCGTCAGCTCATCGATTTCGCGCAGGTTCCGGGCTTTGACCGGCTCAGCGGCCTGGCGCTCTTTGTGACAGTGATTTTCGCGTCCGCCTTTCTCCTGGCAAAGCTGCGCATCATCGCCGTCTTTTGGCTCAGTCCGAAATGGCTTTTCCCGATTGTGGTGGTGCTCTATTTCGGGTATCGTCTGGCGATGAGGCGGATGCTGAGTAAGGAATAGTTGGCGCCATTGCAGAACTGCCGCCGCGTGCAGGGGGGCGCGCTGCGCCTGCCGCGACATAGTGGAGCTGGCATGAGAGCTCGGGGTGGATGCGAGAGCGACCAGTGAGCCGGCTTCCCGCTGAATTTCACTTCTGTAATTGTTTTTTCTTGCTTCGAATGCGAAAATTGACTATTATCCATTGAGGTCAAGGGAGGGGAGACCTCTGTACGACCAGCTTTGCCGGATATACTTGCGTTCGCTCTGCCCCTGGGGATATTAGACCTTCCTGCTGAACACTTTCTCCCTTCCATTCTCTGATGCCGGAAGCGCAGCAGTGCTGCCTTCCGACGGAATGCAAAGCTGTGTTGTCTGCGCCAGGACGGAGATGATAATCCGCCGTCCGCTTTGATCCCCCTGCTACAAACCTTTCATATAATAGGAGGAGCACGCCATGAAAGGGAGAAGGGCGTTTTTTTGTCTGCTCGGCCTGGTCTTGCTGTTTTCCCAGGCCTTCAGCCAGACGGCCCCGCGCATCGCGGTGACGGAAAGGGATTATGATAATATTCAGAGTGTACTGGATGCGATGGGGTCGTACTTTGCCTACACGAATATCACCAATGCCAATCTTGCCGATCCGGGGTTTGATCTGGGGCAATTTGACGTTATCTTTGTCAATTGTTCCGGCTCGAATTCCTCCTACGCCGCGGCAGCGGCGTCCCGTTTGCGGAATTGGGTGAACAGTGGTGGTTATCTCTATGCCTCTGACTGGGCCTATGAGTACATCACAGCGGCATTTCCCGGCTATATCACCTTTCCGGCATCGCCCAAGATCGGCAACTCGCAAATCATTACCGCAAATGTAGAAGACGCCGGTCTGCGTTCTTATCTGGGCGCCAGTCAGATCCCCATTACCTATGATTTGGGAGGCTGGGTGGTCATCAACAGCCTGGCGAGTTCGGTCAAGACCTATCTGAGCGGCACCTTCACTACCAGCAGTGCGTCTTTGGCCAAGGGCATCAACGGCCCCCAGGTCCGCCTGGCAGAGAATCCCGAGGGTGGTCTTCAAGCCACACGCACCGGACCGCTGATGGTCTCCTTTGCCTACGGTTCAGGGGGGGTATTTTACACTACCTTTCATCATCATGCCCAGTCGACCACTGATCAGCAAATTATCCGATATTTGGTGCTGCGTCCGGTCGCTGATGACTTGTTGACACAGGCGAAAGGTAAGTTGCCCGCAGGAGCCACGATAACGGCGGAAATCATCGGCACCGCCAGTCTCGGCATCACGGTCCGCTATGAAGTCCCTTCCGACGCCGCATACAGCCTGGATATTGTGCTGAATTGGCTAAGCGGAACCCTCAGACTGGCGGTTTACCGGCCGGACGGCACCCTGACGAATACCTGGGAGTCTTCGAGTCCGCCGCTGATTAAAAGCATCACCAATGCTGAAGCCGGGACCTGGGTATTTTGCGTGACCGGGATCAGCCTTTCCTACAACAACATCCCCACCGTCCTGATCATCGCCAAACGGCAGGGATCGGACCACATGACCCTGCTGGATCCGGTCAATGGCAAAACCAAGATCGGCAACGCGATCTGGTTTTGCTGGGGGAAGTTTATCGGTGCCACCGGCTATGATATCGAAGTGGACGAGCAAAACAATTTCAGCTCCCCCTTTGCGGACAAAACCACAGCGGATACGACGATTTTGATCACGGGAATGGCCTATGGCCAAAGCTATTACTGGAGAGTGCGGCCCCGGGATGGTACAAAAAGTGGGGAATGGTCAGAGACGCATTCCTTTACCACCATGCTCCGTCCTCCCCTGGTGATCAATGAGCCTGCCAACTATGTGATGACCTACCTGGAGAAAGGGGATCAGTTCTACTGCGATCGCGGCATGAAGGTCACCGCGATTTCTACCTTCCTGAGGGGGCTGGTGACGATCAAGACCTTCAATAATGATAAATTCAACACCAATGCCATTATGCTTTCTTGTACACTTGAGAAGGCTGCAACGGTTTATGTCGCCTGGGACCAACGCCACGTCGATACCTTGCCGGCCTGGCTGCGCAACGGCTTTGAAAAAACCGACTTGACACTCACGACCGACAATACCGACATGGTCTATTTTGTCCTCTACAAGAAAGCATACCCTGCGGGCGCGGTGATATTTGGCGGGCCGCGCGTCGATGGCGGCTATACCCGTTCCAACTATCTGGTCATGGTCGATTTTCCCGCGTTGCTGCTGGATCCGGTCGCCAACAAGGTGGGCACAGGCTCCTCCGTCTGGCTGCACTGGGCACTCAAATCCAGCGCGACCGCCTATCGTGCGCAAGTTGCCACGGATTCCCTCTTTGCTGCCCCGGTTTTCAGCCAGGAGGTGAGCGGCAGTGATCGCTGCCTGGCAAGCGGTCTGGCCTGGGGCTGGAGCTATTTCTGGCGGGTGGGAGCGCGGCTAAGCAGCGGCGCGATCGAGTGGTCCGAAGCCAGAAAATTTACGGTCATGGCCGAACCCCCGGTGTCGCTGGCGGCACCGGCAGGGGCGGTGCTTTACCGCTTTCAGCCGGGAGATGAGTATTTAACGGACCGGGAGTATACCCTGCTGCAGATGCCTGAAGCGATGGAGAATATGCTGGGTGCCAAGTTGCCCGGGGAGGACAAGATCAACACACTCTCCAGCTATCTGACCTTTAGTCTGGGCTCCGCGTGCAAGGTTTATGTGGCTTACGACCACCGAGGAACAGCCCTGCCTGCATGGCTGTCTAGCCGCTTCACGCTCCAGGGCGGGGAGCTTCGGCTTTCGGATGAACTCGGTTCGCCCTACTATATCTATGCGGCCGATTTCACTCCCGGCACCTACTCTCTGGGTGGCAATCTCGCCAGCGGGGCTATGGGCGCTCGCTCCAACTACTTTGTACTCTTCAAGCCCGTGGTCAGTGCGCTGACCTTGACCTATCAGCAGATCGAGTCGGGGGCCTTTCCCACGGTTACCTCCTATGTCAGTGTTACCGATAACGCCGGAACGCCGATCGCCGGGTTGACCGCCGCCCACTTTACGGTCAAGGAAAACGGCATCCTGCAAACTCCCATCACCGTCACCGCTTTGAGCGGCACGGCGGTGCCGATCTCGGTGGCGTTGGTTCTGGACTGTTCCGGGAGCATGGCCGGACAGCCCCTCAATGATGCCAAAGCCGGGGCGAATCTCTTTGTTGATCACCTCAGCGCTGCTGACAAGGCCGCGGTCATCAGCTTCGAGTCGAGTGTGACCCTGCATCAATCCTTCACCAGCAATAAACTCCTGCTGCATGCGGCGATCAACGCGCTGGCAAGCGGCAATTCCACAGCGCTTTACGATGGCATCCGGGAAGCCGTGAACCAGACCAATACCCAGAGCGGGCGCAAGGCCATCGTCGTCCTCAGTGACGGCAAGGAAAATGCCAGCGCGGACACCAGTCTCGCCCACTGCATCGATGCCGCCCGCACCGCCGGTCTCCCTGTATACACCATCGGACTTGCGGTCAATGCGGCTTCTGAACAGGAACTCCGCCGCATCGCGAACGAAACGGGCGGCCGCTATTATGGCGCAGCAACCTCCGCCAATCTGCTGGAAATCTATCAGCTGATCTCGATGCAATTGCAGAATCAATATGCCATCACCCATACCTCCGGCACGCCTGCTTTTGACTGCACGGCGCGCACGGTCGAAATCAGCGTCAATGATCAGGGCAGCACCGACAGCAAAAGCCGCATCTATCAGGCGCCGTGCGATACCGGCCAGCCGATTGGGCCGGTTGTGGCCGCTTCCAGCCTGAACGCCTGCATGGATTTCTGGATGGACATCGTTGCCGGCAGCAGCACCGCGCCGGTGGGGAATCTCTTCGGCGTCAGCTTTGTCCTGAATTTTTCACCCGCGGCCTACCTCGACGTGGTCACACCGGCCGGGAGCGCCATCGTTCCGGGATCTTTTCTCGGCAGCGATGTGGTGCTGTTCCAGAATGTGGATGAGGGTGCCGGAAGTATCAGTGCAGGCGTTTCGCGGAAAGCGGGGGCTGCGGGCGTGAGTGGCTACGGCAGCGTGCTGCGTATCCACTTCAGGGTCGCTTGCAACGCCCCGGAGATGACCCCCCTGAATTTCACCCTGAGCTCCATCCGGGCGATCGATGTCAACGGTGCCACGATACAACTGGCTGGCCGAAGCCTGACCCTGTTGGTCGCCAACCAGCTCCTGGTATGGCCGGGTGATGCGGACAATGACGGCGATGTGGACGAAGCGGATATCTTGCCCATCGGCCTTTACTTTGGCAAGACCGGACCGAGCCGGCCTGGTGCGCCCGACCTGAGCTGGAAGGCGCAGCCTTGTCCGGCGCCCTGGACACCCGAGCAAGCAGCCTATGCGGATTGCGATGGCAACGGCGTCATTGACCAGGGAGATGTCCTGGGCATCGGGTTAAACTGGCATAAAACCCATGCGGCGGCTTTGGCGGCGTCGCTGGCTTTGGAGCCTGCGCCTGCGGCCTCTTCGCGGATCTTTCCGCTCGCTGACTCTGCGGCTGCACCGGGACAGCTGATCTACATGGCGGTCAAGGTTGAAGAGGTCCAGGATCTCTTCGGGCTGGCCTTCAAGCTGACCTGGGACGACACCGAGCATGTGGAGATTGTCGGGGCGAAGCTGGGTTCTTTCCTGGGAGAGGATATTCTGGCGATCGAACCGCAGATCGATACCACTCTGCACCAGGTCAGCGTCGGGATGACGCGCAAGGCGGGACAGACGGGTGTTTCCGACAGCGGGCGCGTACTCTATGTCCGGTTGAAGATCAGCCCGGAGACGCCTTTCAATTCCCGGCTCATTTTTCGCGTCATCCATGTCAAGGCGAATGATGCGGAGGGCAATCCCATCTACCTGGATACCCGCAGCGATACGATCCGAGTCAATATGGCCTTCACGGCAGCCGGGGATCGCAGTCCGCAGCAGCCGGATTGCTTCGATCTGTGGCAGAATTATCCCAATCCCTTTAATCCGGCGACGCTGATCACTTTTCAGGTGGCCACACCGGTGGTCGTGGATCTGGTGATCTTTAATGCGGCAGGCCAGCGTGTGCGTTCGCTGGCGCATGCGCTGCATGCCCCGGGTGTCTACCGGGCGCGTTGGGAAGGCGACAATGATGCGGGGGAGGCAGTATCGCCCGGCCTCTATATTTGCCGAATGCAAGCTGGGCGCTTCACCCGATCCATCAAGTTGATTTATCTTAAATAGGGAAAATTTTCCGGCAGGGTGTTTCCCGGATCGGGGCAGTCTGCCGGAACGGAGCTGTAAGGGGAAAAAAGCGGGCGGCCTGTTGATGAACAGGCCGCCTTTTTTAGGGGGTTTATTCGCCCATGCGGTAGGGCAGGTATTTCGGCTCCCACATGGCGTTCATCACCATCTGCAGGAGGTGCTCGTCATCGGCGCGGACGCCGAGACCGCTGCGGCGCGCCTCCTTGGCCACGGCCAAGGCCACCTGCGCCGAAACGTAGCGGATCTTGTCGATGCGCGGCAGCATCCGCCCGCCTTGCAGTTCCTCCTCCGAGACCAGGTCGCTGAGGGCCTTGGAGGCGGCCATGAACATTTCATTGGTCACCTTGGGGGTGCCGCAGATCAGGGCGCCCAGTCCGACGCCGGGGAAGATGTAGAGATTGTTGCACTGCGAGATGACCTTCTCGGCGCCGTTGACGTTGAGGGGTTTAAAGGGGCTGCCGGTGGCGATGAGGCAGTGGGGACCGGCGGCGGCGACCGCCTGCTCGGGGGTGCACTCCGCCTTGATGGTGGGATTGGAGAGCGGCATGATCATCGCCTGGGGATCGTTGGCGGCCATCGCCTTGAGGATCGCCTCGTTGAAGGCGCCGCTCTGCCCGGTCACGCCGAAGAGCACGGTGGCCTTGGCGTTTTTAATGGTCTCGAGCAGGGTGATGTGGCTGCGGTCCGCCACGCTCCAGTTCGCCACAAAAGCAGGATCCTTGGCGAACATTTGCTGCTCCTCGCTCATTTCCATCCCCTTGAGCAGCAGACCGTCCTTGTCGATCCCGAAGATATGGTTGGCGGCGTCCTCGCGGCTCAGTCCCTCCATCATCAGGCCGGTGCAGATCTGGCGGGCGATGCCGAGGCCCGCCTGGCCCTGCCCGAACATCACGAAGCGCTGGTCGCTCAGCTTTTGTTTTTTGATCTTCATCGCCGAGAGCAGCACCGCGGTGGCCACCGAGCCGGTGCCCTGGATGTCGTCGTTGAAGGAACAGATGCGTTCCTTGTAGCGCTCGAGCATGCGGAAGGCGTTGCCTTTGCCGAAATCTTCCCACTGCAGCAGGGCGTGCGGGAAGTGGCGGCGCACGCCATTGACGAACTGTTCGATGATCGCGTCATAGGCCTCGCCGCTGAGACGCTTCTGGCGCAGGCCGATATAGAGCGGATCGGCGAGGAGGCTCTCATTGTTGGTGCCGACATCGATCTGGATGGGCAGGCAGTAGGCGGGGTGGAGGCCGGCGGCGGCGACGTAGAGGCTGATCTTGCCGATGGGGATGCCCATGCCGTTGCTGCCGAGGTCGCCGAGGCCGAGAATACGCTCGCCATCGGTGACGACGATCAGCGAGATATTGGAGAAGGGGGCGTTGCTCAGGATTTGGTCGATGTGATGGATGTTGTTGGCGGTGATATAGAGGCCGCGGCGGCGGCGAAAGAGATGGCTGAACTGCTGGCAGGCCTTGCCCACGGTCGGCGTATAAACGACCGGCAGCATTTCCTCGAGGTGGTCGAGGATGAGGGAGTAGCAGAGCGTCTCATTCCGGTCGAGCAGGGAGAGCATGAAGATGTATTTTTCCAGGTCATCCGGCTTGGCGCAAAAGCTCTCATAGGTTTTCTGCTTCTGGAGCGCCAGGGAGGAGACCGCCTCGGGCAGCAGACCGCAGAGATTGAGACTTTGCCGTTCGTCCTCGGGGAACGCCGTCCCTTTGTTGAAGATGGGGTGTTCGGTGAGCAGTTCACCGTTGAAGGGCACCGCGATATACTCTTCGCCACTGAAGCGGTCGCTTCGTTTCTCGTACGTCAGCATAGCAACTCCCTTCTCTAAGAGTCCGCAAAGCGTGAATAATATTCTCCTCAAGTTAGCAAATCCGCTGCAATCTGTCAAGCTGAACCTTTGCTGCGGGCTATATTCTTCTTGCCGCATTGCTCGCCATTTTATATTTTACAGAGAGAGCGGGAGAATCATCGAGAGGAAGCGATCATGTCGGCGACGATATTACGCTTGATGCGGTCCGAAGATTTACCGGGTGTCAACAGCTTGCTGGTGCGGGCTTTTTCGGCGGCGCGGCGCCAGCAGGGATGGAGCCGGCCGGATCTGCCGCTGTGCCGGCTGGAATTCCTGCGCTATTATTTATCCGAGACTCCCTCCAGCTGCTGGGTGGCGGTCACCCCGGAGGCGGTATTTGGCGCCGTGTTTGGGCATGCGCTGGGGGCAATGGGCTGGATCGGCCCGCTGGCGGTTTCGCCGGAGTGGCAAAACCAGGGATTCGGCCGTGCCCTGTTGCGTCATGCAGAGGAGGCGCTGCGCGCGATGGGCTGCCGTCTGGTCGGGCTCGAAACCGATGCCGGCAGCCTGCATAATCTGGCCTATTACAGCCGCCTGGGATTCACGCCCGGAGCCATGCAGGTGGACCTGATGCGCAGCGCCGATCCGGGATGGAGGGTGGAGAGCGCCTGGGCGGTCAAGAGCTACACGCGCCATTCTGCATATTTTCGGGCGCAGCTGCCGGAGTTCCTGGAGAGTCACCGCGTCGAAGCCGATTATTTGGCCCTCGCGCAGCGGCTGGCCGAGCGGCGTTTCGGGGAGAGCTTTCTGGTGCTGCGCCAGGGGCGGCCTTTCTTCTTCGCCGCCGTACAGCTGGCACCGGTCTCGGTGCGGGAGGCCGACCATGTGGGGAGGGTGATGGGACTGGTCGGGCCGCAGGACGCCGGGGCTGACCTCCTTGACGGAATCCTGCAGACCATGGCGGATGCCGCCGAGTGCCGCCATTTTGTCCTGCGCCTCTCTACCCGCTTCCCGGAACTGATGTCCGGGCTGCTGCGGCGCGGCTGGCTGCTGGTCCACTCCCATCTCCGCTATTACCTTCTGGGCGATGAGGGGGAGGGAGATGGCACCCTCCATCTCTGCAAATGGGATTAACGCGCGAATACCCGTGGGTGCCTTGCGCATTTCGATGGCGGGGGGGGACGGAGGGACGCCGGCTGCGATCGGGCCGCGGCATTTTCTGAAGGGGGGTGCGCGCCCGCCGCAAGGTACTTTTTTATTGCAAATATGGACAATTCTTCTTAATTTCGCAGGCGGAAAAATGACATGGATCTTGACAAGGAGGAAGGATGGGAAATGCCCTTGAGGTGACGGATGCCACCTTTACCCGGGAGGTTCTCGAATCGGGTGTGCCGGTCCTTATGGATTTTTGGGCGGTTTGGTGCGGCCCGTGCAAAATGATCGCGCCTATCGTCGATGAGATCGCCACGGAAAAGGCCGGCAAACTCAAGACGGGCAAGATCGATGTGGACAAGAATCATCAGGTGGCTACGCGCTACGGCATTCGCAGTATTCCCACCTTACTGCTCTTTAAAAACGGCAAAGTGGTGGAACAGATTGTTGGGGCGGTTTCGAAATCGGCGTTGCTGAACAAAATCGAACCCCATCTCTAGGACGCGCTTCTTGGAAAAAACTTATGCACTCATCATGGCCGGTGGTGTAGGTTCCCGCTTCTGGCCGAAGAGTCGCAAGTCCCTTCCAAAGCAATACCTCAACCTCTTGGGTGAGGAGACCTTGATCCAGGCGGTCAGCCATCGCCTCCAGGTCATCGTGCCGGCGGAGCGGATTTTGGTCATTTCCACCAAGAGTCAGCGTGCGCTCCTGAAGGTGCAGCTGCCGTGGCTTCGTCCCTTCCAACTGATTCTTGAACCCTTTGGCAAGAACACCGCCCCGTGTATCGGCCTGGCCGCGCTGCATCTGGTGCGGCGTGATCGCGAGGCGGTGATGATGATCCTGCCTTCCGATCATCTGATCTCGGATACCGACAAATTTGCGCAGCTGTTGCAGGATGCGGTCGCGGTTATCCGGCAAAATCCGGAGGCGCTGGTGACCATCGGCATCGAGCCGACCTATCCGGCGACGGGCTATGGATATATTCAGCGTGGGGCCCCCCTGGAGGCCGCGGCCGGCAAGGCCTTCCGCGTCCGCGCCTTTGCCGAGAAGCCCGATTATGAAGTGGCGCAGCAATTCATTTCGACCGGTGAATTTCTCTGGAACAGCGGTATCTTTGTCTGGCGGGCTGCCAATATTCTTCATTGCATTGAGGATCTCATGCCCGACCTTTCGTCCGGGCTGAAGGAGATCGATAAAGCCATCGGCACCAGCAAGGAAGCCCGGGTGACCGAGCGCGTCTACAAGCAGATCCGCAGCGATTCGATCGATTACGGCATCATGGAGCATGCCAGCAATGTCATCGTGCTCGAAGGCCGGTTCGGCTGGAGCGATGTCGGCAGCTGGGAGGAGGTTTATAAAATTTCTCCCCATGATGAATCGGGCAATGTCCTGGTCAATAATCCGATCGTGCGCAATTGCCGGAATTGTTACATTGATGCCGGTGCGCGAGTCGTCTCCCTCATCGGCGTCGAAGATCTGATCGTCGTGGATACCCCGGACGCGCTGCTGATCTGCCGCAAGGACCAATCGCAGGATGTCAAATGGGTCGTGGAAAAGTTGAAGCACAGCGGCCAACTAAAAGTGCTTTGAACATGAGTGAAGAGGAAACCCTCTTCGCTCTGGAAACCCTGGCCAAAACACTGGATGTAGAAGTACGCTATGAAAAGGGGGATTTCATCGGGGGATTATGCCGGATCGACGACAAGACGATCCTGCTGCTGCAAAAGACCGATCCGCTCTATCGCAAGATAAGCATATTGGCGCGCGAACTGGGGACGTGCAAACTCGATACGATTTTTATAGTACCGGCGCTGCGCACCCTGATCGAAGAGGAAATTGCCTCAGCTCAGACCGCCGGTAACAAGAGCTGACTGGCTTGCGCTGTTCATCCTCCAGCTGCTCTTCGGTTCAGGTCCATAACCTCTCAGGAGGAAACGTATGCACAGATCCGAGTTGGCCAGGTATTTCAAGGATAACCTCTTTCTTGCGGGACTAAAGTCGGGCTCCAAGGAAGATGCCATTGCCGAACTCCTTGACATTTTCGTCCAGGAAAAGTATATCCGTAACCGGGACATCGTGCTGGAAATGCTGCACCAGCGCGAGACCCTGGGCAGTACCGGCATCGGCAAGGGCGTGGCTATCCCGCACGGCCGGACCACAGCTGCAGCGGATGTGCTCATCGCTTTCGGCAAATCGGAGGCGGGGATCGATTTTGATGCAATCGATGGCAAACCGGTGCACCTCTTTTTCATGGTCATCGCCCCCCCGAATGACGAGGGTAACGTCTATCTGCCCATCCTTGGTTCGCTGGTGACCATTCTCAACGAAAAGGCCAACCGCGACAAGTTGCAGAAAGTGGCGACATACCAGGATTTTCTGTCGATAATCACGGGAGAGTGAGCGATGATTAAAAAGGATTTGGAACTGCTGGTCTCTTTGCAGGATATCGACCTGATGATCGAGGAGGTCGGGGATGTGGAGAAGCTGGGATTCTCCGTTTCGGGCTATACCGAGTTGAAAAAGGCGCGGGAGGAACTCGCAGCCAATATCAGCAAGCCCCTCCTCTTCCGCTATGAGCGGCTGCGCGGCAAATTGAAGCGGGCGATCGTCCCGGTCAAGAATGATATCTGCCTCGGCTGTTTCCTGCGCCAGCCCACCTCGATCGGGGTGAAGGGACGCGAGGACGAACAGATTTTCACCTGCGAAAACTGCGGCCGGATGCTCTACTGGCTCGACTGATCCCGCGTCCGGCACTCCCGGCACCACCACTCTCCGCAATAAAAAAAGGCCACTGAAACGTGGCCTTGTTTTTTCCCCCCTGGCAGCAACGCTCAAATGATCCCGAGCTTCTTGCCGGTTTGGCCGCAGATTTCAAGCACCTTGTCCAGTTCGGCATCGGTATGCGTCGCCATATAGCTGGTACGGATCAGCGAATGGCCCGGGGGAACCGCCGGGCTGATGACGGGATTGGAAAAGATGCCGGCTTCATACAGGGCCTTCCAGAAATTGAAGGTCTTGTCATCGTCGCCGATGAGCAGGGGAATGACCGGTGTTTCGCTCACGCCGGTATTGAAGCCGAGCTGTTGATAGCCCTCGCGCATCTTTTTGACGTTGTGCCAGAGGCGCTCGCGGCGTTCTGGCTCCTGGATCAGGATATCGAGCGCGGCGATCACCGTGGCGACTGCGGCTGGAGGGGGACTGGCCTGGAAAATCAGGGCGCGGGCGGTATGTTTGACATAGTGGACCACCTCCTCCGGTCCGGCGATGAAGCCGCCGATGGAAGCAAAGGATTTGGAGAAGGTGCCCATGATCAGATCCACCTCTTTCTCGAGGCCAAAATGTTCCGCCGTGCCGCGGCCATGGGCGCCGAGGACGCCGAGGGAATGGGCATCATCGATCATGATGCGCGCGCCGTGCTTTTTGGCCACCTTGACCATGTTGGGCAGATCGACGATATCGCCGCCCATGCTGAACACCCCATCGCTGACGACCAGGGCCCCGCCCTCTTTCTTGTTGTTGGTGAGGACGCGGTCGAGATCGGCCATGTCGTTGTGACGATACTTCAGGGAGCGGCCGAAGGAGAGGCGGGTGCCGTCGACAATGCTCGCATGGTTCTCATTGTCGCCAACCACCAGGTCTCTGCGGCCGACCAGGGCCGAAATGGTGCCCTGATTGGTGGTGAAACCGGTTGAAAAGATCAGAACCGCCTCTTTCTGCATGAAGGCGGCGAGGCGGCTCTCCAACTCTTCATGCAGCGCCAGGGTGCCATTGAGGAAGCGCGAGCCCGTGCATCCGGATCCGAACTGGTCGATGGCGGCCATGGCGGCCTTCTTGACCCGGGGATCCTGGGTGAGTCCCAGATAGTTGTTGGAGCCGATCATGATCAGGCGGTGCCCCTTGATCGTCACCTCCGTGTCGGCGCCGGAATCAATGGCCTTGAAATAGGGATACCAGCCTTGCTGTATGGCTTCGCGGGCGCGGGCCGATACAGTCGCTGATCTACATTTGTCGAATAAGTCTGCCAATTCGGGTGCCTCCGTTTTTAGGCTGAGCTGGTCCAGACCCGGTTATGGTCGGGATAAAAAAGTATGACGCATACGAAACGATCAGGCAGGATGGCTTGCGCTGCGCAGCAAGGTGCAGACGCGCATGGGAGAACATTTGTCAGGATTAATAGGGTAAAATATAGCCATTACCGGGAATAATGTCAAGGTTAAACTGTCGGAGTGTACTACCCGAAATCTTGTTCCCACCTTACCTATTGCGCCGTGTACTCCCCGAAATCTTGTTCCCACCTTACCTATTGCGCCGTGCACCCCCCGAAATCTTGTTCCCACCTGACCTATTGCGCCGTGTACCTCCGGACCGGGCTCTTCGCCCTGCTCCGGCTGCGCCGCGGTGCTTTTCCTTGGAAATCGCAAAAAAATGCGCTATCTTTAGCTCGAAAACGGAGAAGGAGCCGTCATGAAGGTCCTCGTAACAGGAAGCAACGGCTTTATCGGCAGCGCTTTGGTCGAACGGCTGATTGCCGCGGGGCATGAAGTGCGCTGTCTGGTGCGCCGCACCAGCGATCTGACCTGGCTGCAAGGATTGCCGGTCGAGTATGTGGAGGCGGATCTCAACGATGCGCAGGATCTCGGCCGGATCGTGAGGGGAGCCGAGCGGATCTATCATCTTGCCGGTGTGACCAAATCGCGCGATGCGGCCGGTTATCTTCAGGGGAATTACCAGACCACCGTGCAGTTACTCGAGGCATGCCGTGCCTGTGGCCGGCCGGATCTGCGATTCGTCTATGTCTCCAGCCAGGCGGCGGCAGGGCCCAGCGGCGCAGCCGCCGTGGAGGAGGAGGATCCACCGCGGCCGATCTCCCTCTACGGCCGCGCCAAGCTGCGCGCCGAAGAGGCGGTGACCGCCTATGCGCAGGAGCACTTTGCGACGATCGTGCGTCCCCCCTCGGTCTATGGCCCGCGTGATCGCGATATTTTCGTCTATTTCAAGGCGGTCGCCCTGGGGGTGCTTTTGTTGCCGGGTGACGGCGGCCAGCAGATCAGCCTGGTGCATGTCGATGATCTTGTCGACGGGATTATCCTCGCCGGTGAAACCGGGCAGGCGCGGGGGCGGGTCTATTTTCTCAGCGCCGATGATCCCAGTGACTGGCGGAGCTTTGGCGCTGCGATTGCGGACGCCTTGCACAAAAAGCCCCTGGTTCTGCGCGTGCCCCTTTTTCTCATGCCGCCGGTGGCTTTTTTTAGCATGTTAGGGGGCAGGGTAACCGGCAAGCCGGCCTTGCTCAACCGCGACAAGGTCGCGGAGATGCGCCAGCCCGGCTGGGTTTGCAGCAATGCCCGGGCGCGGCGTGAGCTCGGTTTCCGGCCGCGCATCGGCCTCGAGGCGGGCGTCGCCGCGACGGCGGCCTGGTATCGCAAGATGGGCTGGCTTTAGCAGGCCCGGCGGGGTTACCGCGATGCGGCGTCAATAAATCCGCCAAAAGCCTGTGTGCATGAGGCTCAGGCAGGCGCGGCGGAATCACGGTGATGCGGGGGCGAGTTCCATGATCTGGCGGATGTGTCCGCGGATCTCGGCGCACAGGGCGGCACTGTCGGGGCGGGCGGTGGTGCTGATGTAGTAGTGGGCGGCCTGGAGATAACGCATCATATGCTCCTGGTCGATGCGGCTGTGATAGCGGTAGACGCGGTTCAGGACATTGAGCCGGCTCATTTCCACCCCCTTGCTGCCCAGGGGCGTCATAAAGGTGAATTCGTTGCGCGGCGAGATGATCTCCTGATTCAGCAGTCCCTGATCGACGAGTCCGCTGAGCACGCGGTGCAGATCCTCGGCGGTGAGCTGCAAGCCGGGATCGAGGTCCTTGTAAATGTCATGTTCCGTGGGTTCAGGCATTTTCCAGATGGCGCAGAGCGCCGCCATCTCCTCCCGGCTCGGCATCTTGCGGATGCGTGGCGGCTGGGGCACCCGGTCCTTTTTGAGCGCCTTTTCCAGGGCCTGCACCCCTCTGGCGGCCAGCGCCGCCAGGTCGACCGGACCCGCACCGCTGCCGCTGCTGCGGCGCTGTTCTTCGGCGGCGCGGTCGGTGAAGGCGCCCGGGTCCCAGGTCAGCCTCTCCATGGGAAAGAGCACCGGCCGCCGCGGCTTGCGCTCTTCGCGATACGGCACCAGGGGAATGGGGACGGGAAAGAAATCGGGCACCGAATAAGTGGCGACCTGCCGGGCCCCGGCGACACTGTCGGCAACGGCCAAGAGACTGTCGAGCTCGGCCGGCCAGATCACTGTCCCGGAGGCCGGCGCCTGGGAGGTGGGGAGCACAATTTCGGGGGCCGTCACCGCAGGATGACTCCGGCCTTCCTGCCGTTTGACCTGTCTGGCGCCGGTGTTGGCGGTCACTCTGGGCAGGACCGGCTCGGGCAGCTGCGGAACGAGCTGCTTGAGAAACTCGACATCCGCTGTTTCTTCAGCCGCCGGCGCCGTGTAAGTGAACCGCCAGTAATAGAAAAAGAGGACCAGGCCGAGATGGAAGAGGGCAGAGAAGAGCACGGCCAGCCGGAGCGTGCGTGAATTCATAGATGATGGACCATTACCAATCGGTTGCATGCAATTAAACCCAGCTGCGGCAGCCTGCCGCGGGGCGCACACACGTGCGGGCTTAAATGATACGCCCCCCCGGGAGCGAAAGTTCCGGCGCGGCCGCCGACCCTAGAATGTACAGCATTGAAACGATTTATCAAACATTTTTAGCGGGGTACCATGGAATCTTTCCTTATGGTCATGACCACCTGCGCCTCACGGGAGGAGGCCGGGGCCCTGGCCGATACGCTGCTCAAGGCGCGGCTGATCGCCTGCGCCAACATCATCCCGGGTGTGCACTCGATGTTCCACTGGCGCGGCAAGATCGATCAGGCCGATGAGGTCATTCTCCTGGTCAAGTGCCGCAAGCGCGTCTTCAAGGATCTGGTGGAGTGGATCCAGAGCCATCACTCCTATGAGGTGCCGGAGATCCTCGCCCTGCCGGTCGTGGATGGCGCCAAGGAGTACCTTGAGTGGATGGAGGAAGAGACGCGATTCACTGAATTCGATATATAGGATGGCCGCATGATCCAGCCCAAACACCCCCTCGCAGCACGGGTAGCCCAGCTCGAGCCCTCCGGCATTCGCAAGGTTTTCGAAATCGCCCATGAGCATCCCGAGTATATCAACCTTTCGATCGGCGAGCCCGATTTTGATATGCCGATGTTTCTCAAGGAGGAAGGGATCAAGGCCATCCTCGCCGGCTACAACCGCTATACGCCGACGCGCGGGATTCCGCAGCTGCGCCGGATCGTGGCTGACCAGCTCACGGCGGAGGGCATCCGTTTCGGCGATCTCATCATCACCGCCGGAGCGACGGGGGCCTTGCTGCTGAGCATTCAGGCCCTGGTCGATCAGGGCGACGAGGTGATCGTTCCGGATCCCTATTTTGTCGCCTATCGTAATATCGTCTACATGGCGGGCGGCAAACCCGTCAGCGCCGATACCTATCCTGATTTCCAGATCCGGGCTGCAGCCATCGAGCCGCTGATCACCGGGCGCACCCGGGCGCTGATCCTCAACAGTCCGAACAATCCGACCGGAATGATCTACGCCCGGGAGGAGCTGGAAAAGATCGTCGCATTGGCCGACAAGCACGGATTTCACATCATCTCCGATGAAGTTTATACGCCGTTTATGTATGAGGGTGGTTTTACCAGCGTGGGGCAGCTGACCGGCGATGCCATTGTCGTCAACAGCTTTTCCAAGAGTGCGGCGATGACCGGCTGGCGCCTCGGTTATGTCTCCGGCCCCACCGGGATTATCGACAAGATGGCCATGCTGCAGCAATACGCCTATGCCAGCACCAACTCGGTGGCGCAGTATACCGCCCTGCGCGCCTTTGAGGTCGACTATGGCGAGCAGCGCAGCAACTACCAGCGCAAACGCGATATCTGCTACGAGATGCTGGCGGACAAATATGCCGTGCTCAAACCCGCCGGCAGTTTCTATATCTTTCCCCAGGCGCCGGAGGGGGATGCCTCCGCATTTTTTCAGCGCGCGCGTGAGGCCGGTGTCCTGATCATCCCCGGCAAGGATTTCTCGCGGCGGGATACCCATTTCCGCATTTCCTTTGCGGTCGCTGATGAGGTCCTGATTCGCGGCCTTGAAATCCTGATAACCCTGGCCTGAAAACGAAACATTTTTCCCCCGCAGCAAGTATAGGGGGATGTGGAGAGCCCGAATTCAACACAGGCCGCGCTGCTCGCCAACCTCGCGGATGCGGTGGAGAGCATCTGTGCCGCGGGGGATCTGGCCGGGACGGCTGCGGCAACGCTGTCCGGCGCCGCGAAGCTCCTGTCGTGTTCGGCCCTCTCCTTTGTCGCGTTCGGCTTGCCCGGACTGGAGCTGCTCATCGACGAACATCGGGGCCCCGGGGCCTGCGCCTGCGGGGCGCCGCGGCTGGAGCGGAGCCGGGACCTCGCCGCCAGCCTGGAACGCGGCGCCCAGTTTCTCACCCGCGCCGAAGGCGCCGACGAGGCCTTTTATGTGCTCCACGAGCCGCTGCCGGCGCGCCGGCAAAACTGCGAACTCCGCATCCCCTTTTATCTGAACCCCACCCTGCTTTGCGTCGTCACCCTTGGAAAAAAAGAGTCCGGCACCGACTATACGCCCGAAGAGGTCGACAGCCTGCGTGTCCTGGTCGCCGTGCTTGGCCGCGGTGTGCCCAGCCAAATCTCCGGCCGCGCGGGTAGCCTGCCGGAAGTGCTGCCCGGGGCCTGGAGCGCCTGGCAGCGCCACAATGGTGCGGAACAGCTGCTGGGGGATTCGGCGCAGATGGCGGCGCTGCGCGAACGAATCGCCCAGGTTGCACCCACGGAGGCCTCCGTCCTGATCCGGGGGGAGAGCGGCACCGGCAAGGAACTGGTCGCGCGCGCCATCCACCAGCTGAGCCGCCGTGCCGGACGCGACATGGTGATCGTCAATTGCGCGGCCTTGCCGGAGACGCTCGCCGAGAGCGAACTGTTCGGGCATGAGCGCGGTGCCTTCACCGGCGCGGTCGCCCTCAAGCGCGGCAAATTCGAGTTCGCCGATCGATCCACCCTCTTCCTCGACGAGATCGGGGACCTGGATCTGCTCATTCAGGCCAAGCTGCTGCGATTCCTCCAGGACGGCCAGTTCCAGCGCGTCGGCGGCCAGCAGAGTCTGCAGAGCCGGATTCGTCTGATTTCCGCTACCAACAAGGAGCTGGCGAGCGCCATTGCCGGGGGAACCTTCCGCGGCGACCTCTATTACCGCATCAATGTCGTGCAGATCGACATCCCGCCCTTGCGGGAGCATCCCGAGGACATCCCTCTTCTTGCGGAACACTATGCCCGGTTTTTCGCCGCCAAATATGGCCGGGAACATCGGCACCTGCATCCGGCCATATCTGCATGGCTGCAAGGCTGGCCCTTTCCCGGCAATATTCGGGAACTGATCAATATCGTTGAGCGCATGATCATTCTCGGCAATGGCGCGGCCGCCCTGGCCACCCTGCCCAATGCCCGCGCCGCTGCATCCTCCGTGCCTGAAGATCGCATTGCCACGGCCTCCCCGCCCGCTGGTCGTGCTGCTGCTTCGCCGGCTGATCGTGCTGCTGCTTCCCCGGCTGCGGCCCGTGTTGCCGCTGCCTCCCCGCCATTGGCATCCCAAAGCCTGGATGCGCTGGAAAAAGCGCATATCCTGGCCGTTCTGGCCGGGACCGGCCAGAACAAGAGTGCGGCTGCGCGCATTCTCGGAATCGCCCGCAAAACCCTGCGTGAAAAAATGACCCGCTATGGCCTGAGGTGATCGGCCATCTGGAACAAAAAGTGCCAGGAGGGGGGAAAGGTACCAGTTCCGGGTGTGCGCCGCGGCTAGGCCAGCTTTCTGACTCAATAAATACAATAGGATGGAGTGTGCTCATGGGCACAATTTCTGGCATGGCCCTTGCAAAGGCGGTGGTGTAGACCGCAGTTCCGGCCATGTTGCGGGAACCATGACAAAATTTAAGGGAGGAGTGCCATGAAACCCAGTCCTGTTTTCAAGGTAGTGGTAACCATCATCTCCGTCGCCCTGCTGATGGGCGGTTCGCTGCTCATCGCCGCGGAGCAAACGCCGGCGGCGTCGCAAGAGATGGTTTCGCATGCTGTGGTTGCGGCGAAGATCCTGCCGCAGCTGAAGAACGAAAACCCGGAAGTCCGGGCCGCTATGGCCCGACTGCTTGGAGAGATGTGCTGCAAGGATGCGGTGAATGCCCTGGTGGAGTTGATGAAAACCGACAAGGTGGCGGGTGTGCGCATGATCGCGGCCAATGCCCTGGCCAAGGCCAAGGATTATCGCATCATCGCCGACATTCGTGAACAGGCCGAAAAGGATGGAAACAAGACGGTCCGCACGGTGTTGAGGGCGATCGCCGATCAGATGGAACGGGACAAGAGTCTGGCTTCAAGCTGAGAAGCACTCCCTCCCTGGAGTCCCGGCCGCTGCGATCTCGGCGAAAACAGCAAAAGGCTGCCTGATATCAGGCAGCCTTTTTTATTTGGATCGAGCGGCGCAATGGATCGAGCGGCGCGATGGGTTGAGCGGCGCGATGGGTTGAGCGGCGCAATGGGTTGAGCGGCTCAATGGGTTGAGCGGCGCAATGGATCGAGCGGCGCAATGGGTCAAGCGGCGCGATGGGTCAAGCGGCGCGATCGGCCGGCTCATGCCTGCACTTTTTTGGCGTCGCGGATGAAATAAAAGCAGAGCAGGGCAAAGAGGGCGAGGGCCAGGAGCTGTCCGCCATGACTGTCGGCCCATTCCAGGGTGATCATCGGGACGACAAAACTGACCTTGTCGAAGCCCAGGTACTTCAAAAAGGCCGAAACCACGCCCATGATGGCGCCGCCGGCGATAAAGCCTGAGGCGATCAGGGTGCCCTTTTCACGGCGGCGATTATTGAGGGTTTCGTCTTTGGCAGCCGTCGAGACCATGTGGGCGATGAGACCGCCGACCAGCAAGGGCGTATTCAGTTCGAGGGGAATGTACATGCCCAGGGCGAACGCGAGCGGCGGGATGCCGATCATCTGCAGCACCAGCGCAAAGAGGGCGCCGACGGCATAGAGCAGCCAGGGGGCCGGCATGTTGGACATCAGCGGCTTGATCACCGCGGCCATGGCATTGGCCTGCGGCGCCACCAGGGCGTCGGGGCCGACAAAGCCGTAGGTCTTGTTGAGAATCATGATGACGAAGCCGACGGCCGCGGCGGAGACCAGCGTGCCCAGAAATTTGTACTTTTCCTGATTGACGGGCGTGGTGCCCAGCCAGTAGCCGATCTTGAGATCGGTGATGTAACCGCCCGCCATCGACAATGCGGTGCAGACCACCCCGCCAATGATCAAGGCCGATACCATGCCGGTCGTGCCGCTCATGCCGATCTTGACCAGAATAAAAGAGGAGAGGATCAGGGTCATCAGGGTCATCCCCGAAACCGGATTGGTGCCGACAATAGCGATGGCGCGCGCAGCCACGGTGGTGAAGAGAAAGGAGATGACCAGGACGATCAGCAGACCGACGCCGGCCTGCAGCCAGTTGTGGACGACGCCGAACTGGAAGAACAGCAGGATCAGCAGCGCGGTCAGGGCGATCGAGGCGACGATGATGCTCATCGAGAGGTCCTTCTCCATGCGGTTGACGCTGGTCGCGACGCCGCTGTGTTTGCCGGTGATCTCGGTCCAGGCGAGCTTCATGGCGCCGCCGATGATCCGGGAGGACTTAAAAATGCCGATGATGCCCGCGCAGGCGATGCCGCCGATGCCGATATGACGCACATAGGTGAAAAAGATTTGCTCGGCGCTCATATCCTTGATCAGCAGGGTTGCCGTGCTGCCCAGGGTGGAGGTCAGCCCTGAACCGAAATAGTGCACCAGCGGCACCAGCAGGAACCAGGAGACAAAGCTGCCGGCGGTGATGATCGCCGAGTATTTGAGGCCGACGATGTAGCCGAGGCCGGTGACCGCCGCGCCGACGTTGAGGCGGAAGACGATTTTCCATTTGTCCGCGATGCCGGCCAGAAAGGGCACAGCCCGGCTCTCAAAGACCTCGCTCCACCAGTGGAAGGTGCCGATGATAAAGTCGTAGATTCCGCCGATCGCCATGGCCTTCAGGAGCACGCGCGCCTGATCGCCGCCGGCTTCGCCGGCCACCAGTACCTCGGTCGTCGCCGTGGCCTCGGGGAAGGGGAACTGGCCGTGCATCTCCTGGACAAAGTACTTGCGAAACGGAATGAGAAAGAGGATGCCGAGAAAACCCCCGAAGAGGGACGAGAAAAAGATCTGGTAGAATTTGGCATCGAGGTTGAGGATGTAGATTGCCGGAATGGTGAAAATGGCGCCGGCAACCACCACACCCGAGGCCGCCCCGATCGACTGGATGATGACATTCTCCGACATGGCGTTCTTACGCCCGAGGAAGACCGATCCTCCGACCGCGAGAATGGCGATGGGGATAGCCGCCTCAAAGACCTGGCCGATCTTGAGCCCAAGATAGGCGGCTGCCATGGAAAAGAGCGCTGCATAAAACAGGCCCCAGATGAGCGAATAGGGTGTGACCTCGCGCAGCGGCTTGTCCACCGGGACAACGGGTTGATAGATTTCCCCCTCGCGCAGAGGGCGGTAGGCATTCTCCGGCAGGGACGTTTTTTCGGGTTCCATCGGTCCTCCTCTATGGGTAAGCGATTGGATCACTGCCAAAAAATATAACGATCAAGCAGCGATAAAGCAAGGAGAATATGGCGCCTAAAATAGTGCTTTAATTTTCCCGCCGTATGCCGTATATTACGCGGCACGGACCACAGGAGAGCCCCATGAAGCTTCGTTTTATCGCACTGGCCCTGATCGGGATCGGTGCGGGATGTCACAGCCCCGAGATCACACCGGCGCAGCGCGAGGCCGTCGATCTCGGCCTGGCCCGGACCACCGCCCTGATGATCACGCCATCGCAGAGCGCACCCCGGCGCGACCTGCTGATCTGCACCCTCCCGGAGATGGACGAGTCCTCTTCCCTCGCTTTTATAGAAAAAGTGGCGCGCCTCGGCTATCGCGTCCTCTGGGTGCGCACTCCGGCACCGGCGGATCCGGCTGCCGCGGCGGCGCTGCTGCAGGCCGGCGCCGGCAGGCTGACCGCTCCCGGCAAAAAAGGCGCGATGCTCTTCGGCCTCTGGCCGGAGTGCTGCCCCGGCCTGGAGGATACGACCTTTCAGGCGCTGATCTGGGTGACCTCAGCGGGGCAGGCGGAGCGTTGCCTCGGAGGCGCGGTGGACACCACCCTTCGGCGGCCGCGATTGGCCCTGGTCATTCCCGCCGTGGAGGCGGTGACCCTGACATCCGCGTGGCGCGGCTGGATCGATTCAGGCGAAAACCTGATCTGGCTGGCCACCTCGCAGCCGGTGACGGCGCTGCTGCAGTCGGATCTTGAACCGATCGTGCGGCGCAAAGCGCAGCTCTTTTTCGATCGCTATCTCAAGGGGAAAAAGTGATGCGGCGAGGAGAGCGGATGGGGCGAAGCGGCTGCACACGGCAACGGTTCTGAGTCCGGCACCATGCTGATCTATTTTTTCCCCCGGCGCGACAGCTGGCGCCGGCTCGGCCACTCCCCCGAACAGCTGCAGCGGCTGATGGAGCGCATCGCCGCCGGCAGCGAGACCGCGGATCTGGTGGTGGCCGTCCATCTGGTGCACCGCTCCTCCTGGAGCGGCGGGACCGCTTATGTGCGGCAATGGCATCACCCCGCCCATTTTTATGCCCGGAGCGGCAAATGGCACCTGCGCGAGGCGTGGGAGCTGCCCGCGGATCTGCCGCCGCGTTTCAAGCTGATCCGGCTGCTGCTGGCTGATGACCGCACCGTCTATCCGATGCAGGAGGTGGACCGCTACGGCTGGGAGCATCGCTTCGGCAGTTTTGGGGATCATCTCGCCTTCTTTTTCGCCCATGAATTGCACCATTTTCGCCGTTTTCACCTCGGTCTCCATCCGGGTGAAGGGGAGCACAGCGCCAACAGCTGGGCGGTGGAGCGCTGCCGCGCCCTCGGTTTCGATGTCGTCAGCGCGCGGCTACCGCAGCGACCGCGCAAAAAAAAGCAGGGCCCGGCGAGGCCCACCTTCTGGCAGGTGCTCAATCCGGCCGATTTTTTGCCCACGGCCCAGGCGAGTCTGCTCTGGCGCAGCAGCGGCGCGCTGCTGGGTATGATGGTGCGGCTGCGCTGCGGGAACCAGCGCCACTATATCGCGACCAAATTGGGCCATATCGAGCAGTTGAGCCGGACGCTGCCGGGGACGCAGCTCTGGATTACCTTTGATCCGCAGCGGCGTTATCAGGACGCCCCGGTGCGCCTGGTGCGGCAGCTGCGCCGTCCCTCCCTGCGTGCGGTGATCGAGACCAGGGATGGCAAGATCTGGCGCTGGCCGCTGAGCTGGCTCGCGGGCGAGCCGCCGGGGTGAGCGGTCTCGGAATGGCCCTGTGCGGCGCGTACCAGGTTCGGCGGACCCTTCCCGGCGAGCCGCCGGGGTGAGCGGTCTCAGATTTTTTCTTCGACCGGTATGGAGAGGACGCGCGAGTTGCGGATCGTCTCCGGTCTGATCTTATGCTTCTTGATTTTCAGATGCAGATTCTGCCGCGGCATTTGCGCCATTTTCGCGGCCTGGGAGATATTGCCGCGAGCCTGCAGCAGCAGCTGGGTGATGTACTCCTTTTCGAAAAGGTTTTTGGCTTCGGCATAGGAGTGAAAGCCCATGCCGGCGGCGGCGGTCTCGGCGCTGCGGCCGAGGTAATCCTCCGGCAGCTCGGAGGGACCGATCCAGTCCGAGTCCGAGAGGGCGACCAGGCGTTCGATGATGTTTTCCAGCTCGCGCACATTGCCGCGCCAGGGCTGGCGTGAGAGGATCTCGATCGTCTCGGGCTTGAGGTAGACGCCGAGATGGTTGTGTTTTTTCGAATAGAGGGAGACGAAGTGCCGGATCAGGAGGGCGATGTCATCGGGGCGTTCGCGCAGCGGGGGCATGCGCAGGGTGATGACGTTGAGCCGGAAATAGAGATCTTCGCGGAACTGGCCCTCCTGGACCATCTTGTGCAGGTCGCGGTTGGTGGCGGCGATGATCCGGGCGCTGCTGGAGAGCAGCTCGGTTCCGCCGATGCGGCGGAAGCGTTTGTCCTGCAGCACGCGCAGCAGCTTGACCTGGAAGGAGGGGGTGGTGTCGCCGATCTCGTCGAGAAAGATGGTGCCGCGGTCGGCGATCTCGAAGTAGCCCTTGTGGGTGCGGTAGGCTCCGGTGAACGAGCCCTTCTCGTGGCCGAAGAGGGTGCTTTCCAGCAGGGTGTCCGGGATGCCGCCGCAATGGACGGCGAGAAAATTGTTATGGCGGTTGGGCCCCATGGCATGGATCATGCGGGCGATCACCTCCTTGCCCGTGCCGGTTTCGCCGAGAATCAGCACCGTGGCATCCAGCGGAGCGACCTTGTGGACCAGGCTCTTGAGCTGCTGGATATTTTCGCTCTGGCCGACCAGCAGGGGCGCCTCGATCATCGCGGGATCGGCATCGCGCGCCACTGGACGGCCCGGCAGCTGATTGAGGAGATGTTCAATGTGGCGCAGTACCTGCTCGGCTTTATGGACCGGTTTTTCGATAAAGCCGTCGGCGCCCGCCTTGACGCACTCGACCAGCTCTTCAGCGGACAGCGCCCCCAGGAGCACGATGAGGGTGGTTTCGCTGAGGGTCTTGATCTCGCCGATGAGTTTCGGCAGCTCTTCGTGCAGGCTGTCCACTTCGAGGAGGACTGCATCCCAAGTGAGCGCTTCGCCGAGCAGGCGCAGCCCCTGTTCAATTTCCCTGGTTGAATGAAGCTCAAAGCCATTGAAAGGCGCTGCCTGATCGAAAAGCGATAAAAGTTGAGAGTCCCGTGCAATGATCAACAAGGATTTCTTCATAGTACCTGGTCCTTTTCTTCTCCTTACCATGCCGGTTCACGCAGTGATGTTCTTCAACCCCTTGCAGGCAAAGAATGTGCCTGAAATGGGCAAAATCAGCAGAAAAATACATTTGTAACTTTATAATTATCATATAGCCAAAACCGGTCCGGCGCCGCGCGGCCAGAAAAGCGCGCTCAGCGCGGGCCGGAATGTATAACCCATGCCACAGGGTGTGGCACGGATTCAGCAAAAACGCGAAGGAGCCTGCGCCGGCCATGCGCATCTGTCAGATCTCCGACACCCATCTCGGCTATTCCGAATATGGCAAAATATCAGCCCAAAGCGGCTTGAATCAGCGGGAGCAGGACTTTTATGATGCCTGGTATCAGGCGATCGACCGGATCGCGGTGCTGCAGCCGGATCTGGTGGTTCATGCCGGGGATCTGTTCCACACGCCGCGGCCGAGCAACCGTGCCATTCGCGTCGCCCTGGAGGGGATCCGCAAGATCAGCAGCGCCGGAATCCCGATGGTGCTGGTTTCGGGCAACCATGAGACCCCGCGCATCCGCAGCACCGGCTCGATCTTTGAATCGCTCGCCCTCTTTCCCGGTATTTTCAGCATTTACGACAGCCAATACCAACGTCTCACCTTCGGCGGACTCGATGTCCATGCCATCCCCCATTGCGCCCTGAGCGAGGAACTGGAGGCGGCGTGCGGAAGCATTGCCATCCGTCCGGAGGCGCAGCGCAATCTCCTCGTCACGCATGGGGTCTGGACGCAGACCGATACCTTCAGCATGGGGGAGTTCAACGAGCAGCGTCTTCCGGATCTGACGGCGCTGCATCCCGGGGTTTTCGCCCATGTCGCCCTGGGGCATTATCATCGCCGGGTCGATGTGGCCGCGCAGGTCAGCTATTGCGGTGCGACCGAACGCACCAGCCTCAACCAGGCGGGCTATTCCTGCGGTTTTCTCGAGGTCGATCTGGAGAGCGGGGAGCGGCGTTATCACGAACTCGCGGTGCGGCCGATGCTGCGGCTCAAGCCGGTCGATTGCCGCGGCATCGGTCTGCAGGAGCTCTATGACCGCGTTGCCGCGCTGGCAGGCGACATTCCTGAGGGTGCGATCGTGCAGCTGATCCTGAACGGGGTGGACGAGAATCTTTATCTCGCCCTGGAGATGCGGCGGCTGGATGAATTTTTCCCGGCGGTCTTTCAGCTCGAAAAGCAGGTGAACATCGCTGCCGCCGCGGCGGCGATGCCGGCGCCGGTGCTCCATTTCGATGCCCTCGGCGTGGAATTCGGGCGCTATCTCGCCGGCCAGCCGGAGATGGCGCTGGACCGGGAGCGTCTGCAGCATCTCGGCAGCCGCTATCTGGAAGAGGAAGAGGAGTGAGGCGCCGATGATCATCCGGAAAGTGGTGCTGCAGAATTACCGCCGTTTTGCCGCTGTCGAGATGGAGTGCCCGGAGAATGTCATCGGCATCATCGGCCGCAACGGCGCGGGCAAGACGACCCTGGTAGAGGCGATCGGCTGGGCCCTCTATGGCAATGTCATTGCGCGCACCGGGAAAGCGGACATCCGTTCCCAGTTCGCCGCCGCCGGCGAGACCTGTTCCGTGGAGCTGGAATTCGAATATGGCGGCCGCGAGTACCGCATTCTGCGCCAGCTGCGGGGGAAAAACGCCACGGCCGAAGCCGCGATCTACCGGGCGGATGCGCCTGAGCCCGAGGCGGTCCAGGAGCGCGGCGTCAACGAGTATGTCGAACGCCTGCTGCGGCTCGATTACCGTTCCTTTTTCGCCTCGGTTTTCGCCAAACAGCGGGAGCTGGCGGCGCTTTCAGCGATGAGTGCGGAGGAGCGGCGGCGGAGCATTGCGCGGCTGATCAATATCGATCGTATCGACAAGGCGCGCGAGCGGGTGCTCGCCGACCGGCTCGGCCGCTGGAAGTATGCGGAGGGGATGCGCAGCGCCCTGATCGATCCCGCACTGCTGCAGGAACAGATCGCTGCCGCCGCGGCGGAGAGCCTGCGCCTGGGCGAGGAGATGCGCAGCGGCGAACGGGTTGTGGCGGCGGGGGAAGCTGCCCTGCAGGAGGCGCACGCTGTTCAGGAGCGTCTGGCGGGGGTGCGCGATGCCTGGCATGCGCATCAGAGCCGGATCCTGAGCCTGCGGGCGAGCCTGAATGAAAATGAAGCGGCGCTGCAGCGCGCCCGCGCCGATCTCGAGGCGATCGGGGCGGCGGAGCAGGAGTTGGCCGGATTGGCTGAGCCGCTGCAGGTGCTGGAGCCGCTGCGGCGTGAAAAGGAACGGCTCGATGGCGAGGAGCTGCGCCAGGTGCAGCGCGAAGGGCTGCTGCGTCAGCAGGCCCAGAGTGCGGCGCAGCTGGCCGCCCTGGAGGAGCGCCTGGCCGCTCTGCAGGGGCGGCAGGCGGAGAGCGCGACCCTGGCGGCGGCGCAGACGGCGCTGCTGCAGCGGGAGGAGGGGCTGGAGGCGGCGGTCCAGGCGGCGCGCGAAGAGCAGCAGCACTGGAAGAGCGAGGCGGCGGCGGTGGCCAAGGCGGGCGCGGAGGCGCGGGCCAAAAAAGAGCAGATCGAGAAACTCGGACCGGAGGGGGAGTGCCCAACCTGCATGCAGCGTCTTGCCGATCATTATGAAACGGTACTCGCCGGGATGGAGGAGCGCCTCGCGGTGCTGCGTCGCGAATGGCAGGAGGCCAGCCGGCAGCTGGCTGGCGCCGAGGCGCGCGTGGGGGAGGGGGAGGCGGCGCTGCGTGGCGTGCGGGCGGAGAAAGAGGAGGTGCTGCGGCGCCTGGCGGGCGCGCGCGAGGCGGCGGCCGCACTCGATCAGCTGCGCGGTGATCTGCAAACCGCCGCAGGAGACAGCGAGAAGGTCGCCCGCGGGCTGGCCGTGCTGGGGGAGGTGAGCTATGATCGCGCGGCGCACGCAGCGGCGCGGGCGCGCCTGAGCGAACTGGAGACACTGCAGCGGCGGGCGGACCAGCTGGGGGAGCGGGCCAGCCGGCGGGCGGAGGTGGCCGCCGGCATCACCCGCATCGAGGGCGTACTCGCGGAATTCCGCCAGCTCGAACAGGAGGAAGGCGCCGCCCAGTCCCGCCTGCACCACGATGAGGAGCGCTATCAGCAAGCACAGTCCGCACTCGCTGCCGCGACCCGCAGCCTGCTCGATGCCAACGAGAGCCACGCCCAAGTCCGGGAAGCTGCGGCACGCAGCCACGAGAAGGAAGAGGGCCTGAGGGCCCAAGTGGCGCAGCAGGAGCAAAAACGGCAAGAGATCGCCGCGGCCGAAGAGGAGATCCGCTATCTCGATGCCCTTGATCTTCATCTGAAAAAATTCCGGCTCGATCTCGCCGGCCGCATCCGTCCCCTGCTGGCCCGACGTGCCTCCGAGCTGCTCGCCCTTACCACCAACGGCCGATATGCCCGCCTCGAGCTGGATGAGGAGTACCAGATCTCCCTGCAGGACGGCGCCGCGCTCTTCACTCTCGGCCGTTTTTCCGGCGGCGAACAGGACCTCGCCAATCTCTGTCTCCGGGTGGCCATCAGCCAGATCCTGGCGGAGCGCAGCGGCGGCGCGCCGATCAATTTCATCATCCTCGACGAGATCTTTGGTTCCCAGGATGAAGAGCGCAAAACCCTGATTCTCAATGCCCTCGGGAAACTCTCCTCGCAGTTCCGGCAGATCTTTATGATCACCCACGTCGATTCGATCAAGGATCAGCTGCAGGTCATCTTTGAGGTGGCCCAGGCCGATGCTGAACGCAGCCAGCTCCGCCTGCTCTGAGGCGGGAGGCGCCGGGCTTACTCCTGCCGGGTGGCGCTGGATTTCAGGCTTTTGAAACTCAGCCCCTCCAGCGAAATCATGATCAGACCCACGAGGATGACCGGCAGAAAGTTGATGCCGTGCATGACAATGGCAAAGGTCAGGGCCTGGCTGTCCGGGACCAGGAACGGCGGCAGCGCCAGCGCCTGTTGGCAGAGCCAGTGGTAGGTGCCGACATAGCCGGGGGAGGAGGGCACCAGCACGCCAAAGGTGGTGATCACCAGGAGCACGAGTGAGGTGGTCCAGGGCAGGGCATAGATGCGGATAAAATCGAAGGAATAGAGGACGAACTGAAAGGCCATGCCGTAGCACGCCCAGATGAGCAGGGAGAGCACGGTGACCATGAGGTAATGGGACGGCCGGCGCAGCGGGACGATGCCGTTGAGAAAGGACTCGAGCATCGATTTGATCTTGCCGGCGAGATGGGGAAAGCGGCGGCCGGCCAGGCGCTGCAGGGCGTTCATCGCGGGCTCCGGATAGCGTTTCAGCAGCAGCAGGGCGATGAAGAGCAGGGCGATGAATCCGAAGGTGAGATAACCGCCCATCCGTACCCAGTTCGGGAAGGGAAAGACCAGCAAAGCCACGGCCATAAGCAGGAAGAGGGTGAAGACGTCGATGACCCGCTCCATCACGATGGTGCCGAAAATGGCGCTGCTCGAGACCGGCTGTTTGCGGCCGAGAACATAGGCGCGGACGAACTCGCCCAGATGCGCCGGCAGGAAATCGTTGAAAAAGTAGCCGATCATGAGCGCGGAAAAGAGGGGCATGAAGGGGATGGGGCGGATAGGCGCAAGCAGGTAGCGCCAGCGTAGCGTGCGCAGGCCATGGGCGATGAAGGTGATGGCGACGGTAGGGATGAGCCACCAGTACCGGGCGGCGGCAAAGGCCTGGCCCATTTGCGCGAAATCGACCTTGCGAAAGGCCAGATAGAGAAACAATGCACTGATGATGATGCCGAGGATCAGCTTCCAGTTTTTCATGATACGCTCACATTCCCTTCCCATGTCTACACTCCACCCAAGATACATATTTCCGGCCAAATCCTCAAGCGAATTAAGCGAGCGCCTGTGAAATAATTTGCTTTTCATAAATAAAAGATTAGCTTTATAACATAATCCGTCCGGCGGAGCGGACCACAGGCTCACCCGGGAGGGAAACAGCATACAGGATGCATTATGGCCAAGATCGAACTGCGGAAAAATTCCAGCAAAGGCCGTCTGATCGCGGTGGAGGGACTGGATGGTTCGGGCAAATCGACCCAGATCTATCTTCTCAAACGCTGGCTGGAACTGGAGGGCTACAAGGTTTTTTTCACTGAATGGAACTCGTCGGTGCTGGTTAAAAAAGCGACCAAAAAAGGCAAGACCGCCAATCTCCTGACCCCGACGACCTTTTCCCTGATCCACTGCACCGATTTCGCCGACCGTTTCGAACGCCAGATCTGGCCTCTCCTCTGCGCCGGCTATATTGTGCTCGCGGACCGCTATTGCTTTACCGCCTTTGCCCGCGATGCCGTGCGCGGCTGCAACCCGGATTGGGTGCGCACGCTCTACAGCTTTGCCACCCTGCCGGACATCACCTTTTTCTTTCAGGTGCCTCCGGAGGTGGCCATCAATCGCATTCTCGACGGACGCCCCACCCTCAAGTATCACGAGGCCGGCATGGACCTGGGCCTCTCTTCCGATCCCTACAAGAGCTTCCGCCTCTTCCAGGGGATGATCAACAAAGCCTACCTGAGCATGGTCGACGAGTATGGCTTTACCGTCATCGACGCCAGCCAGCCGATCGATGTGCAACAGCAATTGGTCCGCAAGGTGGTCGATGCGCGCATCGATCTTCCCGGGTACAAATGGAAAGTGAGGAGCCGGATATGAAATTCTATGGCGAAGGATTGCCCGGCATCAAGGCCGCCGACCTCACCGGCAAATTGATCGCGATCGAGGGGGCCGACGGCAGCGGCCGGTCCACCCAGATCAAACTGCTGACCGACTGGCTCGAGGGGCATGGCTATGCCACGGTCAACGTCGGCCTCAAGCGCTCCAACCTCGTCAGCGAGGAACTCGAGTTGGCGATGCAGGGCAATGTGCTCAGTCCGATCACGCTCTCCCTCTTTTATGCGACCGATTTTGCCGACCAGCTCGAGAACATCATCGTTCCCGCCCTCAAGGCGGGCTTTATCGTTCTGGCGGACCGCTATATCTACACCCTGATCGCCCGCGATCTGGTCCGCGGTGCCAATGCCGCCTGGGTGGAATCGCTGTACAGCATCGCCCTGATCCCGGATCTCGTTTTTTACCTCGATGTCGCGCCGCGGTTTCTGGTGGAAAGGAATATGCAAAAGAGCGCCAGCCTCGATTACTGGGAATCGGGAATGGATATCCGCATTTCGCGCGATATCTTTGACAGTTTTATCCGCTACCAGAAGATGATGCGCTCCGAGTTCCGGCAGCTGGGCGAAAAGTACCATTTCGAGGTCATCAATGGCAACCGCTCGCCGCGTTCGATCGCCCTCGACCTGCAAAAACATGTCTCCCCGCTGCTGGCAGGGCAGCCGGGAGAGTAAGTTCCGGCACCCTTTATTGCGCAGGCACAGATGAAGAAAAAAGAGAAGGATGCCCTCCGGCACAAGCATCCGGAGGAACTAGCCGCGGAGCTCGTCGCGCTGCGCGCCAATTTTGTCGATATTCTCAGCCGTTATCAGGCCAATCAGGAGGCGAAGCTGCTGGCGTGTATCGAGAGTCTCTCTGCGCAGTCGCTGGCCGATCCGGAGAGCAGCCAGCCGGAAGAGAGGGAGATCGTGACCATCCTCGAGGAGCTGCACGAGCTGCGTCTCAAGCCGGAAAAGGGCCGTTTGAAGGATGTGCGCCGCATTGATGAGCTGGTGGACCGGATTTATGACCGGCTGATCCGGGTGTCTTAGGCGGATCCGGGGGTGAGAAACCGGCTGCCGAAAAAGGCGGCGTGGTTGGAGGTGAAGGTCGGGGGGGTGCGCCTGAGGATGGCAGCGATGGCCGGCTGACGCTTGAAGGTGCGGTCGAGAAAGTGGCGCACCTGTTTGCGCTCCCAGCCAAGCGGATGGTGAAAATCGGCATAGAGCGCGAGATCGCCCGCATAGAAACTGCGCAGTTCCAGTCCGGCGCTGGCCCGCGATTCCCGGGGAAGATTAAAGATCGCCGGATTGATCCAGGTGATGGCGCGGGCATGGCGGACGGCAAAGTCGATGGTGCGCCGGGCGGCTTGCTCCTCCTCCCAGGGCGTCCCGAACAAGAGATAGATATAGGTGGATATTCCTGCTGCGGCCAGGTTCTCCAGCACCTGGCCGGCCGCTGCGGCGGTCACCCCTTTTTGCATTCCCTCCAGAACCCCATCGTCTCCGGACTCCACACCGATTTTGAGCATAGCGCATCCGGAACGTTTCAATCCCAGGCAGAACTCCGGTTCCAGCAGCTGGCGGGTGATGCGGATAAAACCGTACCAGGGCACGCCGGGCGGCGCCGCGATCAAATGCTGCAGCAGGGCGGGACTCATCGCGTTATCGGTGAAATGGATCAGGGCGGGCTGGTGCGCGGCGGTCAGGCGCTGCAGGTCGTCGCCCACCTGCGGGACCGGAAGCGGCTGGTAGGGGTGGCCCTCCGCCGGTTCGGGGCAGTAGGCACAGCGGTTCCAGTAGCAGCCGCGCGAGGCGTCATAAGGCAGGATGGGGCCCGGAGCGAAATAGGCGGGCAACTCCAGCCCCGCATAGGAGAGGAAGGCGCCGGGGCGTGGTGTGTCGACTCCGGCGCATTTGAGCAGGGGAATCTCCCCTGGCCCGGCAACCAGATGGTCGATCAGCCCGGCGAAGGGGTTTTTCCACTCCGGCCGGCGCATCCAGGAGGTCAGCAGTCCCCCGCCCATGATGATGGGCAGTCCGGGATGGTCGCGCCGGATCAGACCGATCAGAGCAAAGGCGGGCAAGGCCTGGCTGAGATAGGCCAAAGAGATGCCGATCAGACGGGGCGGACTCTCTTCCAGCAGCGCACGCAGGCGATTTTGGAAAAAGCGGTAAAAGGGGATGCGTTCCGGCGCGACAGCGGCTGCGAGCAGGTCCTCGCTGCGGAGCGGCGACCAGAGTTGATGCTGGAAATCGGCCAGGCTGAGGGTGGCCTCGTCGAGGCGGCCATGGGCCGTGAGCACCCGGTTGAGCCGGTGCACCGCGGCACTGTAGGCGTGGAAATTCTCGTATCCGGCCGCGGTGTGCAGCAGCCGGCGATCACTGGGACAGCGCGCCCAGGCCTGGCGTGTCCAGTGGTCGTCCGCCGCAGGCGCAGTGTCGAGCAGGGCTTGCAGGCCCTCGAGATTGGCATCCCAGACGCGCACGGCGCAGTCATGGGCCTCCAGCGCTCCGGCCAGGCGCGCCAGGCCGGGCGAGGGCTCACAGGGTTTCGCTGCCGGGGGATAGACGAGCAGGATCATGGATTTTCTCTTCTCAGGTCGGTGCCGTGGTATAATCTACAGATTTGACCGGCCAATCGCAACGCTTTCGCGCGCACGGGCGTGTGAGCAAACGCAAATGTTGGCGAAAAAGTCCTTGTGATTTTTGACCGGATGATGTATCTTTAGGCCAATGGGGTATTATTTCGTGGGGACAGGAGGGGCTTTCGTGAACGACACGACAGGAAAATCCAAATCCAGGCTGGGACGCAATCTTTCCGCTTTGCTGAGCCATAGTGAAGAATCGCTGATCAAAGCCATGGGCTGGAAGGGAGAGCACGATAACGGCCGGGATCAGGAGACAGCGAATGGGACGCAGCCGATCGAGACTCTGACCCTGCGAACCCCCAACTTCATGCCATCCGATCTCCCCGATGCAGCCTACACGGGCACACCCAAGACGCTGGCACCCGGCGCGGCCGGAATTCCGCAGCCGGAAAACGACACGGCGGTTGCGGAGGAGTGGTTCGCCAGACCGGCGGATACTCCGGCAGCTCTTCTCTACCAGATCACCTGTATGCAGCTGCCGGTCGGGGCGGAGGAGACGATTTTTCATATCGCCGCAGATCAACGTTTCGCGCTGGGTGTCACGCTGCAGCTGCCCCTGCTGACAGCGAGCCAGCCCGTGCCCCCGGCGGTCTCGCGGCTGCATGTCTATCTCCTGCTCTTCGACGCGGTGAAAGGGCAGCGGGTTCGCGTCGAAAGCCGTTCCTGCACGATCGAAGCCGGCACCGGTAACTACGACCTGGATTTTGAACTGGACGGGATCTCGGCCGGCACGTGGGATCTTGCCGTGCACATCTATGCCGCCCTGTTCGATTTTGCGGAGCGGCGGGTGCTGCATCTGCAGGTGGAGTGAGCGCCCTCGGGAGCAGTTTGCACAGCCAGCGGTCCATCCTATTAAAATCTTTCGCGGCGCAGTTGTTTCACTTGACTGCGCCGCTTTTTATTTTCCCGCCGCAGCGCGCGGGCGGCGCGGGAGATCCGGGTCGGCCGGCGTTCCGGGGTGGGTTGCAGCGCCTCGCCGAGCAGTTCGAAGAGACGGGCGAGGGCGGCTTCGCGGTTGGCCAGCTGGGTGCGATGGCGGCTGGAGGTGACCCAAAGCAGGCCCTCCTTGTTGATGCGCGAGGCCAGGCGGGTTTGAATCATGGCTTTTTGGTCAGGGCTGAACGCGGAGGAATTGGCGATGTCGTACCACAGGGTGACGCGGGTCTCGACCTTGTTGACGTTCTGGCCTCCCGGCCCGCCGCTGCGGGAGGTGGTGAAACGCAACTCTTC
>DAOQAG010000028.1:0-45470 GCA_035353815.1 bacterium
CGAGCGGGAGGAGGAGAAAGGCTATGTCATCCTCACCCTGGATGAGGCGGGGCGGATCAGTCACCGTTTCGTTCCGCTCCCTGCCAGGCCGATGATCGATCTGATGGTGGATGGCGCATCGGGTTCACTTGAAGAGATCAGGGAAGGTCTGCTGCGCCGGATCGCGGCGCTGGATGATAACGCCATCGTGCGGATCAAGCCGGCGGATCCGTCCACCCTTACCCGCCTGCACGCCCTGAACGACCGCTGGCTGCGCGCGGTGGCGCCACCCACCATGAACATCGGCTGGAGTTATTCCGCCTGGCGTCCGGAGTGACCCCATGCGCCGGGAAGGCCTGCGGCGTCAAAAAACCGCGCATCGAGGATCGCGGCCTCGCCAACGCTGCGCTGCCGGTGCAGCCATTGCCAGATCACCTGGGCGCGGTCGATGATCTGCCACTCGCTCAACCCCGTCTCCTCCGGAATCGGCCCCGTCGCCCCTACTCCCCCTTCACGCCATACCAGCTTGCCCTGCAAAAAGTAAAAGACCGCCGGCCAGCGGCCCTTCTCCCGGACCACCAGCCCATGATGCCTGAATCTGGCGAGAAATTCCTGCCGCTGGATCAGCGCCCGGTAGCGATGCCCCAGGGCATGCAGCCAGGCTGCTTTTTCGAACTCCCGTTTCCGGGTACTGGAGCGGATGTTGTGGTCGATGAAACGGAGAAAGCCCTGATCGAAGGTGCAGAGCGACGCCATCGCCCGGCGGATGGTCTCGCGGTAACGCGCCGCGGCCGCTGCGGAGCGGCAGGGTCCGCTGCATTTGCGGATCTCCGCCTGCAGACATCCGCCCTCACGCACCGCCGGGCAGGTGCGCAGCCGAAACCGCGCCTGCACCAGATCGGCCATGTCCCGGGCGTGAAACGCATCATGGAAGGGGCCAAAAACAGGAGCCAAGTCCTGACGCTGGTGTGCGCCGATCACCAGCAGCCGGGGGAGGGGCTCTACGGAAAAGGCCAGCCAGGCATATTCAAGATAGTCCTTCTGGCGCACGTTGCCCACCGGCCAATGTTGCTTGATCCATTGGTCTTCCAGCAGCAGGGCATAGAGCTCTGAGGCAGTTTCGTGCCAGGAGAGCGCCCGGATATGCCAGATCCAGCGGTAGTTGCGGTCGGAATAGCCCGCCTGGAGGGAGGCGGCATGCTGGCGCAGGCGGCTGCGGAGATTGACGGACTTGCCCACATAGATGACATGGCCGTCGCCATCGCGCATGATGTAGACACCCGGAGTCTGCGGGGCACGGCTGAGCTCGGCCTGGAACAGCGCGAGCGCCGCACCAGGCCGTTCGCCCGTGCCGCTGGTCTCGATGCGCTCCGCCGCGGATTCAGGCGCCTTATCCGCTGATCCTGCGCTCATTGCGGTGCGGGGATGATTTGCCAGGCGAAACAGGATCCATCCCTGCGGTCCGGTCGGGCGCCGCGGGCATCGGCCGAACAGAGGCTACGCGCCCCGGGATCCGCGAAGAGATAGCAGTGGTTGTAGAGGGACATCAGCATCAGGTCGCCGCGGAGCATGTCCACCCACTGGAAGAGCGAGGCCGGGCCCTGTTCCACGGCTTCGATGCGGACCTCGGCCAGACCGGCCTCTCCTTTCACCGTGACATAGCCGCTGCTGGCGACGGATTGCAGGGCAATGCGCCCCTGGCCGCGGTCGATGACCTTGAAGAGCGCGGCATCGGCCTCTGTATAGCGGCTGTTCCGCTCCACCGGGCGGAGATGGTTGCGCCAGTTGACCAGCACGGTGCTGTCGGCGAGGCTGGTGAGGGTGATCAGCTGATCATAAGGGATGGGGCGGGTGAGTCCCTTGCAGCGGGGCTCGGTGACCGTGAAGCGGTTGAAATCGGCGTACCCGCCCTCCTTGTTGCCGGCCGTATAGCAGAAGAGGGCGTAGCGCACGCCCTGGAAGGTCTTGAGCTGATAGGGCATGATGACCTCGCCGCCGATCTCCTGAAAGTGGGTGCCATCCAGGCTGTAGCTCAATCGGCCGATATCGCTGTCAAAGTTGCAGTGGGCCCGCAGCCAGACCGTTTTCGCCGCCACCGGCAGGCGCAGCAGCTGCTGTTCCTGCTGATGGTAGAATTGCAGCTCCAGGCCCTGCTCGCGCCGGCAGACGCCGATCCAGGCCCACGGCAGATTGAGGAGCGCCAGTCCGGCGACATCGCCGATCTTGAGGCCGGAGGGATCCAGTTCAGCCACCGCATAGGATTCCGGGCCGATGCCGCGCTGGGTGAGGGAATTCCGGGCGCGCCAGAAACTCTCCCCGGGGAGGGCATGCAGGCGCAGATAGCCTTTACGTTCGGAGAGCGACCATTTTCCCGCGACCGGCACATGGTTCCATTGCCAGATCGCCTGCAGAGCCGGGCCGCTGAACTCATCGTTGCGCGCAAAGGGGGCCGCCGGGGGCGAACTGAATCCGGTGTTGGGCTTGACCCAGGTGCGCGGGGTGCGGGTCAGGTTGCCGGGGAGACCGAAGCAGGGCCAGCCCTCTTTCCAGGTGACCGGCGACAGGGCGGTCACGCGTCCGACCGAGTTGAAATCCAGCATCGACCAGCCCCACCACTCTCCCGACTGGATCTGGAGGAGGCCGCCCTGGTGCATCGGGATGCAGCCGACGAAATTGGCGATCGGCGGGATCAGGTGAAAAGGCGGCCCCTCCCGGGTATCGGTCAGGCGCCAGCCGGTGCCGGTCGCAAAATTCTCCTCCGCACTGATCACCCTCACCTCGTAAGGTCCGTAGGGGGCATCAGCGCGCAAGCAGACCTGGTAGCAGACCGGATCATAGTTGGTGTTGGTGATGAAATACCGGCCGCCGATCTTGTAGATATGGCTGCCCTCGCCGGCGCCGCTGCCGCGTTCGACGATCACCTTTTCGGTGCCGGGCACGACATCGAGCAGATCCGGCGTCAGCTGCACCATGTGGACCTCATCGTAGCCCCAGACCGCATAGACCTTGCCATCGTCATCGAACAGCACGGTCACATCATGCAGCCCCGCGCGCATGGTCTGATGACGCCAGGGGCCGGCGGGATTGGCAGCGCTATAGAGCTGGGTGCCATGGCCGTTGACGTTGGAAAAGATATAAAACATGCCAGCATGGTAGCGGAAGCAGGGTGCCCAGATGCCCTGGCCGTAGGCCTCCCGGCCCTCCTCCAGGCGCAGATCCGGCCCGAGGTCGAGACGCTCGGCGGCGTAGCCAAGCAGGGTCCAGTTGACCAGGTCGCGGGAATGGAGGATCGGCAGCCCCGGCATGGTATGCATGGTGGTGCCGGTCAGATAATAGTCGTCCCCGACCCGAATCATGTCGGGATCAGAGAACTCTTCATAAAAGAGGGGATTGGTAAAGGTGCCGTTGCCGTTGTCAGAGGTCCAGGTTTGACCCTCGGTCCGGAACACGAAAAGATGAACCAGGAGCAGCACCAGCAGGCCGGACGATCCGGCCGGATGGAACAGACGTTTCCTCAAGGTGAGAGAGCTCATAGGGCACTTTTCGCGTCAGGGTTCGATTGAATGAAGCGGTTTACATTGTCCCGAGTGATCGTGGTGGAAGGAATGATTATTTTCTCACCCGGTTTGATCTTCCGTTGCCCCCGGATGATCTCCAGGGCTATTTCCAGCCCTTTCTCGCCGGGGGTTGGATAGAGAAAGGTTGCGGCGAGAATATTGTTCGCCACCCACATGCAGCCCTCCTGCGGAAGCCCGTCGATGCCGAAGAAGCGGATCCTTTTTTCCAGACCGAGTTCTTTTGCTGCTTGCCAGGCGCCGTAGGCCATGGGGTCGTTGTGCGCATAGAGGATATCGATATCCCGGTGAAGTTGCAGGGCATCCTGGGCAATCGCCTTGGCCTTGTCGAGTTTCCAGTCGCCGTCGAGGCCGCCGAGGATCTCGATGCCGGGCTCGCGGCCCACGATCTGGTGAAAGCCATCCCGCCGCTCCTGGCCGGGGGTCGAGGCCAGCGATCCGCAGATCTCGTAAATCTTGCCCCTGGCCTTGCCGGGACCTCCGAGGATCCTGACGGCCTCTTCACCGGCAGCCTCGCCGATACGTTCATTATCGGCGCCGACATAGGCGGCATAGCCCTTATAGGTCACATCCCGATCGAGCACGATCACCGGAATCCCCGCCTCGGTCGCCTCCTGGATCGCTCTGGAGCAGCCGGAAGCCTCCTTGGGCGAGATCAGGATGGCATCCACCCTTTTGGCGATAAACGCCTTGATATGCTCGACCTGATTTTCGGTCTTGTCATCGGCATCCAGAAATATGACCTCGACCCGGTCGTTATATTCGGCCGCCTTGATCCTGAGATTTTCGTTAAAGACCACCCGCCAGGGTTCCTTGACGGTCACTTGCGAAAAACCGATCACCACCTTGCCTTTTTCCGTGCGCTGGCAGCCGGCCTGGAGCAAAAGGCCGGCGGCAGCCAGGAAAATGAGCGGACGCAAAATTATCCGGTTTTTCATTTCGGACTCCTATTCGTATCGGGTTCTGAAGAGGCGCCGCAGCCATTTTCCCATGATGCCTTGCTGCAGCAGCACGGCGCCGACGATGATCACCCCTTTGAGAATATCCTGAACCTCGCTCGGCACCTCTTGCAGATTGAGGATATTGGCCAGATAGCCGATGATCAGCACCCCGGCCACGGTTCCCGTGATGGACCCTTTGCCCCCCATCAGGCTCGTTCCGCCGATCACCACGGCGGCGATGGCATCGAGTTCCCAGGTCAATCCCGCATCCGGTTTGCCCTGGGTATAGGCCGCACAATAGAGGACACCGGCCAGCGCGGCCAGCCCGCCCGAGAACGCATAAACGCGGATTTTGACCTTGTCCACGTCGATTCCGGAGAGCCGCGCCGTCTCTTCGTTTCCGCCGATGGCATAAAGATAGCGTCCGAACTTCAACCGGGTGAGAATAAAGTGGGCGAGGAGGGCGGCAGCTATGAAGAAAAGCCCGGCCGCCGGCAGCAGAGGAATCCCGAACAACGGGATCTTGCTGCTCAACAGATCGAAACTCCGGGGTGCCGTGCCGACCGTGCCCGCAGCGACATAGCCGGCGGCCTCATAATAGATCGCATGAATCTGACCGCCCTTGCCGGCGATAAATTTGGCCAGCCCCACCGCAGCGCTCATCATCCCCAGAGTGACGATGAAGGGTTGAATTTTGCCTTTGGCAATGACCAGGCCGTTCACTGCACCGAGCACCGCCCCGACCATCGGCACCATAAGCAGCACCATCCAGGTGGAGAAGCCTGCCGGCACCACCTGGAGGCTCATCCAGCAAGCCATGGCGGCGCCGGCGCAGCCGACGACCGGAGGGAGCCATCGCAGGCCTCCGCCGGAGGGCAAGAGCAGCCGGACCGCTCCCTGGATGACAAAGAAGAGAAAGAGAGTGCCGATCAGGATCGCTGCCACGGAGGCCCTGCTCCACTCCCTCTCCATCAGCAACATGGCACAGAGGACCGAGGAGAAAGAGACCAGGCTTCCCACCGAGAGATCGATGCCGGCGGCAAGGATCACCAGGGTCATGCCGATGGCCGGCAGGGCAATGATCGAAACCCGCCCCAGGACGTTGAGTTGATTGTAGAGATTGAGGAAGGTCCCCTGATTGAGGATCGCCCCGGCAAGGAAAATGGAGATCAGCCCCATGAAGGGGGCGAGATGATTCAGAGAACTGCGCAGACGGGAAGCGAGAGGGGGCATGGCCTACTCCACCGATCAGGCCGCGGGCGCCGCGGCATCAAGAATTCGTTCCGGAGTACATTCTTCGCGGTCCAGCAGGGCGGAACACCGGCCTTCCCGCAGGACCAGGATGCGGTCGCACAGGGAGATCAACTCCGGCAGCTCGGAAGAGGTGAGCACCATGGCCATGCCCTGCCGCGCGAGATCCGCAAGCTGGAGATAGATTTCGTATTTGGCGCCGATATCGATGCCACGGGTTGGATCATCGAGCAGCAGCACACATGGGCGGGTGGCGAGCCATTTCGCCAACAGCACCTTTTGCTGATTCCCGCCGGAGAGCAATTCGACCGCAAGATCGAGGCTGTGGATCGGGATGGCAAGGTCGGCCCTCATCTTCTCCCCCAGCGCCGCTTCCTTGCCGGAGGAGAGCAGGTTTCCGCAGAGGGCGATCCGGGAGAGGGCCGCCAGGGTCAGATTGTGGAGGACGCTCATGCGCGGCACCAGACCACTGCTCTTGCGGTCCTCGGTGATCAGGGCGATGCCGGCGGCGATGGCGCTTTCAGGATTGCGCAGATGGACCTCTTTGCCGCCGATTTCCATCCGGCCGGTCGTGTGTCCGGCGTCTACTCCGAAGAGGGCTTCCAGCAGCTCCGTCCTGCCGGCGCCAAGGAGACCAGCGATACCGAAAACCTCACCCCTCCTGACTGTAAACGAGATATCCTCCACCAGTGCCGGCCGGGCAGGATCGGGATTCCTGCGGGTCATATGGCTGACCGAGAGGAGGATCTCCGCCGCTGGCATGCCCGCCTTGACAAAAAATCGTTCGGCGCGCTCCCCCACCATCATCTGGATGAGCCCCTGGCGGTCGATCTCCTGCGCCCCGACCGTCCCGACCGTGCGGCCGTCGCGCAGGATGGTGATCCGGTCGGCAATAGCAAATAATTCCGCCATCCGGTGCGAGATATAGACGACCGCGACTCCGCGTTCCTGCAGATGGCGGATGACGGCAAATAAAACCGCCGCCTCAGGCTCGGAGAGTGCGGAGGTCGGCTCATCCATGATCACGATCCGGGCATCGAGTGAGAGGGCTTTGGCGATTTCCACCAGCTGCTGGTGACCAACACGCAGTTTCGCGACCGGGGTCTGCACCGGCGCTTTGAAATGGAGATCCGCCAGAATCCGCTCCGCCGCCCGGTTCATCGCCGCAAAATCCACCCTTCCCCCCCACCCGTGCGGCTCGCGGCCGAGGAAGATATTCTCGGCCACCGAAAGCTCGGGGATGAGGTTCAACTCCTGATAGATCATGGCGATGCCCGCTTGCCCGGCCTCCCGGGTATTCCTGAACCGGGTCACCCGTCCCTCGAGGTAAATATTACCGCCATATTCCGGATGCACCCCCGCCAGGATCTTCATCAGGGTGGATTTGCCGGCGCCGTTCTCTCCCACCAGAGCCATGACCTCCCCGCGCCGGAGCTCAAAATCGACACCATGCAAAACCGGGATGCCGGAAAAATCCTTCGAGATCCCCTCCATCCGCAGCAGCGCTGCATGCGGATCGTCAGTTATGCTCATGGGTATCCTGGAGCTTTTCTTCGATACCCGCGACCATCACGCGCTTCACATTGAGCACGCCGGATACCATGTGAACAAAGGGTCTGCCCGCCTTGAGGCCAACCTGGCCGAACCCAGTATCGGTCGCAAGGAAACAGGTAAAATCCCCGATCCGTGAATCCATATAGAGTGTCTGGTCGACCGCATCAAATCGCACCCCCGTCAGTCCCTGAAGCAGACCATAGCTGGAAAGCGCGCGGGCATACCAGTGGCCGCACTCGTATTCATCGAAGGGATTACGGACCCGGCCGTCATATCGCTGCCGGCAGGTGCGAACGATATCGAGGCCTTTCTCCACCTCCCCCATCAACATCAGATGGGAGGCCACCTGGTACTCGATGCCGGTCCAGACCTCGTTGCTGTAGACGAAGGGCAGCGAAAGTTTGCCCCCCTTGGGCCAGCTGCACAGCAGCAGGCCTCCTTCGTCGCCGAGGGCGTAGGTGGGCCGCTGCGGATTGACATGGCCGGAGAGATCATGCTTGAGGTTATAGGTATAGACTGCATCGAGATGGCTTTTAATCAGCGGCGCCGCAAGGGGATCCGCCATCCCGCAGACCCGCGCCAGCCAGAACCCGAGAACACCATCGGAGAGACACCCCCGGCCATACTGGTATTTCGGCCCCTCCTTTTCGAGCAGCAGGCGGGCCTCTTCGGAATAATTGGCGTTCCACGCTCCCCTGGCGAGCGTCACCGGATCCGGCGCATTCAGGCCATGCCAGCGGATCTTCTGGTAAAAATATTCCCCATCATAGAGACTGTCCTGCATGAACAGTTTGCCCGATTCAAAGAGCCGCTTATATGGCGAAACATCCTGATGGAGGGTGTCCCCCATGATGGAGATCGCCTGAAGCGCGCCCAGATAAAAGCTGGTGCACATGCCATCGGGCCCCCAGAATTCGATATCATAGGTATTGTGGTGGGGCTCCTCAAGAATTCCGCGCCGGCGCGGATCCCAGGTGGCGATGCAGTAGTCCAGGCTCGCTTCGACCCGCGGAAACAGATTCGTCATCCATGAAGTGTCCCCGCTGATCCGCCATTCCCGGTAGACCTTCATGATACCGCCGAGCTGACCGTCCGCAGCGGCATGGAAATCATGCACTTTGGGCCGGATGGGCAGTGCCGAGCGAAAGGCCTGATGCCCCTCCTGGTTCTGGCTGACCATGAATTCAGTATGGCGCAGGGAGCGTTCCAACGCAGGAAACAGGTGGGGAATGGCCTGGGCATAATTCCAGACATGGGTGCAGGAGCCCTCGCAGCAACCGGAATTATCGTTGCAACCCTCCCAGGCCCAGAGATTTCCGTCGCGCTGGCGCAGCAGGGTTGGGGATTTCAGGATGCTGAGGTTGGCGGCGACCGCCTCGAGCACCTCGGGTGGCAGCGAGGAGGTAAAAAAAGCATCGGAAAAAAGTCCGGATTTTTCGCGCAGATCGCTATAGTGGGCATTCCAGTAATGGGCTACTTCGCTGACCGAGGCGAACTTGCCGGAATACCAGGGCTGATAGTACGGCGATGCACAGCAACCCGAGGCGGGTTCGCATTGGGGTGTGCCCGCCGGATCCTGGCCAAGCCGCAAGTCTGAGTTGGGGACATACCAGGCGGCCATGAGGCGGATCGTCCGGGTTTCCCCGGCTTCGAGCTTGAGGGGGACATAAAGGGAGGCGCCGGGTGCATCCGGCGTGATCAGCGGATTTTGCGGAATCGTCGTTGTTTCGACATTTTTCCAGGCCATGGTGAGCGGATCCCACCACCCGCCTCTGAACCAGCAGTGGTCGACCACCGTCGCGGGTTGATCGGTGAAAAAGGCCATATCGCCCTGATTACTGGCCCCCGCCACCAGGGCTTGTTGACGGAGGATAAAGCCGTTTGCGCAGGGCGCGATGGCGTTTTCTCCCGCGCCCTCACGCATAAAGTTTTCCGAATGAAAGGAAAAGACCGCCTCCACAGCCGCCGCACTGCGGTTCCGGAAGGTGTATTCAAGGGCGGCGACCGGCAGGCTCGAATTGTCGGCATCACCGGGAATGAAGGGGCTCCATCCCGTCAGGCTGACTTGCAGCGGGAAGTGCGGATCCTCAAGCTCAAGCCGGGCAAAGGGGAAACGGGCGAGAAAGGTCACTCCCCTGAATCGGGGGAGTCCGTAGGAGGTGCGTTCGCCGCCGCGTGCGGTATTGGGTCGCCCGTAGTATTTCCATTTGGGCACCGATCCCTCGAGGACCCTGGCGCCGCTGTTCACTCCCTTGACGGAGATGGCGGCAAAGAGCAGGGGCTCATTGAATACTGCCGCGGTGTTGCGGACCGAGACTTGCGAGAGGGCGCCGGTGCCCTCCAGTGAGATCATGCCGGCGCCGATACCGCCGAGAGGAAAGGCGATCCGGTTCAGATACTCGCCGCGATAAACGCCGTTGAATTCGTGGCTTTTCCCCTTGTTGCCGCTGTTATCCGCTTCGGGCCTTGTGCAGGCCAGCCCGGAGAGCAGACAGAACCAGCAAATGGATTTGAATTTCATGATTCACAATCCCTGGCTTGTTGGTCGGATGGACGACCCCATCGTAACCAAGCAGATAGCCCTCCTGGAAGCGAAGCTGGGGAGAGCGCAGCGGTCCCGACTGGTCATGAGGAAACAGGTGAATCCAGTGACGAAGCTGGCAGGTGCACCGTCATCGCCCGTCCAAACGGCGTGCCATCTCTTCCAGCTGCGCCCTTAGGGTCTCTTCACAAGGCGGGCCGAGTGCGCCGCAGACGAAAGAATCCGTAAAGAAGACGAGGTCGATCCCTGCCGGCCGCTGCACGAAGAGAGCCGGATGACCGCCAATAGTCTCCTGGCGCGATGAAACATTGCGCTGCAGCAGGAATTGGCTATAGCGCGCGAAGAGCTCCTGCGCCTCGGCCGCGCTTTGGCAGGGAACAAGGAAGAGCTGCCAGGAACCGCAGGCGCTACGATACTCGCGCCGGTACCCCTCCCTGAAAAAGCTTTGGCCGAGAAAATCCCCCGGCACATAGCGGTCCGATGCCGGCACGCGATCGGTCTCGGGAAAACGGCTGAACAGCTCCGGAGGCGTCGTACCACCGCCGATGCGGCCCGCCAGAATGCGGCCCATCTCGGTCAGCGCGGCTCCCGGATCCTTTTCCAGGGCGAACGAAGTGATCTTGACATAGCAAGGCCCCTGGTAAAAGTTGAGCACGTTGGCGCTGCGATATCCCTCGACGCCGACGCCGGCCGGGGTCTCCTCGGGCGAGCGTTCGGCGGCAAAGATAGCAAAGGCGTGCAGCGGACTCTTCATGGCATAGATCTCGACGGTCACCGAACTGGAGTCAGGGCCGACGGCATAATCGGTCGTCAGCACGCGGCGGAAGCCGTATTGCAGATAGAGATCCGCTGCACCGTCGATATATTCGAAGAGATTTTCGGGATGGAAGAAACGCGGCGCTTCGGTCTGCCGCCACGCTGGCAGATCGCCCGGCTGTGGCAGCAGGCTGGCGAGGGTCGTGTCTGCGAGTTCCTGGGCCGGGGCGGCGGCGCTGATCACGATCACCAAGATCACCGCGGCGGCCAGCCGGTGGATGACACCATGCATATGGATTTCCTGCCTGTTGGGAAAGAGAGTGCCACTATGGATTAACGCGTACCGGATCAACCGAGAAAGGGGGACCGGTTTTTCAGGGCATCGTTATGGAACCGTACCCTTTATCGCGCTGACAGAGCCGGATCAGCCCAGAAAGGGGAAATGGCTTTTCAGGGCGGCCACCTCCCGGCTGATATCCAGAGCATGTGCGCAGACGGCCGTGCAGCTCGAGCAGCTCCGGCACGCCCCCAAGCCCTGGCGTTCGGGCAGCGTGGCCAGGGTCCATTCGGCCTGACTGAGATTGCCATACCCCGTAGCGTACATGCTGGCGCGCATCAAGCTGGGAATCTCAACCCCGTGCGGGCACTGCACCACGCAGGCCCGGCAGCCCTGGCAGAGGCGTCCCTTCTCGATCGCGCCGAGTTTCAAATAGTTCTCTTCCTCGTCGGAGAGATCGAGGTTGGCGGCGCTGGCGAGATTGAGATCCAGTTGATCAAAGCTCGTCATGCCCGGGATGGCCGTGGTCACCTCCGGGTGCCGCAGCACCCATTTGAGTGCGGCGGGATGATTGACCGCCGTGGCGCCCTCACGCGGATTTCCTCCCTGCGTCTTCATGGCGACGATGCCAAGGCCGTGCTCTTTGGCATAGGCCAGGGCCTCCCTGATTTGCTCCTTGTCCTCGCGCCAGACATTGAAGGCGATCTCGGCGACGTCATAGATTTTGGCGTCGACGGCAGCGCGTACCACCTCGGCAACAGCGGCGTGACAACTGACGCCGATGAAACGCGCCTTTCCCGCCTGCTGCGCCGCGCGCGCGGCATTCATCAGGGGCTCATAATTAACCATCTGCGCGTTATCGCAGGCATGGATATAGAGGATATCGACGTAATCGCTTTGCAGCCGCTCCAGGCTGGCGTTGAGCAGCTTGCTAAAGTTCTCCGGGGTGGCCCCGGGCGCCCAGCTGCCGTCTTCGGTGCTGAAGACGCCCTTCTGGAAATCGCGGGCCAGCCAGATCTTGGTGGAGAGGATCACCTTGTCGCGGCCGCCGCGCTGCTTGAGCACGTTGCCGATCGATTTCTCGCTATTACCGCGAAGGTAGCCGTTGGCCGTGTCGAGATGGGTGATGCCGCTGTCAAGGGCCCGATTGATGAGATCCGGGCTGTCCGAATTCATGACCCCGAAGCTGAGGATGGGGATTTTCAGGCGGGTACGTCCCAGAACGCGTCTCGGGATTTTTTTGATCTTTTCCTTTTCCGCGGCCAGGCCCTTCGCGGCCGGCATTCCCAGACCAGCCAGAAGCAAACCGAGTGAGCCGCTCCGTAAAAACTGCCGCCGCGCCATTTTGTCGCTCGCCATTGTATACCTCCATAGGGTTATAATCAGCTGATCATGCCCTTCGACCTTTTGCCACTGCAAGGATATTAGCCATTTGCCGTGTAAATGTCAAGCGGAATAGCACACCGATCGACCCTCTGCTCCGCAAATGGAGTTTTTCCTTGCATCTGGATGCATGATTCGCTATTTTTTCGGTCATGCCCCAGCCGGCACCCCCAGGCCTGCTGCCCGGCTCATTCACTCTCCACGGCGTCTCACCCCAACGCGGTCATTGCCATGGCCCCCAAAATTCTCTTTTTACTCCTCAGCCTCTGCCCCCTGGCCCGTGCCCAGTACAACCTCAACTTTTATCTCTCCCGCGCTCTATCGTATTCGCCGGCGATCCGGGAGTTCGGCGATCTCCAGGCCGGCAACCGGATCCAGCAAAAGCTCAATCATGCGGTGAATTCCGCGTTCCAGCTCTCCCTGAGCGGCGATTACCTTTTCACCCCCTATTTTAACAACAGCGGCAAGCTGGTGACGACCGAACCCGAGCCGGAGGCGATCGGCTATGATATCGCTCTCTTTGACGGCGGGCTCTATTCGGCCCAGTTCAACCTGGAGCGAAAGCTCTTCAACCAGAACCAGATCAGCGTCCTCGACCGCCAGAGCCGCATTCAGGACGACAACCTGCGCTTTGGCTCCGAGCTCGAGCAGCACAGCGTCCACCACGAAGTGACCGGCTGCTACCTGAAAGCCTGGCAGGCGCTGCTCCTGACCCGGTTGGCGGAGGAGACCGCGGCCAACCTCGATCAGCAGCTGACCCTTACCGGCAGCCTGGTCCGCCAGGGTCAAGCCGGGCTGCAGGATTACCTGCTGCTGCGGATCGAGAGCCAGAACCAGGCCATTGCCCGCAACGCCGCCCGGCAGGAGTATCGCACCGCCCTGTATGAACTCAATGCCCTGGCCGGCATTCAGGACACCACGGTGGTCGAGATCGACTCCCTCACTCTTCCCCTCAGCGCGCCCTTGCCGGCCTCCCGCTTCGGCGACAAGTTCCGCCTCGACAGCCTGGCCCTGAACAGCCGCCAGGAAGAATTCGAAACCCGATATCGGCCCGAACTCAATCTCTTCGTCACTGCCGGCCTCAACGCGGTCACCCTGCAAAAGATCAGCCGCAAATTCGGCACGAGTGCCGGTCTCTCGCTGCGATGGCCGCTCTATGACGGACGGCAAAAAAGCCTCATGCGCCAGCAAACCCAACTGCAGCAACACAGCCTGCACGGCTACCGGCAAGCCTCGGCACAGAACATCGCCCTGCAACTCAACAGCAGCCGCGCCCGGATCCGCACGCTCGAGGGTAACCTCCGCACCTACACCCGGCAGCTCGAGGATTACCGGCAGCTGCTGCAGCTTTCGGAAAAACAGCTGCAGCAGGGGGCGACCTCGATGATCGACCACCTCACCCTGCTGCGCAATTATATTGAAATTCGCAAGGCCCGGATCTCCGCCGAGATCGAGTGCCAGCAGGAGATTAACAATCACAATTACTGGAACTGGTAAAATGAAGGCTCACCGGATGCATCAGTGCCTGCTCCTGAGTGCCCTGCTTCTGCTTCTCTCCTGTCATGCGGAGCAAGACGACACCAGCGCGCCGCTGCAAGCAGGCGCCCCCGTGGAGGTCACCCATCCTCTCCACAAGGATCTGACCGAATACCTGGACCTCAACGCCACGACGCTCTTTATGAAAAAAGAGACCCTCCGTGCAACTTTTCCCGGTTTCATCGACACCCTCGCCAAGGCGGTCGGCGACCCCGTCCGCGCCGGCGATCTGCTGCTGCGGCTGAAGACCCGGGAGGCCGCAGCCGGCGACAGCCTCGCCCCCGGTACCCTGCCCCTGCCGACGGCGGTCAGTATCTGTGCCCGGACCAACGGCATTCTTGTCGCGCTCCAGTTCAACACCGGCGATTTTGTCACCGAAGGGGAAGAGATCGCCCGCATCGCCAACCCCTCCTCCCTGCGCATCAGCCTCAATGTGCCTTACGAGTATGCCGTCCGGATCGACCGCCGCATCCCCTGCGAAATCCTCTTGCCGGACGGCCAGAAGATGACGGCCGTGATCCACCGGGTCCTACCCAACGTCGACCCGGCGACGCAAACCCAGACCTTTCTCTTGCAGCTGCAGCGCGCTGTGAGCCTCCCGGAAAATCTCAATCTCAGCGCCCGGCTGCCCCTGCGCACAGCCGTCGGGGCGACGATCGTTCCTCGTGGCGCGATCCAGTGCGATGAGACCATGCGCCGCTTCTGGATCATGAAGTTGACGGAGGCCAACACCGCGGTCCGCGTCGACATTGCCAAAGGCATCGAAAGCGGCGACGAGGTGCAGGTCGTCGCACCGCAGCTGCTGCCCACCGACCTCATCATCTCCGCGGGCGCCTACGGCCTGCCCGATACCGCGCGCGTAGCCCTGAGCGGGTCGCCCCATGAATGAGTTTTATGTAAAATACCGCAGCCCGATCGCCGCGATTCTGGCCCTTATCCTCATGGCCGGCGTCTATTCGCTGGTCGCAATGAAGAGCAGCCTCTTCCCGGACATCACCTTTCCTAAAATCAAGATCATTGCCGAAAACGGCGAGCAGCCGGTGGACAAGATGATGGCCGAGGTCACCATCCCCCTGGAAAGCGCCATCAAGCGGGTCGAGGATCTGATGCTGATCCGCAATACCACCAGCCGCGGGACCTGCGAGATCTCGGCTTTTCTGAACTGGGGGACGGATGTCGACCTGGGCAAGCAGCGCATCGAAGCCCAGATCAATGCCATCAGGCAGGACCTGCCGCCCGGAGTCGCCATCACGATCGAAAAGATGAATCCCTCCATCCTCATGGTTATGGGATTCTCCCTCGAGGGCAGCAGCAAGAGTCCGATCGAGCTGCGCCAGCTGGCCGAGTTCACCATCAAGCCGATGCTCTCCCGCATCGAGGGAGTCAGCGAGGTAGCGGTCACCGGCGGCCGGGTGAAGGAATACCACGTCATCCTCGATCCGGTCCGGTTGAGCAACCTGCGCCTGACCCCAGCAGCCGTTGCCGCTGTGCTGTCGAATTCCAACTTTATCGAGTCCGAAGGCTATGGCGTCGATTTTGACCGCATGTATCTGACCCTGACCGATGCCGCCGTGAAGGGCCGGACCGATCTCGAGAATCTGGTCATCCTCAACTCGGCGAAATTGCTGGTGCGCCTCAAGGATATCGCCCGCATTGAGATCGCCGAGCAGCGCGAATACATCAAGATTAACGCCAACGGCAAGGATGTCCCGCTCCTGGCTATCATGAAGCAGCCCCGGGCCAATCTGCTCGACGTCTGCCGCGCGGTCGAAGCGGAACTCAAGGAGGTGAACGCCGTACTGCCGCGCGGCGTCACTCTGCGGCCCTTCTACAACCAGGCCAACTTTGTCGGGGATGCGATCGGCAGTCTGCGCGACGTCTTGTGGATCGGCCTGATCCTGGCTATCCTGGTGAGCGTGCTGTTTCTGCGCTCGGTGAAGGCCAGCTCGGTCATTCTGATCACCATCCCGGTCACATTGAGTCTCACGCTGGTGGCGCTGCATGCCCTCGGCTACACCTTCAACATCATGACCATCGGCGCCATCGCCGCAGCCATCGGCCTGATTATTGATGACGCCATTGTCGTGGTGGAGCAGATCCATCGCACGCACGAGGAGCATCCGGATGAGGAGAGCGGCCCTCTGGTGCATGAGGCGATCCGCTATCTCTTTCCGGCCATGGTCGGCTCCTCGCTCAGCACCATCGTCATTTTCCTGCCCTTTGCGCTGATGAGCGGGGTGGCGGGAGCCTATTTCAAGGTGATGACCGACACGATGATCATCACCCTCATCTGCTCCTACCTGGTGACCTGGCTGGGATTGCCGGTGATCTTTCTTCTGCTGACCCGCAGGGGATACGCCTGGGCGCAAAAACCCAGGGTGGTGCGACAGCGCGGTTGGGTCGATTTTGTCATCCATCGTATCTGGATCTCCGCCGCCATCGTGCTCTGCATGGCCGCCGCCGGAATCTGGGTCATGCCGCGGCTGGCCTCCGGATTTCTCCCCGAGATGGATGAAGGGGCCATTGTCATGGACTACAAGAGCCCGCCGGGGTCCTCGCTGGCAGCGACCGACCGGATGCTGCGCACAGTGGACCGGATCCTGCACGAGACACCGGAGGTGGCGAGCTTTTCGCGCCGCACAGGCACCGAGATGGGCTTTTTCATGACCGAGCCGAACGACGGCGACTATCTGATCCAGCTTCACTCCAAGCGGAAGCGCACCACCGAAGAGGTTGCCGATGATATCCGGGTGCGGATCGAGGCAGTGCTTCCGGCCTTGCAGGTCGACTTCGGCCAGGTCATCGGTGACATGTTGGGGGATCTGATGGAGTCGGTCCAGCCGATCGAGGTCAAGATCTTCGGCGATGATCAGAGAACTCTTGCCGACCTGGCCGATCGTGTCGCCGCCTGCGTCGCCGCGACCCCGGGTACAGCGGATGTATACAATGGCATCCTCGTGGCGGGTCCGGAGATCAAACTCGTGCCCCGGACCGCTGCCCTGGCACAATACGAGTTGTCACCGGAAGAATTCCATTTCCAGATGCAGACCAAGCTGGAGGGCACGATCGCCGGAACTATTCTCGAGAAGAACCGGATGGTGGCGATTCGCCTCTTCGATGGGGATCGGGAGACCTCTTCGGGCAAGTTGATGCAGGGCACTATTTTTCTCAAGGACGGCCGGTGCAAGCCGGTGGCGGAATTCGCCGATCTGGAAATCGTGGAGGGGGTAGCGCAGGTGGAACGCGAGAACCTGAAACTGATGGCAGCGGTCACCGCCCGGCTCAACCAGCGCGATCTTGGCAGTACGCTTCAGGACGTACAGCAGCGGGTGCGAACCGGGGTGCGGATTCCGCCCGGGTACCAGATCGTCTACGGCGGGGCCTATGCCCAGCAGCAGCAAGCCTTTCGCGAACTGCTGTTGATCCTGCTTGGCGCGGTGCTGCTGGTCTTCACGGTGATCCTTTTTTTGTTCCGGTCGATCCGGATCTCACTGGCCATCATTTTCATCGCCGTGTTGGGCATAGCCGGGAGCCTGATCGCCCTGTTTCTCAGCGGGACGCCGCTTAATGTCGGCAGCTACACCGGCATCATCATGATCGTCGGCATCATTGGTGAGAATGCCATCTTTACCTGTTTGCAGTTCCTGCAAGCGCGCCGTGCCGGCCAGGCGGTCGATCCCTCGTTGATCTACACCATCTCGACCCGGCTGCGGCCGAAGCTGATGACCGCCCTCGGCGCGATCGCCGCGCTTTTTCCCCTCGCCCTGGGCGTGGGCTCAGGTGCACAGATGCACCAGTCCCTGGCCATTGCCATCATCGGCGGCCTGATCGCCGCGCTGCCCTTGCTGCTGGTGGTGCTGCCGACCATTTTAAGGATGCTGGAGATCAATAGGTAAGCCGGCATTTCCTCAGCCCGGCACACGCGTGATCCACGGATGTGCAAAAATTGTGCATTTTTGTTTTGATTTGTGAGGCGTGATTGTGTAGATTGCAGTATACCTAAACAAGGAGGAAACCATGACACGAAGCATGTGGCTTGTCGTCTGTATCTTCCTGATCCTCCCCGTGCTGCTCCTCGCCCAGGAGCAGGCCATCCCGCCGCTCACCGCCCTCAACATTCACATCCCCGGACCGCAGAAAATTGCCCCCCTGCCGCCGGTTGTGGTGCCGCCCGATAATCCCCAGACGGCCCTGAAAATCCAGTTGGGCAAACAGCTCTATTTTGACACCCGGCTGTCGCAGGACAACACCATCAGTTGTGCGTCCTGCCACAATCCGGCTCTGGGATGGTCGGATGAAGGGCCCACCAGCCTGGGCATCAACGGGCAGCGCGGCGGCCGCCGTGCACCTCCCGTTTCCAATGCCGCCTATCTGCCCCTGCAGTTCTGGGACGGCCGCGCACCCAGCCTTGAGGAGCAGGCCAAGGGTCCCATCGCCAATCCCGTCGAGATGGGCAACACCCATGAGGTGATGATTCGCACCGTGGATCATATCCCCGGCTACGTCGAGGAGTTCAAGACGGTCTTCGGAACCGACCACATCACCCTCGACCAGATCGCCCAGGCCATCGCTGCCTACGAACGGACCGTTGTGACCACCGATTCGCCCTTCGACCGCTATGTCCGCGGCGACGACGGCGCCCTGACCCCTCTGGAAAAGGAAGGTCTGGCGGTCTTTAACGGCAAGGGACACTGCACCGCCTGTCACTGGGGCGGGAATTTCAGCGATGGCCGGTTTCACAATCTCGGTGTCAAGCCATCCGCCTCTGGCAAGGAGGACCTCGGCCGCTACGAAATCAGCAAAAATGAACAGGATAAAGGGGCCTTTAAAACGCCGACCGTGCGTGACGCCGCCCGCCGGCCGCCCTATCTGCACGATGGCTCGGAAAAGTCACTGGAAAGCCTGGTCGAGTTCTACAACCGCGGCGGCGATGTCCGTTCGGCCACCCTCGATCCGCTCCTGGTGCCCCTCGGTCTGACGCAGCATGAAAAGAAAGCCCTGGTCGCCTTCATGGCCCGGGCCATGAACAGCACGAATCCGGAAGTGGCCGCGGTCAAGCCCCCGGCTGCTGCTGAAATGCCCAAATAGAAGGAGATCCCTATGCTGCGTATAAAATGGTTCCTGATTCTCCTGGCGAGCCTCTTTCTGATCCCCGGCGAAGGCAGCGCCATCCCGGCCTTTGCCAAAAAGTATGGCTTTAACTGCAACATGTGTCATACCGCTTTCGCCAAGCTGAACGATTTCGGCCAGCGCTATCGTGACAACGGCTATCAAATTCCCGGGCAGGCGGGCGGCGAAAAGAGCATCTTTGAAACCCCGCCGCCCATCGCCCTGCGGGCCATGACCGGCGTGACCCTCTATGACGGCCCGGATGGCACCACCAGCGGATTCAACATCTTCGGCTTCGATTTGCTGGCCGCCGGGGTGCTGCACAAGGACATCTCTTTCCTGCTCATCTACACCCCGCGCATCGATGAACCGGCGGGGAGCTGGCAGGGCCCGGAGAACAGCGCCAATCCCGGCCAAATGGGTGCACTCGAGGCGGTCAACCTGGTCTTCAGCAATGTCATCCAGGATGTCCTCAACCTCCGCGTCGGGAAATTCGAGCCGGGGTACCACCCCTTCAGCTCGAAACGCAAGTACCAGCTCTTCACGCCGTACGAGGTTTACGCCTTTACAGCGCCCTTCCAGAGCTACAATTTTGACGACAACCAGATCGGCGTGGAGGCCTCCGGCCATTTCCGCAGCGGCCTGAAATACAGTCTCGGCCTGCTCAACGGGACGGGCGCCAATCCTGATAACAACACCGCCAAAGACCTGTACGGCGCGCTCTCGCAGACCTTCGGCAAGGGAGACGGCCAGAGCGCCGGCCAGCGCATCGGACTGTTCGGGTACTACGGCTGGCAGCCCGCCAAAATCACCGGCAACCTGATCGCACCAACGGGCGAGACGGCCGGGAGTGATAATGCGGCCTTTTACCGCTTCGGCGTGGATGCCAGCCTGAACTGGCAGACCCTGAATCTCCAGGCGCTCTACATGCTCGGCCAGGATGATAAAAAGCTCAATGCGCTCGACCACACCCAGGCCTTCAAATACAGCGGCGGCCTGGTGCAATTGGATTGGGCGGGACTGGCCAACAATCGCCTGGTGGCCTCCGCGCTTTACAACTGGGTAAAACCGCCCGATTACAACCTCATAAACAAGGTCAATACCATCGCCCTGCTGACGCGCTACTACCTCGGCGACTGGTCGGCGGTCAATGTCTCCCTGCATGCTGAATTCCAGCACCGGCAGACGGGCGAACTCCGCAAGGTGAAGGAAAACCTCGGGGCCCTGGCGCTGGATTTTGCCTTCTAGGAGGGAACGCTGCCGCCAGCCTCTGCCCCGGTACCCATAAAAAAAGGATGCTGCCTGCTGAGTTCACCTCGCAGCAGCATCCCTGCACCCATCCTGAAAGGGATGTCCTGTCCGGACATCCCTTTTTTATGTTAGCGGTTCTTCCACTGATATTTATGCGGCCACTTGGTCGTCTCCGATGGCGTCGCGGTATGGCAGATGTTGCAGGCGGTTTTCTGATCCGGATTCGCGCCGCCGTGCTTCCCGCCGAACTCGCCGATATCGCCGGATTCCCCCTTGGAACCCTGATGACAAACACCGCAGCTGCCGATGGTCTTGGCCTTGCCCTGGTATTGCATGGCCTGATAATTATCCGATGCCTGGGTTGACGGAACCATGGCATGGGGGCTCGAATGGCAGCTCGCGCAGTAGACATTGCCGTGACCCATGGCATTGCGATAGAGGGTGGTGCCGGTATCCACCTGCGGCACGCCGGCATGGCAGGTGGCGCATTTGGGTTCATTCACCCAGGGAGTCCGGGCGCCGGTCGCGATGGTGTTGGCCACATTGTTCATGTCGCCATGGCAACTGGTGCAATTGCCATCCGCCGCGGTGTGGGCCTTGCTGCGGTTGCAGGAGGTTTTCTCTCCGGGATGGCAGTCGTAGCAGGCGGCGCCGCGAGTGGCATGCGACTTGTGGATGTTTTTCGATAAATAATTGCCGGAGGACGAAGTCATACCGAGGGCGGGACTGGCATGGCAGCTGGCACACAGGATCGGCTTGTTGCCCTGCAATGCAGTGCCGTGCTTGCTGTCATGTTTCTGCAGGATATCGGCAAAGGCATTCGCACCATGACATTTGCCACAGTTGATGTCATCAGAAGTGGGGGTGGTGGTGCGGGTTTGCGCGACCACCGTGCCACCCGCGTTCTTGATCGTAATTTCAGCCACCTGAAAAGGATTCCAGTTGCCGCTATCATCGACGGGCGTCAGCGGGATGCCATCCACTTCGAAATGGTCGTTCCGGTTCACCATCTCCCCGGCCAGTCCGTTGTGCAAATTGGGGTCGACGAGGTTCAATCCCTTGTCTTGCTGCAGATCCGTGCCGAAGAGCTTTTTGGCGTTGTCCCAGAACTGACTAAAGCTGCGCTTGCTGTAGGAATGGGTGTTGTCGATGATCCGGTACTGCGCGGTCAGGCCGGTGGTGACGATCTGCGGCGGATTGCCGCGTTTGATCACCTGCGCCCAGACGGTGTTGTAGGGCGGCAGAATCACCGCTTGATCATACGTGGGATTGAGGCAGTGCATGCCCAGATCGTTCCAGGCGAAAACTACATACTGGGCGGTATCCGGGATCGCCTTGTTGGCTTCTGTGGGCGAAGTGCCGCAATTCAAACTGAACAATAGCAATCCCATCCCGGCCGCGACCAGTATCCATTTTCCTGCCATACGTGCAACCTCCTGAAATAGTCCGCTTGATCGCCAGGACGGTTTGTCCCTGCCAAAGAGAGTATACTCATTCGGTGGCGGAATAGCAAGGGGTGATGAAAATATTATACGCGCATCGGTGCAATTTTCAACAAGCCGGACACACAACAGGGCTGACCCATAACAGTCCGGAAGCATAAAAAAAAGGGAACACCCCGCAGGGCGTTCCCTTGATGCCAACAGTGCTCAAGCCGGTCAGGCGGCTTCTTCGAGCGGAATACGCATCTTGTAGAACGAGCGCCAGACGAAGACCAGGCCGATGAGAAAGATCGGCATGGCGATATAGGGCGCGTAATTGGTGCCGCCGGTGGCGTTGGCATGCGCCGTCATCTCGATGGCGATCTCGGTGGCCAGCAAGCCGAAGAGGGTCGAGAACTTGATGATCGGATTCAGCGAAACCGAGGAGGTGTCCTTGAAGGGATCCCCAACCGTATCGCCGATGACCGTCGCGGCGTGCAGCGGCGTGTTCTTCTCGCCAAGATCAACCTCGACCAGCTTTTTGGCATTGTCCCAGGCGCCGCCGGTATTGGCCATATAGATGGCCTGGAAAAGACCGAAGCAGGCGATGGAGATCAGATAGGCGACAAAAAAGTTGGGATTCACAAACGCGAAGGCCAGGGTCAGCGACATCAGGGCGATAAAGATGTTCCACATGCCCTTTTGAGCATACTGGGTGCAGATCTTGACCACCGTCTTGGAATCCTCGATGTCCGCCTCGGACTTGCTCAGATCCATGTTGCGCTTGATGAACTCCACCGCACGGTAGGCGCCGGTGGTGACCGCCTGCATCGAGGCGCCGCTGAACCAGTAGATCACCGAGCCGCCGGTGATAAGGCCGAGAAGGATCGGGGCATCGGTCAGCGACACGTGCAGCATGTTCTTGCTCTGCAGCAGCAGGATGATCGAAAAGATCATCGTCGTCGCGCCCACCACTGCGGTGCCGATGAGCACCGGCTTGGCGGTCGCCTTGAAGGTATTGCCGGCGGAATCGTTGGCCTCGAGGTAGTGCTTGCCCTCTTCAAAATTGGGCTCGAAACCGTATTCCTTCTTGATCTCATCCTTGACGCCGGGGATGCTCTCGGTCTGCGCCAGCTCAAAGATCGACTGGGCATTGTCGGTCACCGGGCCGTAGCTGTCGACGGCGATGTTGACCGGCCCCATGCAGAGAAAACCGAAGGCGACCAGGCCAAAGGCAAAAATCGAGGGATAATTGATCACTTCCACCGGGATGTAATGGCTGGTGAGGGTGGCGACGGCCATCAGGCCGGTGATCAGCATGCCTTGGTAAAAGGCACTGAAATTGCCGGCGACGATGCCGGAGAGGATCGTCAGCGAGGCGCCGCCTTCGCGGGAGGCGGTGACGATCTCGTTGACATGCTTTGATTTGGAGCTGGTGAAGATCTTGGTGAACTCGGGGATCAGCACAGCGGCCAGGGTGCCGCAGCTGATGATCAGGGCCAGCTGCCACCAGACATGGGGCATGGCGGTCATGACGCCGTCCTTGATCACCTGGAGATCGCCGATCAGCAGGTAGCTCATGACGAACGAGGTGGTGATGCAGAGGCTGGCGGCAATCCAGATCAGGCGCATCAACGGCTCTTCAAAATCGAACTCTTTCTTGCCCCTGTACTTGGCGGAGGAGATGGCCTGATTGACAAAGTAGGAGATTCCCGAGCAGAAATCCATTAAAAAGCGCATGGCGAAGATCCAGACGATCAGTTTGCCCTGGATAGCTTCCTTGACCTCAAGGTTGGGGCTCATCACCGCCAGGGTAATGAAGGAGATCAGGGCGACGCCGGTGACGCCGTAGGTCTCGAATCCATCGGCGGTCGGGCCGACACTGTCGCCGGCATTGTCACCGGTGCAGTCGGCAATGACGCCGGGATTGCGCGGGTCATCTTCCTTGACCTTGAAGACGATCTTCATCAGGTCCGAGCCGATATCGGCGATCTTGGTGAAGATGCCGCCGGCGATACGCAGGGCCGAGGCGCCGAGGGATTCGCCGATGGCGAAGCCGAGGAAACAGTATCCGACAATGTTGCGCGGTACAAAGAGGAGGATGATCACCATCATCACCAGCTCGAGGGAGATCAGGAAAAGTCCGACGCTCATGCCGGCGCGCAGCGGGATGTTGACGACATCCCAGGGCTTGCCACGCAGCGAGGCAAAGGCGGTGCGCGAGTTGGCGAAGGTATTGATGCGGATGCCGTACCAGGCGACCGCATAGGAACCGCCGATGCCGATGATCGCAAAGAGCAGAACCAGCAGCAGCGTGGTCAGGGTTTCGCCTTTGAGGACCAGAAAATAAAAGAACATGGCCGCGGCGATGAAGGTGAAGAGCATCATCAGGAATTTGCCCTGCTGGATCAGGTAGGTGCGGCAGGTCTGGAAAATGGTCTCGGCTACTCTCGCCATTGACGAATGCACCTGCAGGCCTTTGATCTGGTGGCGCAGGTAGAGACTGATGCCGAGGGTTCCGGTGATCACCAGAGCGCCATAGAAAAGCAGGTTCCAGGGGGTAATCCCGCCCAGCTTGGTATAGGGTGCACCCTTGTGCAGATCGGGGATAGCCAGATCCGCCTCACTGGCCAGGACCGGAAGGGTGTATAGTACCAGCATGAAGAGCAGGAGGAAAAATGCGGTAAATCTTTTCATATCTCTCCTTTTACATGATTGATTAAAAACGCAGGTTGGCCCAAAATTATTCAGAACTTCTGCGCCCGGCCGGGAACCCAGGTCCAGCCGATTCATCTTGAAAATTAGCATTAATTTACCAATATTTGCTGTCAATCACAAACAATTTTTACGCCACATGCCGCGCCGCGACATTCCGCACCGCCTTTTCGCTTGCATCTTTGCAGGATAATCCTTATCATTACGGATAATCCCGTACCGGCCCATCCCTGAAAAGGCATCTCCACCATGTCCAGGCTGCCGCAAATATTTACCCTCTTGTTGCTCGCCGGCTTTTGTTTACTCTTTTGCCATAGCGAGCTGCACCTGGAGCATTGCGGCCAGACCGATCATCACACGGCCCACGACTATTGCCAACTGGTCAAAGCCGCCCGAGTCGCCTGGCCTCACTCCCTGCAAAAATACAGCCAATTCCAGTGGATCGGGCTCTCTCTATCCCTCTCCTCCTGCTCTACCCATTACGCCGAACTCCCCGCAGAAATAGCGAGGGGAGCGATACTCCAGCCCGCCATCAGGATGAATCTCCCTCTTTGCCAGCCCCCGCTGCGCATCTAGCTCCGTTCCGTACTCTTTCCCAGCTTCTTCCCGTCAAGGGAGCAAACCATCCACTTCATCAGGAACCTGTATGAATAAGATGCTCTGTATTCTTTTCATTGGCTATGGCGCGGTCTGTGCCCAGGAGGTGATCAGCCTGGAGCAGGCGATGAACCTGGCGCTCCGCCGCAATCCCGAGCTGCAGCAGGCGCGGCAGGCGCGCCGTGCGGCGGCCGGACGTTTCTGGAGCGGCATTGCGCTGCCGCAGCCCGAACTCTCCTTCAGCTATGAATATGTGCCGCGCAACAAATCCTTGGCCAATTTCGGCGAGCGTACCTTCGAGCTGGCGCAGGAGATCGATTTTCCGGCCGCTTACTTGCTGCGCGGCCGGCTCTTGCATGCTGAAACAGCCGCCGCCGGCATGGAGCTCCGCCACAAGGCGCTGGCTCTGCTCGCTGAGGTACAGTGCCGCTATTGGGAGGTCAAGGCGTGCGAAGCGCAGCTGGCAATCGCGCAAGCGAATTACGAGCTGGCCGGGGAGTTCAGCCGCAAGGCTGCGATCCGGCAGGAAGCCGGGGAGGGGAGTCTTCTGGAAAGGATGACCGCCGAAGTGCAGCGCACGCAGGCGCAGAACAGCCTGGAAACGGCCCGCAATGACCGCAGTGCCGCTCTGGCGCAGCTTCTTCTGCTCCTGGGTCAAGAGGGCCGCAGCGGCGAGCGGATTCTGAGCGACAGCATGGCCTTCACGCCGGCCAGCCTGACCCTGGAAGCGATCGAGGCGGCCGCACAGCGGCAGAATACTGAACTGCGCCAGGCGGCGATCAGCGTCGGCGCGTTGCGCAGCAAACGGAGCCTTTCCTGGTCGTCGCTGCTGCCCGGATTCCGGCTGGCCTGGTCGCGGCAGGCCCTGGAGGGCGGCGGCAATGACTATTACGGAGCCGCGTTCAGCGCCTCGCTGCCGCTCTGGTTCATGTTCGACCAGCGTGGCCGGATTCAGGAAGCCACGGCGGAGCTGCGCAGCGGGGAATTTGCGCAAGCCGCAGCGCGGAATGCCCTGATCACCCGGTTGCGGACCGCCTGGCTCGAGCTGGCTAATCAGGAGCGGCAGGTCCAGCTTTACCAGGCCGAGCTCTTGCCTCAGGCGGAGGAAATCTGCCGCACCGCGGTGGTCAGCTATGACGCCGGCGAGATCGGCTACCTCGAGCTGCTGCAATCCCGGCAAACGCTGTCCGGGGTCAAGGCCGGCTATATCGATGCCCTGCTCGGCTATCACCGGGCGGCCATCGAGCTCAACGAACTCACCGGCGCCGTGCCGGCTGGCATCCAACTCGATGAGGATTAGCATGAGAACAGGAATTTTGCGCGTTGCAGCCCTCGGGCTGCTCTTTCTCGCCGGCTGCAGCAGTGATAAACAGGGCGGCGCGGAGCAGGGTGAGGCGGCGAACCCGGGCGAGGCGGTGGAGCAATCCGCGCCCGCGGACCGCGTGGTCCTGAAACCGGCATCGATCCGCGAGATCGGTCTGGAGGTGGTGGAGGTGCGGGAGAGCATCATCGCCGGGAGCGTCACCGCACCCGCGGTGCTCACCGCCAACCAGGATCTCGAAGCCCTGGTCGGGACCCTCGTGCCCGGGCGCGTCAGCCGGGTCTTCGTCCGCCTCGGCGATCATGTCCGCAAGGGCGGGCCGCTGATGGAGATCGAGGGACTGGAGATCGGCGAGATCAAGGCCCGCTACATCCAGGCCAAGGCGCAGCTTGATTTTGCCGCCGCGACCCTCGAACGCCAGAAAACCCTGGCCGGCGAGAATATCGGCAGCCGCAAATCTCTCCAGGAGGCGCAGGCCGCCTATGATCAGGCCCTCGCCGGATTCCAGGCCGAAGACCGGCGCATTCACTCGGCTGGATTGAGCGACGCCGAGGTGCTCGGCAGCGGCGAGAACAGCGCCGGCACCGACCACACCGCCGGCACTCTCGTCATTCGCTCGCCGATCGACGGCACCATCGTCGAGCGCAATGTTGTCATCGGCCAGCCGATCGACGAGGCGGCCACCGCCTTCCGCGTCCTCAACAATGCCGTGCTCTGGGCCGATGGCCATCTCTTCGAGAAAGACATCGCCGGCCTTGCCGGCAAGCCGGAGGTGACCCTCACCACGACCGCCTACCCCGGCGAACGCTTCACCGGCCGGATCACCTACATCGGCGCGATCGTCGATCCGCAGACGCGCAGCGTGCAGATCCGGGCGGAAATCCGCAATCCGGAGCTGCGCCTGAAAAGCGGGATGTTCGCCGAAATGACCATTCCGGTGCACACCGCCCAGAAAGGCCTGGTGGTCCCGGCCGAATCCCTGGTCCGCGAACAGGGGGCCACATTTCTCTTCGTCGCCCGCGATGACACCACCTTCGAGCTGCGCCAGGTCGAACCCGGCATCACCAGCGGTGAGGCGGTGGAGATCCACCACGGCTTGCGCGCCGGCGAGCGCGTGGCGGGCAAGGGCAGCTTTTATCTGAAATCGGAATGGAAAAAAGGTGAATTCGCGGAGGAAGAGTAGCCATGCTTGAACGCATCATCACGCTGACCCTGCAGCGGCGGGGGATGGCGATCCTCCTCGCCCTGCTCATCGCCGGGTTCGGCCTCTACGCTGCCTTGACCCTGCCGATCGATGCTTTCCCCGACGTCACCAACAATCAGGTCGAAGTCGTCAGCCACGCCGATGGCCTCTCCGCGGTCGAGATCGAGCGATCGGTCACCTTCCCGGTGGAGATGGCGATGCGCGGCATCCCCAAGGTCAAGGAGCTGCGCTCGGTCACCAAATTCGGGCTTTCGATCGTCACCATCATCTTCGAGGATGATGTTGATATCTATTTCGCCCGGCAGTTGGTCTTTGAGCGGCTCACCGAGGCGCGCGAGGCCGTGCCGACCGGTGTCGAGATCTCCATGGGCCCGATCGCCACGGTGATGGGCGAGATCTATCAGTTCACCCTGGAGGGAGCGGTGCCGCAGGAGCCGACCGCGCAGAAACAGTATCTGACCGAGCTGCGGACGCTGGAGGAGTGGGTGATCAATCCCTTGCTCAAGAGCGTGCCCGGGGTCAACGAGATCAATTCCTACGGCGGATACTTCAAGCAGTACCAGGTCATTGTCCAGCCGGAATTACTGGTCAAGTACGGCCTCACCATCGCCGATGTCTTTGCGGCCATCGAAAACAACAATCAGAACGCGGGCGGCAGCATCATCGAGAAATACTCGGCGCAATACATCGTCCGCAGTGTCGGACTGATCGGAACGACCGCCGACATCGGCGATATCGTCCTTAAGGCGCGGATGGGGACACCGGTACATCTGCGTGAGGTCGCAGAGGTACGGATCGACGCCGCGACCCGCCAGGGGGCCGCCCTGATCAACGGCGGCCAGGAGGCCGTGGGCGGAATCGTCATGATGTTGCGCGGCGAGAACAGCCGCGAGGTGGTGCGCCGCGTCAAAGCCAGGGTGGCCGAGATCAACAGCAGCGGCATTTTGCCCAAGGGCATCCGCATCGTCCCCTATTACGACCGCTCCGACATCGTCACCGCCAGCGTCGGTACTGTCACCCGCGCCCTGGTCGAAGGGGCGGTGCTGGTCATGGTCATCCTCTTTCTCCTGCTGCGCAGCCTGCGCGGTTCCCTGGTCGTGCTGCTCGCCCTGCCGCTCTCGCTGCTCTTGACCTTCATCGCGATGAAATACATCGGGCTGGATGCCAATCTGATGTCCCTGGGCGGCCTGGCCATTTCGATCGGCATGATCATCGACGCGACCATCATCCAGGTCGAGAACGTCCAGCGTCATCTCAGCCGCCCTGGCGTCGACAGCCGCTCCAGGTTCGCGGTTGTCCTGCAATCGGTTCTGGAGGTGCGCAAGCCCAGCATCTTTGGCGAACTGATCATCGCCATCACCTTTGTGCCGATTCTGGCGCTGGAGGGGATCGAGGGCAAGATGTTCACACCGCTGGCCCTCACGGTGGCGATCGCGCTGCTGGCCTCGCTCCTGCTCTCGATATTTGTCATCCCGGTTCTGTGCGGGCTTTTGCTCCGGGTGCGGCCGGAGAAGGAAAGCCCGGTGATGGCCCGGGCCAGCCGCCTCTACCGCCCCCTGCTCACCTGGAGCACGGGCAAGCCCGGACTTGTCGCCGGCATTGCGGTGGCGCTGCTGCTGGCCTCGCTGCTGCTCATCCCCTTGCTCGGGACCGAGTTCATCCCGATCATGGACGAGGGGGCCTTTGACATGGATGTGGCCTTGCTGCCGGGGGTCTCGCTGGACAAGGCGATCGAGGTCAACCGCATGGTCGGCGAAAAACTGAAAGGTTTCCCCGAACTGGGAACGGTGGTCGGCCGGATCGGTCAGACCGGCGTGGCCCTCGATGCACGCGGGGTGGACAAGACCGGCTACGTCGGCATCCTCAAGCCGAAACGCGAGTGGCCGCGGGATATCAGCCGCGAAGAGCTGACGGCGGAAATGCGCGCGGCGATCGAGACCATCCCCGGCATCGCCTTCGGCTTCAGCCAGCCGATCCAGTGCCGCATCGACGAGATCGTAGCCGGCACCCGGGCGCAGCTGATCATCAAATTGTTCGGCGAGGATCTGGAGATCCTCAAGAGCAAGGCGGATGAAATCGCCCGGGCGGTGGCGCCCCTGCAAGGCACAACCGACCTTCTCGTCGAAAAGATCTCCGGCCAGCCCTACCTGACGATCGCCATCGACCGCGCACGCATCGCGCGCTACGGGATCAACATCAGCGATGTCCAGGATGTGATCGAGACCGCGATCGCGGGAAAATCCGCCTCGACCCTCTATGAGGAGAACCGCAGTTTCGATATTGTCGTGCGCCTCCCCGAGGGACGGCGGGACACGCCGGATCTGATCGGCAATATCCTCGTCCGTTCGCCCGAGGGCGCAGACATCCCGCTGGCGCAGCTGGCGGAGATCACCCTGACCGAGGGTCCGGCGCAAATCAGCCGCGAGAATGGCCTGCGCCGCATCGGCATCGAGATGAATGTGACGGGAAGGGATATGGGCGGATTTGTCGATGAGGCGGCGCGGGTGATCAAAAAGAAAGTGGCGCTGCCGCCCGGCTATTATCTGCAATGGGGTGGACAGTTCGCGAACCAGCGGCGGGCGATGAACCGGCTGCTGCTGATCTGGCCCTTGGCCACAGGCGCGATCTTTCTCCTGCTCTTCATCAGCCTGCGCTCGTTCCGGCTGGCGCTGCTGATCATGGCCATTCTGCCTTTCGCGCTCATCGGCGGCATCGTGGCGCTCTTCCTTTCGGGGCAGTATCTCTCCGTCCCAGCCTCGATCGGATTCATTGTGCTTTTCGGGGTGGCGGTGCTGAACGGCCTGGTGCTGGTCTCTCACATCGACCAGCTGCATGGGGAGGGAATGGCGCTGGCGGAGGCGATCCGGCAGGGCGCCCGTGATCGGCTGCGCCCGGTGCTCATGACCGCCTCCATCGCCATTTTCAGCCTGATTCCGATGCTTTTTGCAACAGGGACCGGCAGTGAGATCCAGAAACCTTTGGCCATCGTGGTCGTAGGCGGGCTGATCACCTCGACCCTGCTGACCTTGATCGTCCTGCCAGCCGTCTATCCGTGGTTTATGGCGAAGATGCCTTCTTCAACGCACTGAGAATTTGTAGATGGTCTGCGTCTTGTAGGTATCGCCGGGATTCAGCACCGTGGTCGGAAAGTCCGGGTGATTGGGCGAATCCGGATAATGCTGGGTCTCCATGCAGAAGCCGCTGCGCCAGGCGTAGACCTGGCCGCCCTTGCCGGTCAGAGTGCCGTCAAGGAAATTGCCGGTGTAAAACTGCATGCCCGGCTCAACCGTAAGGACCTCGAGAACACGGCCCGTGGTGCGTTCGTAGACCTCGGCCACCTTGCGCAGCGTGCCCATGGCGCCGTTGAGGACCCAGTTGTGATCGTAGCCACCGCCCAGCTTGAGCTGCTCGTTGTCGGCGTTAATGCGGGCACCGATGGCCGTGGGGGTGCGGAAATCAAAGGGGGTGCTGGCGACAGGCGCCAACTCCCCGGTGGGAATCAGACCGGCATCCACCGGCGTATAGCGGTCGGCATCGATCCGGACCTCGTGATCGAGGATGGTGCCCGTACTGGCGAGATTGAAATAGGTATGGTTGGTGAGATTGACAATGGTCTTTTTATCGGTGGTGGCCCGATAATCGATCACCAGCTGATTGTCGTCGGTCAGGGTATAGGTCACCGTCACGGAGAGGTTTCCGGGATAGCCTTCCTCGCCATCCTTGCTCAGATAGGTCAAGGTCAGGCTGGGCACGCCCGGCTTGACGGGAGCGGCAGTCCAGAGCACCTTGTCGAAGCCCTTGATGCCGCCGTGGAGATGATTGACGCCGTTGTTGCAGGCCAGGGTGTAGGTTTGGCCATCGAGGGTGAAATGGCCCTTGGCAATACGGTTGCCGTAACGGCCGATCAGTGCGCCGAAGAAGGGCACCTTGTCGGTATAGCCGGCCAGGGTGTCAAAGCCATGCACCACGTCGCCCATCTTGCCTTGGCGGTCGGGCACGAGGATCGAGGTGATGATGCCGCCGTAGGGGGTAATCTTGACCGTGGTGCCGTGCGCATTTTTCAGGGTATAGAGTTCGACCGTTTCGCCAGTCGTCGTCTTGCCAAAGGGAGCCGATGATATTGCCATTTCCTTTACCTCGGTATTTTTTTTGCAGCCGGCGGCCGGGAGCAGCACGAACAGGGCCGCCGCTAGTATGATTGTGGATTTCAACGCGTTTTTCATCTTGATTCCTTCCTCGACTCTCCTGCCATCTCAGGCAAAGGGATTTTCCGTCGGATAATAATTGCCCCGGGGCTGATTAAAGCCGATGTCTGGGACGCCCAGCATGCGCATGGCGGCGAAGAGCGCCTTGCCCACATGGGCGAACGCCACCGCCGTGTGATGCGGATAGCGCTTTTCGATGAGTACATGGCGGTAGAACCGCCCCATTTCGCGGATCGCAAAGACACCGATGCTGCCAAAGGACTGCGGATCGATGTTGAGCACCTCGCCCTGGGCGATGTAGGATTTCAGCTGGGTATCCGCCGTGGACTGGAGACGGAAAATGGTGACATGGCCCGGTATGATCTGGCCTTCGATCGTGCCGCGGGTGATGTCCGGTTCCCGTCCGGGTTCCTGGAGGCGGTGCATGATGAGCTGATATTTCATCTTGGGCTTGACCAGACAGGCGGAGGGGGTGTTGCCGCAGTGGAAGCCCATAAAGAGGTCAGTCTGGGCATAGTCACCGATGAGCGTCCGGTGGGCCTCGTACATGTCCTTCGGGACGGTGTTATTGATATCGAGGACGACCGGCGGCAGCAGCGTCGCGCAGGCGGCGATGTACTCGCTCAGGGCGCCGTAGATGTCGACCTCGCAGGCGATGGGCACGCCCTCGGCGGCGAGGCGGGAGTTGATGTAGCAGGGCACATGGCCGAAATATTTCTCAAAGGCCGGCCAGCACTTGTTGGCAAAGATGCCGTAGCGGCTGGCGCCCAAATTGGCATCCATGAAGCGGCGCATGGCCACTTCGTACTGCGCCAGTTTGTTGAGCAGGCCGGGGTAGGCATTGCCTTCGCCCAGTTCCGCGGCCATGGCACGGCTGATCTCCGGCACCATGGGATCGTCCTTGGCGGCCTGACAAATATCGTAAAGATCGAGTTCGCTGTTCTCCATGATCTCGACGCCGATATCATAGAGACCCTTGATCGGCGCGTTGCAGGCGAGAAAATCCTGCGGCCGCGGCCCGAAGGAAAAGATCTTGAGATGCTTCAGACCGACCAGAATGCGCGCAACGGGCATAAACTCCTGGATCATCGCCGCCACTTCCTCCGGCGTACCGACCGGATATTCCGGAACGTGGGGACGCAGCTTGCGCAGGCCCATATTGTACGAGTTGTTGAGCATGCCGCAATAGGCATCGCCGCGGCCGTCGAAGAGATCCTTGGCACTCTCCTCGGCAGCGGCGGCGACCATGGCCGGGCCGTCAAACCGCTGCGCCAGGATGGTGGTCGGACCCTCCGGACCGAAATTGCCGAGATAGATCATCAGGGCATTGCACTCGTTCTGGCGCAATTCCTCGAGAGCTTGCAGAGCATGGGTTTCATTTTCAATAATGGTCGGTATCTCCAGCACCGGCAGGTTCAGCGCCGTGCAGGCCTCGATCAGCCGGGCACGCCGCGAGCGCGACAATTCAATGGGGAAGCAGTCACGACTGACGGCGACGATGCCAAGTTTGATTTTGGGGACGTTTCTCATCTTGCTGCTCACTTTCTCTATAGATCTGGATCAAGTATCTCTCCCCGAACGGAATACCCCATCGGAGATCAATTGGTAAATTCATGTTCGATAAAATGGCAAAAGGTCAGATAGCGTTGATAGATCATGCGGTATTTGGCCGCATTCGCCGTATCCGGCGTATAGACGGTCTCAAAGCCACCGCCCATCGCCTTCTGCGCCCCGCCCATATCAGGATAGAGTCCGGCTGCGGTCGCCGCGGCCATGGCCGAGCCCAGGGCACACGCCTGTTCCGATGCTGCAACCTTGATGGGCATGTTGAGCACATCCGCCATGATTTGCATGATGAAGGGTGATTTTTTCGCGACGCCGCCGATGCCGATGACGCCGTGGATGGCGACGCCCTCCGCCACAAAGCGGTCGACGATCGCCCTGGCGCCAAAGGCGGTGGCCTCAACGAGGGCCCGAAAGATCCTCGGGGCATCCGAACCGAGATTGATGCCGGCGATGGCCCCCTTCAGGGCCTGGTTGGCGTCCGGCGTGCGCCGGCCGTTCATCCAGTCGACCGCGATCACGCCGGATTCTTCGATCGGAACAGCGGCCGCCGCCGCCGAGAGCGCCGGAATCAGCGCCTCCGCGGCCTTGTCGACCAGTTCCTGCTGCGCCGCCGGATTCCCGGGCCAGAGTGTCGTGCCCAGGTTTTCCAGCGGCCACATCAGCACCTGTTTGAACCAGGCATAGATATCACCAAACCCGGATTGACCGGCCTCGAGGCCCAACTGCCCGGGCAGGATCGAACCATCCACCTGTCCGCAGATTCCGGCAACGAGGTGTTCCGCACCCGCGGGGCTGGGCGTGGTGATCATATCACAGGTGGAGGTGCCCATCACCTTGACCAGCATGTTGGGTTCGATCTCCGCCCCGACAGCGCCGAAATGGGCATCAAAGGCGCCGATACCGACGATCACCCCGGCGGGCAGACCCAGGCGCTGCGCCCATGCCGGGGTCAGCAGGCCTGCGGCCTTATCGCCGGTCCAGGTATCGCGATAGAGCCGGCCGCGCAGCCCGGCGAGCAGGGGATCGAGGCGGACGAGAAACTCCTCGGCGGGCAAGCCGCCCCACGATTCGTGCCACATCGCCTTGTGTCCGGCCGCACAGCGGCTGCGCTTCCAGGTCAGGGGATCATTCATCCCGGTCAACAAGGCCGGAATCCAGTCGCAATGCTCCGCCCAGGACCAGGCGGCCTGGTGCACCGCTGCATCCTCGCGCAGTACATGCAGGATCTTGGACCAGAACCACTCCGAGGAGTAGACGCCGCCCTCAAAACGGGTGTAATCGATCCCCCCCCAATTCCGGGCGAGTTGGTTGATCTCCTCGGCCTCGCGGATGGCGGTGTGATCTTTCCAGAGAACAAACATCGCATTGGGGTTTTCTGCGAACGCGGGCGTGAGCGCCAGGGGCACGCCCTGGCGGTCGACCGCGCAGGGCGTGGATCCCGTGGTATCGACGGAGATGCCTTTCACATGCGCCGCGGTGCCCGCGGGGGCCTTCGCCAGCGCCCCCTTGACAGTCGCCTCGAGTCCCTCGATATAATCGAGCGGATGCTGGCGAAAGCGGTTCACCGCCGGATCGCAATACATCCCCTGTTTCCAGCGTGGATAATTAAAGACCTCGGAAGCCACCTCGGTGCCATCCGCGGCACGGACGATCAGGGCGCGGACCGAATCCGATCCGTAATCCAGCCCGATGACACAATCCTGTTTCTCGATCATGGAGGTTCTCCGCGCTTAGCCGACGAAGTACAAATAGGCGCACAGGATAAGGCAGAGCACCAGGGCCGAGGCCGCCACGTCGCCCCATCCCCAGCTCGAGCGCGAGGCCTTGCGATGGTCGGCGGTCGTCGTCCCATAGGTCAGGCCGCTGATCCGCGCATAATCAGGTTCGGCGGTGGCGTGACTGACCGTGAGCATGACTATCGCGCAGACGATGGCGATGAAAATGCTGTAGTATTGAAAATAGATATTATTGAAGATCCACAGAAAAGAGCCCTTGGCATAGGAGAAACCGTGGATCAGTTTGGCCGGGGTATCGACGGCCAGGCGGATGATGCCGAGTGCAAAGCCGGTGATCAGGGCCGCCATGGCGCCCTTGGCGTTCATGCGTTTGTTGAAGACACCCAGGAAAAAGACGATAAAAATCGGCGGCGCCAGATAGCCCTGGACGCCCTGCAGGTAGTCATAGAGGCCACGGCCGCCACGGATCACCGGGATCCAGAGCAGACCGATCAGCACCATGACCCCGGTCGCGACACGGCCGATCCAGACCAGACGCTCCTGGGTGACGTTGGGGCGGAGGCGGGAGTAGAAATCCATGGTGAAAAGGGTCGAGCAGGCATTGAAGGCGCCCGCCAGCGAGCTCATCAGCGCCGCCAGCAGACCGGCCACCACGATGCCGCGGATACCGACCGGCAGGATGTGCGCTACCAGCAAGGGAAAGGCGCTCTGGGCATTGTCACGGATGAGATTGCCATTGGCATCCATCATGGCGGCCTGCAGAGTGGCGTTCATACCGCTCTTGGCCAGAGCATAGGCAATGATGCCGGGAATGATGAAAATGAATACCGGCAGCAGCTTGAAAAAGGAGGCCGCGATCGAACCGCGGCGCGCTTCGGTCTCATTCGGGGCGCTCAGGGTGCGCTGAACAATGTACTGGTCGGTGCACCAGTACCACAGGCCGACGATGGGCGCGCAGAAGAGCATCCCGATCCAGGGATAATTGTTGTTGAAATACCACGCCATCCGGCCGGTTTCCATCACCGGCGCCCAGGTTCCCTGCATGCCATGCGGCACCAGGGGCTTCCAGAGGTTGAACATCTCGCCGCCTGCGATCGTCCGCAGCTGCTCCCAGCCGCCCAGGGCATGCAAGCCAAAAACAGTCACGAGCGCCGAGCCGATGATCAGGATGATCGTCTGCAAAGCTTCCGTATAAGCCACCGCCGTCATCCCGCCGAGAACCGTGTAGATACCCGTGATCACCACCACCAGGATCGAACCGATCCAGAAGCTGTCCAGGCCAAAAAGATTCATCTCCGGAAGCAGAACGCCGAAAACCACACCGCCGGCGAAAATGCCAACCGCGATCTTGGTCAGGATATAGGCCACCAGCGAAACCACCGAGAGGAAGGTGCGGGCGGAGGGAGAAAACCGGCGTTCGAGGAATTCCGGCATCGTATAGACTTTAGAGCGCATATAAAAGGGCACCATCACCCAGCCCAGAATCAAAAGGCACCAGGCATGCAGTTCATAATGCGCCATCGCCACACCATCGGTCGCTCCGGAGCCGGCCAGGCCGACCAGATGCTCGGAGCCGATGTTTGAGGCGAAGATCGAGGCGCCGACAATGAACCACCCCAGCGAACGGCCGGCCAGAAAATAGCTGTCGGAGGTTTTCTTTTGACGCTTCATCACCCACCAGGCCAGGCCCAGAATCAGGGCGAAATAGGCGACGATGATAAACCAGTCCAGACCTTGCAGCACGGACATACCTTGCTCCTCTCTGTGTTGTGTACGGTTCTTTTTGATCAGCTTGCCCCGTCCGCACCGCTGGCAGGCTGCGGGGAATATAGGAATTAATTAGCTTTCGCACAAACTTTTCTCTCCGGCTTGCCGCATGATGCTCCCCAGCGGCATCCCGCAAACCTTCAAGGCAGCGCTGCTGGCGATCGCCGGAGATCGTTTGCTGCTGGGAAAGGTCAAGGCTGAGCATGCAGGATCTCCCTCCCTGATCGAGGCGGACCCGTTATTCGCCGCGCCCGGCCCGCTGTTCTCACCGCTGCGGTCTCAGAGCGCACTGCCCTGCGCATGCCGGAAATACTCCACATTCTCCTTAACGACAATATTGATCGGGACCATGATCCGGTCATGGACCTCGGCGTTCAGGACCACCTTGCGGTAGAGAATCTGGATGCCTTGATACCCCTGCTGTAAGGGCGACTGGTCGATCAGGAAATCGATGACCGCATCCTTCAGTCCTGCTACATTCTCCTCGACCAGGTCATAGCCGATGATATGGATCTTTTTCCCGCCTGCGGCCTCGCAGAGATGCTGCGCCGGCAGATAGGTCATTGCATTGGTGACGAAAAGGCCGGCAATGGCATGCTCCTGCAGGATCCGATGGACCAGCGCACGGCTCTCCTTTATCTCCCCGGTTTCATGCCAATCATAAACATGCAGGGTATCGGCGAAACCGTTGCCGCGGTAATAGCTGCAAAATCCCTCGGTGCGCATGTTGATGTGATAATCCTCGGGCAGGACGCGCAATATGGCAACAGCCGCCCCTTCGCCGATCAGCATCCGCATCAGCCGGCCGGCGAGAATGCCGCTCTTCAAGGGGTCCTGGCCGATGAAGGTCAAGCGCTGGGTATCGGGGAGATCTGAATCGAAAAATATATAGGGGATGGCCGGCGGAATACGCCGAATCATTTCACTGCAGTACTTCAGACAAACGGGGGCGATCAACAAACCGTTGAGATCATCATTCAGCATCCGCGAAAAGGCGTCACGAAAGGTCTCTTCGGAATGCCGGTTGAAGAAGAAATACTTGAGTTTGATCTTATAGGCCGCCAGGTCTTCACCCGCCTGCTGCATGCCTGCAGCGGCCTGCTCCCAGTAGCCGGCATCCTGATGCAGCTCCGGCATGAGAATGCCGAATTGATAGCGCCGGGATAATTTGAGCTGGCGGGCGTAGATGTTGGGGGTATAATGGAGCTGGGTGATCGCAGCCTCGATGCGGAGCCGGGTCTCGGGGGAGACAAAGCCGCGTTTGTGAAGGACCCGGTCCACCGTGCCGATGGAAACATTGGCTAGTTTGGCGATATCTCTGATGGTTGCCACGGAATACTTTCGAATGGAGCCATCCGACAACGAACGTTGATTAGGGCTCTGCAGCCCGGCCTGCAGAGCGGGGTCTTCACCATCAGCCGGGAGTGGGCCTCCTTGCCGACACCACCCGGACCATACCGAATTTTACAGCTCTTACGGGATGGCGCACAGGACGCGCCGCCTTGTGTACGTACACAAACAGGATCAAGTATAGCAAAAAAGAGGATAACTGTCAAGCACTCTTTGCAAAAAGAGGATACCGCGGCTCCTCCGGCCCACCGTTTCGCCCAGGTGGTAGTCGCATAGGGCCGCGGCGCTACCTCAACGGGCGGGATGCGTGGCGCAAAAATCCGCAATCGCTTGCCGGATGGCCGGCAGCGCCTGTTCAGCAGCGGTGATGCCGGCGAGCATCAACTCTTTCTTCTTTGAAAAATCCATGGTGCCGACGCTGCCCACCTCCGGCTCGATCACAATATCGGCCTCTTTGTTCTTAAAATGGTCGATCTGGTAACCCATGATATCGATCGCCTGGAGGGTGATGGAGACGACATTGCCGGTTTCATAATTGGTGATGGCTTTGCCGATATTCACAGCAATGACCAGGTCAGCGCCCCGGGCCCGCGCCGTTTCCGGGGCGATGCTGCCCAAAACCCCGCCGTCGATCAGCAAGCGATTGTTATAGCTCAGCGGCGTAAAGATCCCGGGAATCGAGCTCGAAGCCCGCACGGCCAGCTCCGCCGGGCCGCGCTCAAAGACCACCGGCTCCCCGGTATTCAGATCGCAGGCCACGGCACAAAAGGGGATTTTCATCTCCTCGATGGTCTTGACCTTGACATGACTGGCGACAAATTTGGCCAGCTTGTCGCCCTTGACCGGACCGGTCCGGGAGGAAAAGAGCGAAAAATCAAAAATATCCTCCTTTTCCAGCTCAAAGGCCAGCCACTCGAGCTCGAAACTGTTCGGATTGGCCGCATAGATCGCGCCAATGAGGCTGCCCACCGAGGTGCCCACGATCAGGTCGATGGGGATCTTTTCCTGTTCAAAAACCCGCAGTACCCCGACGTGGGCGAATCCCCGCGAGGCACCGCCGCCCAGGACCAGGGCGATCCGGGGCATCCGGCCCGGCGTTGGCATGTTCTGCCGGCCGGTCGTGGCACATCCCTGCAGCAGCAGCACCGCCACCAGCAGCAGCATCGGTGCCCAGGCCATCCATTGGATCATTCGTCTCATTTCAGTCCCGCAGTTTGAAAGTATGATAGAGCAGGGCATGGCCGGCGAGGCTGCCCAGGGCGATGGTGGAGTGATAGACCAGGGGGTCAAAACGGTCCTGGCTGTCCACCAGATAGGTGAGGCCGCCGGCCAGCAATCCGCCGGCGATCTGCGCGCAGCTGATCAGCACGCCCGCATTGTCATCGAAATCTTCGTTGTGGAGCAGCCGGTTGCCGAGGCCGGTGCCGAGCGCTCCGCCCAGCATGGCCCCCGTGGACCAGGATTTATCCTTTTTGCCGCCGAGGGCCGCGGCGATGGGCATCATGATCTGGGCGCCGAGGATCCCCTGCATGCGCAGCACATAGGCGTCGCCCCGGGTGTAGTGTTCGCGCTGCGACAGCCAGGCGCCGGCCGCAAAACCGAGCCCGGTCATGCCCAGGCTCACGGCCGCGGCCGCCGGTTCGCGGCTCTCCACCTCCCATAATCCCAAGACGTGGGCCGTGCCCAGGCCCAGCCCGGTGCCGAGATCCCCCATGACCCCCACCAGCTCGGCCCGACCGAGCGCCAGCGCGGAGCCGCCGCCCGCAGTGAATCCGCCCGCCGCGCCGGCGATGCTGCCGAGCAGCGGTGGCGCCATTCGGCCCGCATCCGATTTGGCATGCGGCGCCAGCATCGTCCGCAGCAAAACGCCGTAGAAAATGCCGCGGGTGCTGCCATACGATGTCAGCATGGCGCGGGTCTGGCTGACCGGCCGGTTTCGGGTCAGGTAGTAGGGAAGGGCGAATCCGGCCGATCCAACCAGCATGTAGGCCGCAACGGTCTCCCGGCCGCCTTTTATCTGCAGGATCTGCGGCACCATCCAGCCATAGAACCCCAGGCCCAGGACGGTTTGGCGGACGATGAGTCCCGCTTTCCCCTCCTGGTCCACTCCCGCCGGCCGGACGGCCGTGGCCAGATGGCGCTCCAGCTCCCGCCGGAAGACGCGCAGGGCGGACGCGTCGAACCGGGTGCGGCTCCGGGCCGGCACCCCCTCCCGGCGAAAGGCAATTTCCAGGACGAAAAGGGAATCCTCCTGCCTGAAAAGCCGGGCGGCCGTGAACTGCTCGACCTCAGGAAAGAGGCGAGCCCGGCTGCGCAGTTCCGGCGTGAGCTCCAGGAGGGTGCCGGCGCTGTCCAGTGGCACCTGCACTTCGATCCGCGCTTCCTGCGCCGCAAGTGGCAGCACCCACATGGCGATCAGGATGCTCAGGCGGCGTGCTCCGGGAATCCATCTCCTGATTCTACGCAATCGTCCTCCTGGTCCTTGAGAACGTAAAGTTCGGCACAGCAAGATTACTCCGCAGCGGGATTCTGATCCGCCGCGACAAAATGGAGATCCGGCATTCCGCGGCCGCTGCTGTCGGTAACCCGGAAATAGAATCCCCATTCATTGATACAGTTGCAGACCTTGAGCAGCACCAGATTGCGGCCGGGCTGCAATTCGACATCGATGAGGTCATTGTCAAAGATGGCATCCCGGCCCAGATTCATCCGCCAGACCTCCTTGCCATTGAGCCACAAACGGGCCGAATCGTTGGTGCCGAGGCGGATCTGCACTTTCCGCCGGTCGGGCGACTGGATGCCGATCAGGCCGTAACCCACCGACCAGTTATATTTTTTATAGAGGCGTTTGAGATCGATATAGCCATCAGAATAGCCGTCGTCGGGATGCTGCCAGGCCGGCTCGCCTTCCCGGTCCTGACTGGAGGCAGCCAGGTTGACCCGCCGCTCAGGGGGAAATTTTTTCAGAAAGCCGTTGGTGTTGTCATAGGGGGCAATGACCAGCCACTGCCCTTCATCCGGCACGCCGGCACCGGCGAACTCGGCGGCCGCACGGTCCGCTTCATTCTGGCACGCATACCAATCCGCCAGGAACAAATGAAAGAGCATCTCCAGTCCGGTCAGCTCCTGATCATGGCAATACCGGATGAGCTGATCATAGATCGCAGCCGTCTCCCGGCCCGGCAAACGGGCAAACCGGTTGAAGAGCAGAAAATTCTTCCAGGAATCCCTGGCCAGGGGCAATTCGTGGATATCCTGCAACAGTTTCAGAAAGCCCGCGGCAGGATCGGGCATGGGGGGGCGGGAGCCTCCCGGTCGGCCGTTCTTCATCTCGAGCAGGGTCAGATAAAACCGCAGGCGCGTCTGCACCTGAGCATTGAGTTCGCGCGTCAGCGCTTTTTCGAGGTATTCGATCGTGGGCCCGGGCTGGAGGTCATTCCACAGGGCCAGTTGCGCCAGGTAATAGGTATACTTGGAATCGCTGGCCATCAGCGTGTCGCGTATAAAGGCATAATGGTCCAGGAGAGAAGCACGGGCACCCGGCTCGTCTCCCTTTTCGAGAAAGAGTTCATTAACCCACATCGTGCCGCGCAGCACCAGATCGGGGCTTTGGGTCGTCCTTTGCATGCAGGCGATCGCTTCGTCCATCCGGCCCATGCGCCACATAATGACGCCTTTTTGGGAATAGCCGTTGGCCTGTGATCGCGGATCTTTGGCCTGGGCGAGAAACTGATCGATGACCTCCAAGGCCTTTTCATTTTTTCCCTGATCGAGATAAACATGGCTCAGGGTCAGCAGCGAAGCCGAAAACCCGGCGTCGTTGCGCAGCGAATGGCGGAGATATTTTTCCGCGAGCCGGTACTGGCCGTTGTTGTAGTAAATCTCCCCCATACTGTCGAAGGGGTTCGGCTCCGAAGGTGCCAACTCCTGGTACTGTCGCATGACCGCGGCGGCGTTATCCAGATCGCCGATGCGCGCATAGCAGTAGCCGATCTGGTTATAGGCGATTTTATACATGGGATCGATCCGGAGAATCGCCTGGTAGTATTTGAGCGCTTCATCATACCTTTGCAGGCTGAAGTAGAGGTCCCCGAGATTGAAATTGGCGTCGATATCGTCGGGATTCTGCTCCGCCCACTCTCGGGAAATTTCGACCAGCCTGCGGACATTACCCTGAATGCCGGCGTCCAGACGATCGATCTGGTACTGTTCTTTGCGTGTGGCTTTGGAGCGCAGGGATTTGAGCTTTTCGAAATACCGGTACCCGCGCTGGCGCTCACCCTGGGAGTACAGGTAAAGGGCCAGCTTGTAGCAGGCAGCCACGAAAGCAGGATCGGCTGCGACCGCCTTTTCATATTGCCTGACCGCCTCCTGGATCATGGCCTTCTGGTCGAAATCCAGTCCCGCGGCATAGGCGCGCCAGGCTTCGAGGGAGTTGGTCGAGAGGTCGGCGATGCTTTGACTCGATCCCTGCTGCTCGAGCGAAAGATCCAGGGTTGCTTTGACCTTGCGCGATATCTGGTCGACCATCGCGAAGAGGGCATCCATGTTCTTGCCCTCCACACTCTCCTCCCGCACGATCCGCCCCTGGCTGGGCTCGTGTACCTGCACACTGACCCGGAGCGAATCGCCGTGCCGGGAGATGCTGCCGCTCAGCACCGCTTCGACATTCGCCTCCCGGGAGACCAGGGCGGCGAGATTAACCTCCAGTGTCTGGGCGGTAGTGGACTGCCCCGCCTGCTGCAGAATTTCAAAGATCCGCTCGGTGCTGAGGATCGAAAGGGAACTGGATTGGGAGAGCGACCGGATCAGCATCTCGGTCAGCCCTTTTTGCAGCCATTCAAGACTTGGGTCCCCGGTGCGGTTCTCGAAAAAGAGGACGGCGATGGCGCGGCGCGCACCGGGCTCGAGGTGGATGGTCGAGGTAAACCGCTCCCCTTTCATGCTCGCCGTGCCCTGATCCGCGAGCCGGATCTTGCGCCTCGGCTCGGGGGTGCGTTCGCAACCGCCCGTCACCAGGATCAGGATCAGTATGAGCATTCGCCATTTCATCGTGCTGACTCCGTTGAACAACAGCTCCATCTTTCATCCGGCGGCGGGTCGACGCCTCACAGGGCCCGTACCGTTACCAGGGTGATATCATCATGCGGCGAGCCCTGCTGAACATGCTCCAGGATGCGGCCGATGATTCCCGCATTCGCCTCCCGGGCGGTACAGCCATCCAGGGAAGCAATGTACTCCAGCAACTTTTCCTCACCGAATTCCTGCCGCTCCCGGTTCATCGCTTCGGAAAGGCCGTCGGTGTAAAAGACAAAGAGATCACCCGTTCGATAGCGCACCTGCGCTTCGGAAATATGCTGCTCAAAATGGTCATCCCCGGCCAGGCCCAGACCGATACCCCCGGGCGTCAGGGACTCGACCACGCCTGGCCCGGCGGTACGCCGGATCAGGGCGTTATGGCCCGCCCGGGCGAAGGTCAGCACCTTCTTGCGGGTATCGAGGGTCGCATAGATCATCGTCGCAAAGATCCGCCGCTCCACGGTCTGTAAAACCCGGCCGTTCAGCTCGCGCAACAGCACCCGGGGAGAACGGTACAGGGTCGTCAGCGAAAGCATGATCCCCTTGATAACGGCCATGTAAAAGGCCGCCGAACTCCCCTTGCCGGTCACATCCGCAATGGCAATGCCCAGGGTGTGGTCATCCAGCTCAAAATAGTCATAATAGTCGCCGCCAATCTCCTCCGCGGGGAGGCAGACGCCGGCGACATCCAGTCCGCTGATCTCGGGTGTGCGCTGCGGCAACAGACTCAACTGCACCCGCCGGGCGATCTCGAACTCCCGTTTGAGCCGTTCCTGTTCGGTGAGCTCTTCATAGAGCAGCGCATTTTCGATGGCGATGGCGCCCTGCGAGAGCATGGTCGTCAGCAGCAGCAGCTCTTCATCGGAGTAGGGCGCCCGCTCCTGTGGCCGGTCGAGGAGAAAGAGGCCGCGGATCTCCTCCTTGATGAGCAGGGGCGCCAGCAGCGCCTCCGGGCTGAGATGCAGGCGCGTCCGGAGCGCGGCGAAAGGGGATGCATGTTGAGCGAGATGATGCAGCGGGGCAGGCGCCCGCCACTTCCCCAACTCCTCCAGGCCGGACTCCTCCAGATCGACACTGAGTCCCTCCGGGGAGCCGTCCGGCGGTGTGGAGCTGAGCAGGAAAAAATGGCCGGGAGCGCCGCGCTGCAGCAACAGCAGCGAACGGCCGGATTGCAGGGCCGCGGCGATATGACCGGTGATCAGGCGCGCGATCTTGTCCAGTTCGATGGTGAATCCCAGTTCGTGGCTGAACGATTCGATGATCGCCTTTTCCTGCAAACCCCGGGTCATGTAGTTAAAGGTCGCAGCCATGGCTCCGATTTCGTCCCGGGAGGTGATCTTGAGCTCCTGATCGAAATCGCCGTGGCTGATCTTCTCCATCGCCGTGGTCAGCTTTTCGAGGGGATGGATGATGCGTGAACCGGCCAGATAGGCGATCGTCGCGGCCAGAACCAGAAACAGCAGATCGAGCAGGAGATTGCGGACCAGATTTCGCTTCATCTCATCGTTGAGGTCCACCAGCGAAAAGCCGATATTGACCGTGCCCAGGCTCTTCGCCCCGACCATGATCTGCACCGACTGCCGGGCGAAATCGCGCTGGCTCTCCGTGGCGATCTGACGCTGATCCAGGCGCAAGACCAGGCTGGCCTGCTCCAGGCGCGTCAACGGCCGGCGGGCCTCAAGCTCAAGCCAGTCGCGGTTCAGGGCATGAACCTTGAGCCGGCCCTGATCGTCCAGGATCGCAATATAGACAATATCGGGATTGACGATGATCTGGTTGTCGATATAGGTCTGATACCCGTCCCAGTCGCCGGTTTCGACGGAACGCACGGCAGCGATGTTATTGGCCAGGCGCCCGATGCGCAATGCCATCTGCTCCCGGCGCAGGTTCAGCTCCCGGACGGTATAGATATAGCCGACGGTGGTCATCATGACGATCACCAGCAGCAGGAAGAGCAGGATGATCTTCAGGCGAAGGCTGAAGCGATGTATGTTCGCCGGCGGTGGCATGGTCTTCTCGAGTGAATGGGCTTGCCTCTTTTACGCGGAAGCATAAGGTCTTTGTTTCAGGTTTCGCCGCGCCATTGTAAAATAGCCAAACCGGCCGCGAATTACAAGCGCTTTCCGCGCCGGCAGACCTCACACCCACTGCAACATCTCGCTCCCGCCGCAATATCTCGCTCCCACCGCAGCATCTCGCTCCCACCGCAACATCACGCTCCCGCCGCAACATCTCGCTCCCACCGCAGCATCTCGCTCCCGCCGCAATATCTCGCTCCCACCGCAACATCTCGCTCCCACCGCAGCATCTCGCTCCCACCGCAACATCTCGCTCCCACCGCAGCATCTCGCTCCC
>DAOQAG010000028.1:45570-55985 GCA_035353815.1 bacterium
CGCAGCATCTCGCTCCCACCGCAACATCTCGCTCCCACCGCAGCATCTCGCTCCCGCCGCAGCATCTCGCTCCCACCGCAATATCTCGCTCCCACCGCAACATCTCGCTCCCGCCGCAACATCACGCTCCCGCCGCAACATCACGCTCCCATCTGGCCGCCGCGTCCTGAAAAAAGTCTTCACTCCGCGATAAAATTGCTTGCTTTTTAATAATAGAGTCCTATATTTTAATTGTTTGAAATATTCCAAACATTCTAAACAATCCAGGAGCAGAATGCTGAAACAGGAATTCATCCAGGATTTTGGCGCAGGGTACCAAATGTTCGGCCACCCCGCCCTGATGGGCCGCATCGTCGGCCTGCTCCTCTATCATGGCAAAGCCGTCTCCCTCCCCGATATCACCAAAGAACTCGGTGTCAGCAAAGGCCCGGTCTCGCAAATCTGCCGCAGACTACTCGACCACAATCTCATCCAGCGCGTCTGGAAACCCGGAAGCCGCAAGGATCATTATCAGGCCCACCCCGACATCTTTGGCAATGCCTTCATGAACCATTTTGCCCTGCAGAAGCACAATCTCGAGCTGGCCCATAAATTCCAGGCCGTTCTGGCCGAAAGCGATGATGCCGAGAGTGCTGCATTCAAAGAAAATATCGACGAGATGACCGCCTTTTATGAACTGATGTGCAAGCATTACCTCGCCTTTCATCAGGAATGGATACAGCACAAAGAAGCTTCCGCAAAGAGCACGCCCGCCGCCATCTAATCTGCAGCGGCGCAGGCTCGTACTTTATCAAGGAGCAGCCCATGTCAGAACGTCTCTCCGTTGTCATTGTTGATGCCGTCCGCACGCCCCTGGGCAGTTTCGGCGGCGCTCTGGCCGATATTCCCGCCCCCAAACTCGGCAGCCATGTGATCAAATCCCTGCTGCAGCGCACCGGCCTCGCACCCGATCAGGTCGACGAAGTGATCATGGGATGTGTGTTGCCCGCCAACACCGGCATGGCCCCGGCGCGGCAGGCTGCCCTTGGTGCCGGCCTCCCCGATTCGGTCGAGTGCATGACCATCAACAAGGTCTGCGGCTCGGGTCTAAAAGCGGTGATGCTGGCGGCCCAGGCGATCCAGTGCGGTGATGCCGACGTCATCATCGCCGGCGGCATGGAGAATATGAGCCAGGCCCCCTTTTATCTCCAGGGGCTGCGCAATGGCCTGAAGATGGGTCACAGCACTCTGATCGACAGCATGCTGCGCGACGGGTTATGGGATGTCTATGATGACACCCACATGGGCAGCCTGGCCGAACTCTGCGCCGCAGAATACCGGATCACGCGCGAAGCACAGGATGAATTCGCCATCGCCAGTTACCGCCGCGCCCAGGCCGCCCAGCAGCAGGGCCTGTTCAAAGACGAGATCGCCGCGGTGCCGATCCCGCAGAAGAAGGGCGACCCGGTGCTTTTCGATACCGATGAGGAGCCGGGCAAGGTCAATTTCGACAAATTGAAAACCCTGCGGCCGGTCTTCCAGAAAGAGGGCACGGTCACCGCAGCCAACGCCTCCTCGATCAACGATGGCGCCGCGGCGGTCCTGCTGATGTCTGCGGAGAAAGCCCGGGCGCTGGGCTTGCAGCCGCGGGCCCGGATCGTCACCCAGGCGGCGGCCGCCAAATCGCCGCAATGGTTTACCACCGCCCCGGCCGATGCCATCGCCAAAGTTCTGAAAAAAGCCGGGCTGACGACCGCAGATATCGATCTGTTTGAGATCAACGAGGCCTTCGCGGTGGTGTCGATCGTCAACAACCAGCTGCTCGGTCTTGCACCGGAGAAGGTTAATGTCCATGGCGGCGCTGTCGCCCTGGGTCATCCCCTCGGCGCCAGCGGGGCGCGGATTCTCGCCACCCTGCTCAACGCCATGCAGCAGCGCGGCGCCAAGCGTGGCCTGGCTTCGCTCTGCATCGGCGGCGGCGAAGCCGTTGCGTTGATCGTCGAGACTATTTAAAATTTGCTCTCGCAAAGACGCCAAGGCACAAAGAAAGAATAAATTAACCATGACTCTGTTGATTTACCAGATTTTTTATTGTTTTCCAAGGCCTAACCTATTGTTATTTTGTCCAAGATTTGGTGAAAATGCCACTAAATCAACAGAGTCATCCATGATGATCAAATTTGGTTTTTCTTGGTGGCTTTGTGACTTGGTGAGAGGTTCTTACTAAAAAAGCTTGATATTTTTCTGAATTCGAAGGAGGATAAATGAAACGCCTGGAAAATAAAGTCGCCATCGTCACCGGCGGAGCCGCCGGCATCGGCAAGGCCACCGTGCAGAAATTTGCCGCTGAAGGGGCTATCGTCTCGATCTGGGATGTCAACGAGGAGAAGGGGCATGCCCTGGTCGCTGAGCTGGCCGCGGCCGACAAGGCCAGCGAGTTCCGCAAGGTCAATGTCGCCAGCCTTGCCGAGGTTACTGCGGCGGTGGCGGCCATCGTCGCCAAGTACGGCCACCTCGACGTCCTCGTCAACAACGCCGGGATCACCCGCGATGCCACCTTGATGAAGATGGAAGAGGCCCAGTTCGATCAGGTGATCGACGTCAACCTCAAAGGGGTTTTCAACTGCGCCAAGGCCGCCGGTGCGGTCATGGCCCAGCAGAAATCGGGTGCGATCATCAACACCAGCTCGGTGGTGGCGGTCTATGGCAATTTCGGCCAGACCAACTATGTCGCCGCCAAATCGGGCATCATCGGCATGACCAAGGTCTGGGCGCGCGAGCTCGGCCGTAAGGGCGTGCGCGTCAATGCCGTCGCCCCCGGTTTCATCGCCACCGAGATGGTCCTGACGGTGCCGGAAAACATTTTGAACGGACTCAAGGAAAAGACCCCCCTCGGCCGCCTCGGCGAGCCCGAGGATATCGCCAACGCCTATCTCTTCCTGGCCTCGGATGAGGCCGCCTATATCAACGGTGCCCTGATCCAGGTCGACGGCGGCCTGGTTCTTTAATCTCACACGCGAAGGAAGTGTAATCCCCCATGAAACGAAACGCCAGAATCACCGCCGTCGCCGCATACGCCCCGGAGCGGATCGTCCCCAACCAGTACTTCAATGATCTCCTCGGCGAGGATGTCGACACCTGGTTGCGGGAGAACCTCACCATCCGCGAACGCCGCTGGTGCGCCCCGGAGGAGAGCACCGCGGACCTCGCGGTGCGCGCCGCCGAAAAGGTCCTGCAGCGTGCCCGGATCAGCGCCGTTGATCTCGACCTGATCATCATCTCGACTGACACACCCGAATACATCTCGCCGAGCACGGCCTCGGTCGTCCAGCACCGCCTTGGCGCGATCAAGGCCGGAACCTTCGATGTCAACACCGCCTGCGCCGGATTTGTCACCGTGCTCGATATCGCCGCCAAATACATCCAGGCGGATGAGCAGTACCAGAACGTCCTGGTCATCGGCGCCTACGCGATGTCCAAATACCTCAACCTGCAGGATAAAAAGACCGTCACCCTCTTCGCCGACGGCGCCGGCGCAGCCGTGCTTCAGGTCACCAGTGAGGATGCGGGTTTCCTCGGCTCACTGCTCCACACCGAAGGCCAGTATCACGACTGGATGGGCATCTATGCCGGGGGGACACACCAGCCGGTGACCCCGGAGGTGCTGGCGGCGCAGGACCATCAGCTCAAATTCGTCCGCAAGTTCCCCAAGGAACTCAATCCCCTGACCTGGTCGCGCATGATCACGGAGCTGACGGAGAAGATCGGCCACAAGGTCGAGGATATCGACATGATCTTTTTCACCCAGATCAACATCAACAGCATCCGTGAAACCCTCGAAAACCTCGGGATGTCGATGGCGCGCACCCATGTGGTGATGGACCGCTACGGCTATACCGGCTCGGCCTGCATCCCGATGGCCTTGACGGAGGCGGTTGAATTGGGCAAGGTTAAAAGAGGCGATCTGATCCTCTTTATGGGCTCCGGCGGTGGCCTGGCCTTCGCCACCGCGGCCTTCCGCTGGTAGCGGGGCCGCGGGGAGAGCACCACAGCCTGCTGTGGTCGGCACTCCCCCAAGCCCGCAGCGCCGCAGCACCCTGGGAGGGCTACGCTGACCGCAGTTCAGACAAGAGAGGCATACGAAGTGGTCTGAAAACATAAATCACCATTTTAAAATCCAGTGTAAACCGCAATTCAGACATAACCAGCAAATGGAGGTTGAATTGGACGGACTGGCCTCTCCCCAGCTCGTGACCGCGGCCTGGGTTGTTATTCTGCTCTACATGGCCGTGACCCTTTATCTCGTCATCCGTGGCGCTCTGAAGACAAAAAGCATCGCGGACTATGCTGTGGGCAGTGTCACCTTCTCACCGGTGGCGGTCGGCCTCGCCCTGGCCGCAGCCATGACCAGCGCGGCGACCTTTATCATCAATCCCGGCCTGATCGCCTACTTTGGCATCAGCGCGGTCATCTCCTACGGCCTGGTCCTGCCGGTCGCGGCGATGCTCTCGCTGGTGCTGCTCACCAAGGGCTTCCGCAAGCACGGCCAGTCGGTCAAGGCGCTGACCATGGCGCAGTGGATGGGGACGCGCTACCAAAGTCCGGCCTTCGCCCGTTTCTTCGCCTTCGTCGCTTTGCTGCAGGTGACCTTCATCGTCCTGATCCTGGTCGGCCTGGTGCAGATCCTCTCGAAAAGTCTTAATGTTCCCGAATTTTACATGCTCACCGGCATCGTCATCTTCGTCTTCGGCTATATGGCCTTCGGCGGCGCCAACTCGATGGTCTACACCAACACCATCCAGGCCCTGCTGATGCTGGTAGTCGCCTTCATCCTGCTGGGCTCGGGGCATGAGCATTTCAGCAACGGCATTCATGGCCTGCTCGACAAACTCGCGGCCATCGATCCCAGGCTGGCACAATCCACCAATACCAGCTCCTTTCTCTTCCGCGACTTTTTCGAGATCTATGTCGCCCAGATCATCGTCGGTGTCGCCATCATCTGTCAGCCGCATATCATCACCAAATCGCTTTTACTCAAGAATGACAAGGATGTCAACCGTTACCTGATCGTGGCGGTGGTCACCCAGATGATCTTTTTCTTTGTGGTAGTTGCCGGCCTTTATGCCCGCCTGGCCTTTCCCGACCTGATGGTCAATGGTGCCCATCTCAAGGTCGATCAGGTCATGTCCGCCTATGTCGTCAAAGAGTTTCCGGTCTTTGTCGGGCTGCTGGTGGTAATGGGACTGATCTCGGCGGGAATTTCGACCATCGAGGGACTGATCCAGTCGGTCTCGACCACCGTCACCGCCGACATCATCCGGCCCTTTTTGGGACGTTTTCTGCCGCAAGAGGAGAGCAAGCGCGCCAAATCCGAGATTGCCATCAACAAGCTGGTCATCGTGGTGCTCGCGGTTGTGGCGATCCTCCTGTCGCACCGCCAGCTGGTCCATCCCAAACTGAGCGTGGCCATGTTCGGCCAGGCCGGGGTCTACGGCTATTTCGCCGCAGCCTTCATGCCCCTGGTTTTCGGCATGTTTTTCAAAAAGGTGCCGGTCATCGCCCCCTTTACCGCGGCCGTGGTCGCCATTCTTGTCCATTTCATCATGTATTATGGCAAGGTTGCCATTCCCCTGACCCGATCGAGCGGCGAGAATCCCGCCGTCGCCGCCGCCACCGCGATCGTCACCGCGGCAGTGACGGGTCTGATCTGCTATCGCCTTTTCCGGGAGAATCCTGCATGATCGCCTTTGAAACCGACTGGCTGAAAAAATGGGGCCAGTACACCCCGAAGCGTCTGGCGTTGCGCGAGCACGGCCGCGCCATCGAATGGAGCTATGCGGAGATGAACCGCCGGGTCAACGCCCTGGCTCATTACCTGCTTGAGGAGCTGAACCTCAAACAGGGCGACCGGATCGCCGTTTACTCCAAAAACCGCGCCGAGTATGTCTTCCTCTTCTTCGCCTGTGCCAAATCGGGGCTGGTCCTGGTACCGCTGAATTTCCGTCTGATGCCGCGTGAGCTCGACACCCTCATTCACGACGCCGAACCGCAGCTCTTCCTTTATGAACGCGAATTCGCCGCCATGGTGGCCAGGCTGCAGACCCTGGCAGCCATCCCCCGCAAGATGGAGTTCGAGAGCATCACCTCCTTCCTGACCGATCCGGTGCCCGATACCGCCTTTCAGCCGCCGCAGCCCGTCAGCGCAGAAGACCTGGTGATGATTCTCTACACCGCTGGCACGACCGGGCTCTCCAAGGGGGCGATGATCAACCACCGCATGCTCTACTGGAACGCCATCAATACCCATCTGCGCCTGGATATCACTTCGACCGATCATACCCAAAGCTATGCCCCCTTCTTTCACACCGGCGGCTGGAACGTGCTGCTCACGCCCTTCTTCCTGCACGGCGCCTCGCACACCCTGCTCGACAAATTCGACGCCGATCTCATCCTGCGGCTGATGGAGTCGGAAAAGACCACCCTGCTCTTCGGGGTGCCGACGATGATGCAGATGATGGCCGACTCGCCCCTCTTCGACCAGGTCGATCTCTCCACCGTGCGCTATGCCATCGTCGGCGGGGCGCCGATGCCGATCCCCCTCATCAACAAATGGCATGCCAAGGGGATCTCCATCCGCCAGGGCTACGGCCTGACCGAGGTGGGGCCCAACTGCTACTCCCTGCATCAGGACGATGCCGTGCGCAAGCGCGGCTCGATCGGATTCCCGAATTTCTATTTTGAAGCGAAAGTGATGGACGATGACGGGCGGGAGCTGGGCGACGAGCAGGTCGGCGAACTCTGGCTCAAATCCCCGGTGGTGACCCCGGGTTACTGGCACAACGAAAAAGCCACCCGCGAGGCCATCAGCGACGGCTGGTTTCACACCGGCGACATGGTGCGTCGCGACGCCGAAGGCTACTATTACGTCGTCGACCGCAAGAAGAACATGTTCATCAGCGGCGCCGAAAATGTCTACCCCGCCGAAGTGGAGCGCTTTCTCTACACCAACGAGGCCATCAAAGAGGTGGCGGTTGTCGGAGTTCCGGACGAAAAATGGGGCGAGGTCGGCAAGGCCTTCGTCGTCCTCAAGCCGGGCTTCTCCAGGACCGCCGAAGAGATCATCCAATTCTGCAAAGGAGAGCTGGCCAAATACAAGATCCCCAAGTATGTGCACTTTCTCGATGAGCTTCCCAAGACCGAAGCCGGGAAGATCAACCTGCTGGCGCTGAAAGGCCAGTCCCTGGAATAGTCCCTTCACCCCGGGTTTAATTCATGCTCCACCCGTATCACTCATTACATTAATCAGGAGGAATCTGCTATGAAACGCCTGCTTTTAGTCCTGACCATCATCCTCAGCCTGTTCCTGATGATCTCCTGCAGCAAGGATGACGAAAACACGACGGCACCGACCAAGGTCGAAGCCTGGGTCGGCACCTGGCTCAGCGCCGGCACCAACGTCTCCCCGCTGCTCGGCGGCGCCACCTTCAACATCGACTCCATCCGCGTCGAGATGAAGGAGAACAAGACCATCACCACCGCTTCGCATGTCAAGAGCGGTGCCTGGACGACCCTGAATGGCACCTACACCGTCACCAAGGCCGCGTCCGGCGACATCCACTCCATCGAGATCGTCTACACCGCCTATTCGCAGGGCGGTATCATCCAGGTCATCAAGGGCAGCCCCGACACCATGAAGCTCGAGGTCATTCAGACCGTCCCGGCCATCCCCTTCACGCCGCGCACTCCGGAGACCGGTTTCGGCTCTGATGCGGCCCTGGGCGTTCTCAACATCCAGAAGTACGTCCGGCTTAAATAAACGCCGTAATCCCTTGCCAACCTTGCGGATCCTGGATCTCCGGGATTCGCAAGGCGCTTTGATGGCAGCAGCAAGCCCTTTACTCGAGTTACGTGACCAGCCTTTCCCAAAAAGCGAGTGGATGCATGAAAAAAACCAGACTGTTACTCTTCTGCGCTCTGTCGGTTGGATGCGCGCTGCAGGCCCAGACCCCCGAGCCCTTTCCCGAAAAAGAGGACAAGCCGGACAAAAAAGAGATCTCCGTCATCGGCTACTATTTCATGCGCGGCGAGCAGAGCAACACAGCGCCGACCAATGAATTCCTCAAAGGCCAGGTCGTGGGACGCCTTTTCGGCGGCAATACCGTCCAGACCTCCGACGCCCGCTCCAGTTATTTCGAGCAGCGCTTCATTCCGATGATCGCCTACTCGCCGCGCCTTTTCGACGGTTGGGCGACCGTACGCATGAATTTCGAACTCGACTGGACCCTTGGCGACGCGAATTATGGCGCCGGCGGCAACCTGGGCGGCGCTTTTGCAGCCGATTTCGTCAATCTCCAGACCCAGAACCTCTTCGTCGAATTCCGGCCGAAAAAGACCTTCGTCGTCAACGCCGGCCTGACCCGGCTCTTCGATAACGTCGCGGTGCCCGCTTACACAGGCACCAGCCAGCTGCTCAATACCGGCTACCGCCTCGCCTTCTGGGGCTCCGACGCCAGCGGCATCGCCATGCACAACCTCTGGCCGAACCAGCGGATCAAGGCGGGCGCCTATCAGCTCTATGAAAACAACGTCAACGAGGACGATGACGTCACTCTCTTCGAGGTGGACTATGAGCGCGACCTCGACATCGTCAACTCCATCGGTGTCTCCTTCTGGCACCTGCGCGACCGCGCCAACGGCGAGGGCGGCGTCTCCATCCTCGGCCAGGGGCTCAACTGCACCCTGAGCAACTACAACGGCGTCTTCAATTTCAATTTCGGGGATGAAAAATATACAGCCGACATCAACTGGCTCGGGACCCATTTTCACGGCAATCCCTTGCTCAACCAGGGCCGCTTCGGCTACAACGGTTTCGCCGTGACCAATTTCGGCAAGGCCAAGTCCGCCTCGCATGACGTCGACATTCTCGGCCTGGCCGCCAACCTGCGACTCGCCTACAAATACGGCCGCACCCCCAATGATTTCGTCGCCGCTGACGGCATCTTCACCACCGGCGACAAGAAAAACATCAACGACGGTAAATATACCGGCGTCCTGACCGGCAACAACTGGACCTCGCCGGGCGCGGTCTTTTACGGCCATGGTTTGTATCTGCTCCTGCCCCATGGCCTGGTGGTCAACCGCTTCACCGCCGCCGTGCTCGACATCCAGAATGTCGGCTACGGCTTCGCCGGCGGTTCGCTCATCGGTTCGCGCGACATCGTCCGCAACAAATTCAAGGCCAAGGTGGGATTCGGTGCCGCCATGGCGCCGGTCGCGCCCAGCCAGGGCGGCAACTTTGTCGGCGCCGAGGCCAATTTCAACCTCTGTTACACCATGCGCGTGTTCATGGATCTGGAGCTGCACGGCGCCTATCTCAAGCTCGGCGATTTCTTCGATTCACCGGAGATGTACGGCAGCGCCAAGGGCCGTCCCCAGAATCCCTGGACCCTCTTCGCCACCCTGAAATGGATCATGTTCTAGGAGCGTGCAATGAAACTACGAGATTTATTCATCCTAATAATGGTGATCGCCATGACCGTCTCAGGCTGCGCAACCTCGCGCTACTACCATCTCGGGAGCAAGCAGTACGAGGATTTCGATTACGGCTTTGCGACCAAAAAGGTGCAGGTTCGCAACATCCAGGTCGCCTGCATCGACGAGGGGCGCTCTGACCAGGTGCTGCTGCTGATCCACGGCCTCGGTTCCTATGCCAAGGGCTGGAGCCGCACCATCCCGGAGCTCGCCAAACACTATCGCGTCATCGCCGTCGATCTGCCGGGATATGGCAAATCGGACAAGGGATTTTATCCCTACACCCTGCCCTTTTACGCCCAGGTCCTGACCGAGATGCTCGATGCCTTGAAGATCGAGAAGGCGACCTTTGTCGGCCACTCGATGGGCGGACAGATTGCCATGGTCACCGCGCTGCTCTACCCGGAACACGTCGACAAGCTGGTGCTGGTCTCCCCGGCCGGATTCGAAAAGTTCACCGACGGCGAAGGGGCCTGGATGAAAAAGGCGATGTCGCCCGAGTTCGTCCACGACACCGCCATCCGCGCCATCGACACCAACCTGAAATTCAATTTCTACAAGATGCCCGCGGAGGCCGAGTTCATGATCACCGAGCGCATCCAGATGCGCGGGGCGAAGGATTTTGACGCCTACTGCTATGCGGTCTCGAAGAATGTGGCGGCGATGATCGACTATCCGATGTGGGACAAGCTGACCCGGATCCGGCACCAGACCCTGATCTTCTTCGGCGACAAGGACAACCTCATCCCCAACTCGGCCCTGCATGGCGGCAGCACCGAGGCGATCGCGCAGATCGGCGCCAGCCAGATCCCGCACAACAAGCTGATCATGGTCCCCGACTGCGGCCACTTCGTCCAGTTCGAGCGGCCCGAAGTGGTCAACCCGGCGATTGTGGAGTTTGTGGG
>DAOQAG010000029.1:0-9134 GCA_035353815.1 bacterium
TGGATGCGCATCTTTTCGGATTTGATGAACGGCCGGAATTGACCCTGGGTCTGGCCGGTGCTCCGGCCGGAGCGGGTCCGGCTCCTGTGGTAAGCCTCGGCCTGGCTGTAAACTTTTAGCCCACCTGATCCGGCATGCCTCGCCGGCGCCCCCAAGCGTCTCTTGCAATCGCCGTAGAATATGCGTATATTGTGGTCATCCCCGATGGGGGTGGAAGATGACGCCATTTTGCCATGGCAGGCGACATCGATGCGAATGAACAGAATATTCAGGAGAGTAGCGGTGCGCGACGCTGCGGAGATGTGCCGGAACCTGGTTTTGCTCTTTTCTGGCCTGATCGCCGGCGCGGTTTGTGCCGGCGCAGGTGACGCGGCAGGCCTGCGCAGCCGTGCCACGGCGCCATTCCCTCCAGCCCTCTGTGCCGCGTGGCCGGATCCGTGCGCTGCGGTTTTGGCGGTCCCTGCTGTCTCTCCAGGACCACGCAAACCCCGGCGCGATCTCTGGCTCGGCAAGGACAAAGGCGACCATTTTGTGATCAGCGGTTTCCTTGTGGGTTTCGCCTATTATGCGGCGCGCCAGGAACTGCATCGTTCCGATCCCGCGAGCAAAAATCTGGCCGCCGGCTTTAGCCTCTCGCTTGGGGTGCTGAAGGAGTTGCGCGATCAGCGCCGGCCAGGGAATTTTTTCAGCCTCAAGGATCTGGCCGCCGATCTGGCCGGGCTCGGGCTGGGTTATGCCCTGTGTACAGCCGGGGCGCAGTGAATTTGTTTTGGGAGCAGCGTGCATACCACATCTTCATTCGACAAGGCCCGGTGTAACTGCGCCGTGGTCGGTGTTTTTGGCGCCGCGGAGGCCGCACGTCTGGCCTACCTGGCGCTTTACGCCCAGCAGCATCGCGGCCAGGAGAGCAGCGGCATCGTCGCCAGTGACGGCAAGCACGTCACCCGGCACGTCGGCCGCGGCCTGGTAGCCGACGTTTTTCGCGATCCAGCCCTCCTGGATCAGCTCGGCGGCCATTTGGCGATCGGCCACAACCGCTATTCCACCACCGGGGCCTCCCATCTGATCAACGCCCAGCCCCTGCTCGCCAATTTCCGCGAGGGACAGTTCGCGATCAGCCACAACGGCAATTTCACCAACTCGGGACGCCTGCGCCGCATGCTCGAGGAAGAGGGATCGCTCTTCCAGACCAGCACCGATACCGAGGTCGTACCGCATCTGATCGCCCGCTCCCGGGAACGGCTGCTGCCCGACAAGATCGCCGATGCCCTGCGCCAGATCGAGGGGGCCTACTCCCTGGTGATGATGTGCAATGACCGCATCTATGCCGCCCGCGATCCCCACGGCTTCCGGCCGCTCTGCATCGGCCAGAAAGAGGGGGTCTGGTTCGTCGTCTCCGAAACCTGTGCCCTCGATCTCCTGCGCGCTGAAGTGGTGCGCGATATCGAACCGGGCGAAATGATCGAAATCCACAATGGCGAGCTACGCTCCTATCGCTTCGCCCCTGCCGCGCCGCGCCGGGCCTGCATTTTCGAGTTTGTCTATTTCGCCCGTCCGGACAGCCGGATCTTTGACGAAAATGTCGACCGGGTCCGTCGCAAGCTGGGCAAGAATCTCGCCCTCGAGAGCCCGGCCGATGCCGATATCGTCATCTCGGTGCCCGATTCGAGCAATACCGCGGCGGTCGGATTTTCACGCCGCACCGGCATCAAATTCGAGCTGGGGCTGATCCGTAACCATTATGTCGGGCGGACCTTCATTCATCCCCAGCAGGACATGCGCGATTTCAGCGTCCGGGTCAAATTCAACACCGTCAAGGGCGTCCTCCAGGACCGGCGGGTGGTGATGGTGGAGGATTCGATCGTGCGCGGCACAACCTTGCGCCAGCTGGTTTCTCTGGTACGCCAGGCCGGCGCGCGGGAGGTGCACGTCCGTGTCAGCGCGCCTCCGATCATCTCGCCTTGCTATTATGGCATGGATTTTCCGGATAAAAGTGAGCTTATCGCCAACTCGATGACTATCGCGGAGATCCGGGAGTATATCGGAGCCGACAGTCTCGCCTATCTCTCCATCGAGGGTTTGCTGGCCTCGGTGTCGCACGATCCGGGGGGCTTTTGCACCGCATGCTTTACCGGCGACTATCCCGTTCCGGTGGAGGAGGCGTACAGCAAGCAAGTGCACGAAACGAGCTGAGGCGGGACCGATCGCATGGACTCTCCCGCGCCGCCCCGCCAGCGCTTGCTGCCGCTTCTGGATTATCTTTTTGTGCTGCGTCCGACTCTCTTTTTCCCGGTCTGGACCGTGGCTCTCGCGGGTCTGTGGAGTCATGAGCGTGCCCTGACGGCGCAGCCCTGGCTTTCCATCCACTGGCCGCTGCGCGGGATGGCCCTGGTGTCGGGATTCGAACTCTTGCTGCTCACCCTGGTGATGGGCGCCGCATTTCTCATCAACCAGATCACCGATGTCGAGAGTGACCGCCTTAACCACAAGCTTTATCTCGTGGCGAGCGGCGCGGTGCCGCCGCGGCGGGCGCTGATCGAGACGCTGCTGCTGCTCGCCGCCGGCCTCGGCGGCCTGATGGCGGTCCATCCGCCGCTGGCGGTGTGTGCGCTGATCATCTTTGCGGTGACCGGATGGGCCTACAGCTGTGCGCCGCTGCTGTGCAAGGACCGTCCCTGGGCGGGCCTTGCCGCCAATCTGGCCGGTTCGGCCCTGATCTTTCTCTTTGGCTGGCTGATGGCCGGGCCGCTCTCCTGGTCCGCTTGCCGCTGTGGCGCGCCCTATATTCTCGGCATCGGCGCGGTCTATTTTCTGACCACGGTGCCGGACCGCCCCGGGGATGCTGCAGCGCACAAGATCACCCTGGCGGTGCTTTGGGGGGAAGGCCCGGTCTACCGGGCGGCGATGCTCTGTGCCGGCCTGGCGGTGATGGCGGCCGCACTCGCCCGCGAGGGGGTGGCTCTGACCGCCACCCTGCTGGTTTGGCCTTTTTTTATCCAGACCTGGCGTCGGGCGACCATCGCGGCAGCGCTGCGCACCAATAAGGCCGCAACCCTGGTGCTCTCGCTGCTGGTCACCTGGCGGGCGCCGGGGTATCTGCTCCTGCTGGCGGTGGTCTTTTATTTCAGCAAATGGTATTATCGCAACCGGTTCAACGTCCACTATCCGAGTCTGCTGACATGACTAAAGTTCTCCACCATCATCAGGATCGTTGTGATTTTTGCGGCGTCTGTGTCGCTGTTTGCCCCACCGATGCGATTGATCTCGCCGAGGCCCGCCTGACCGTCCTGGACGAGCGCTGCACCCGGTGCGGTCAATGCGTGCAGGCGTGCCCGGTACGCGCCCTGGAGGTGCCGGATGCGCGATGAGTACGATGTCATCGTCGTTGGCGGCGGACCGGCCGGCACAACGGCAGCGCGCCATGCCGCCGCCCGCGGCGCAGCGGTGGCCCTGTTCGAAAAAGACCGCGAAATCGGCATACCCGTGCGCTGCGCCGAAGGGGTGAGCCACGCCGGACTGAGCAGCGAGCTTGAGATCCAGCCGCGCTGGATCGCGCAAAAAATCACCAGCGCCTGCCTGCATGCGCCATCGGGTGCGGCCGTGCCGCTGCACTCCGATCAGGTCGGCTATATCCTGGACCGCAAGAATTTCGATTATGACCTGGGACGGATGGCCGCGGCCGCCGGAGTCGCGCTCTTTATGAAGGCCAATGTCTGCGGCCTGATCCTCGAGGAGGGCCGCGTCGGCGGCATCGAGGTGGAACATCTCGGCGAGCGGCGGCGCGTTCACGCCCGGATCGTGATCGCCGCCGACGGCGTCGAGTCGCGGATCGGGCGCTGGGCCGGATTGCCGACGCGGACCGCCATGGCGGATATGGAGAGCTGTGCGCAGGTGACCATCGGCGCCTACCGGGGCGACCCGGAGGTGATCCATTTCTATTTCGGCCGCACGATCGCGCCCGGGGGTTATGCCTGGATTTTTCCCAAGGGCAACGGCATGGCCAACATCGGCCTCGGCCTGGCTGCGAATGAGGCGCGCGCCCGTTCCGCGCAGACCTGCCTGGAGGAGTTCCTGGCACGCGAGTTTCCGGCGGCTCCGGTCCTCACCCGGGTCTGTGGCGGGGTGCCTTGCTCCAATCGCCTGGAGGAGACCGTCGCTGCAGGGCTGTTGCTCGCCGGCGACGCCGCCCATCAGGCCAATCCCCTGACCGGCGGCGGCATTATGCCGGGCATCACCGGCGGCCGGCTCGCCGGCGAAACCGCCGCCGCCGCGATCGCGGCCGGCCGCTGCGACCGCGCCTTCCTGCAGGCGTACCCGCGCGCCTGGCGCAAGAGCCAGGGCGACCGGCAGAGCCAATATTACCGGCTGCGCAAATTCGTCTTCAGCCTGACCGACGCAGAGTATGACGCCCTGGCCGGCAGCGTGCTCGCCCTGCCACCCGAAAAACGCAGCATGCTCAATATATTCAAGTCCGCCTTGATCCGCAAACCGTCGCTCATTCTCGATGCCGTAAAACTCTTCACCTAGGAACCACCATGAAGCCGGGTCTGATGGAGATAATCAAAAAAGATGAGCACCTGTTCGGTCTGCCGAATCTGCTTTCCTTTTCGCGGCTGCTTTTCCTGCCGCTGATCTGCTACGCCATTACCCTCGAACCTGCACGCGGGGGGTGGATGGCTTTGCTCCTGCTCGGACTCTCCTTCATCACCGATTTTTTCGACGGCTATGTCGCCCGGCAGCGGCAGCAGTTCTCCGAGCTTGGCCGGATCCTTGATCCGGTCATGGACAAACTCAATGTCGGACTGATCATGCTCTTTCTCGCCGCCTACAGGGACCTGCCCTGCTGGTATGTGCTGATGGTGATCGGCCGGGATCTCGTCATCCTCGCCCTCAGCCTCTATGTGATCAAACGGCGCCAGCACGTCCCGCAATCCATTTTCATCGGCAAGGTGGCCCTGGTAGCCTTCCTTGTTGTCATCATTACCTATATTATGGACTGGCGGCCCTACAATTTCATGGCCCTGATGGTTTCGCTGGCCCTGATCCCGGTCACCCTGCTCTGCTACATCATTCCCTACACCCATGATCCCGGTCGGCAGGAGCCATCCGACTCCTGAAAGCTCCGCGATCCCCATCTTGCGAGGTTTGCTTGCTCAACGTTTTCAAAAAATTCCAGAATGGACTGGCACGAACCAAATCGGGTCTTGTCGAAGGCATCCAGCGCATCGTCTCCCAGACCCGAGGCCTCGATGAGAGCGTTCTCGAGGAGCTGGAAGAGCTGCTCATTCTGAGCGATCTTGGCGTCGCCACCACCGAAACCGTCCTGGACGGCCTGCGCCAGCGCAGCCTTGAGAGCGGGCAGGTCGATGCCGCGGCCGTGTTGCAGCTCCTCAAGCAGGAGCTGGTCGGTCAGCTGGAACGCAGCACGGCAGCCGCTGCGGTGGAGCGTCCCGCCGGGCAGCTCTGTGTGGTCAGTGTCGTGGGCGTCAACGGCGCGGGCAAGACCACGACCATCGGCAAACTGGCCCATCTTCAGGCGTCGCAGGGGCGCAAGGTGCTGCTGGCGGCCGCTGACACCTTTCGCGCCGCGGCCGCTGATCAACTGGAGATCTGGCGGGACCGCGCCGGTGTCGAGATCGTCCTTTCCCAGAGCGGGGCGGATCCGGCCGCCGTCGCTTTTGATGCGCTCAAGGCGGCCATGGCCCGCCAGGTCGATTATCTCTTTATCGATACCGCCGGCCGGCTGCATACCAAGGGCAACCTCATGGCCGAGCTGGAAAAGATCCACAAGGTGCTGGCGCGCCAGTGTCCCGGCGCCCCGCATGAGGTACTGCTGGTCATCGATGCCACCACCGGCCAGAATGGCCTTTCCCAGGCGCGCAAATTCGCGGAGTCGGTCGCGGTGACCGGCCTGGTCGTCACCAAGCTGGACGGCACCGCCAAGGGCGGCATCGTCTTCGCCATTGCCCGCGAACTCGGCATCCCCGTGCGCTATGTCGGACTTGGAGAAGGAATGGACGATCTCCAGGAGTTCGATCCCCGCACCTTTGTCGAGGCGCTCTTCTCATGAAGCTCCATTATGTCAGCCTCGGCTGCCCCAAGAACGCCATCGACCTGGAGACCATCCTCGGCGGCCTGGCTGCGCAGACGGAGATGGTGGCGGATCCGGAGCAGGCGGAGGCGATCCTGATCAATACCTGCGCCTTCATCACCAGTGCCAAGCAGGAGGCGATCGAAACGATTCTGCAGATGGCGGCGTTAAAGAAAAGCCGCCCGGAACTGCAACTGCTGGTAAGCGGCTGTCTGCCGCAGCGCTACCGCGAGGAACTCCGGGATCTCCTCCCTGAAGTGGACGCTTTTTTTTACGGCCGCGATGCCGCCGCAACGACCACGGAGATCGCCGCCTTTCTCGGCACGCCGGCCTACGTCTGCGCCCCCCGCTACCGGCTGACGCCGCGGCATTATGCCCATCTCCGCATCGCCGACGGCTGCGACAATCGTTGCTCCTATTGCGCGATTCCATTGATCAAGGGGCCGATGCGCAGCCGGCCGCTGGAGGAGATCCGCCGCGAGGCGGAAGCGCTGGCCGCCGACGGGGTGCAGGAGCTGATGCTCGTGGCCCAGGACACCACCCGCTACGGCCATGACCTCGCGGCCCCGCAGCGGCTGCACGATCTCCTGGCCAGCCTGCAGGAAGTGGCCGGCGTGAGCTGGATCCGGCTCCTCTATACCCACCCGGCCCATTGGTATGACGGTCTGATCGATGCCGTGGCCGGGCTCGACAAGGTCGTGCCCTATATCGATCTGCCCATCCAGCACTGCGCCGATCCGGTGCTCCAAGCGATGGGTCGGCACACCAGCCGCCGCCAGATCGAGGAGCTGATCGAAAAGCTGCGGCTTGCCATCCCCGGCCTGGCCCTGCGCACTACGCTGATCGTCGGTTTCCCCGGGGAGAGCGATGCCCAATTTGCAGAATTGCGCGAGTTTATCCGCGGGATCCGCTTCGAGCGGCTGGGCGCCTTCAGTTACTCGCCGGAAGAGGGGACCGCAGCGGGGAGCTGGCGCGATAATGTGAGCGAGGAAGAAAAACAGGCGCGGCTGGAGGAGATCATGGCCCTGCAGGCGGAGATTTCGCTGGAACACAACCGTGCCCTGATCGGACGCGAGCTGCAGGTGCTGGTGGACGAGCCGGGTGATGTGGAGGGCACCGCTGTCGCCCGCACACCCTGGGATGCCCCCGAGATCGATAATACCGTCCTACTGGACCAGCCGCTGCCACCGGGAAGCATGGCCACCGCGATCTGCACCGGGGCGGAGGTTTACGACCTGGAGGCGCACGTCACCCGGGTGGTTGAATAAAGAGGAAATGACTTTGCTGCACCGGGTGTTCTACCTTGTAGGAAAACCGCCAACGCGGTGAACTACCCTGGAAGGAGCTTAACCATGTTGTTGTTTCGCCATCATCCGGTCCTCGTCCTCGTCCTGGGATTTTTCATCGGCGCCGCGGCCCTGCCGGCTCAGGTTGAATTCGATGCGATGCAGGAGAACACCGGGCCGAACTTCCATGCCGATCTGGTCAATACGGCGATCGATTCCAGCAGCACGTTGAGCCGCCTGACGGTCTATATCGAGATCCTCTTTGACGATCTCCATTTCGTCAAGCAGGGCGATGTGTTCGAGGCCAATTATGAGGTGGCCGTCACCCTCTTCGACAAGGATAATGACCAGGCCGATGGCGCTGTCTGGAAAGAAAAGGTCGTCGCCACCAACTTTGACATGACCAACAAGCGTGATCACATCAGCCAGTGCCACCATGCCTTCGCTCTGGATCCCGCCCACTATACCGTCAAGATCAGCGTCCTCGATCTCGAAAGCCGCCAGAAATCGGAACGCTCGACCGCCATCGATCTGGCGCGCTTCGATCGCGGCGAACTCTCGGGCAGCTCTCTGCTCTTCATCAGCAGTGTGACGCAGGATTCCACCGGCCGTCTCGCCGTCCGGCCGCAGATCAGCGATGCCACCAAGGGCATCATCGATTCAACCCTGGCCTTCCTGGAGGTCTACGCCGCCCATCCGCCGCAGGAGGTCAAGGTCAAATATGAGCTGCTCGGCAATGCGACCCGCACAAAAGTGCGGCGCACCTTTACGCAAAACCTGGAACGCTGGAATACACCGCTCTTCTTCAAATTGCGCACCGACAGCCTACCCCAGGATACCTATCTGCTCTCCGTCGAACTGGAAGGCGGCGGCGCCAGCTTCAAAACCCGGAAATCCTTCTTTGTCCGCTGGAGCGCCCTGCCGGCTTCGGCGACGGATCTCAAGACCGCGGTCGAGCAGCTGCGCTACGTCGCCACCAAGAACGAATGGAAGCGCCTGAAAAAGGCCAAAGGGGGGGATGCGCTGCTGGAGGAGTACAAGGCCTTCTGGTTACGCCATGATCCAACCCCGGGCACCGAAGCCAATGAGACCATGGATGCCTTTTACTCCCGGATCGAATTCGCCAACCAGCGCTTCTCGGTCATGCACATGCCCGGCTGGCGGACGGACATGGGGCTGATCTTTATCATTCTGGGCTCCCCCGACGATGTGGAGCGCGATGCCTATCCGCGCGACATGAAGCCCTATGAAATCTGGAACTATTATCAGTACAACCGGCAGTTTCTCTTCTTTGACTATACCGGGTTCGGCGATTACCGCCTCGAAACCCCGATCTCGATTTATGAATTGCACCGGCTTCTCCACAACTGACAGGAATCCCCATGGAGCTGCGTTCCCCGCGTTTGCTGGCCAAGGGCGATCTTATCGGTATCATTTCGCCCGCCAGTCCGCCCAAACCGGAAAAGCACGATCAGTATCAGCAGGGTTTGGCCTATCTGCGCCGCCTCGGCTATCGTGTTCTCGAAGGCAAACATGTGCTCGATCAGTATGGCTATCTCGCTGGCTCCGATGAGAGCCGTGCCGAGGATCTCAATGCGATGTTCCGAAACCCCAGGGTCAAGGCGATCTTCTGTTCCCGCGGCGGCTACGGGACACCGCGGCTCCTTGACATGATCGACTATGACGCTGTGCGCAAGCATCCCAAGATCCTTGTCGGTTACAGCGACATCACCTCCCTGCAGCTGGCCCTGTACGCA
>DAOQAG010000029.1:9144-23464 GCA_035353815.1 bacterium
AAAACGGGGCTGGTCAGCTTTTCCGGGCCGATGGTCGCGGTGGAGATGGGCAAGGGCATTCTCCCCTTCACCGAGAGACACTTCTGGAGTCTGATCGGCAAAAGCACCCGGCCGACGTTCAAGGCCGCGGCGGGGGAGTACCAGCCGCATCGCTACCACAGCGGCACGGGAGAGGGACCTCTTCTCGGCGGCTGCCTCTCGCTGATCAATCCGCTCATCGGCACGCCCTACCAGCCTGACTTTTCCGGGGCCATTCTCGTGCTCGAGGATATCGGTGAGGATGTCTATGGCATCGACCGTTACCTGGTGCAGCTGCGCTATGCCGGTATACTCGACCAGCTGCACGGCCTGATTTTCGGGCAGTTTCTCGATATGGAGAGCCCCGACAAGGCGGAGCCCTCGCTGCCGCTGCAAGAGGTGCTGGAAAAGTACACCCGCGAACTGCATATTCCCATCCTGGGCAATTTTCCCTACGGGCACCAGGATTTCAAATATACGCTGCCCTGGGGTTGCCGGGTTCGTCTCGATGCGGACAAGGGGACGCTGCGTCTGCTCGAGCCGGCGGTGTCCGCACCCGCCGGGTCGACGCAATGATGCGGCATCCCGGGGCGCCGGCAGCGGGAGACCTTCCCGGCGCTGCCGTCAAGAGGAGGTGAGTGGTGCTCTCCGTCGCTGTCTTTGTCTCCGGCCGCGGCTCCAACCTGCTGGCCCTGTTTGAGGCCATCGAAGCCGGGCGGCTCGATGCGCGCATTGTTCTGGTCCTCAGCAACAAGCCCGATGCCGGCGGACTGGCCCTCGCCCGTGCCCGCGGCGTTCCGGCTCTGGCGCTCGCCGCGGAGCACCTGGCTGCAGAGGAAGAGCTGGGCCGCCATTTGCAGACCCTCTTTGCCCGGTACGGCGCCGATTTCATCGTCCTGGCGGGCTATCTCAAAAAGATTCCCACGGTGATCATCCGCCAATTTCAGCAGCGCATTCTCAATATCCATCCGGCCCTCCTTCCCGCCTTTGGCGGCAAGGGGATGTATGGCCACCATGTGCATGAGGCGGTTCTCGCCTATGGCTGCAAGGTGAGCGGCGCCACGGTTCACCTGGTGGAAGCCGATTACGACAGCGGCCCACCGGTTCTGCAGCAGTGCATCCCGGTCCTGGAGGATGATACGCCCGCCAGTCTCGCCGCCCGCGTGCTCGAGGTGGAACACCAGCTTTTACCACGCGCACTCCAGCTCTTTGCTCAGGGTCGCGTCCGGATATCCGGCCGCAGGGTGACGATTCTGGAGGAAAATGTAACTATTTGACGTTTTCAGGCGGGTGTTGCACCGCTGCGGCCCCATTTTGGGGCAAAAATGTGCAAAAAAGGGGGGACCGGTGCAGCAAATTCTTGGATATTTGCCAATTTTTATTTATACTTACTTTCCGGGTAAATGTGGAAACGGCTGCCACTGCTCTTGAGGAGGCCTTGGTGCTGGACCAGATCAAAATCCGGCGCGCTCTGCTCAGCGTCTACGACAAAGAGGGACTACTCGAACTGGCCCGCGCCCTGCAAAAGCGGGGCATTGAACTCATCTCGACCGGCGGCACAGCGCGTGCGCTGCAGGAGGCGGGCCTCGCCGTACGCGCGGTTGCCGATCTCACGGGATTCCCGGAGATCCTCGGCGGACGGGTCAAGACGCTGCATCCGCATATCCATGGCGCCATCCTGGCGAAGCGAGAGGATGCGGCACAAATGCGCCAGCTCGAAGAGCTGGGAGTGACGCCCATCGATCTGGTGGTGGTCAATCTTTACCCCTTTGCGGCGACCATTGCCAAACCGGACTGCAGCCGGGATGAAGCCCTGGAAAACATCGATATCGGCGGCCCCTGCATGATCCGCGCCGCAGCCAAGAACTATCCCGGCGTGGCGGTGCTGACGGCGCCGGAGCAGTATGCCGCCTTGTTGCAGCAGCTGGAAGAGCTTGACGGTTGCACGAGCCTGGCCTGGCGCGAGCGCTGGGCGACCGCCGCATTCGGCTGCACCAGCCGCTATGACGCGGCCATCCATGCCTGGCTCGAGGCGGGGCCGGCAGCGGCACCGACCGCCTCCGGCCTGCCGCACACCCTGGATCTGCACCTGCACAAGATCCAGGATCTCCGGTATGGCGAGAACCCTCATCAGGCTGCGGCGTTTTATGCGGAAGCCGGGGGCATGGCCTTCGGGGAGCAGCTGCATGGCAAGGAGCTCTCCTACAACAACATTCTTGATATTCATTCGGCCGCCGGCCTGGCTGCGGAATTCGCCGAGCCGGCTGTCGTGATCGTCAAACATAACAATCCCTGCGGTGCCGCGATCGGCAGCGATCTGCTCGAGGCCTGGGAAAAGGCCCTGGCCACCGATCCGGTTTCGGCCTATGGCGGGATCGTCGCCCTCAACCGGCCGCTTGCCGCCCAGGCGCTCGCTGACAAGCTCGCCGGGCTTTTTCTCGAGGTGGTGGTGGCCCCGGAATTTTCGCCCGAGGTTCTCGCCACGCTGCAGGGCAAGAAAAATCTGCGCCTGATCCGCTGGCCCGGTTTCGGCATCGTCCCGGGCATGCGCGATGTGCGCAAGGTGAGCGGGGGCTTTCTCGTGCAGGGGGTCGACATCGAGCCGGCCGACGCCGCCGGCTACCGTGTGGTCAGCCGCCGGGCGCCGACTGCTGCGGAACACCAGGCACTGCTCTTCGGCTGGCGCATCGCCAAATGGGTCAAGAGCAACGCCATCATTTTTGCCGGCCCCGACCGGACCATCGGCATCGGCGCCGGGCAGATGTCCCGGGTGGATTCGTCCCGCCTGGCGGCGATGAAAGCCCGCAGCGCCGGACTGGAGCTGCGCGGCACCGCCGCGGCATCGGATGCCTATTTTCCCTTCCGCGACGGCCTTGATGTTCTCGCCGAAGCGGGCGCTACCGCGGTCATCGAGCCCGGCGGTTCGGTGCGGGATGAGGAGGTGATCGCGGCCGCCGACGAGCATGATATGGCCCTGATGTTCACGGGCCTGCGCCATTTCCGTCATTAATCGCAAGTTTAGATCAAATCACAGTACAGTACGCAAACTTAACAAGGTTGGGCCCCATGAGTTTCGGTTTTGGTTCCTTTTTCTCCAACGATCTCGCCATCGATCTTGGCACGGCCAATACCCTGGTCTACGTCCGGGGCAAGGATGTGGTCCTTGATGAGCCCTCGGTCGTCGCGATCCGCAAGAGCACCCAGGAGATCGTCGCCTTCGGCAATCAGGCGCGCGAGATGGTCGGCCGTACCCCCGGCGAGATCATCACCATTCGTCCTCTCAAGGACGGAGTCATCGCCGATTTTGAGCTGGCCGAGCAGATGATCCGTCATTTCATTCGCAAGGCGATGCCGACGCGCATCCCGCGGCCGCGCATCGCCATCTGTGTCCCCACCGGCATCACCGAGGTGGAGAAGCGGGCCGTGCGCGATTCGGCGGAACACGCCGGCGCCCGTGAAGTCTATCTCATCGAGGAGCCCATGGCCGGCGCGATCGGCTTGGGGCTGCCGATCGATCAGCCGGTCGGCAATATGATCATCGATATCGGCGGCGGCACCTGCGAGATTGCGGTCATCGCCATGTTCGGAATCGTCAACTCGGTTTCGATCCGCATCGGCGGCGATGAGATGAACGAGGCGATCGTTCAGTACTTTAAGAAATCCTTCAACCTTCTCATCGGTGAGATTACCGCAGAAGAGATCAAGATCGAGCTGGGCTCGGCCGCTCCCTATGACGGCAAGGGCACCATGACCGTCAAGGGCCGCGACCTGGTCGCCGGAATCCCCAAGACCGTGACGATCAGCACCAAGCAGGTCCAGGAGGCGCTCGCCGACACCGTCGATCAGCTGGTCGACTCCGTCAAGATGTGCCTCGAGCAGACGCCGCCCGAGCTTTCCGCGGACATTCTCGACCGCGGCATCCTGATGAGCGGCGGCGGCTCGATGCTCAAGGGCCTCGATGAACGGCTGCGGCGCGAGACCAACCTCCCGGTCATCCTCGCCGAAGAGCCTCTGCGCGCCGTCGTGCGCGGTACGGGCCGGGTCCTCGAGGACATTCCGCGCTTCCGCAAGGTGCTCACCCACATCAAACGCTATTAGCGGCTGGATGAACGCCCTGTTCTGCGGGGCGTTCTTTTTATCGACAGGTTGGACCATGACGATCAAGCATACCTCCATCATGACCGATATGCGACGCAGGATTACGGCGATCCCCGCCCGGAAAAGGTGCAAACGGATCGGGCAGATCCTGGCCGCCCTGACCTTGCTGCTGCTGATCTGGCTGATCTATCTCGGCTTGAGCCTGCCCAAGCTGGATACCCTGGAAAATTATAATCCCGAGTTGGCTTCCAAGGTCTATTCGGCCGATGGGGTGCTCATCAAGGAGTTCTTCACCGAGCGCCGGTTTTATGTGCCGATGTCCGAGATTCCCGACATCATGATCAAGTCGGTGCTGGCCACCGAGGATGCCCGGTTCTACGACCATTGGGGCATCCGGCCGATGCGGTTTGTCCGCGCCGTCCTTTTTGATATCCTGACCCTCAGCAAGCAGCAGGGCGCGAGCACGCTGACCCAGCAGCTCGCCCGGCGCCTCTACCTGACACCGGAGAAGACGGCGACGCGCAAGATCCGGGAATGGATGACCGCGATCCAGATCGAGCGCACCTATACCAAGCCCGAAATCCTCGAGATGTATCTCAACCACATGTCGTTCGCACATGGCACCTACGGTGTCGAGGCGGCGGCGCAGTACCTTTTCGGCAAGAAGGCGCATGACCTGACCCTGCCCGAATGCGCGCTGCTGACGGCCAGCCTGCAGCGGCCGGCCTTCTGGAATCCGATCCGCTATCCGGATCGTGCTCTCAAACGCCGCAACTCGATCGTCCTCTATCGGATGCGCGACGAGGGATTCATCTCGCAAGCCCAGTACCGCGAGGCCATCGCCACACCCCTCGGTCTCAAAGCCCGCACGGGCTCGGAGCTGGAAGGGATCGCCCCCTATTTCACCGAATGGCTGCGGCAGAATCTGCAGAAGGATTTCGGCTGGGATCTCTACAAGAGCGGCATGAACATCTATACCACTCTCGACTCCCGGGTGCAGGCCTGCGCGGAAGAGGCGGTGCGCACCTATCTGCCCAAGGTGCAGGAGGTCTCCAACCGCAATCTGCGCAAGAAGGAGATCCTGCAAAAATTTCTCACGCCCGAGCAGCTGAACCAGCAAACGGTAGAACGTTGGCTGACGCAAAAGGCCTTTGTCGATTCGGTGCTGAACGAGCGTGCTGCGGTGCAGGTCGCCGTGGTGGCGATCGACCCGCGCAACGGCCACATTCTGGCGATGATCGGCGGCCGCGATTTCAGCGAGAGCAAGTACAACCGGGCCGTACAGGCTAAACGGCAGCCGGGCTCCGCCTTCAAGCCGATCGTTTATACGGCGGCGGTGGACAATGGCTACATGCCTTGCTACGAAAAGCTCAACCAGCCGGTGGTGGTGGATCTGCCGGACGGCACGCGCTGGACGCCCCATAATTTCGATGAATCGATCAGCGGCAAGACCACCCTGCGCGAGGCCCTGCGCCGTTCGCTCAACCTGGTGACGACCCGGCTGGTGCAGGAGGATGTGCCGCCGCGCCAGGTCGTGCAGTACGCCCGTAATCTCGGCATCACCACCCATCTCGACGCGGTCGATGCCCTCGCTCTCGGCTCCTGCGGCGTGATCCCCATCGAACTCATCTCCGCCTTTGGCGTTTTCGCCAATCACGGCGTGCTGGTCCAGCCCTATGGCATCATGCGGGTCGAGGACAAATACGGCAACCTTCAGCAAAAGAACAGTCCGCAGAGCAAGGGTGTCCTCCGTGAGGAGACCGCCTATATCATGGCCGACATGCTGCGCACCGTGGCCCAGGCCGGGACCGGCGCCCAGGCGGTGTCCCAGTATGGCTTCACGCGGCCTGCGGGAGGGAAAACCGGCACCACCAATGATTTTACCGATGCCTGGTATATCACCTTTACACCGCAAATGGTGGTCGGTACCTGGGTGGGCCATGACGATCCGGCCCTGACCCTCGGCAACAAGCAGACCGGCACGGCCGCGGCCCTGCCGATCACCGCCACTACCATCAAGAATGCCCTGATCGCCCTGCGGTTGCCGGAAGAGTGGGTGAGTCAGCCGGACGGGGTGGTGCGCCTGGCCATCTGCAACGAAACCAAGCTGCTCGCCAATCCCGCCTGCCCGGAGGTGGTGGAGGAGCTCTTTGATGTCCGCTATCAGCCCACGGAGTCATGCAATATTCACGTCGGCGGCCGGGGACGCGAGCGCGACAAACGGCGCGTGCGCTATTAGGGCCGGTTAAAAAGCCCGGTGCCAGTGCCGTGCGGGATTTCACACGAGCGCGACAAACGGCGCGTGCGCTATTAGCGCAGCGCCCGGGCGCTCCTGGTCGCGGGACCGCCCGGCAGCAATCCGGCGCAGCGGCCCGTACTGCCGTCCCCATCCTCATGCAGGGAGATTTTTATTGACTCAAAACGGTTAATTGGGTATACTATAGCAGGGGACTGCGATTCTACGGTTTCCGTTCCGGGCGTCTTGCAGAATACCTGTCCTTACTACAGGGCCAACATTATGCGCAGAAAGCGGCTTTTCCGGGTCTTTGGGTTGATGGTGCTGCCGCTCCTTGGGCTGCACGCTTGCAGCAAGATCACCGCGCCGGCGGATGTGACGCCGCCCGCCACCCCTGCGACTTTTCTGCTGCTCGGCGGCGGCGACGGCGAAGCGCGCTTCCGCTGGGCACCGAACGGCGAACAGGATTTCCGCTATTACACCATCTACCGCGCCGTCGGCTCGCCGGCCGCATTTGTTGCGCTCGCCCAGCTCAGCGAAAACGAGTATGTCGACCGCTTCCTTGACTACGAAACCACCTACTATTATTACCTGACCGCCAGCGATTTTGCCGGCAACGAGAGCCCCGCCTCCGGCATTCTCGATGTCCGGCCTGTCAATATCTCTTCGCCGGCCAGCCCCACCGCCGTCGTCGTCTACGGACACAACAACGCCAGTCTGAGCCAGGTTGAATGCAGTGTGACCTGGATTCCCCCCACGATCAGCGATCTGAGTCATTTCCGCATCTACCGCAGCACCCAGGCCGCTTTCGAGGCCGATGCCGCCACCCTCGTGGATTCGACGGCGGTCAGTCTGTTCCGCGACACGCAGGTCACCACCGGGGCTGTTTATTATTACAAGGTGACCTGTGTCGATCTCGGCGGCCGCGCCAGCGTGGCCAGTATCGCCGACTTTGACCGCATCCTCGACAAGGTGGCCCTCCTCAGCCCGGGCAATCGTACCATCCAAAGCGGCGCGCTCACCTTCACCTGGCAGCCGGTCGAAAACGCGGTCGGCTATCAGGTTTTTGTGGGCCTCGCGCCTCTCTCCAATGTCGTCTGGACGTCCAAAATTACCACCAGCCAGCAGATGATCTTTTCGGGCAGCAAATTATCCAGCCAGGCCCTCTATTACTGGTGGGTTGGGGCCTATAGCAAAAGCAAGGGGGTCTCGCAGAGCGGGGTCGCGGTGGAGCCGGATGTCAACTCTACCAGTGAAATCTGGTCCTTTTTCGTTCGCTAAGGGAGGGTGAGGTGATCATGAGGCATGCCTATCAGAGCGTACTTGCAGCCGGTTTGGCTTGTTTGCTCTTCTTCACATCCGGCCAGGCGGCCAGCGATGAGGTCAAGGTTATTCTGTACAACGGCAAGAGCATTCAGGGTACGCTGGTCGAGGAAAACCAGGACTATGTGGTCGTTCTGAACGACCTGGGGCAGATCCGTACGCGCCGCTCCGCCATCGAATCGGTGCTCTATCTGCAGCGGCCCGAAGCCCGCACCGCCGCTGCGCCTGCCGATTCTCTCGAGCAGCAGCCGCTGGATGATCTGGTGGTGGTGCACCTTGTCAACGGCGAAACGACCAACGGCAACCTGATCAGCAAGAGCCTCGACTCGATCATGCTGCGCACCGAATGGGGCCGCCTGACCATTCCTAAAACCCAGGTCCGGCTGATCGAATATGTCAACAGCGAATTTGCCGAACGCGGCGAGCCGGTCACGGCGCGCCTGACCTCCGGTAATGTCCTGCAGGGCTATATCTACTACGAAGACCGCAATACTGTCGCGCTGGAGACCAGCATCGGCCGGCTGACTCTCGACAAGAAGCAGCTGCGCAGTCTGGAATATCACACGGCGGTCAAGCCGATCAAATCACCGCGGCTGCAAAAGAGCGCTGCCGAGCCGCGCGAAAGCGCCCCGGCCGCGCTCAGCACCGCCGCTGCCCCGATGCAGCGCTCTCGGGACATCAAAAAGCGTCAGGACAGTTTTTTTCTCGGTTATGCGCCGCAGTTCGGCGAAACCTACAAGTCGGGTTTCGCTGCCGGATACTGCAACCGCTATCTTCTCAAGGAGTTTGCCTCCTTTTCCCTCTACGCTTCGGCGCAGCTGAGCATGGCCTTTTTCTCGCTCAACAAGGACCTCGCCAGCGTGGCGGATGTGCCGGGCTCCATGACCGCCGAGGGGGGCGCCATGGTAACCACGCTGTCGCTCGGGCTACCCATCCACTTTTTGCCGACCGAGAATCCCTCCTACACCTTTTTCCTGCGCCCGGCCCTCGAACCGCATCTGGCCTACACCAGCCTGAAAAAGAGCTATCCCTCTTTCCCGCAGCAGAATTCGGAAGAGAAGAACACCAACTTCCGCTTCGGACTGGGCACGGAGGTGGGACTGGAATGGACGGTGAATCCGCGATGGAGTGTGGGACTCTCCTTCGGCATGCACATTATTGCCAGTGCGGATGATTACAACTGCATATCGCTTTCTGTGGGGACGCAGCTCTATTGAGGCGAAAACCAGGACATAGCCGGGTGTGGACGGGGTTGATGCTGCTCGTCCTGGGGGGTGCGGCGCATGGACAGCAGCAGCCGGGTGCAGCCTGGGTGGAGGGTGCCTTCATCACCCGCGAGCTCGGGGTCGGCGCCATGCTGCTCAATCCGGGTGCGCTCAGTACCCGGCCCGATGATGATGGCGTGATGGTCTGCGGCATCGGCGACAAGGAGTGGAAAAACCCCGAATATGCCTGCGCCATGAGCATGGGGGGATTGGGGTTCGCCTATCAGCAGCTCCCCCTGGTGGTGGACGGCGATGAATTGACCCTGAAGATCTATCGTCTCAATCTCGCCGTCGGCGGCCGCGTCCTCGCCATCGGCACGAGTAATAAAGTCTACGCGCTCGAATATCCGCATCACTCCGACCATCAGTTCGGCATCGATGCCGGGCTGCAGTTCCAGCCGCTCTCTTTTCTGCGCATCGCTGCCTTGGCTCTGGACTGCAACGAACCGGTGGTGGGCGGCCGGACCATCTCCCGCCGCTATCTGCTGGGCAGTGCCATCGCCCTCTTCCATCATACGCTTTGGCTCGAGCAGCAGGTCATCGGCAACGATGCGACCGATGCCTTCGCGGATCTCACCTGGCAAGCCGGCCTGGTCCTGCGCCCCATCGGCCGCCTCCAGTTCGCTCTGGGCTATAAAAAGACGCCGCATGATCCCGAACTCTATCTCGCCCAGGCAGCCCTTCCCTTGCCGATCGGCATAACCGTCGGCGCCGCTCTGCGCAGCGACAAGGAGTTCAAATCGAAACTCCTTGCCGCTTCCTTGCTGTTGCCCCTGCAAACCCTGCGTTTCTGATCCCTGCGGCGGAGAACTCCCGCCTACTTGAGATACTGGTCCCGCAGTGCCATCTTGTTGACCTTGCCGACGCTGGTCTTCTCCAGACTGTCGACAAATTGCGCCTTGAGCAGAATGGCTTCGCCAGGGATAAGCCCCTTGTCGATGAACTCGCGCATGTGGCCGGTCAGCTGCCGGGTGGTCAGCTCCTGATTCTCCTTACGGACGACGAAGGCGAGGGGCACCTCGCCCCAGCGGTCATTGGGCTGGCCGATCACGGCCGCCTCGGAGACCGCGGGGTGACTGATGAGAATGTCCTCGATCTCGAGCGAGGAGAGCCATTCCCCACCCACCTTGATGACATCCTTGAGGCGGTCGGTGATGCGGATGCTGCCGCGGCTGTTGCGCGCAGCGACATCGCTGGTATGCAGCCATCCACCTGCCCAGAGCTTGTCCGAGTTGACCTTGTCCTTGAGATAGCTGGGGGTGAGCCAGGGCGAGCGCGCGATGACTTCGCCGGAGGCGAGATCGTCATCGGGGATGTCCTTGAACTGGTCGTTGACGACGCGGAGGTGGACCAGGGCAAAGGGGCGGCCGGTGCGGCAGCGCAACGCTGCCTGTTCTTCGGCCGGCAGGGCTGTCTCCTCAGGGGTGAGCTGGGCGATCGAAAGAATCGGGCAGGTCTCCGAGAGGCCGTAGCCCGAATAAATATCGATGCCGCGCTGCATCGCCGCCAGGCAGAGGGCTTTGGGCAGGGCCGCGCCGCCGATGATCACCTTCCAGTGCGAGAGATCGACATTCGCGCTGTTGGGATGCTTGAGCAGCATGTGCATGATGGTGGGCACACAATGCGAATAGGTCACCTTTTCCTGATCGATCAGTTTCAGCAAGGTATCGGGGGCGTATTTGCCCGGGTAGACCTGCTTGACACCGAGCATGGTGGCCATGTAAGGAATGCCCCAGGCGTGCACATGAAACATCGGCGTCAGCGGCATGTAGACATCGTTGCGGTTGAAGGAACCCTGGTTGATGTTCGAGGAGAGCGAGACCAGGCCGCTCAGGGTGTGCAGGACGAGCTGTCGATGCGAGAAAAAGACCCCTTTCGGCATGCCGGTGGTGCCGGTCGTGTAAAAGGTGGTGGCCCGGGTGTTCTCATCGAAATCGGGGAAATCCTGCACCGGCTCGGCCGCGGCGATAAAGTTTTCATATTCATCTGTGAATTTGAAAGGATGCTCCGGCGGCGTGCTGCTGTCATTCATCAGCACAAAGTACTTGATGGTATCGATCCGGCCCTTGATGTGGTCGAGGAGGGGGAGGAACTCGGCATTGATAAAGAGGGCGGTATCCTCGGCATGGCTGATGGTGAAGACCATCTGTTCGGGCGAGAGGCGGATGTTGATGGTGTGGAGGACAGCGCCGATCATCGGCACCGCATAAAAGAACTCGAGATAGCGGTGGCTGTCCCAATCCATCACCGCCACAGTGTCGCCCTGCTTGATCCCCATCTTGAGCAAGGCGCCGGCAAGACGGCGGATGCGCTCGTGGAACTGTCGATAGGTGTACCGTTTCTCGCCCTTGTAGACGATCTCCTGATCGGGATTGTAGCTCGCGGGAGCGAGAAGAAGGTTTTTGATCAGCAGGGGATAGGCGTAGGCATCTGCTGCATTCCATTCAGGTCGGTTCATCGATACACCTCATAAAATGATGGCTGATGTCTTTATAAAATTTACGGTGTATATATGAAACGTCCAACAATTTTTCTGGCGTCGGGCGCCGAATTGCGCACCTCCAGACGATAAAAGTAGAGTCCGGTCGCGACCGGCAGCCCGGCCGGAGTGCGGCCATTCCAGACCACCTCATGCTCACCCGCCGCATGGCTCTGCCAGGGGCCCTGCCAGACGATCTGCTGCAGGCTATTGAAGATGGTGATGCGCGCCTGGTCGGGATGATCGATATGGAAGCGCAGATGCACGGCACCGCGGCTGGGATTGGGGAAGAGCGCTACCCGGGGCGCTGTTACGGGCCCGGCCGCAGCCACGGCCAGGGCGGGATAGGCATGGCGCGTCCCGTCGGTGTCGATCTGGGTGAGACGGTACCAGTAACAACCGTCGCCCGCCTCGGGGTCGCTCCAGCTATAATTCTGGGTGATCGTCGTGGTGCCATTTCCGGCGACAAATCCGGCCGGAGAGAAGGGGCCCTCCGCCGCGCTGGCGCGCGCGATCTCAAAACCATAGTTGCTGCTCTCCGATGCTGTGCTCCAGTTCAGGCGCACGCCCCCCTCCTGGCGGGAGGCGGAAAAATGGGCGAGCTCGACGGGGGTCACCACGCCATAGAACTTGCTTTCAATCAGGTAGAGGACGATGTCCTGGTTGAACGCCGGCGTATCGAAGGATTGCCAGCCCTCGCTGTTGCGGGTGAGGAGGCCGCGGGTGCTCGCGGTTTCGCCGGTCTTGGGATCGTAGAATTGATGGTACCAGGTGCCGGCGGGCAGTTTGACCCGGACCGTGGTCTGACTGCCGCGGTTCTGGGTGAAGTGGTAGGCGACGTACTCCTTGCCCTTGTTACGGCACAGGGTTGCGGTGCCGGAGGTGCATTCCACCTCGGAGTCGGCGGGCTCGAGGGCGTTCAAGTCCTTGAGGTAGCCGAGGAAGCGGGCAAAATAGCTGTGATAGTCGGTCACTTTATTGGGGACCTGATCGATGGGCGCCCAGCAGAACTCGCTGGTGCCGACACAGCCGGCAGTAAAGTTACTCCAGAAGGTGGCGCGGAACCAGTCATGGGCGGCGGTATTGGTGGCGTACCCCTCGCCGTCATCGACGCCATCGTAGGGGTAGAGCTCGTTCCAGAGGATGGGGCGGCCGAAGCTGTACCCATAGCTGGAATAGTTGACCCATTTTTTGTACAGGGCCGGATTGCCAGTTCGCTCATGGGTCCAGTTCCATTCCGAGGGGGCGCATTTGAAGCCGGCGTGGAACGAGGTGATCTGGAGCGGATAGGTGGCGGTCTGGATTTCCGAGGCGCTGATCGGCAGGGCGTAGGGATCATACAATTTAAAGTACTGCGCATAAAGGCTGGAGGCCTCCGCGGCGGAGACCTTTTGGCGCTCCGCTTCATTCCAGAGTTCCCAGAGGGTGTTGGGATACGCGGCATAACGGGCGATCATGTAGCGGATAAAGAACCGGGTCTCTTCCACATAGGTTCCGGAATAGTGCGGTTCCAGCAACAAGTTGAGGGGATCCGGGTTGCCGGCAATGGCGATGCCGGGTTTGAGCTTGCCCCAGGTGTCGAAAAAATTGAGCTGAACATGGATGCCCAGATCCATGCACCACTGCATGATCTGGTCGAAGTTGGCGAGAAAGCCGAGATCCATGGATTGGCGATCGTCATTGAGCGGCAGGACGCGCGACTTGAGGACGATGCCGTTCAGCCCCTTGGCAGCGATGTTTTGCAGGTAGGTATGGACCAATGGCAGGTAGCGGGCGGGTTCATAGCGTTCAGGGACGCTCTTGTGCTCCGCGGTCATATAATAGGGATCGTCGAAATCGATGTATTTGCCGCCGAACCAGTGCAGGGGTGTGCCGTCATCGCAGCGGAGTTTGTGGCCGTCGACGCGGATGTGTCCGTGGAGACGGCTGTTTCGCTTTGATACACAGGTGAAGGTGCCGGTGCCCTTGTCGCCGTTGAATTCCCAGGAAAAGCTCCAGGTTCCCGTCCGGTCGGGCATGAAGCGCAGCAGCCAGGTGCGGCCGCCGTTGTAAAAGCCTTCGGCTGTGAAGGTGCGGCCGTCGGGTGCGGAAAAAGTAGCGGATAAGGTCTTGCTGATAAAGGGGTTGGCGACATCCATTCCCGCATCGCAGGAGAGGGTGATGAACTCATAGAGCGGGGTGGTATCGCTGAGCAGCCGCAAAGAGGCGGCAGGGTAAACTTGATGATAACATGCTAAAATACATAACGATAATAGCAATTTTCTCATGGCTGCCTCGCTGCGGCTGCGGGTGATGGCGTGACCGGATTTGCTGTGGTACGGATGGATGGCGGCCCGAGTGTTGCAAATATCATGCTAAGTCGGCCCGGGGCCGGGGCGCAAAAAAAGGGCGGGAAGAACCCGCCCTTTTGCGATGCTGGAATACAGTGATTGTGAACGCCTGATGGCCTCGGCAGCCGCTTCAACCGTAGCAATAGCTGATCCGGAAACAGGACATGAGAAAGGCTGCAAACGCCTGATAGCCTCGGCAGCCGCTCCAATCCTCTCCTGGCAGAACCACCGGCGAACCTAGGCTGCGGCGTGCCGACGGGAGCTGCGGCCGTTCCGCTGCTCGCCTCTGCCCCTGGGCCGGAGACTAGTGGCTGTGGCCGCAGCCGGCACAGCTCGAGCAGTCATGCCCTTCGGCATGGGCTTGCGCATGTTCCTCCTGCTGCCTGGCGACATCGGCGCGCACCTTGTCCATATCGAGTTTGCGCACCTGGCCGATGAGTTCTTCGAGATTCGCTTCGGGAAGGGCGCCGGCCTCGCGGTAGAGCAGAATACCATCGCGGAAGATGGCCAGAGTGGGGATGGACTGAATGCCGAACAGCGAGGCGAGATCGTTCTGCTCTTCGGTGTCGAC
>DAOQAG010000029.1:23564-30967 GCA_035353815.1 bacterium
GGATGGACTGAATGCCGAACAGCGAGGCGAGATCGTTCTGCTCTTCGGTGTCGACCTTGGCGAAAACGATGTCGCTGTGTTTGGCGGAGACACTCTCATAGATCGGCGCGAACATCTTGCACGGGCCGCACCAGCCCGCCCAGAAATCAATCAGGACGATGGCATTATTTTCAATAGTGCTCTGAAAATTATCAATCGAAAGGGGGGTTGTAGCCATGTAAGCTCCTTTACAGGTATGTTGTCCATAATGGAATGGCGCACCTGCGCTTTCCACAAGATTGGATGCAGAGGGTGACAAAAGGATTCAGCTGGGGCGAATCTGCCGGAGAAATTCGTGCAACTCGGCCAGGCTGCCGGTGTAGGTGGGCGGATGCTGATGGGCGAGATGGGCGTTGAGGGCGCCATCCAGGACGAGAAAGGTCTCCATGCCCGCGGCGCTGGCGGACATGTCGTCCCGGTAATCGTTGCCGACCATCAGACAGGCGCCCGGGGCCACGCCGAGCCGGTGGGCGATCTCGAGAAAATAGGTGGGATTGGGCTTGCTGGTGTGCATATTTTCAAAACTGGTGATGAGCGTAAAGGGAAAATCGAGGAGATTGCCCCAGGCCAGCCGGGCATCGATGGCGATGCGCGGGAAGATCGGGATGGTCGCCAGGGCAATGCGGCGGGTGATGGCCGCGGCCTGCTTGAGCACCTCGCGCGCCAGGGGCAGCGGCCGGGAAAGCGCGCGCACAGCCTCGAATTCGTTGCGATAAAAATCGGTATAGACCGGTTCGAGCGCGGCAAAGGGTACCGAACTGCGCTGGTCATAGGCCTCGCGGAAGACATCGCACAACAAGCCCCGGTCGCCCCTGGCCTGCATCATTGCCTCGGTGGCCGCTATGATGATGGGCATGAATTCGCCCTTGGGGTACCAGGGAGCGAGCTTGGGCGCCATGGCGCCGAAATAGGACTTGACGAAAAGTTCGTTGTCCAGTTCCAGCAGGGTTCCATCCAGATCGAAGAGTATGGCGTCGTACATCCCGTCTCCTTGCACAAGGCGCTGCCCACCTGCGGGGCACAAGCTGGCTGTCTCGTCATAAAACAGCGCAATGGTAAAAAGTATTCTATTTCCCCGCGAATTGCAAGAATTATTTCTGCGCTTTTGCGGAGTATCATGGTGAGAACTGAAACGGGAGGAGCTCATGGCGAAATAATGCGAATTCGATGCGGTGATCCGCGGCGATGAAAAGATGGATGTGGGACGGATCGATTTTTCCTGGGATGGGGAACAGGAGTTCGGCACGCGCGGCCAGGTGAAGGTTCAGGTCACCTTTGCCGGCTATCCTTATCGCGGCATGCTGGCGCGGATGGGCATCAAGTCGCACTGAGCCCCGGCCGCGGCGCGTCCTCGACAAGGCGGTCGCGGGCGATCAGATCCTCAAAGCCTTCCGCTGCGCGAATGACCCGGTGGCTGCCGTCGCTGGCCATGACGATCGCCGGGCGGGGGAAGGAAAAATCGTTGGCGAATGCGGTGAAATAGGCGCCGGCATCCATGATGGCGAGGAGGTCGCCGCTGCCGACCGGCGGGAGGGCGGCGCTTTTGATAAAAAAATCCATCGGCGTGCAAATCGGGCCGGCCAGTCCCATGCGTTCGGAGCGAGGGGCGGCGGCCCTGGCCGCGGCGAGAATGTCGTGATATTCGAACGTCAACGGCCGGGCGATGTTGACCCCGGCATCCAGGAGCGCAATCGGAAAACCGTGGGTTGTCGCCCGGAGATCGCCGATGCGCGTCAACAGGATTTCGGCGCCGCTGGTGAGGACGCGCCCTGGCTCAAACAGCAGGGTGGGGGGATCGAGACGATAACGACGGCTGAGTTGCGCCACGGCTGTGGTGATTTCGCCCAGGAGCGCGCCGATCTCCGGCATCGCACCGGCCGGCTCCGGCGGATAAGGCTTGTAGGCCATGGCGTTCCAATGGATCTCTCTGCTGCTGAGCGGCCGGACCGACGGAACGCCGAAGCCGCCGCCGAGATCGAGCTCGCGGATCGAGAGCCCGAAGCGTTCGCGAATTTCCGCCATCAGCGCGAATACTTCAGCCAGGGCCGCCAGGTGATGCCGGGCGTGTTTCAGGTTGGTTCCGAGATGGAAATGAATCGCCGCAGCCTCGATCCGGCTGCTTTGGGCAAGCGCTGCAAAGGCCGCCAGGGCCTCGCCATTCTGCACCTTCAAGCCGAACTGTCCGCCCCAGCCCGATGCAGGTGTGATCCGGACGCCGGCACGGACGCGGTGCCCGCTCGCCGCAGCCATTTCCTCGATCAGCTCCATTTCAGCCTGGGAATTGATGTTGATCAGCCGGATGCCCAGATCGATCGCGGTTCTCAGTGCCGAGCGGGACTTGTTGGGCCCGTTGTACACGATCTCTTGCGGCGGAACCCCCAATTGGCCGGCCAGCCACAGCTCATAGGGTGAGATGACCTCGGCGCCGGCGCCGCAGCCATGGAGGACACGCAGGATCCCCGGAACCGGGTTGGTCTTGTAGGAATAAAAGATGCGGCTCTCGACTCCGCTCTCCTGCAGCCCAGCCGCAAAGCTGCGGTACTGCGCTTCCAGCGCACCGCGGTCGACGACGAACAGGGGCGTGCCATAAGCTTCGGCCAGCTCGAGGGTATCGCACCCACCGACAACCAGATGCCCTTGCCGGTTCATAACCACTGCGCCAGCGGGTCGGGCGATGCGAGCGGTTTTACGGGTGCCGCGCGCAATCCACCACTGGAGCGCGCGAAATATCAGCTTTCTTGGGAGAGCGGCTGGGTTCATTCTTTGCTCGTATTCTGCACGCGTCTGCTGCAGGCCTGACGGCCTGCCGTTGAGGTGCGGCGGGTTCGAAACCGATCCGGCCGGACGGCCAGTGGCATGACCGCGGCCATCACCACCGTTCAGACGCGGCGTGGGCGAAACCTGCCACGGCCGCCCCTGGGCCTGAACAGGTCCGCAGCCGGATGCAGGCTGATTTTATCCGCCAGGGCGGCAGGGATCTGCGCGGGCGCGGGATCGGCCGGACCCAGGCCATAGAGATGCAAAGCAGGCATGCCGGCCATCAGGTATCTTTCGGCGCGGCTGACCGTTTCCGCTTCGCTCCAATATTCTCCGGCGGGAATACAAAAGGCGCCGCAGAACCCTCCGTGATCGAGAAAGATGAAGGGATTGCTGCGGAGAAAATCCTGAACGGCCGCCGCTTCGATCCGCGCCCGGACGGAAAAGCCCATTTTGTAGGGATGGGTCAGGGCCATGCCGCGCTGCCGCTTGAATTGCAGGACGCCGTCCTCCAGAAAGGCCCGGGACCACCCGAACGCGACCCGGGCGCAGCCCCGGGCATGCGCATGCAGGAGGCCAAAGTAGTAGAGGGCACCAACCGCTCCCAGTCTGACGTAGGCCGTGTCTCCCTCCTTGATCCCTGCATAAGTCATGTGCGCCTCCCGGCCGGCAAAGAGCATCAGGGCGCCGGCGATCGCTTCTCCATCCCGGGTGATAAAAAGTATCTCGCCATGCTTCAATCCCTGCAAGAGCACGTCAAAACTGTCGATGACCGCGCCGTCCTGGTGCACACGGGAAATGTTCGGAATGTACATGGTATCATAAAAGAGACGCAGCTGGGCCGGATCGGTGGAGACAATATACCCCAACTGGTTTTTCCTGATCATCCGCATCTCCCAGCGGAAGCTGTAGTGATCGAAGGGCAGGATGGCGGGCGCCGTGAGCGCGACGCGGCCATCGATCCAGGAGGGGATGAAGAGGCTGCGGTCGGTCCTGAAAAAAGCGCGCAGGAGCCGCGGGGCTTCGGCGATCTCCAGCACGCATTCGCTCCGTTTGAACTGCTCCCAGTGGGCGCGCCGCCAGAACCAGGCCTTGCCGAGGTAATGCTCGCTGCAGGGGGCGGAAAAAAGGGTGTTGCGCAAGTAGGCACGGTTCGCCGGGTACGCCTTGTTGCCGGCATAGAGAAGGACGAGTCTGTGTCCGCCGGAGCGCTCCCTGCCACTGAGCACCCACTGGTCCAGCCGCACCACCTTGGTGAACCAGAGGATCCACTCCAGGCTATCCTGGAGGAAATGTGAATGGTGGGTGATGCTCCACCGCATCCGCTGCAGAAGCGCGGCGCGACGCCCCAATCCGGTCTCTCCGTGGCCGGGCACTGCGGAGTAGGGAGGGTGCGGATCCGTGGGGGAGGAAGAAGGCGCCATGTCTGCAACTCCGCTGTTTCGCCGATTTATGGGGACGATCCGGAACTGTGCCGAGAGCGCGGCGACCCCGCCGAAACCCGAGTGTTCCCCGTTTTTCCAGGTCGAGGCAGTAGCCTGATGGCTTGTACGACGATCTCTTCCTGCTGCATGCTTCCGCTTCCTGTGAGAAAGCCCCGGAGCGACAAGCGGCACCAGGCCGGGAGGCGCCGCTGGATTCCATGACCGCGCCGGGTGCTGCGATCAATGCGCCGGTGCGGCAGGATCGAGATTGAGCTTCTGGACCAGAAGGGGAAGTTTCCCGCGGGCGGTCCGTTCGATATGATCGGTAAATTCGAGAGTCACGTCGACCGCTCGGCCGAATTTTTCCTCGAGATCCTGATGAACCTGTGCCAGATCCTTGTCGCCGAACTGGCTTGTCTTGATGATTTTCAGGGTTACCGCGCCGGGCACTTGCTGCACGAACTGGAACTGCTCGATATGCTCGGTGGCATGGGGAATATCCACGATCGTCACCGAGATCAGGCCTCCGTCCCTGGTCACCAGAAAATTGCGGTCACGGCCACCGCCGAGCTTCAGGCGCGACATGCTCCTGCCGCAGCCGCAAGGGGCGGTGATCAGTTGCCCCACATCTCCGGTGCGGTAGCGGAGCAGGGGCATGGCCAAATTATCCAGCCGCGTGCTGAGGATCTCTCCCGTGTTGCTGGTGGCCTGGAGGTTCGCGTCGACCACTTCGACGATGCAATAATCCGGGAAAACGTGGAGGCCGTCGTGGTGCTCGCATTCCGCGGCGGCGATGACCCGTTCTTCCATGCCGTACCAGTCAAAAATCTTGCAGCCAAAGTAGGCTCCGATGCGCTCCCGCTGCCACGGATAGAGCACCTCGGACTGGGTGAAGATGGCTTGCACCGGCGCGGGAGGGGCGATATGTTCGGACTCGAGCAGACGGGTCAGTGCTTCCAGGGCGGAGGGGAATCCATGCAGGAAGGGCGGACGATAGCGTTCCAGGGCCCGCGCGTAGTGTGCAATGGTCGCATGACTGAGATCATAGGCGGAGAGGATGAGCAGGGGAAAGAGGGGCTCATAGAGCGTCAGGCGCCGCTGGCCATTGTGCCGGGCGGGAAGGCGCCGTGCGCTCAGGGTGGCGCGCAAGTCGTCGGGTGTGCAGCCGCCCCAGCGGAAATGACGCCAGCGGTAGGCATCCCCGTCCAGATACGTTTCGTGGCGGCGCTCGGAGTAGAAGCGGAGGGGGCGTCCGGAGGTCCCGCTGGTTGAGTGCAGCGTCATTTCCTTTTTTGGCAGGTTGGTCGCCGTCAACTCGGCAAAGTGGGTGCGCAGATCGTCCTTGGAAAGCGGGGGGATGCGGGCGAGGTCGGCCGGATGGCGGATCTCCTCCGGGAGGAGTCCGATGCGGTCGAAAAGTATATGGTAGTAAGGCACATGGGCATACGCGTGATGCACCAGCCGCTGCAGATGCTCCTCCTGCCAGGCCGTGAATTGTTCCGCCGTCCAATGCTCCCGCGCCTCGGCCTCCCGGCATTTGCTGAAGAAGGTCGAGCCATAGCGCCATGTCGAGGGCGCCCAGGCATAGATCCGCTTGACGGCCTGTTTCGCGGCAAAGCGGAGTGTTTTCTGGATCGAGGCGGTGTCAGGCATGGGGCCTGATGCCGTAAACGCACGCGTGGTGTGCATTCCGGTTGGGCATGCGAAATCACTCCTTTTTCGCCCGGCCGGCTGGGAAGAGGCTGCGGATGCTTCGGGCAATTTTGTGCAAACCATTGCAGAGGTTCCTGCTCCAGGCGTAAAAGCCCGGCAGGGGATCCGTCGCCGACCAGTAGGCGAAGGCGTCGGTATGGATGAACTGGTGCAGCCAGGTGGATAACCTGGTGTTGACCTTCTGGGTCAGGATGTTCGCCAGATCGTTTTCCTCATGCATCCAGGTGGCCGGGGTGGTCGCGTAGACCGGCTGATCGACTGTTCCGAGCAAACTGCGAACATAGAGATGGGCCAGGTTGATGCCGCTTTTAGGGAAGACCGAGTTAAAGATGGGCAATCGCAGGTTGACCTCGATAAAGACCCAGCGGCCATTCTCGGCATCTTTTTTAAATTCCACATTCATCAGCCCTTTGTAGCCGGTGGTCATGGCCAGACGCTGACAGAGGGGAACGAGTTCGCGGGTCAGGAGGGTTTTGCCGTAGGAGGTCATGCCCCGCAGCGGCAGATATTGGCGGATTTTTTGCAATTCGACCACGCCGATCGTCTGGTCGTGTTGATCGATAAGCAGATTGCAGTGGAAGACGTGGTCGTCGCCACCCGGGACAAATTCCTGGAGGACGACGTGCCCCAGATATTTGTGATCGTCTTCGATGATGTCCAAAAGCTCTTCGCGGCTGTTGACGACGATATTTTTGAAAGGTGTCTGGCTCATGCTTTGCCGGAGGGGCTTGATCAGGGCCGGGAAGCGCCACTCCGCCAATTCCGGCTGTTCCAGGTCGGTGAGCAGGAGGGTTTTGGGGATTTTAAGGCCGGCTCGCAGCGCGGTATCCCGAACTAGACTTTTATCCGACAACGCTTTGATGATTGCGCTGGAATTGCGATAGTAAAGAAAATGATCGGGAAGCCGGTCCGCCAACTCGCCGAGCAGATTCACCTCGATATCGCGCGTCGGGAAAAGCACGGTGGGGATAAGATCGCCGCACCACTCCATCAACTTGTCATACAGGTCACCGGAATCCTGTGTTGCCTGGCCCCAATCGATTCTGCGGCCAAGGCGGGTCAAACGGCCGGCGTCGATTTTGCCGAGCCTAACGGCAATGACCTCCAGATCACGAAACCTTGACAAGGCGCGTAATACACCCAGGCCATTAGCGCCCAATCCCAGGATCAATACTCTGCTTTTTTGCATGGGCAAAAATTAACCTTTAAAAGCTGATACTCTTGTGGCAACCAGGAGTTGCGCACCTCACCGGTGTCTAGCGTGATCCTGCAGGCGGAATGGTGAATCGAAGCGTCCGGAAGATCCTGCACACAAGATCATCCAGCTAAACCCCTTGTGACTCATTTGCCACACAGTCTGGTTCCCACCGGCTGACTGCACACAAGATCATCCAGCTAAACCCCTTGTGACTCAATTGCCACACAGTCTGGTTCCCACCGGCTGACTGCACACAAGATCATCCAGCTAAA
>DAOQAG010000029.1:31067-32476 GCA_035353815.1 bacterium
CCCCTTGTGACTCAATTGCCACACAGTCTGGTTCCCACCGGCTGACTGCACATAAGATCATCCAGCTAAACCCCTTGTGACCCCCTCCTCTACTGGAATTTACGCAATCAATGGCGCGCAAATCAAGAAAAATCGACGAAAAAATAAAATTTATTGCATAACGATCGGGTAAAAGTCCGGCTGGCCGGCCCGGGGCGATTCCTGCGCGCGCCCCAGCTCCTCGCCTGCCTTGAGCAGCGTCTCATAGCCTTCGCGGCTGTGTTCGAGCAGATCCGCCGCAAAACGCATCCGCCCCGGGGCAAAGACGAGCACGATCGTTGATCCGCCGTACTCGAAATAGCCCTTTTCGTCCCCTTTCCTGAAGACCGGCGCGGACCAGGTCTGAACGATACGGCCCACGCCAAACGCCCCGACTTCGACAAAGGCAAAACCGCCGAGCCGGTCGTTCTCCAGCAGGGTCACCTCGCGCTGGTTTTCGGCAAAGACATCGATGCCGAGGGCCAGGATGAGCTGGTTGACCGAATGAAAGCGGCCGCGGATCCTCTTCTGGTCGGCAACACGGCCATCGCAGGGGAAGTGAAAGCGGTGGTAATCCGCCGGACAGAGCCGCACGACGGCCAGGCTGCCGCCATGAAAGGGTACGGCATCACCGCCGAGCAGCGCCTCCACGGTAAACGCCTTGCCCTTGACGGGAATAAGGGTGCCGTCCTGCAGCTCGGGGTAGACCAGAACCCGGCCATCGGCGGGTGAGGCGATCTGCCCGGGATCGGCGGCGAAGGGCCGCGCTCCCGGCCGGAGCCGCCGGCTGAAAAAGGCATTGAACGAGGCATAGGAGTCCGGCGGTTGAGCGAACTCCGCCGTATCGATGCGGAGATCCCGGATCACCCGGGCGATCTGCCGCCGCGACCAGCGCGTATGGGCGAACCATCCGCTCAGCCGGCTTGGCCAGGCGTGATGGAAGAGCAGGCGGCCAACCATCCGGCCCGTGCGGGTGTGATAGGCCCAGCGCATCAGCCCTTCACCGAGGACGGTCTCCTCTTCTTTGTGGTGGCTGCCGCGGCGGTAGAAATAGAGGCGTTCGGCCATACGCATCTCTCCTTTTGGATCCATTTTACACATCCTGACGGACAAGTGCAAGGTGAATTGTCAGCCGGCTGTTGCAGCCGTGCGCGCGGCGGGAAAAGAGTTCGATACCCCCCGAAAACTGGGTCCCACCCGGCTTTAATATAATTAAAAATAGCGGGCTAGTGGTGATAAAAGCCTGTAAAGAGTACGGCGCGAGATGTCAGGTGGGAACAAGATTTCGGGGGTACACAGCGTGAGATGTCAGATGGGAACAAGATTTCGGGGGTACACGGCGCGAGATGTCAGGTGGGAACAAGATTTCGGGGGTACACAGCGTGAGATGT
>DAOQAG010000029.1:32576-47202 GCA_035353815.1 bacterium
GCGCGAGATGTCAGGTGGGAACAAGATTTCGGGGGTACACAGCGTGAGATGTCAGGTGGGAACAAGATTTCGGGGGTACCCTACGGGAAAAGAGCTGTTGATAAATAGCAAAATAATACTTAACTTTATGGATGGAACCGATATTCAATAAATTGAGGTAATCGTATGCAAACCATAGAGAACATGCGGGTTAAAATCGGCCTCGCCGAAATGCTCAAGGGCGGCGTGATCATGGATGTCACCACGCCCGAACAGGCCAGGATCGCCGAAGAGGCCGGAGCCGTGGCGGTCATGGCCCTGGAACGCATCCCCGCCGACATCCGCGCCCACGGCGGCGTGGCGCGCATGTCCGATCCAACGGTCATCCGGGCCATCCAGAAGACGGTCACCATCCCGGTGATGGCCAAATGCCGCATCGGCCATTTTGCCGAGGCCCAGGTGCTCGAGGCCCTTGGCGTCGATTTCATCGACGAAAGCGAAGTGCTCACTCCCGCCGATGAGGAGTTCCACGTCGACAAATGGAAATTCAAGGTGCCCTTTGTCTGCGGCTGCCGCAACCTGGGCGAGGCCCTGCGCCGCATCGCCGAGGGCGCGGCGATGATCCGCACCAAGGGCGAGGCCGGATCGGGCAACATTGTTGAAGCCGTGCGCCATATGCGCAGCGTTCAGAGCGGTATCCGCCGCCTGCAGGTGCTCGGCGATGAGGAACTGGTGACCGAGGCCAAAAACCTCGGCGCCCCGGTCGAGCTGGTGCGCGAAGTCAAAAAGCTCGGCAAGCTGCCCGTTCCCAATTTCTCCGCCGGCGGTGTCGCCACGCCGGCCGACGCCTCCCTGATGATGCAGCTCGGCGCCGAAACGGTCTTCGTCGGCAGCGGCATCTTCAAATCGAGTGATCCGGCCAGCCGCGCCAAGGCCATCGTCAGCGCCACTACCCACTTCCTCGACTTTGACCTCATTGCCAGAGTGTCCGAGGGACTCGGCGAAGCCATGCCTGGCCTGGAGATCTCCGCGATCCCCGAGAACGAACGCATGGCTGGAAGAGGCTGGTAAATGCACATCGGCGTCCTGGCCCTCCAGGGAGATTTTGCCAAACATCAGGAGATGCTCCAGGCTCTGGAATTCGAGAGCCTGCAGGTGCGCACTGCTGCGGAGCTGGCGGCCTGCGACGGCCTGATTCTGCCCGGAGGCGAATCGACCACCTTGACCATCCTGCTGCAGAAGCATGGGCTTTGGCAGCCCTTGCGGGAGTTCGGGGAGCGCAAGGCGATCTACGGCACGTGTGCGGGATTGATTCTCCTGGCCCGTGAAGTGAAGGATCACTCTGTGCCCTCCCTGAATCTGATCGATCTGGTGGTAGAGCGCAACGCCTACGGCCGCCAGATCGATTCCTTCATCGCGCCGGTCCGCACCCGCGTGCAGGGCGACGAGGGGAGTATGGAGGGGGTCTTTATCCGCGCCCCCAAAGTCCTTGCCTGCGGACCCGGGGTCACTGCCCTGGCCTGGCATGGGACCGATGTGGTTGCGGCCGAGAACAATCACATCCTGGTCAGTACCTTTCATCCCGAGCTGAGCGGTACTCCTCTGCTCCACCGTTATTTTGCGGCCAAGGTCAGCCGGTTCATCCACGATTGACCGCGCCAGTGAGCACAAAAAAGCCCGGAAAGGAGGTTCCTTCCGGGCTTTTGGCATTTCAGGCCTGGGAGATGCGCTTTTTCAGCCGGCGCATTTTGGTGCGGGTGCGTTTCAGAGCCGTGCGGTCATGAGCCGTCAGGGCGGCATCGCGCTCCTTTTTGAGAGACTTGACCTCTTTTTTCATCCTGGCCAGGGCCTCGGCTGCTTCATGGTGCTGGTGGTGGGCGTGCATCTCCACCCCCAGCGCCTTGCAGACGGCGATGAGCAGATGCTCCTTGTTGAGCTGAGTGTAGCCCTGAACCGCTTCGTGATCGAGACCCTTGGCGATCTCGCGCAAGTCTGTGATGGTCTTTGACCTGAGTTCTTCGTACGTGTGCGGCATATCGCTACCTCCGTGGCTAGATTGCCCACATATACGCACTTTTTTTGAAAAACACAACAGACTTTTTTGCGCGCGTCCCTAAACCCGGATCGGTAGCAGCACCACCGGAATGCCCAGGTAATAAAACCGCCGCTGCAGATTGAAGACGGTATAGTTGTGCAGCCAGCGCGAAAACATCGGCTCGGTCGGAAAGACCAACTGGCCGCCGCAGAAAACGGCTCCGGGGAAGCGCTCCTGAATGTGCGGGGCCTCGCGAACGACCTCGTCCACCACATCGATGCCGATCAAGGGGATGCTCTCGGCGTAAAAGCCCTGCTTCTGCATGAAATGGACATAGCGGTCGAGGTCGGCCTTGACGTGCATTTTAAGTTCGGCCATCTCCTCGCTGCTCTTGAACGCCCCGGCGTCGACGACCCCGACCTGAACAAAGATAAAGTTCTTAAAGTCCTTGCCGAGGAGCTTCATCGTCCCGAAGAGGGTGTGCAGCCCGAGGCCGTTATAGCCGCTGGCGAGGAGGACGGCGGTCCGCCCACCGCGTACCGGTTTTTTGCGCGGCTGCTTGCCGCCGCCGTTCATATGCTCGAGCGAGAGCTCGACCGATTCGACGAGGGTATCGAGGCGTTTGAGCTCCAGGGCGGTGCGATTGTAGTGCCGTTTGACAAGCAGCGCCACGCCCACCAGAGCGCCGGTGACCACCAGGGTGATCCAGCCGCCCTCATGGAACTTGAGGGTGGCGACGGAGATCAGGATGAATCCGGAGAGGAGCATGCCGATCCCGTTGATGGTGAGTTTGCCTTTCCACTTGCGCTCGGCGCGGCGCACCTGCCACCAATGGCGTACCATGCCGAGCTGCGAGAGGAAAAAGGTGATAAAAACGTTGATGCTGTAGAGCACCACCATCAGCCGGACCGAGCCTTTGCTGAGGAGCATCAGGATCAGCGCGGCGCCGCCCATGATCAGGATGCCGTTCTGGGTCACCAGCCTGTCGCTGAGGGAGGCGAAGCGGCTTGGCAGCCAGCGGTCGAGGGCCATGTTGGCGAGAACACGCGGACCATCGAGGAAGCCGGTCTGGGCGGCGACCATCAGCAGCACGGCCTCCGAGAAGAGGGTGACCAGGACGAACGCCAGGCCCGGCCAATGCGGCCAGTCTGCGACCATGGTTTCGAGCAGGATCGCGTTGAGCGTCTTGCCGGGGATATGTTCCACCCGGAAGAGCATGTAGCCGACCATCAGCCCCAAGGCCATGAAGGCGAGGGAAAAGGCCATGTAGCGCATGGTGGTCTTGGCGGTACGGACCTTGGGTTCGCGCAGGATCGGCATACCATTGCTGACGGCTTCGATGCCGGTATAGGTGCCGGCGCCCATGCTGTAGGCGCGCAGCACCAGCAGGATCATGCCGAACAGGCCCAGTTCGCTTTGCGAACGGTGGATGTCGGTCATCGTGGTTTGCGCCAGCTCGGAAACGTTGCCGAGATGAGTGAAAAGCCCGTAAAATATGGCAAAGGTGTGCGTCAACAAAAAGATCAAAAAGACTGGGACCAGCGGCGCCACCGATTCCTTGACGCCGCGCAGGTTGAGGAGGATAAGCAGACAGAGGACGATCACCGCGAAGGGCAGACGCAGGCTGTACCAATCAGTTGGAAGAAAGCTGAAGAGGGCGTCCGCGCCGCTGGCGACCGACAGGGTGATGGTGAGCACATAGTCGATCAGCAGCGCCGATCCGGAGATCATGCCCACCCTGGGTGAAAGCAGCCGGCTCGCGACCAGATAGCCGCCGCCGCCGTGGGGGAACAGCTCGATGATCTGGGAATAGCTGGCGCTGATGACGAAGATGGTCAGGACCGAGCCCAAGGCGACCAGCAGTCCGAGATAGAAATGACTGCCCAGGGCGCGAAAAGCCTCCTCAGGACCATAGCAGGAGGAGGAGAGTCCGTCGGCGCCCAGGCCGACCCAGGCGAAAAAGGCGACCAGGGTGAGCTTGTGAAAGATATGCGGGTCCTCGGGATCGCGGGCACCGCCGATAAAAATATGGCGCGCGGCATGTTTGGCGCGCTTTAATGAATCACCTTCCATGGATGGAAAACCTCCGTAACCATTACCAATATCGGGGTACAAGTTAGGGCAAAAATATTATAAACCAAGACATTTCTTGATCTTTTAAGGGTTGATGCAGCGCCGCGCCGCCGGACCGAACAGGCTCTGCACCCGCCGCGCCGCCGGCTGTCGGCCGCCGGCGACAAAATGCTTTTTTGTATCAAAAAATAATACTACATTAAAAGATATGAACCGATTTACCGCCATCAGGCGCTTTCTCGCTTCCGCTCTCTTTTTCTTTTGGGTGATCATCCTGGCGGCTGAGGCCCTGGTCTGGGGCAATCTGCGCGTGCTTTTTCTGCCGCGCGTCCCGACGGTTGAGATGGCTGCCAGCCTGCTGCAGGACACCCTCTGGCTCTTCGCCGGGCTGGCGCTGCCCCTCTATCTCCTGGTCCTGGCGCACCGGCAGACGCCGCGGCCTGCCCTGCGCAGGGTCCTGCTCGCAGCGATTGTGCTCCTCGAGATCTGCGCTCTCGCCGATCTGCCGGCCTATTTCCGCGGTCTCTTTCTCCTGCTCGGACTGCTCGCGTTTCTCGCGGTGCGCGACGCCCGACGCAGCCGCAAGCTCCGCGCCCACTATTTCCTCTTTTACATCGCCTGTCTCGGCCTGCTCCTCAATTACGGCCCGCAGCTCTTTCCCTCTTTTTCGGCGTTGCGCCGGCCGGGTCCCGGCCACCTCAAGATTCTCGATTTCAATATCTCCAGCACCTCCTACGGGGAGAAGCGCACCCCTGTCTTTGATCTTATCGAGCGCGAGGCTCCGGATCTGGTCTTTATCCAGGAGATCAACTCGAGTGACCAGAAACTCTTCCGGCGGCGTCTGGGGGAGCGCTATCCGCATCAGCTCTGGGCCGACCGCTTCGAAAATTACAACGGCGGCGCCATTCTCAGCCGCATCCCGTTCAAGGAAGACCACAACATCGACCTCGGCACGCCCTATATGAGCGGCCATACCAATATCAACCATGCTGTGATCCGCGTGCGCGGCGAGGAGATCCATCTTTTTAACGGGCACTTGTATCCGGCCGGTCATGCCTTCCTGCAGCTGATCTTCGGCCGGCGCACCCTGGAGAGTTCACTCGCCCAGACACGCATCGCTTATCAGCGCCGCATGGCCGAGGCCGAACAGCTTGAGAATATCATCCGCCGGTACGAGGGTCCGGTTATCGTCGCCGGCGATTTCAATGATACGCCCAACAGCCCCCTCTACCGCCGCTTCAGCGAGACGCTGCATAATGCCTTCGCTACGGCCGGCTGGGGATTGGGCACGACGTACGGCCAGTTTAATCTCAACGGCAGCGTGCCGCAAGGCCTGCGCTTTGTCCTTTTCGATTTTTTGCGTATCGACCAGGTTTTCGCCAGCCGCCACTTCCGCATTCTCGAGGCGCGCGTGGTGCCCCTGGCCATTTCGGACCACAAGCCGCAGGTCGTGCGGCTCACTTTATATTGACAGACAGGATTTTTTTGGCTACATTCTTGCCTATGCACGCCATTTCTATCGCAAGGAGAGATCCATGGAGCTGCAGCTCTACCTGAACGATCTGCCGGAAAAGCAGGTCACCGGAACCCCCGACGGCATCGAGATCAAGGGAGTCGCCTACGATCCCCTGCGCATCGAGCCTGGTTTTATCTTTGTTGCCATCAACATCTATACCCAGCTGGACAAGATCGAAATTCCCGATGGCCATCCCCGAGTGGCGGATGCTGTCGCCCGCGGCGCCGTCTGCGTCGTGGTGCAGCAAGAGACCGAGGTGCCTGCGGGCGTAGTCAAGGTTGTGGTCCCGGACTCGCGTTATGCCCTGGGCCTGCTGGCGAACCGCTTTTACGGCTTCCCTTCCGAGCAGATCAAGCTGGTCGGTGTGACCGGCACCAACGGCAAGACCACCACCACCCATGTCATGGAGTCCATTTTCAGCGAGCCGTACCGCACCGGACTCATCGGCACCCTCTATTACAAGCTCAACGGCGAGATCCGCAAATCCAAGGACACCACGCCCGAGCCGCCCGACCTTCAGGCCATTCTCCGCCAGATGGCGGACCAGCAGATCGCCTACTGCTTCATGGAAACCTCCTCGCACGGTATCGAGTTTCACCGCTTGCAGGGGTGCCGTTTCCGCGTCGCCGCCTTCACCAACCTCACCCAGGACCATCTCGATTTCCACAAGACCATGGAGAATTACCTCAATGCCAAGTTGAAGCTATTCCGCTGGCTGGGCAAGGAGGATTATGCGGTCATCAACATCGATGATCCCTATGGCGGGCGGTTTATCGAAGCGACCCGGGCGAATGTGCTGACCTATGGCATCTTCTCGCCGGCGGACATCATGGCGCGCGAGATCCAGTATGGGATCGCCTCGACCCGCTATGTCCTGGAGACGCCGCAAGGGAGCATCGATATCGAGACCCGGCTGCTCGGCCGCTTCAATGTCTATAACGCCCTGGCCGGCGTCGGCGCCGCAGTGGCCGAGGGGATCGATCTCGAGGTGATCAAGCGCGGCCTCGAGCGGCCGATCCGCGTCGCCGGCCGCATGGAGATGGTCGACCAGGGCCAGCCTTTCACCGTGGTCGTCGATTACGCCCATACCCCCGACGGCATGGAGAATGTCCTCGGCCTGGCGCGGGGGCTCCATCCGCAGCGGCTGATCACGGTTTTCGGCTGCGGCGGGGACCGCGACAGGGAAAAGCGCCCGATCATGGGCGCGGTCGCCGCCAAATTCAGCGATGTGATCGTCCTCACCGCCGACAATCCGCGCAGCGAGGATCCCGAAGCCATCCTGGCCGATATCGCCGCAGGGTGCGAAGCGCCTAAAGTGACCCGAATCATCGACCGCCGCGAGGCGATCCGCCACGCGATCGCGCTGGCCGGGCCGGGTGATATCGTCATGATCCTCGGCAAGGGACATGAGACCACCCAGACCCTGAAGGACCGCACCATTCCGTTCAATGACCGCGAGGAGGCCGAGGCCGCCCTCGCTGCGATTCTGTAACCATGATCATCCGCATCACCAGCGGAGGATGCGTTCGATGCAGAGCTTTATAAATTCAGCCGGGCGGGTCTCTTCAGCACGGTGGTTCATTCTGGTTGCCCTGCTCCTTGCTGCAACGGGATCCTTTTCTTTATCAGGTTGTGAAAAAAGTACGCCTATGATCATTTCCGCCAAAATCACTGCGCCCGATATCGTCGATGTCCGGCTACAGGATGCCGAAAAAGATATCACCGCCGCCGAGTTTTATTTCACTCCGGCGCTGCGCATCTATCGCGTCGAAGTGAAAGGCCAAACCGTCCGCCTGCACACCGCACCGCTCGGGCTGACCCAAACTCGCTATCTCCATTACCGCGACAGCAAACACGAGCTGGATCCGGACAGCCTCCTCAATTCCTGCTACTCCGACAAACCGCTCGGCTGCACCTGGAATGATGCCGCCACCACCTTCCGCCTCTTCTCACCCCGCGCCAAACGGGTGACGCTCACACTCTACCCGGATGCTGCAGCGCCCACCGGTGCAGCACACGAACTGCGGCGTGATACGGATGGCGTCTGGGAACTCGTCCTTGACGGCCACTTTTTCGGGCAGGCCTATACCTACCAGGTGGACGGCCCTGCCGGGGCTTCAGAGCAATTCGATTATTCCAGGCCGATCTGCGACCCGTACGCCCGCGCCGTGGCTACGCGCAACGAGTACCTGCACCGCGGCCGAACCCTCATCCTCGACACCAGCCGCTATGACTGGGAGGGCGACCGGCCGCTCGGCCTCCGCCTCGAGGATATGGTGATCTATGAATGCCATGTCCGCGATCTCACGGCGCATCCCAGCTCAGGCTGTCCGCCGGAACTGGCCGGAAGCTACAAGGGCGCGGCTCTGCGGGGATTGACCGGAGGGATCGATTACCTCAAGGCGCTGGGCGTCAATGCCATCGAGCTGCTTCCGGTGCACGAATTCGGCAACATCGAGCTGCCCTACAATGTCGATGCCGGCGGCACCCGGAATACCTGGAATCCCTATGCGCGCAACCACTGGGGTTATATGACCTCCTTCTTTTTTGCCCCCGAGTCCTATTATGCCAGCGGCGCGCAAATGACTCCCGGTGCCCTGAGTGGGGCGGACGGCCGTCAGGTCGACGAGCTCAAGGATATGATCAAGGCCTTCCACGGGGAGGGCATGGCGGTCATCCTCGATGTTGTCTATAACCACGTCGCGCAGTACGACCAGAACTGCTTCAAGCTGGCGGATAAAAAGTATTATTTCCGCCTCGATGATAACCAGAATTACCTGGCCACCAGCGGCTGCGGCAACGATTTCAAGACCGAACGCCCGATGGCACGGCGGCTCATCCTCGAGAGCATCGCCTGCTGGATGGAGGAGTATCATGTCGACGGCTTCCGGTTCGATCTGGCGGCGATGATCGATTGGGAGACCGTGGATGCCATCACCCGCACCGCGCGCAAGATCAATCCGCAGGTTGTCCTGATCGCCGAACCCTGGGGCGGCGGCAAATATGATCCAGCCGGATTTTCCCGCCACGACTGGGCGGCCTGGAATGACCAGTTCCGCAATGGCATCAAGGGTCAGAACCCGGAGAACGGCCAGAGCTTTATCTTCGGGCGCTATTGGGACAATCTCGACCGCGAAGTGGTGAAACGCTTCATCCGCGGCACGCTCGCCGCCGAGGGCGGGCTCTTCGAGAAGAGCAGCCACGCGGTCAACTATCTGGGCTCGCATGACGACCACAGCTATGGCGATTTTGTCCGCATCGGCTCCGGTGCGGTCGCGCCCGACCAGACCATCGCCGATCCCCTCAACTACACCCGGCTGACCTCCGAGGAACTCAAGATCAGCAAGCTGGGCGCGCTCCTCCTTTTCACCAGCCAGGGTGCGGTGATGCTGGAGGAGGGGCACGAGTTCGCACGCAGCAAGGTCATCGCCAAAACCAGCGCGCCCGATCCGATGGCGGGGCGGATCGACCACAACAGCTATAACAAGGACAACGAGACCAACTGGCTCGACTACCGTCATGCCGCCCTCAACCAGGAGCTGGTGGACTATTACAAGGGACTGATCCGGCTGCGCAAGAAATTTTCCGCCTTCCGCACAACCCCGCCGCAGCGCATCCACTTCAGCGACGGCGATAATCCCTTTGCGCTGGCGTTTCAGCTGCGCCAGGAATCCGGTGCGGACCAGGGGGAGCTGCTGGTGGTGCTCAACGCCCATCGCGAGGCCCTGGCGCGGTTCGTGCTGCCCCGGGGCAAGTGGCAGGTCCTGGTGAACGGCGAAAGCGCCGGCGAGGTGCCGCAGGCGCGGACGCTCGAGGGGGAGCTGGTCCTGCCCGCCACGACGGGCATGGTGCTGATTCAATGAAGGTGCGGGAGCGCCGTCTGGGGCCGGCGTGATCCCCTGCGCAACCGTCAGAAAAGTGGTGTTCGATATCCCGACAACCGCCGCCGGGGGGATCCTCTCCCCGATCCGGAGCGGAAGCATAGCGTTGCCACTCCATCACTCCGACCCGTGAGGTAAGCATGCAAGGATTCGCCGATGTCGTCGCTCGTATGGACCATGTGCTTTGGGGGCTGCCGCTGATCGTGCTTCTCTTCGGTACGCACATTTATCTCACCATCCGCCTGCGTTTCCCGCAGCGCTACATCTTCAAGGCCATCAAACTCTCCTTTGCCAAAGACGAGGGGGCGGAGGGGGACGTCAGCCAGTTCGGCGCCCTGACCACTGCTCTGGCCGCCACCATTGGCACCGGCAACATCGTCGGTGTGGCGACGGCGGTCGCGATCGGCGGACCGGGAGCGGTCCTCTGGCTCTGGCTGACCGGCGTCTTCGGCATCGCCACCAAATATGCGGAGGGGCTGCTGGCGGTCAAATACCGCATCAAGCGCCCGAACGGGGAGATGGCCGGCGGCCCGATGTACGTCCTCGAGCGCGGTCTGGGCCAGCGCTGGATGGGGGTGCTCTTTGCCCTCTTCACCGCCGTGGCGGCCTTTGGCATCGGCTGCATGGTCCAGGCCAACTCGATCTCCACTCTGGCGGCGAGCACCTTCCAGGTTCCCACCTGGGTGACCGGCCTGTTGCTGGCTCTTCTCACCGCGGTGGTGATCCTCGGCGGCATCAAGAGCATCGCCCGCGTTTGCGAGATCCTCGTCCCCTTCATGGCCCTCTTTTACATCCTTGGCTGCCTTTACATCTTGCTGCTGCACGCCAACACCCTGCCACAGACCGTCAGCCTGATTCTCCACAGTGCCTTCAACGGCCACGCCGCAGTGGGCGGCTTTGCCGGGGCGACGATCATGATGGCCCTGCGTTTTGGTGTGGCGCGCGGGCTCTTCTCCAACGAATCGGGGCTGGGCTCGGCGCCCATCGTCGCGGCCGCCGCCCAGACCCGCAACCCCGTACGCCAGGCCCTGGTCTCCTCCACCGGCACCTTCTGGGATACGGTGGTGGTCTGCCTGATGACCGGACTGGTCCTGGTCAATTCAGGCGACTGGACCAGCGGTGCCGATGGCGCCCTCCTGACCAAATCCGCCTTTGCGCATATCCCGGTTATCGGCCCGATCGTTCTGACCATCGGCCTGCTGACCTTTGTCTTCTCCACCATCCTCGGCTGGAGCTATTACGGCGAAAAGGCGATGGAATACCTCGTCGGGAGCAAAGCCGTGCTGCCCTATCGTGTCCTCTGGTGCATCGTCGTTTTTCTGGGCTCGGTCTTTTCCCTGCAGTTCGTCTGGGATTTCGCCGACCTCGCCAACGGCCTGATGGCCATACCCAACCTCATCGCCCTGCTGGCGCTCAGCGGCGTCCTGGTGCGCGAGACGCGCGAGTACCTCTGGGAGGACAAACTGTAATCCGCCCTGTGCAATTTTCAGGCCCCATTTGGTGTTATCTTTTTAAACACAGTTCAGGCACCAGGTTTCTGATCAGATTTTAATGGAGGAAATGATGAAAAACCTTTCGGCAGCCATTGTCATGGTTGCAGCCCTGCTGGCATCCAGCGCCCTGCTCCAGGCGCAGGTGCTAATGCCGCGTCCCAGTCCCAAGGCCAGTGTCACCCAGACCATCGGCCTGACCGACGTGACCATCACCTACAGCCGCCCCGGCGTCAAGAACCGCACCATCTGGGGGGAGCTGGTTCCGTTCGACAAGGTCTGGCGCCTCGGCGCCAATGAGGCCACGATCATCAGCCTGGGCGATGATGTGACCATCGAGGGACAGCCCCTTCCCAAAGGGAGCTACAGTCTGCATGCCATCCCCACTCCCGATCAGTGGACCATCATTTTCAACAAGGTGGCCGAACAGTGGGGCTCCTACAACTACAAGCAGGAAGAGGATGCACTGCGGGTGACGGTCAAACCCCAGCCCGGTCCCTTTGTCGAGCGCATGCTTTTCACCTTTGATGATGTCACCGACGAGTCGGCGATGGTCACCCTCGCCTGGGAGAAACTGCACGTCTCCTTCAAGATCGGCGTCAACACCTCGGGCAAGGTCCTCAACAGTGCCAAGGCGACGCTGAGCCCGCGCGCGCTCTTTTTTGCCGCCCAGTACGCCTACCAGAACAATCTCGAGACCGAGCAGGCTGCCAAGTGGCTAGATGCCTCGATCGCCCTTGAGGAAAATTATCAGAATCTGAGTTTCAAGGCCGGATTGCTCGCCAAGGCAGGCAACAAGAAAGAGGCGGTCAAGCTCGGTGAAAAGGCCCTTGCCCTCGGCAAGGCGGCGCAGCGCGTCCCGCCGGACCTGGCTGCCTTTGAAAAACAGGTGCTGGAGTGGAAGAAGAAGTAACCGAACGAGCTGGTGCATCAGGCCAGGCGCTCCCCTTGCGTCTGGCCTTTCTGTTTAACACGGAGGTTCTGTAGTATGAAACGGATCGGATTCATCATGCTGACACTGGTTACATCCCGGCTCCTGGCCATCGACCTCGCCTCTCCGAATGGCCGGCTGGGGCTCGATTTTTATCTTAATACGGCCGGTGAACCGTGCTACCGCCTGGCGCTCGACGGCGCTCCGGTCATCAAGGAGAGCCGCATGGGGATCGCGATCAAGGAGAATCCCGGCCTTTTTGACCGTTTCACTGTGCTCCACTTCGAGCGCAGTCAGACCGACACGAGCTGGGAGCCGGTCTGGGGCGAAGCAAAGCGCATCCGCAATCACTATAACGAGCTTGAGGTGACCCTGCAGCGTCAGGAGCCCGAAAAGCGCATCATGATCCTCCGCTTCCGCCTCTTCGATGAGGGCCTTGGTTTTCGCTACGAGTTTCCACGCCAGCCGAATCTCGGCTATTTCACCGTCAGCGATGAAAAGACCGAGTTCAACCTCACCGGCGATCACCGCGCCTGGTGGATCCCCGGAGATTATGATACCAACGAATACGATTATGCGACGACGCCGCTGAGCAAGGTCGATGCGATGCGCGGCAGGAACATGTCCGAGATCGCCGTGCGCTCGATCATCGCCGCCAACGCCGTGCAGACGCCCCTGATGCTCAAAACCGCGGAGGGGCTCTATATCAATCTTTTCGAGGCGGCCCTGGTCAACTATCCGGCGATGAATCTGCTCATCGACCAGAAGAGCTTCTCTCTGACAGCGCGCCTGGTTCCCGATGCGGTCGGCAACATGGCCTACCTGCAGACGCCCGAGAAAACCCCCTGGCGCACGGTCATTGTCAGCCGTGACGCCCGCGACATCCTCGCCTCGCGGATGATCCTCAACCTCAATGAGCCCTGCGCCCTGACGGAAACCGGCTGGATCAAGCCACAGAAATATATCGGCATCTGGTGGGGGATGCATGTCGGCACGGCTTCGTGGAACATGGCCGACACCAGCAACCTCAAGCTGGCCGCAACCGACTGGAAGGCGCTCAAGCCCAACGGCCATCACGGCGCCACCACCGCCGAGACCAAACGCTACCTTGATTTTGCCGCCCGGCACGGCTTTGACGGCGTGCTGGTGGAGGGCTGGAATGTGGGCTGGGAGGACTGGTTCGGCAACTGGAAGGAGGAGGTCTTTGATTTCGTCACCCCCTATCCCGATTTCGACGTCGACGAGCTGCAGCACTATGCGGCGGACCGCGGCGTGCGCCTGATCATGCACCACGAGACCTCCGCCGCAGTGACCAACTATGAACGGCGCATGCCGGAGGCCTATGCCTTCATGAATGCGCACGGCTACACCACCGTCAAGACCGGCTATGTCGGCCGCATCATTCCGCGCGGCGAGCACCACGACGGCCAGTGGATGGTCAACCACTATCTGCGCGTGGCCCGGGAGACGGCGCGCCACCGCATCATGATCGATGTGCACGAGCCGGTTCGCCCGACGGGACTGCAGCGCACCTGGCCCAACTGGCTCGCCTGCGAGGCGGCGCGCGGCAACGAATACAACGCCTGGAGCAGCGGCAATCCCCCCGAGCACGAGACCATCCTCCCCTTCACCCGGCTCATGGGCGGTCCAATGGATTATACGCCGGGCATCTTTCAGATCAAGATGGAGTATTACAAGCCCGGCAGCACCTACCAGGTTCATACCACCCTGGTCAAGCAGCTGGCCCTCTACGTCACCCTCTACAGCCCGCTGCAGATGGCGGCCGATCTGATCGAGAATTACGACCATTTTCCCGATGCCTTTCAGTTCATCAAGGATGTGGCCGTCGACTGGGATGAGAGCCGGATCCTCGCCGCCGAGCCGGGCGACTATGTGACCATCGCCCGCAAAGCCAAAAACTCGGACAAGTGGTTCATCGGCGCCATCACCGATGAACAGGCGCGCCAGGCGGAGGTCAAGCTCGATTTTCTTGATCAGGGCGAAAAATACACGGCGACGCTCTATCTCGATGCCGCCGATGCCCACTGGCAGAAGAATCCCATGGCCTACCGCATCCACAAGGGGCTGGTCACGAGCAAGTCGGTGCTGCGAATGGCCCTGGCACCCGGAGGCGGTGCAGCGGTGAGTCTCTGGCCGGCGAGCCCGGCGGAGCTGCAGCAGCTCAAACCGCTGAAGTAGGCCGATGCCGGGACGGAAAGCGCGGCAGCGCATGCCGCTGAAACAGGACGACCCCGGGAGGGATGCTGCGGCAGGGATAGCATTGAAGAAGAGCTGGAGTGAGCGGGAGAATGCATCATACCATGTTGCTGGCCACTGTCTGGGCGCTGCTCCTGTCCGGGGTGTGCGCCAGGGCGGAGGATCCGGCCATGACGGCAGTCGGGCGGCAGGCGCTGGAACAGGCGCGGCTGCTCTTCTACTCCAGTGTTGAGGACAAGCGGCAGATCGAGCCGGCCATCGCCGCCTTTGAGGCGCTCATCCGCATGCAGCCCGAATGGGAGGGCCGCGCCCGGACGTACCTTGGCGCGCTGGCGGCTCTGAAAGGAAAACACAGCCGCTCGCCTTATGACAAATGGCGCTGGGCCAACCGCGGCCTCAAGATGATGGATGCCGGAGTCAGGATGGATCCCGAGGACATCGAGGCCCTCTTTATTCACAGCTCCACCTGCTACTTTCTTCCCTTCTTTTTCCATCGCGGCGAGG
>DAOQAG010000030.1:0-47038 GCA_035353815.1 bacterium
TCGGTCGTCGCTACCGAGACCAGCAACCTCACCTTTATCAGCATTCCGGGTCTGGCGTATCTCACCAATCTCAATTTTCTCCAGATCGCCGCGGGCTACCTGATCGGCCGCATCATCATTGCCTTTGTGCTGCTGCCGCGCTACTACCGCGGCGAGATCCAGACGGCCTATCATCTGCTCGGGAACCGCTTCGGGCCGCGGATGCGCAGCTTTTCCTCGATCGTTTTCCAGCTCACCCGGCTTTTGGCGGACGGCGTGCGGCTTTTCGCGACGGCCATCCCGCTGCACATCATCACCGGTTGGAACTACAGCACCAGCATCATCGTCATTGCGGTGGTCACCATCCTCTATACCTTCATAGGCGGCATTCGTGCCGTCGTCTGGCTGGATGTCCTGCAATGGAGCGTCTACATCACCGGGGCTGTCCTGGCCCTCGGGCTGATCATTGGCAAGCTGCCGCAGGGTTGGGAGAGTGTGACCGCCGCAGCGGCGCCGGGCCACAAATTCGCCATCCTCGAACTCGGATTCGAGCACTCGATCAAGGAATTCTTCACCATCAACTATACCCTGATATCCGGCCTGCTTGGCGGCGCCTTTTTGTCGATGGCCTCGCACGGCACCGACCAGCTGATCGTGCAGCGGCTGCTGACCTGCCGCGACCTGCGTTCCAGCCAGAAGGCGCTGATCGGCTCCGGCGTGGTGGTCTTTGTGCAGTTCGCCCTCTTTCTCACCCTCGGGCTGGCGCTTTATGCGTTTTACCAGGGAGCGGCGATGCGTTCGGATGAGGTGCTGCCGCGATTCATCGTCGAGGGACTGCCGCACGGTCTGTCCGGCATCATCATCGCCGGTATTTTTGCCGCGGCCATGGGCAACCTCAGCGGCTCCCTTAATTCTCTCGCCTCCTCCAGCATGCTCGACCTCTACAAACCGCTGCGGGGCAAGAGGGAGAGCAGCCCCGGTCGCGATTTGCTGATATCGCGTTGCTTCACGGTGATCTGGGGCGTGGTCTTTATCTTAAGTGCCACCATGTTCACCGACAACCGCAGTCCTGTGGTCGAGCTCGGTTTGGCCATTGCCTCCTTTACCTATGGCGGCCTCCTTGGCACCTTTTTTCTCGGCATAACCAGCAAAAAGGCCCGTGAGGATGAGGGACTCCTGGCGATGTGGAGTGCGATATTTTTCATGATCTGGATAATCGGGCAAAAAGGGGTGGGCGTGTGGATACCGGTCTTGCTGGCGATGGTAGCCGGGATCTGGCTGCTGTTGCGGCTGCGCAGCCGGAGCGGGCGGATCTTTGTCGGCCTCTGGAGCGCGGCGATGCTCCTGCTCGTCAGTCTGGTTGCGTCACCTCATATCGCCTGGCCGTGGTATGTCCTGATCGGGTGCACGGTCGGCTATATCAACGGCACCTTGTTGAGCCTGTTGCACCGGGACTGATCGAAGCGGCAACGGCGGAGCCGGAGGAGACGGTCAGAGCGCGGTTGTGAAATTCACAGCCGCGTGCAGCCGGGGCAAAAAAAAACCGTTGTTTCCCCCAAACAACGGCCTTCCCCACTGGGCATAGAGTCTCCCTCGGCACATTACAATTATGCAAATATCACGCCAGAATCAACCAATCAAACTAATCCATTATTAATATTATAGTTGGTATTTTTTCGCCAAATAAGCGGTTAACCGCGGTGTGTGTTTTCTGCTACATTCCAACACACCCTTGTGTATTATTTGCACAAGTCTACATCGGTTCAAAGCGCAGCGAGCGGGCGATATCTATGGGGGTACGGGTCGGGACGTCCCGGCCTTCGAGTTTGATGCCGCGTTCATAGAGCAGGCGGAAATTGCTGATATCCTCTTCGTCGACAAAGATGAAAGGCGCGATCTGGTTTTTGCCGGCGCGAAAATGCATGCCGCCTACGTTTACCTCAGAGATAGGCACCCCGGCATCCACCAGGTTCACCAGCATCCGGGGTGAATCGACCAGCAGCAGCACCCGCTCTCTCTCCAGCAAGCCGCCGCGCAACTCGGCGATCGTCTCCTGCAATGTCAGCACTGAGGCGGCGATATCGTTGGTCACCGCCGACATGTAGATCGTCTTTTGCCAATCCGAATTGGCCACCTCGTCACTGCAGAGCATGATGCGCTGCGGATCGAGCACATGACGCCACCCCACCACCACTTGACCATGTATCAACCGGTCATCTATTCTCACTTGCACCAATGGCATATCTCTCGTTCTCCCTTGCTTCCGGTCGGTCTTTATCCTGGGTGTTGTGCGATCTCAACAGCCTGCACACGGCGCGGCCAGGCAGATGCCGCGCCGGGCGTCCTGTTGCACCTCCTCGGCCAGGGCATCGAGCTCGAGATCCTGCCGCTTGGTGACGAATGAGAGCACCATGGGGAGGTTGACGCCCGATACAACCCTGACGTTGACGCGTACGCTGCCGATGCTGGCAGCGACATTCCAGCAGCTGCCGCCGCGCAAGCTGGCCATAATGATCACGCCATCCTGCTTCTCTTCCGGTCCGCTGACCAGGGATTCGAGCCTGGAAGAGATCTCGGCGATGGACATATCGGTGACCGAGAGGGCATGCAGCCCCTCATCCAGTCCCATAATACCGCGCACAGCTTCGATCAGGGCATCCCCGATGGGACCGTGCGTTAACAGAATGGCATGTTTCATCTGGTTCCTCGTCATTTGGCCCGGAGGTGGGAAGGCCGCAGCCGGGGCGGCGGGCTATGGCTTTTTCTGGGCGAGCATCGAATCGACGCGCTGCCTGGTGAATTCTTCCGCGGTATTTTCGCCAAGATCGCGCATTTTCTGGTTCATGGCCACCACTTCGGTGATGACGGTGATATTCTTGCCCGGCATGATCGGCAGTTCCACCAGCGGAACCTGCACCCCGAGTATTTCCGTGGTCTTGCCATCGATGCCGATACGCTCATAATCGCGTTCGGGCGAAAACTTTTCGAGATGGACATTGATGGTGATGATCTTTTTGCCGCGAATGGCGCGGATACCAAACATACGCCGGATATCGATGATGCCCAGGCCGCGGATTTCCATATAATGTTTGAGGACGCCGCTCGGGGCACCCTCGAGCCGGTTCATGCCGATGCGGGTGATCAACACCTGATCATCCGCGACGAGCTGGTGGCCGCGCTCGATGAGGTCGAGCGCCAGTTCGCTCTTGCCGATGGCAGGGTCGCCGGTGATCAGCACCCCGACGCCATAGACATCGACCAGCGCACCGTGCAGGTTGGTCTTTTCAGCAAAGACCGTATCGAGGTACTCGCTGAGGTGGTGGATCAGGGCGGTGGTATTCAGCGGCGTTGAAAAGAGGGTGATGCCGTTCTGATTGGCGATTTGCAGCAGCTCATCCGGCGGCCGGTGATCGTTGGTGATGATGATGCAAGGGAGCTCGAATCCCAGCAAGGTCATGATGGAACGCCGCCGCTCTTCAGCGGGAAGGGTGTTCAGATAGCCGATCTCGGTATTGCCCATGATCTGAACGCGCCAGTAAGTGAAAACATCGACAAAACCGCTCAGGGCCAAGCCCGGCCGGTGGAGCTCCCGCTCGCGGATCTTGCGGGAAAAACCGGCCGTGTTGTTGACAATACTCAGTCCGACCCGCTTCTGGCTCATTTGATAGAGCGATTCTACCGTGATGTAGGGGGGTTCGCTTTGTTCAGCCATCGTTCTCTTTTGTCCTGAAAGGGTATTCAGGCCCCCCGCATGGGGGGCCTGAACAGAGCGTTACGATTCCAGATTCTCGACATTCTCCGCAATCCGGTCGTTCTCAAAATCGCGCAGTTTATCCTTGTGTTTCTGCAGCTGCCGGCTCAGTTTGGCCATCGCCAGGTCGATCGATTTATACATATCATCGCTCTCCTCGACCACGGTGAGGCGCGTGCCATAGACCTTGGCGATGAGCTCCGCCTTTTGCAGCTGCTTAATATAATCCAAAATTATCTCTATGTCAAGGATGCCATCACTATATTTTTTGAGCTTTTCAGCCTCTTCAACGGCATGAGTTCTAAGGCGTTCCGAAGGTTTGAAATGACGGGCGGTGAAGGTGATACGCATGGCAGACCTCCTTTCAACAATGCATTGGACAATGACGCCAGACAAAGAAGCAGGTTAGAACGAATAGGCCTCCTTTTCGTTTTGCGCTTCTGCGGCGCTGATGCCGGGAGCAGCGCAGTTACTCCTCTTCGGCGCGAGGGTGCGCCTGTTGATAGACGCGGCGTAGATGCTCCGCGGAAACATGGGTGTAGATCTGGGTTGTCGACAGGCTGGCATGACCGAGCAATTCCTTCACGGCCAGAATTTCCGCGCCTTCATCGAGCAAATGGGTGGCAAAGCTGTGACGCAGGGCATGCGGATGCGCCTTCTCCGGGCCGACGACGCGCAGCAGATAGCTGCGGATCAGGCGGGCGAGCTGCTGCCGGGTGTAGGGCTGGCCCGCATCGCTGAGCAGCAAGGTATCCCCGGCGCCGGCGTGCTGCCGGGCAACCACCTGCCGCAGCGGCAGGTACTCCTGCACAAGCTGGATCATGTGACGCCCGAGCGGGACCAGACGCGTCTTGCCGCGCTTGCCGAGCACCCGTACGGTACCATCCCAGAGCTGCAGGTCCGCGACTTGCAGTCCGGCCGCTTCACTGATACGCACGCCGGTGGCATAAAAGAGTTTCAGGATAAGGCTGTCGCGGCAAGCCGCAAACGACTCCCCCTGCGGCAATTGCAGCACCTTGCGGATTTCCTCGCGCGTGAGAAAATCAGGCAGCCGTTTCGGCAGCCGGGCGGAGCGCAGGGCGAAGAGCGGATTGGCGGGCAGCACCGACTCTCGCACCAGAAAACGGGCGAAGGAACGCAGCGTGGCCAGCTTGCGCGCAATCGAGCGCGGGGAGTAGTTTTGGCGGAGAAGGGAGGAGAGAAATCCACGGACCGCCGCACGGGTCATCAAAGCGATGCCCGGGGGATCGGTCTGGAAGCGTTCGCACAGATAGTCCCGCCATTGCGTGAGATCCGCAAGATATCCTTGGCGGGTATGAGCAGAACAGTGCCGTTCGACTTCCAGGGTGTGCGCGAAACGTTGGATCCAGTACGGTAGGGTATCAGGTGATGTGATCGCCATGTAGAGCCCATATTAGCCCACACGCTCTTCGGCGGGTGGTGCACACTTCCCCAAGCCGCCGCGACGCCAAACCCCTGTCACCTCTTGATGAGCATGCCGGCCATGGCTGCCCCCGGCCGGCCTGATCCCCTCAATTGGGCAGGTGGTTGGCTGTGTATTGAAAATAGCCCTCAGATGCACTGTTCTCGAAATCGAGAACCACGATTGCGATCAGATCCTGCATATCTTCGATATCAAGAGAAGGCAATTTGATATTAACGGCGCGCTCGATGATCGTCTCCATGGCGTCATCGTCCAGGAGTTCCATCTCGCGCAAATGGAAGAGATATCCGTAGGCCTCGGGTGAGATCGCCTGCCGCTCGGTTTCGTTCAGATGCCGCCACACCGGCCGCGGCACATCGTCACGCTGCTTCTTGATGATCCGGTCGATGGTTTCGCCATGATTGACCAGCCAGGACATGGCACCTGAAATTTCTTCCTCTGAAAAACCGCGCTCGAGCAGTACATCCATTATGAATTGCAAATCAATATTTTCAAAAGAATTATTCTTAATCTCCTTCATCGCATACGCTATGATCTCGAGCAATCTTTTGTTCATTCAGTTCTCCATTGTAGCGTGCCGGATGATACAGAATGGCCATCCATTTCAATATAAGAAATATATTTGCAAAAGCAAGCGCTTTCGCGCAACCGCGCTCTCGGCTGCAGCAGCGGGCTTTTTTTCCCGGCGGCTGCGGTCCCGCGCCATCCCATCCGCGCCATCCGGCCCGCGCCATCCGGCCCGCGCCATCCCGTCCGCACCGCAGCGCGGCCGCGTATGGCCGCTCCCGATCGCCGCGGGCTGGTGCGCGCAGCGGTTGTTGCGCTCAGTTCCGGCCGCAGCAGTTCTTGTACTTTTTGCCGCTGCCGCAGGGACAGGGATCATTGCGGCCGACGTGCGCCGCCTTGACTACCTGCGCCGCCTTGACCGGGGCTTGCACCGGCGCCGCACCGGCGCCGCCCCCCTGCTGCTGCGGCGGCGCAGCAGCCGCCTGCTTGAAGGTCTCCACCTGGGAATGGGTGGCGCTGTAATTTTTCGGTTCCGCACGCCGGATCTGTCGTTCCTCGATCTCGCCGCCGACATCGAAAAACTTGAAGAGCTGGCTGGTGACGTCGCGGTTGACGCGCTCGTTCATCTTGATGAAGAGATCGAAGGCCTCGCGCTTGTACTCGAGCAGGGGATCTTTCTGACCATACCCGCGCAGGCCGATGCCTTCGCGCAGCTCATCGGTGGCGTTGAGGTGCTGCCGCCAGTTTTCGTCGATCTTTTCGAGCACGAAGTAGCGCTCGTAGCGCGTCGCCCGCTCGCTGCCGAGCTCGGCGATGCGCTTCTGGTAGATGGCTCGGGCCCAGCGGCTCACCTGGGCCATCACCGCCTTGGGATCATGCCCCTCGGCCGACTCATCAGCGAGACGCGGCGCCTGACGGAAGACCAGCCGGCACTCTGATTCCAGGCGGCGGACGGCCGCATCGTCGAGGAGATCCTCCTCCCCGAGCACGCTGCTGATCATCGCGTAGACCGTGTCATCGATCATCATCAGCACCGAATCCCGGACAATCTCCGAGCTCAGGTTTTCCTGGTGCAGCCGCTCCTGACGATCGGCAAAGGTGGCGTACCATTTGAGCGCCCAGGCGACGATCTCCTCGGCGTAAAAAGCCACCACCGCCTCATCGCGGCTGTCGGGCAGGGATTTGGGCGGCCGCTGCTGCAGGATGAATTCGATCCGGACGCTGAACTGCCGCTGCCGCTGCTCCGCGCTGCCCGCGCCCGCTGCGATCGCCTTGATCATGGCCAGGATGGCGGCGGTGAGATATTCGTCCATGGAGGCCTGGGTGAGCATGGCCTGAAGATACCCCTCGCGCGCTGCGGCGAGCCGCTCATTGCAGGCGACATGCGCGCTGCGGCGCAGGTTTCGGGCCAGCTCGCCCGCGTTCTCCTGGGGGCCGGCGGCGAGAACCTCGCTGCCGAACTGCGCTGCGAGGAATTTCTGCTGCTGGGGATTGAGCTCGCGCGCCTGCGCATCGCCCATCTCCGCCAGCGCATAAAAGACCAGCACATCGACGAAAAATCCGGTCGAAAAATAGCCGATGATGCGATGGCGTAGGACCTCCGTCTCGATGCGGCCGAGGTGCTCCAGCGCCCATTTTTCGATCATGGCCGCGATACGAGGCCGCTGAATCGTCCTGAGTTCGTTGACCCCCAGCTGCGGGCGCTCCTCGAAGAGATGCTCGAGATCGCGGAGAAACTCCTCCACCGTCCAGTTGATTTGCGGCACCCCCTCATTGAGGTGCAGGCTCATCAGGCCGTGGAGGGCGGCCTTGACCATCTCCTCGATGGCCAGGCCGGCAAAGAGGGCCTGATCGAGGCCGGCGCGCCCGGCCTGCAGGCGGCTGCTGTAAAGGTCCGCCGCCCAGGCGATCACCCGGTTTTCGAAGGCTGCGGCGTCCGTCCCGGCACTCCCGGCGGCCAGCCATTCCGGCGCGGTGCCGAAAATACGCTCCAGCTCGTAGCCGATCCCCGCCATGTTCCAGCGCGAGAGGTCGCGCGAACCGCCGTTGTGCAGGCGGATTTTGAGACGCACCAGCTCCTCGAGGGTGCGGCCGAACGGGGCATAGCCCATCAGCCGGTGGCGGATCTGCAACTGGCGCTGCAGCTGATCTTCCGCGATCTGCTCAGCCACCCACTCCCGCAGGGTCTCCTTGATCTCTTCCTGTTTCAGCCGGTCGAGATCCTCGGCATCGAAGGGCGTATCGGTTCTGAAAAAGTCCTGCAGGGTTTCGATCAGCCCGTGCAGGTTCCATTCGCCGCGGTCGACCTCCTCATTGAAATAGAGCTTGGCCTTGGACTCGACGAAATCCTCCGCTCCGGCGAAACCGAGGAGGTTCTGGCGGCGCTTGTAGATGATCTTGCGCTGATCATTGAGGACATTGTCGTAATCGAGCAGGTGCTTGCGGATCTCAAAGTTGCGTTCCTCGACCTTTTTCTGCGCCCGTTCGATGGAGCGGGTGATCAGGGGGTGCTCGATGCGTTCGCCCTCCTCCATCGGGCCGAGACGGCTCATCATCGTGGTGATGCGGTCGGAGCCGAAGAGGCGCATCAGGTCGTCCTCGAGCGAGAGATAGAAGCGCGAGGAGCCGGGGTCTCCCTGGCGGCCGGAGCGTCCGCGCAGCTGACGGTCGATGCGCCGCGCCTCGTGTTTTTCCGAGCCGATGATGTGGAGGCCGCCGCGGTGGGCCACTTCGCTATGGAGCTTGATATCGGTACCGCGCCCCGCCATATTGGTGGCGATGGTGATCGAGCCGGGCAAGCCCGCCTTGGCGACGATCTCGGCTTCCTGGCGATGGAACTTGGCGTTGAGCACGGTATGGAAACGGCCCGACTCCAGCTCCTGGCTGACATCCCCCTTCTTGAGCCAGTTGGCGATGGGCACGCCCCGCTGGGTCAGCATGTCGCTGAGCAGCTGCGAGACCTCCACCGAAATCGTGCCGACGAGTACCGAGCGCCCGGCCTCGTGCATGGCGATCGCCTCATCGACGATGGCGCTATATTTTTCCCGGCGCGTCCGGAAGATGACATCGTTGTTGTCGTCGCGGATGACCGGGCGGTTGGTGGGGATGACCACCACTTCGAGCTTGTAGGTGCTGAAAAACTCCTGCGATTCGGTCTCGGCGGTTCCGGTCATGCCGGCGAGCTTGTCGTAGAGGCGGAAAAAGTTCTGGATGGTGATGGTCGCCAGGGTCTGGGATTCGGCCTGGACCTCCACGCCCTCCTTGGCCTCGAGGGCTTCGTGGAGGCCGTCACTGTAGCGGCGGCCGGGCATCAGGCGTCCGGTGAATTGATCGACGATCATGACCGCCTTGGCGCCCTTGCGGCCGGCGATGCGGCCGCGCAGATCGGCATCATCCAGGGTCTTGACGACATAATCGACGTCGCGCTGATAGAGGGTATAGGCGCGGAGGAGCTGGGAAATGTTCTGCACCCGTTCCTCGATACCGGTATAATCCTTCCAGAGTGCGTCGCGCTGCTCGTCGAGCAGGCGCCGCGGCTTGCGCTCAAACTGGAGGCGGCACCACCCTTCGATCTCCTCGGCCGTCAGGGTTTCGTTGGGAGCATGCGCCTTGAAGATCAGCTCGGCCATTTCGCGGTCGTCGAGGAGGATCTGTTTGCCGCGCAGGTGGGCCTTTTCCTTGGCGAGGAGGCTCTCGTACTCCTGCTGGCTGTTGACCTTTTTGGCCGCGAGAAAGAGCACCTCCTCGCGGAATTTGGCCAGTTCCTCGGCAAAGCTGAAGAACGGGAGGTTGTCGAGGAGCATCGGACGCGCCGCCTTTTTCAGGCGCTGCGGCACGCCTTCGTCATCGAGCTCGAAGAGATTCTGCGGTTCGAGGTCGCGGTCGCCGGCCAGCTGCAGCAGGCGAGCGCTGGCCTGGCTGCGCGCATCGGCCGAGCCGGGGAGCAGCCGCATGCCGTTCTCGGAGAGGCCGTTGAGCTGGAGCTCTTGCAGCGGCCGGGCATGGATGACGAGCGGATCGATCTCGAAGGTGCGGCGCAGATGGCGGAGGCGCTCATTGTCGCTGAGGTCGGTGCGCCCATACCAGGAGAAGACCATCTGCAGGGTCCGGTCCAGGCGTTCCACCTCTTCGAAGCGGCGCGAAAGGCTGGTGGCGGCGGTGCCATCGCTGCCGGGGAAGGATTCCGCCAGAAAGGCATCGAGGCTCACGCGCAGGGCGAGCGGTTGGCCGGGCATGCCGGGATTCTGGCCGGCCCGCCACGCAGCGATGCGGGTGCGGACCGCCTCCCAGGGTGCGCCGAGGAGATGGTCGCGTTCGGCTTCCGCTAAACCGGTGTAGCCGCCCCGTTCATCCGCGGCGAAGATGGTGCCGGCGGGGTGTTTGGCGCCGCGCAGGTCGCGATCGAACTGGGCGACCACGGCGAGGGTCTGGCCGGCAAAATCGGCGAGAAAGGCCGCGCCGGCCTCGGTAAAGTGAAAACGGGGCGGCTCCTCGTCGCCGGGCACGAGAAAACGGTGCTCGGGACCGTTCAGGGCATGCAGCTGCTCGAGATCGTGTTCCATCGCTTCGACGGCGCGGACGCGTTCGGTATAATCAAAGGTGTTCTGGTTGAGGGTGCGATCGAGCAGCTCCTGGATATGGCGGTCGCGCTCCTCCACCAGCGTGCGGTCGGGAAGGATGTAGAGGTCGGGATTGCCGCCGAGCAGGGCGATGCGCCCCTTTTCCGCGACATGGCGCGGCACCCCGCCCTTGTCGTTAAATTCGAAATACTCCTGGTGGCGGGCGTCGAGGGGATCCCCCCCGCGCAGCAGCTGGTCCATGCGGGCAATGAACGGCGCGCCCTGGGGATCGCCCTCCAGGTGGAGAGCGAGGAGCGCGATCCGGCCTTCAGGCCGCAGGGCGACGGGGGCGTTGCTGTTCTTGTCCAGTTCGAAGAGCTGTGCGGCAAATTCGCGGCGGCGTTCGATTTCCAGGCGTTCCTCGCCCTCGCCGGGCTCCAGTAGAGCGAGGAGACGGCCGTAGGTTTGCGCCAGTTCGAGGAGCAGCGGATCCTCCTCCGCGCGGGTGAGCTGGGCCATGCCCTTATCGGTGAGGCCCGTGGCGAGACGATCGGCTTTTTTCGACCAGGAATAGAGCTGGCGCCAGGCCGCCGCCTTGTCTATTTTCTGCTGCTGGGCGATCTCCGTCACGGCTTCGCTCAAGGCAGCGATACGGGCCGCCAGGCGCTCAGCCGCGGCGGCGAGAGGTTCCTCGAGGGGCCTGGCAGCGCCGGCCAGCGCGACCTGGCCGGCCAGGGTGATGCCGTCGCACAGCCCGTTCAGGGGGTCCGCCGAAAAAAAGCGCTGCGGATTCTTCTGCTCGGCCAGCTTGCCGAGCTGCTCATCGAGCGCATCGAGCAGGCCGATCTTGCGGACGATGTCCTGGTCCCGGCCGCCCGAGAGGAAAATACGCCCCTTTTCGGTGATGTCGACGACGTGGCTCTTTTCGTCGATGGTGTAATACAGCTCCGCGTCGACGATATGGATCTCTTTGTTGATCTCGTACTGCCCCTGGATGCCCTCGATCAGCTTCTTGACCCAGAATTCCGAGGTGAGCAGTTCCAGGAGCGCACTGTTTTTGGGATCGCCGCGCAATACGCGCAGCAGCGCCATGCCCGCTGCCTCCTGGTCCGTTTCGAGCAGCTCCTTGCCCTGGCGCAGCAGTTCGGCCACCAGCTCCATCTGTCGCCGGTAGAGATTGGCCACGATCGGCTTGAGCTCGTAATAGATGTTGCGCGGCGCCCCGACCGAGCCGGAAATGATCAGCGGCGTGCGCGATTCATCGATGAGCACGCTGTCGACCTCATCGACGATGGCAAAATTGAGTTTGCGCTGCGCGACATTCCAGACGTCGGAGGCCATGTTATCGCGCAGATAGTCAAAGCCGAACTCGTTGTTGGTGCCATAGGTGATATCGGCATAATAGGCCTCGCGGCGCTCCTCGGGAGTCATCTCGCCATGGAGGGCGGCGGTGCTGAGGCCGAGAAATTCATAGATCTTGCCCATCCACTCGCAGTCGCGCTGGGCAAGATAATCGTTGACGGTCACCAGGTGGGCGCCCTTGCCGCTCAGGGCGTTGAGATAGAGCGGCATGGTGGCGACGAGGGTTTTGCCTTCGCCGGTGGCCATTTCCGCGATCTTGCCTTCATGAAGGACGATGCCGCCGAGGATCTGGACGTCATAGGGCACCATGTTCCAGGTGATCTCCTGGCCGCGCACCAGCCAGCTTTTTCCCAGCAGGCGCCGGCAGGTCTCCTTGACGGCGGCGTAGGCTTCGGGGAGAAGATCATCGAGCGTCGCACCGGTATTGAGGCGATATTTGAACTCGTGGGTTTTGGCTTTCAGCTCATCATCACTGAGCTGTTCGTAGGTGGCGGCGTATTCATTGACGACGGCAACCAAGGGCTTGAGGCGCTTGATCTGCTTCTCGTTGCTGGTCCCGCCGACCAGCCGGGAGAAGACATCGGTTATTGAACTCATGCAGTGCGTTCCTTAATTCGGGGATGGAGCGGTCCAGGCGATCCGGCCTAAAAAAAAGGCGCCGCCTTGAGAACGGGCGGCATCGGACCAGTATGCCTATTACAACGACGGAAAGTCTCAGGATGTTTCCGGTTTTTCACCGCTGGAGCCATTCTGGAGGCCGCGGCCGCTCTTGACCAGCTGGCCGCTCTTTTTCAGGTCGAGCAGCACGGCATCGAGGATTCCATTGACGAAGCGGCCGCTCTGGTCGGTGCTGTAGAGCTTGGACATCTCGATGGCTTCATCGATCGAAACCTTGGGCGGAATATCGAAAAAGTAGAGGAATTCGCAGATCGCCATGCGCAGGACGATGCGGTCGATGATGGCGATGCGGTCAAAATCCCAGTTGGTGACGTGGCGGCGGATGAGGCCATCGAGTTCGTCGTGATGTTCGACCGCCTTGATCACCACGTCCCGGGCGAAATCGCGGATGACGCTCTCCTCCTCATGGAACCCCAGGACATCGCGGAGGACCTTGACCGCCGGCTCACCCGAGAGTTCGATCGCATAGAGCCCCTGCAGCGCGATCTCGCGGCCGCGCCGCCGCGAGCCGGGCGCCGAGGCGTGGTAGACGTCTTCGTCTTCGGTGAAATTATTGGACGTAGTGGTTCCAGCCATACCGGTCTTCGCATTCGCCGTTGATATATTCAAAGAAACGTTTTTGCAGCTGCGCCGCAACGGGACCGCACTTGCCCGCGCCGATGACATAATGGTCGATCGAGCGGATGGGTGTGATTTCGGCGGCCGAGCCGGTGAAAAAGACTTCGTCGCTGAGGTAGAGTTGTTCACGCGGGATCAGGGTTTCCCGCACCGGCAGGCTGAGTTCGGCGCAGATGCGGATCACGCTGTCGCGGGTGATGCCGCTGAGGATGCTCGCCGAAAGCTGCGGCGTGTAGACGATACCGTCGCGGACGGCGAAGATGTTCTCGCCGCTGCCCTCGCTGACATAGCCATTGATATCGAGGGCGATCCCCTCCACATAGTTGTCGGCGTTCGCCTCCTGCTTGATCAGGGCCGAGTTCATATAATTCCCGGATGCCTTGGCCAAGGCCGGCAGGGTATTGGGGGCGAAGCGCTGCCAGGAGGAGATGCGCACGTCGACGCCGGTGGCCAGGGCTTCATCACCGAGATACTTGCCCCAGTTGAGGGCGCCGATGGCCACATCGACCGGGCATTTGCGCGGATCGACACCCAGTGAAAAATAACCGCGATAGACCACCGGGCGCAGATACGCCGCCGGAAAATTGTTCACCTTGATGATATCGTTGCAGGCCTGGATGATCTCCTGCTGGGAGAAGGGCACATTCATCCGGTAGATCTTGGCCGAATCGAAAAGGCGGCGGATGTGCTCCTTGAGCCGGAAGATCATGGGACCTTTGGGGGTATCATAGCACCGCAACCCCTCAAAGACGCTTGAGCCATAATGAATCACATGTGACATGACGTGAATGGTGGCTTCGTGCCAGGGGATGAACTTGCCATTCATCCAGATCTTGCTTTTTTCATCTCTTACATCCATCACTCTCTCCTCTTGTCAGGTGGCGCCGGCATGGCCAGGATCAGCGTAGATCCTTGGCGCGCAGCTGAATTGTGACTCGATTATTATATTCATTTTCTTCAATAACATAAACCAGATCGAGCGGGCGTTCGATCTGCTGGATACGGGGCAGCATGGCGCCCATATTGAAACCGATCACCTCGAAGGCGGCCCCGCCCTCCCGCACCTTGAATTTGAGATGGTTGCCGCCGACGATGGTGGGCATGCCGAAGACCTGCAGGTTGCGGCTCATAAAGACCGGCCGCGTGTTCGCGGGGCCGAAGGGGGCGAACGTCCGCAGCAACTTGAGAAAGAGGGCATCGATTTCGTGCAGGTGCAGCTCGGCATCGATGGTCAGCTTGGGGATGAGCTGTTCGGGCTGGAGGCGGCTGGCTGCGACCTCTTCAAAACGTTCACGGAATGCGGGAATCTTGTCCTCAGCGATCGAAAGCCCGGCAGCGTACTTGTGGCCACCAAAACCGAGCAGCAAATCCTCGCACTGTTTCAGGGCATCGTGCAGGTCGAAGCCCTCGATGCTGCGGGCCGACCCCTTGCCGACGCCATTGTCGACCGAAATCAGCACCGTCGGGCGGTAGTAGCGCTCGACGACGCGCGAAGCGACGATGCCGATGACCCCCGGATGCCAGCCGCGCTGATGGAGGATGAGCGAGCGGGCACTGCCCTGCGCATACTGCTCCTCGGCCACGGTCAGGGCCTGGCGGAAAGTCTCCTCGTCGACGTTCTTGCGGTGGCGGTTCTCCTGTTCCAGAACCTCGGCGATCTCGGCCGCCTCGGCAGGATCGGCTGTGGTGAGGAGCTTGACCGCGCGCTCGGCATCCCCCATGCGGCCCACCGCGTTGATGCGCGGCGCGACAATAAAGACAATATGACCGGTGCTGATCTCCTTGCCGCTCAAACCCGCCACCTGCAGCAGCGCCTTGATGCCGATATTCTCGCTCTCGTTGAGGTGCTCGATCCCCTCCTTGACAAAAACGCGATTTTCGTCGACGAGCGGAACGATATCGGCGGCGGTGCCGATCGCCACCAGCTCGAGATAATTCTCGAGGATCGAGAGGTCGATTTCCATGCGCAGCAGCAGGCCCTGGCAGAGCTTGTAGGTGACGCCCACCCCCGCCAGCTCGCGGAAGGGATAGGGAGAATCCTCCAGCTTGGGATCGATGACGGCGTAGGCACCGGGAAGGGTTTCGCCCGGTTCGTGATGATCGCAGACGATGACGTCGATGCCGAGCGCCCGTGCGGCGTCGATTTCGACGTGTCCGGTGATGCCGCAATCCACGGTGATGATCAGATCGGTGCCGGAGCCGCGCGCCGCCTCGATGCCGCTGATGGAGAGGCCATAACCCTCGCTCTGCCGGTCCGGGATGTAATAGGAGACCTGTGCGCCCAGTTCCTTGAGAACGAGGTAGAGGAACGAGACCGAGGTGATGCCGTCGACGTCGTAATCGCCGTAGATCAGGATCTTTTGATCCGAGAGGATAGCCTTGCGCAGGCGGTCCACAGCGCGCTGCATGTCGTGCAGGATGAAGGGATCATAGAGCAGGTCGAGCGTAGGCGCGAAGAAGCGTTGTGCGGCCGTGCTCCCGGAGATGCCGCGGCAGAGCAGCATCCTGGCGATGATGGGCGGAATGCGCAGCGATTGCGAGAGTTTGTTGATCTCTTCTGTGGAAACCTGATCCAGGATATCCCACCTGAGTTGCATAGAGCCGGTACTCCAGCCTAAAGTCAGTTGTCAACAGGATTAGAAACCGGCAGCACATGCCCGGTAAAAAAACGGACTCCAAAGCAGGCCGATAAGCCGAATTCTGTCCCCCCGCGGAGGCGGGGTGGGTGATCATCTATCTGGGATGCGGATTGCTCCGCACCTCAAGCAGCCTACCCGAGGGTCAAGCGAGACGAGCAGCCTCTTCCCTCCTATTTGGCCTTGCTCCGGGTGGGGTTTGCCATGCACCCGATGTCGCCACCGGGACGGTGAGCTCTTACCTCGCCCTTTCACCTTAACCCCGGCCGGGGCCGGGGATGTTTGCTTTCTGTGGCACTTTCCCCGTCTCACGACGGGTCCGTGTTACGGACCACCCTGCTCTATGGAGTTCGGACTTTCCTCATCCTCTCCTGCCAGGCAGGAGAGGACGCGATCACCTGTCCTGCTTTGGAGCCGTAAAGTTGGTCGATCTGCTTTCGCAGACCGTGACCCGCTCGGGATCCCAGAGCATGATGCGGCCGCAGACCTCGCAGAGGTAGATGTGGTTCATCATGCGGATCTCGAGGCCGCGCTGGGGCGGGATGCGGGTCGAACATTCGCTACACGAACCCTCTTTGAGGAAGGCGACAGCGATGCCGCTGCGGCCGATGCGGGTTCTTTCGTAGGTGCTGTAGATCGGCTTGGCCAGGGTAGCGATGATCTCCTGCCGCCGGGCGACAAGTTTTTCCTCTTTTTCGCGCGTCACCGCGAGCATGGCCTCCAGTCTGCTCTCGGCATCGCTGAGCTGCTGCCGGGCCTCGGCCAGTCCCGGCTGGAGTGCATCGATCTCGGCCTGGAGGAGTTTTTCTTTTTCCTCCAGCTCGAGCATGCGGAATTCGTTATCCTCGATCTTTTTTTGCGTCGTTTCGATTTCGACGGTTATGGCATCATATTCCTTGTTGTTCTTGACCTGGAAGAGCTGATTCTGATATTTTTTCAGCTGTTCGCGCAAGTGTGCGACGTCCAGGGTGCTGCTTTCGCGTTCATGCCGGCTGGCGGCGAGCTGTTCATTTTTGCCGGCGATACTCTCCTCGAACCGGGCGATCTCCTGGTTGAGGGCGGTGATGCGCTGCGGCAGATCCCCTTTGGACTGTTCCAGGGCGCGCAATTCGCAATCGATGTCCTGTAAATTGATCAAGGATGCCAAAGTCTCTCTCAACGTGTTCTCTCCTCGTTTTCCGCAGGCCCGCCGGATTTTTAGCACAAAAAAAAGTGCACCTGGATGGGATGCACTTTTAAATCAATACCAAATGACGCGCGGCGCCGTCTTGGCCATCTTTCTCGGGCAATTTCGTACTAGGTATATGTATTTCACGCACATCGGGCTTTCGCTGCAAAGAACTGAGGTCATTAGTTCCGCCACGCTTCGGATTGCATGGATTTCGGCCGAACAAGCGCTGGCAGGGGATATCGATTCACGCGTCCTGTATGAGACGTCACGGGGCAGTGGATCATGAAGGCCGATGCAATTGGAGCGGCAGGGCAAACTTTCGTTCAACAAATATCCAAAAATACAGCATTAAAGGCAAAAATGCAAGGAAAATTTGCCCGAACCGGGTGCATCCCGAAAATAATCATGCACCGGCAGTAAGGAAATCAAGGTAGCGGCCGTTGCGAATGATCTCCTCCGAGGTGCCGTGGGCATCATTGAGCTTGACCGAGGCAACCTGGATCAGAGGCTGGCATTGGGGGATATAAATACGGTCGATGTGCACCAGGGCTTGCGGCGAGGAGAACTGGCCGGCACCGACAAAACCACCGAAATGATCGCTCCGGCCGAAGGCGATGTGGAGGCCGAGTTTTTCATCGAGGAGGAGCTCCCCCACCGGCGCAATTCCGAAATCGGCAAGAATGCCAAGGCCCAGCTCGGCGATATTGCCGTAAGCGGGCTCGTTCTGCAGCAGCCGGCTCTCGGCTTGCGCCGCCGGGCCGCTGCCAAAGGCGCTGCGGGCGCGGTTCCGCTCGACATGGTAGAGGACGATTTCATCGCCGAATTGCACGGGAAGCTCGCCGCGGGTGCGGCTTTCGGGCTCCAGTTCGCCCTCGTACGGGACGATATAGGTTTCGCCGCTGGGGAGATTGCCCACCATCCCCGCGCCGGGAAAGCGGCCGGTGCTGAGATGGGCGGCGCGGTGGCGCAGGTCGATATCGAAAAAGTAGTGCTCCGTCTCGCGCACCAGGAAGAGAATGCTGGCGGAATCGGCCGCATCGAGTTTTTCCTTGAGCAGCTCCAGCCGCCGCGCCACCTCGGCATAGTCGATTTGCAGGGCCGGGATCATCTCCGCGGAAAAGCCAGGCATCGTGGCGGCGCGGAACTGGTGCCGGCGCGCGGCGACCATAAGCGGAGCCGTGGCCGAATATTCCGTGGGGGCGATGAAGAGCTGGCAGCGGCCGAAGAGGATCTCGGTCTCGAGACGGCCGGGAAGCCCTCGCAGCCCCGCGGCGGTTTCGGGCAGTGGCCCGGTGATGACGCAGCAGTCCTGGGGCAGATCGGCGTTGTTGCTGCCCACCGCTTCATAGGCGACAAGGAGGACCTCCTCCAGCCCGAGTTGTGCCGCGCTGCCGGCCAGGATGGTGGCCAGATGCACAGCAAAGTGGCGGCGGGTTTGCCAGGCGGGCGAATCCGCGGCGGCGCCGGCGGGCAAATCGACCAGGATCGCCAGCACGCGATCCCGGGCCAGCGGCGGGAATACGCTCGGAATCAGCTGCAGAATTTGTCCGGAAGTCAGGCTTTGCTGGGTCATTGCGATCTCACTGCGTCAGATTTTCATTGTGCGTATAATAATAACGGCAAAATGGTATAAAAACAAGAACAATTTTTCCCCTTTTCCGCCGAAGCTGGAATTCTGACTGCCGGCGCATCCCGCTACCGCCGCAGGTGCGGCCGGACAGGAGGCACCGGGGCCCAATCCCGTGCGCCAGGTCGCCAGCGCGCGCTGGTCGCCGCGGCCCCCGGCGCACCACCGCCGCATCCCTCCATCGCCGCGCGGGCGGCTGCAAATCTGCTTGCGTCATAACCTTTTTATCGCTAATTTCAAGCGTTTGCCGCAGGATGCGTATGGGCTGCCCCAACGGCAGCTGCGCTCGTCGTGTCCGTTCTCCGGAACCTTTTCCCGATGGAGGCCCCCCATGACTGATCGGATCAACCGCAGAAGTTTTTTAAAAAATGCGACAGCCGCCGGAGTGCTGCTTGGGATGGGGGGGATTCCGGCCTCCGCGCAAACGCCGGAAAATCAGAAACGCGAACCGGCGGTCCGCTATCGCAAGCTTGGCAAGACCGGCCTGCAGATGTCCATTCTCGGCTATGGTGCCATGCGCACCTCCGATCCCGCCGTCATCCGCCACGGCGTGGATCTCGGCATCAATAATTTCGATACCGCACGCCGCTACATGGACGGCAATAACGAAGAGATCCTGGCCAAGGCCCTCGGCGACCAGCGCAAAAAAGTGGTGATCACCACCAAAATCCCGGTCGGCACGAGCGAGCGAATGGCCGCGGATATCGAGGCCAGCCTGAAGGCCCTCAACTCCGACTATATCGATATCCTCCTCCTGCACGGCCTCAAGCGGGACGACGAGGTGGCGAACGAGGCGTGGATGGAGGTGCTCGCCGCCGCGAAAAAGGCGGGCAAGATCCGCTTCGCCGGTTTTTCGACCCACAACAACATGGCCGGCACCATCCGCGCCGCCATCAAGGGCCAGTTCTTCGACGTCGTTCTCGCCGCCTATAACTTTAAATGTGAGCCTGACCTGACCGCGGCCATCTCCGAGGCGGCCAGCGCCGGCCTCGGTATCATCGCCATGAAAACCCAGGCCGGCGGTTACGAGGACGCCCGTATGGGCGGACTCAGCCCGCACCAGGCCGCGCTCAAATGGGTGCTCAACAATCCCAACGTCAGCTGCGCCATCCCGGCCATGGTCACCTTCGAACAACTCAACGAAAACTTTCTCGTCATGAGCGGGCCATTCGGCTGGATCGACCGCAAAACCCTCGACCGCTACGGCAAGGTGATCGACAGCCGGCTGTGCCGCTTCTGCAACCGCTGCGCCGGCCAGTGCGCGGCGGGTGTGGCGATCAGCGACATCCAGCGCTGCCTGATGTATGCCGAAGGCTACGGCGACGAAGAGCTGGCGCACACCGCCTATGCCGAGCTGGCACCGACGGCCAACCTCGCCGCCTGCCGCGCCTGCCCCGGCTGCACCGCGCACTGCCACAACGGCGTGGATATCGCCGCCAACCTCAAACGCGCCATGCAGCGCTTCGTCTGAAAGGAATCGGATGAAAGTTTTTTTCGCACTCCTGGTCCCGGCGTTGCTTGGCAGTGCCGTCTGCGGCGCCCAGGAACTCCCGTTGACCAGACTGCTGCCGCAGCCGCTGGCCGAAAAGGGCTGGCGTTTTGATCTCGAACCCCAGACCTATGGTCCGGAAAACCTCTTCGAATACATCGACGGCGAGGCTGATCTTTATAACGAATACCATTTTATCGGCATGGCCACCGCTGCCTTCACCAAGGGCGGCGACATGGCCTTCTCCTATACCGTCGATATCAGCGAGTTCGCCACACCTCTTGATGCTTTCGGATTGTACAGCCGGCATCGCACCCCCGACCTGACCTTCACCGAGATCGGCGAGGAGGCGACCCTCTCCGAACTGAATCTGCGCTTCCACCAGAACCGCTATGTCGTCCAGATCAACGCCGGATCCTTCGAGGGGGAGGTTCAGGATGAGATGCTGCGCGTCGCGCACGCCATCGCTGCCCTCCTGCCGCCCGCCGCGCCGCCTCACGAACTCCTGCTCCTGCCGCGCGAAGGGCAGCAGCCGCATTCGCTGCAGTACTTCACCCAGGGCATGCTCGGGCAGTCCGCCTTTCCCGCGGGCTTGATGGCGGCCTATGTGGCGGCGGGCGACACCATGCAGGCGTTTCTGGTCCTGACCCCGGAAGCCCGGCAATCGCTGGCTGCCTTCGCCCATTTTGCAGACAACCTGAAACAGCGCGGGACGCTGATCGCAGAACAGCCGGGGCGGATTGAGGTCGAAACGCCCTGGCAAGGCCGCATCCTCGGGGTGCATCACCTCCACTGGATCGTGGGGGTGATCGGCCACCGGAAAACGGAGACCGGGGAAGCCCTGGTGGCAAGCATCATTGCCAACCTGGGCGAATGATGAAAATCCTTCTCGTCAACAGTGTCTGGGGTGGCCATCCCGGCGGCATCGAAAGCTATATGGCCCAGATCATTTCGCTGCTGCACGGCAGCGGTCACCAGGTCACCCTGGCCTACGGCCGCCGCAAAGGAGCGGCCCGCGGCGCCGCTCTGCCGCTCGCGGGTGAGCATGAGCTGGCCGGACTGGAACAGTGGCCCGGTAGAGGAAATACCGAAGTGCCTGACCGCCTGCTCGAGCTGGCGGCGGCGGTAGGGCCCGACGTTGTTTTCATTCAGGATATGGTCCACTATAACGCCCTCGCCGCCCTGCGGCGCGCCTGGCCGGTGGCGGTAATGCTCCACGACTACCGTCCCATTTGCCTCAAGGATACCCGCCGCAATTATTTTACCCGGCGGATTTGCGAGCGGCCGCTCGGCTGGCCCTGTCTGCTACGCGGGCACTTTATGCGCCGCCCGGCGGCGAATGGCCACTGGCCGCGATTGGCCCGGCTCTCGCAGGTCCGGAAACGGCTCGAGGCCCTGCAGCATTGCCACCAGGCCCTCGTTGCCAGCGATTACGTCCGCAATGCCTACCTCTGCAATGGCTTTCCCGCAGACCGCATCGCCACCCTGCCACTCGGCACCGCCGAACGCGCCTTCGATCTCGCCGCCACCTATCCCCGCGAAAAGAACATCCTCTTCGTCGGCCGCCTCACCGACCGCTATAAAGGGGCGGATCTGCTCCTCGAGGTCCTGCAGCACTGCCGCGCGGAGATCCGGCTGGTCATCGCCGGGGACGGCCGCTATGCCGCGCGGATCAAGGCCCTGATCGCCAAAAAAGAGCTTTCTCACCGGGTGCGATGTGTGGGATGGGTGCAAGGCGAGGCGCTGCAGCAGCTCTACCGGCAGGCTATGGCGGTGATCATGCCCTCGCTCTGGGCCGAGCCGTTCGGTCTGGTCGGTCTGGAGGCGATGGCCAATGGCACGCCGGTCATCGCCTTTGAGGTTGGCGGCATCCCGCAATGGCTGCGCGAAAACGTCACCGGATTTCTGGTGCCCTGGCTGGATACCGCCGCGATGGCGGAGCGCATCGACCGGCTCGCGGCCAATCCGGTGCTGGTGCGCCAGATGGGGGCTGCCGGGCAGCAGCACATCCGCAGCGATTTTTCGGAGAGGTTTTATCTGGAAGGATTATTGGCGGGATTGGACCGTGCCATCTCGCGATTCCGGGCGGAAGCAGCGGCCCCGGTGCACCCCTGATCATTCTCCGCGGCGCTCATACCACCATTCCGGCCGGGTCTGCCATCCGGTCAACGGGAAAAAGCATCCGTCGCGGGCGGAACTCTTACGCCCGGGCCGGTACCAGGCACGGCCGCTGACCGGGGCAGCGGCGCAAACGGCCTCCTGCGGAAAAATCCTGCGTCCGGGCCGATAGGCGATCTTCCCGTCGGCCGCCATTCCCTCCGCCCCGGTAATCACCACCGCATATCTTCCCTCATTCATCGCCTTCGCCCATTCAGCCTGCAGTGCCTGCTTGCCCGGTTCATCCCCGCCGCGCAGGACATCATCGAGAGCGCAGCGATGCGCCGAACCCGCCTTGCCCGCCAGCTCCGCAAGATAGCCCTGGCCGGGAATCCATACCGCACCCGGTACCGCTGCCAGTTCCTGCACCAGCCTCTGCCCAGCCTCGCGGTCTGCCGGCGCCGGCAGATAGCGGCCGGGGGCATAAAGCAGCAGGAGGAGCTGCGCGACGGCGGCCGCCAGAATCCAGGTGCGCTGCTTCCCGGCGCGGCCGAGGAGCAGGCCGCAGAGGATGGCGAGAGCGGCATGGGCGGGCATGACGGCATTGTGATAGGCCCCTGAAGGGACGACCGCCAGCCAGGAGCCGCCAAAGAGTCCGGCCGCCAGGAAAAACCAGTACCGGTCCCGCTGCCACAGCATCAGGCGTCCGCCCAAAAGAAGGGCTGCGCCGAGGAGGGTGGCCAGGGGCAAGGGCTTGAAAAAATAATCGATCCAGAAATGGTGGACGCGCCACCAGACCGGGGGATGCTGGCCAGGCAGGTAAAAGAGATAATAGTGGCACCAGCCGTCGCTTGCCGCCTGCATCAGGGCATAGCCGCCGCCGACGAGCACGAGATAGAGGAGGGGCAGCAGCCAGCGCCTTCGCCCCGGGGTGCTCCAGAGATGCCAGGCGAGCACCGGCAGGGTGATGACCAGCGCGGTTTGCTTGCAGAACGCGGCGAAAGCCAGCAGCAGTGCTGCTGCTGCGGCGCCGGCCGGCGTCCGACCATGGCAGCGCTGCAAATAAAGGCCGCCAAGGAGCAGCAGCAAAAAGAGGGAATCGACGCGGGCGAGGTCGTACCAGGCCCCGCTCACCGGATAGCAGGCCAGATAGAGAACAGCGGCGAGAAAGCCGGCCTGTCGTGAGCCGCTCTCCTGCTTCACCCAGACGGTGATAAGCAGGAGGCTCCCCAGGCAAGCCGCGGCCGAGATGGCGCGCAGCAGGGCAAAGCTTGCCCCGAACAGGGCGCTCAGGGCCGCGGCGCAGTAGAAATAGAGCGGGGCGTAGCTGAAGGCTGTGAATTCCAGGGAGGGCGGCGCGTAGAGCGCCTGGCCCTGCAGCAGGCGGTGCACATGGTCGAGCATCCCCCCTTCCATCCATTCCAGCTCGAAGGGCCAGATTATGTGCTGCGCGGCCAGAATGACAAAGAGCGCCAGATACCATCCTCCCAGCGTCCACAGGGCGAAGCGCAGTACCCGCGCGGTCATGGTCCCTGCCGTTCGTAAAGCAGCAGATTCTTGCCGCGGGTCAGCGGAAAGGTGCGGAGCAGCCGGTAGCGGCCGATGGCCATCATCCGGTCATACAAGGCCTGGTGCGCCGGATCCATCCCCTCATCTCCGGGGGCCTGGCGGTCGTTCAGGGCGACATAGCGCGGATTGCGGCTGAGAATGAACTCCGCGCAGGCGCTGAACTGGCCGCTTTTCCAGAATCCCGGAATCGTCTTGTCGGTCAGGCCGATCATGTCGATGAGCGGCAGGCGAGAATACCAGCCGATGGCCCCGATCTCGTTGACGACCAGTGTTTCCTCGGGCGGGACATGGTCGCGGAGCCAGAGCCCGATGGCGCGGTGCGGGCGGCTGTGCATCGCGGGATTGATCATTCCTCCACCGGCCAGTTCCTCATCCGCATAATAAAAAGAGACCAGATTGAAGAGCAGCGGCAGCGCCAGCCAGAGCGAGAGGCGGGGGCCGCGGATGCCTTTCGCCTCCGCGGCGTTCAGCAGCCGGCCGGCGCCGGCCCAGGCGAAGAGGCCGATGAGCGGCAGTGCCGGGACATAAAAGCGGCCGAAACTCATCCAGTCCGAGCCGCTGAACCAGACAAAAAAGAGGAGACAGCCGAGCACCGCGGCCGGCGCCCGGTCGCGGCGGCGCAGGTGGAAGAGCAGGTAAAAGAAAGCAAAAACCAGAATCCACTCGTTCCAGGCGAAGCTTTTAAAGGCATAATTGACAAAGGTCTGGGTGTGCCACATCACATAGTGGAGCACGCCCCAGTGGGTCTTGATCTTGGCGTTAAAGGTGTTGGGCAGGAGCGCGCCATAATAGAGCCAGCGCCAGAGCGTGGTCAAGGCCAGCCCGGCCGCCGGAACCGCCGGAAAGAGCCACCAGGGCATCCGGCGCTGCAGCGCCACGGGCGCGGCCGCATCGCGACGACCTGCGTTATTTCGGCTTTCCCGCCTCCCACGGCTCATCCAGGCGCACCACGCCAAAGGCAGCATGCAGAGCATCCCCTCCGGCCGGGTGATGGTCAGGGCCGCGCTCGTCACAGCCGCCCAGGCGAATCGCTCCTCCGTCATAAAAAGCACCAACAGCAGCAGCAACAGCGTGTACAACAGGGTCTCGAGTCCGGAGATAGCGTAATAGACAAAACCGGTGCAGGAGGCCAGCCAAAGCCCGAAAAAGAGGACGATCCTGGTGGAGGCCTGAAAATGATGCCGCAGCATCCGCATAGCCGCCAGCAGGGCGCCAATGGCGCAGCCCAGGCCGAGGAGCTTGGAGACGACTTCGACATCCAGTCCGGCAGCGATAAAGGGGGCCAGGATGAGGACCCAGAGAAGGTTGGAATAGCCCTCCACCCGTTCACCGGGATTGAAGACCAGGCCGTGTCCCTCCACCCAGTTCCGCGCATAGCGGTACGTGATGAAGGCATCATCGAGGGTTGCCGGCCACAGCGAGAGGGCCAGCGCCACCAGGAGGAGCACCGCGGCGGCGGCACCCAGCCGGCGCCAGGTGGCCGGGCCGATGGTGAGGGGCCTCATCGCTGCACCAGCCTGAGCAGGTGCTCACGGATTTCATAGCGCACATTATGCAGGTCGCTGAAGGGCCAGCGGCGGCGGTCATTGATATCATACTTCAGGGTCGATTGATAAACCGGCTGAGTGAAGCAGGTCTGCACCTGTCCGTTGATGTGGAGATAGGAGAGGTGCAGCAGGGCCGCGAGCAGGAGCAGCTGCGGGCGCCGCCGCGGCAGGTGATCAAAGATCCTGGTCAGGGCCAGCACGGTCAGCGCAGCCGTGGCCAGTGTCGGCACGCCCAGCAGGCGCGGCGAGGCATCGAGGAGGTTCGGCAGAGCAGCGATGACGGTGAAAGCCGCCCCCATCCCGCAGGCCCGCCGGTCGATGCGCAGCACGGCGCGCCCTTGCCAGCACCAGCGACTCAGGAGCAGCAGCAGCGCCAGTAGCAGGAGTGCGGTCAGCCAGCTTGGCATGAGAAAGAGGGGATAAAAGGCCGAGAGCAGCGCCTCCGCATAACGGGCGGCCATGCCGGCCAGGCCCGCCAGAGGCCGCGCCGCGACCCAGGGATTTTCGGAAAAGCCCCGTTCTCCCACTGTGCGCGCCCCGAGGACGATGGCGCGCCAGATGAAATAGCCACCCCAGAGGGCAAACTGGGGCACGGCGATCTGCAGGGCCCGGTGGCGCGGCACCGGGCGCAGGATGAGCAGCCAGGCCGCGATGAGCAGCGGCAGGGTGACGCTGATCTCCTTGCAGGCATAGGCCAGGGCTGCGAGAAGCAGCGAGGCCAGGATGTTCCCGGCCGGAGTGCGCCCCGCCGCGGCACGCTGCACGCTGCGGAAAGCGGCCAGCATGAAGAGCAGGGCCAAGAGGTCGATCTGCGCCGAGATCCAAGTAATGATGGCGCCGTTGCCCGGCAGCGCCAGCCAGAGCAGGGCGCAGAACAAGGCGGCAAGCGGCCGAATTCCGAATCCGCGCAAGATGTTCTGGTAGAGCCCGGCGATGATCGCCGCCAGGACGAGATTGACAAGATGGTAGCCCCAGCCCGCTGCGCCGAAGAGCAGGTGTTCACCGGTGAAGATAAAATTGATCAGGGGACGATAAAAGCGTTCGGACCAGGGCTCATGCCATTTGGCGAGCAGCTCGGTCCACGGCCAGGTTTTGATCAACAGCAGATCGTCGTAGGTGAGGCCGAACGCCAGGGTCCCGCCGTAGAGCGCCGCGACCAGCAGGGCACTCAGCCACCAGCTCCTGCCCTTGCCGCTCTGCAGCCAGGTTTCCAGTTGCACAGGCATTCCCCCTAGAGGCGAAACGCCCCGGTGATGCGGTGCGAATTGCCAAGATCGCCGCCGATAAAGGCATAATCCAGGCAAAAGCCCGCCAGCTCGAGTCCAGCCCCCGCGGTCAGTTCCTCGCGGTACCAGCCGCCGCGCACGCTAAGGATGTTGAAAAAGGTCAGCTCGGCGCCGGCGCGGTTGCCCGTCTCATTCCAAAAGAGGCGATCATAGCCGGCGGTCATGCGCACATGCAACGGGGACCAGGTATAGGAGGCCGCGATTCCAGCCTGCAGGCCGCGGCCGATCTCGTCCTTGTGATCGGAGGCGGTATTCCAGCTCAGCTGGGTGCGCGCCAGATCGTGCACGGCCGCGCCGAGGCTGATCCACTGCTGCGGCTCGGGCTGGTCCTGCCAGCCGGGCATGAAGCGCAGGAGCAGACCGGCATCGAGCCCCTGGCCGCTGCCGGTGTAGCTGTCGAGTTTCTGGTGGATATACTTGCCGGTCACGCCGAAGGCGAACTCGACCGGCAGGACCGTCCCGGCCAGATCGCCGCCGATGGTCATATCGAGGATCATACTGCGCTGGAAGGTCATGAAAATGGCGTCTTCCTTATCGCTGAACCAGCCCAGGGGGGTGCCGTCCGAGCGCCCGGCGCCGGTGGTGTAGCGGTCGAAGCGGCTGCCCAGCAAGGCGTCATAGCGCGGGATGTCATCCACGCCGAGGCGGATCCAGTTCAGGCTGACGCTGGTGCGGGGATTGAGGGCGAGCCGGGCGCAGGCGGAATTGTAATGGGCCAGGCCCTCGAACATCGGCATGTGCTCGAACTGGAGGGCGACGGTTCCCCGCCCCCCGGATCCGGCCGGGTTCCAGTAACTGGCGCTGGCGTCATTGGCGATGGCGACCTGGGCCCCACCCATGGCCATGGCCCGGGCCCCCACGCCGATCCGCGTAAATTCCGCCGCATACTCCCCCGCCCGCAGGGAGGTCACGCCCGTCAAGAGTAGTGCCAGGAGCAGCGCCCATCCAGTGCGCCACCGGGGGTGAGTTATCATTGCCATGCGCGATGCCCTTTCTCCCTTACTGCAGTTTGGCCATTTTCTCGATGCGTTCAATGCGTTTGCCGCCCTGTTCGGCGACGAATTTGAGATAATAGACTCCATTGGCCACCGTGTTGCCGTCTGCATCGGTGCCGTCCCAATCCAGTTCCCCATAGCCGGTGACGCCCTGCAGCTCAAAGGTGCGCAGCAGCCGTCCTGATACGGTATAGATGCCGATCCGGATCCGGGAGGCGGTCTCGCTGAGATTGAAAGCGATGGTGGTCTGCTCCTGAAAGGGATTGGGGTGGTTGGCGAGGCTGACCAGCGCAAAGAGGCCCTCGACGTGGAACTGCGCCTCAATGGAAGCCGGATTGCCATTGATGTCCGCCACCTCCAGGGCCAGGGTGTGGGCCCCGGTCTCGAGGGTGGGCGCGAAGGTCAAGGTCAGCGAGCGGCGCGCGTCCGTGCTCTGAAACAGCGTATAGGCCCCCGCCTCCACCGCCTGGTGGTCGAGGGTAAGATGAATCCCCGAGCCGCCGAGATCGAAACCGCTGGCGTCCTCCATGTAGGCGGTGAAGACCGGCGTGCGCGATACCGCGTCGCCGTCGGCGAAGTTCTGGCCGCCGACGCTGAGCGTGATCACCGGCGCCTCGGCATCCTGGCTCGCCAGCAGGCTGAAGGCCTGGAGCGACGCCGGCAGCGCTGCAGTGATGGTGCCCTGCGTCGAGTCGACCACCGATTTCAGGCCGCTCCAGGTGCTGGTGCGGGCGTTCCAGCCGTAGATCCGCAGACTCTGGTTGCGGACGAGCAGCTGATTTTGCGCATCCTGCGGATCGAAGAGGGCGACCACGCTGATCTCTTTAGTGACGCGGAGGCTGGTGTCGGCCAGGGTGCAGCCGTAAAGCATATAGCCGGTAGAGAACCGGAATTTGACCGGCAGCAGGCCCGACCAGGTCGCGGCCCTGGCCTGGGTATCGTCCCATCCCTGCCGCCAGGTCAGGGTGGTGGTCTGGCTGATGGCCCCGGCCGGGATATCGATATAGCCGTTGCTTTCGGGCAGGTAGAGCGGTCCGCCCGTGCCGGCAGCGGCGGTGATAACACGCGCAGTGGCCAGGGTGACGTTGTTGCCCTCGTTGCTCTCTTCCACCTGATTGTCGGCATCGGACTGGAACCAGAACTTGCGTTCGCCCGCATTGGGGGCGTTCCAGAGGACGCTGAGCAGGGTATCGCTGTTGCCGGGGATCGTGGTGACCTTGAGGCGGTCGGCGACGGGTTTGTAGGTGGAGGCATTCACCCCCTCGGTCACCGCGATCGTGAAATTGGCAGCCGGTTTGTCGCCGGAATTCTTGAGACGGAATTCGATGCGTGCCGGTGTGCCGCCGATCTTGACCGAGGTCGGATCGATCGACAGGTCCGGGCGGTAGCCGACCAGGGTGCTGCATATTTCGCCGACGATCTTGTCGCCGTTGCCGGCCGTGACCACGCTCTGGTAGTAGATCCGCGAGCCCTCATTCTGCTTGCGAGCCGCCGACGTCCGCCAGGTGCCGTCGCTCTGCCGCTCGAGGGCGACCGACTGCCACTCCACCGAATTGGCCGAGAGATTGAGGCTGACTCCGGCCACACCGCCGCGGTTCGCCAGGGCGGAGACGTCGACCGTCACGCTGAAATAGTAGGGTTCCTGGTGCATAGGGGCCACGGGATCGGTCCGGATCTCCACCAGGGCGTGCCCGGCCACCGAGAGGGCCACCGCCGCGGCGGCATCGTGCTGGCTGTCATAAGCGAAGACCCGGGCGGTCGCCTTGCCGGTGCTCCACAGGCCCAGATTGGCGGCGGTGAGGGTCATCAGGTCGCACTGCCATGCGCCGTTCTGGATGGCCACCACCTTGCGCGCCACCACCGAATCGGCCTCGTTGGCCAGGGTCACCACGGCGGTGCCCTGGGTGATGGCGTCCGCGCGGCCGCTGACCTGGATGGTCTCGCCGGCGAGCCAGGCGCTTTTCGCCGGCTGGATCGTCACTGCTGCGTCAGAGATATGATAGTTCAGCCCCGGGTCGCCGAGCAGCACAAAATGGCGGACATTATCCCAATAGCCGTTGGTCTTCTGGATGAGGAGCAGCTTGCCCAGGGTGATGATCTCCCCCATGCGCCGCGCATTCTCGGCGAAAATGGCATTGAACAGGGCGATATCGAGATAATAATCGCCGTCCGCCGAGGCCTTGGCCGCCGAGCCGAAATGGGCGACCGCGCCGCGGTCCTTGGCGAGCACCAGCTGCATCCCCAGAGAGGGCATCTCCGGATTGTCGAAATGGCCGACAAAGCAGGTCATGCTGAAGACGACGGGATAGCGGTTCTTGTTATTGAGCCGCTTGACATCCTCGATCTTGAACAATTCATTGTCGAAATAGACGCCGCCGCCGCCGTGGCCGATAAAGTTGACCAGACTCTGCCCGGAATTGATCATCTCCGCCAGGGTCTCGGTATTGCCATAGTAGGCCGATCCTTGCAGGGTGGTGAGGCGATTGACCACAACCCGGGAGGGGGTGTATTTGCTGATCAGTTCGTTGGCATCGCGGATGAAGCGGCCGCCGTCGCCCTCGGCATAGACCAAGCCGACGTTGCGCCGCCATTCATCGATGGCCGGCTGCTGCTCATAGTCCAGGGTCTTCTGGACTACCGTATTGGCCGACTCGGCATCGCTCACGGGGAAACGGCCGACGTAGAGGTCCGGCAGGATATCGCTGCCGCTCACCGAAACCAGAGCATTGTCCGAAGAGGTCATCCCCCAGGAATTGGTGTAGACCATCAGCGTGGGGATGAAGGATTTCAAGCCGAGGGTCTTGCCCGCCTGCTTATCCATGTAATGGGTTGTCGTACCGAAGAGCAGCACATAGAGCGGCGCGGGAGCCGTCCAGTTATAATAGGCATAGGCGATGAAATCCCGCAGGGCATTGGGATCGTAAATACCGTCGTTGAATTCGTCATAGATGTCCTGCACATCGACCACAGCGGTGCGCAGGCCCTCAGCCGCGCGATGCTGGGCGAGGCGCTGCGCCTGGCTGGCAAAATCGGCGTGGGTGATGATGATATAATCGGCGCCGTTAGCCGGATTGCGCAGATCGGAGGGCGTATCCAGGGTCAGCGAGGCCACCGGCATCAACCGGCTGCTGCCGACGACATAGAGATTTCGCGGCGCCTCGGCCTGATATCCCAGGTAGCAGCTCCAACCACCGCCGCGCTGCTGCATCTGATAGCCGGTGAAGATCTGCCCCTCCTCGGTGAAGGCATAGATCTGATCGCTGGAAAATCCGTCGAGGCGCACCAGACGCTGGCCGCCGGCGGGCAGGAGGACCCGCAAGGAATCGTTGTCCGCCACCAGCCGGCCGGTGAACTGGAGGTCGACATAGTTGACCAGGATCTTGTCGATGCTGACGTTCTTGAGGTCAAGGGGCAGCTTGAAGCGCAGGGTATTGTTTTCAGACAGGATCTTCGGTTCCGTGATCGTCTGGGTGCGGGTGATCGCCGTCTGATTGTCCCAATAGGCCTCATCCACCAACTGATCGTTGAGATAGAGGCGGACATGATGGTCGGGATTGGCCTGATAGATATGGGTCAAGCCGAGCATATTGACAGAGATCTGCAGAGGCTGGCCAGCGACAAGATGCGCGATGGGCAGCGGCACGGTAAAGTCATAGTCGGACGAGGCGGAAGCCCAGTACCAGTGATCGAGGGTGGCGTCGCTGTTGTCCAGGGTGCGCTCATAGAGCAGATCGTGCTCGAGATGGATCCGGAACTGGCCGCTGCTCAGGGTGTCGCTGGCGTTTTGCGGCGGGGAAGCCGGCGTTTCGGCGAAGCGGGCGCCTACCTCCCCGTCCCAGCTTAGCCAGTACACCGCGTTATCGGAATATTGCGAGTAATAAAAGGTTTCGGCGCTGTTATGACGGCCGATGAAAAGGATCCGGTCCTGCGCGTCGAAGGTGCCATCGCTTCCGCCCTCGACCAGCAAGGCGACGTTCTTGCCGCGATGGCTCAGGGCCAGAGCGTTCGGATTGATCGCGGCGAGATTGATGCCCGCGGCTGCAAGCTCCTTGCCGGTGATGATATAGACGCCGTCGTCACGGATCTCGATGCGCAGGCGTGTCGCGGTCGCGGCCGCCGTTCTGGCCAGGGCTGCCGGAGCGCTTCCGGCACTGCGCCAGTTCTTGCTCGCCTCATAATTGCCCAGGGTGGCACGGAGCAGTTGTTCGCACGCGGCCGGTTCCACAGGGGCCGCCGCCGCAAGCGCCAATGCGGAGGCTCCGGCCTCCGCCGTAAAATCGAGGCGCAGACGCAGCTTGTGGACGATCTGCAGGGTCTGCGTCCGGCTGGCATAGCGGACAGGACGGAGATAGACCTGAACCAGACGCTGGCTGCGGAACTGGCCGTCGAGGCCCAGCTCCGCTGTCTGTGCCGGGTACCATTCCTGCAACGCCGCCAAGGGCAGCGTCTCCTTTTCACGGCCTTCGGAATCGGTGAGCGGATAGAGCGGTTTGTCGGCGAGACGCAATGAGCCGGCACTGCGGGTGGTGCTCTCCTCGGAGATCAGCGTCAGGCGGGCGCTTCCGCTCGCGGGAGCGCCCAGCACCAGGCTGGTGAGCGGCAGACGTGGCAGGTTGTACTGGTCCGTATAGGAGGCGCCCGGCAGAGCGACCTCGGTGATCCATTGCCCGCCGCTGAGGGTTTGGCTGACCTGGACCGAATCGAAGACGACATCGCAGACCAGGGCCCGGTCGGAAGATTCGACCACCGTGCACCGGTAGGGCTGGTCCGCAGCGGTCGCCGTTATCTGCAGCCAAACCAGCAACAAGCCGGGAACGCCCCGGATCAATCCGTTCAAGCCGTATCTTGTCTTTCTCCGCATCATGCCGATCCTCTTATACTATTCAGGTTGCCGGGGTGGGATTTGCTGAGCGAGATCCTGGATCTCGTTCAACAGCTCCATACTCAATTCTGAAAGCCGTTTGCCGTAGTGCCAGATGCGCTCCATCACCATCGCCTGTTCGGGCGTCATCTGCGGGTGCATTTCATCGCTCAGGATATTGATATATCCGAGAAGCCCCTGCGCCGTCGAGCGCACTTCATGCCCGAGACGCCGCTGCCGTTCCGAGAGCGGCGGCAGCCGGGGGGGGGATTGATCAGATTCAGCGTTATTCACGGCCAGGTGTCCTCTCCTAAAGATGTTTCCGTCTGGAGCTCCAGACGGTGGTGAGGCCATACGCGGCTGTCATGATGAGCAAGTGGTCCAGGGGCAACCGGAACCGCACCTTGACGATCATCAGGGCATGCACCGCCGTAAAGGCCGCGGCATAGTACAAAAAGAGTCCAAGGCTCTTTTTCAAAGCCGCCGGAGCCTTGCGACAGCCAAGGAAAGCGAGGGCCAGGAGGGGTGCAAACGCAAGCAATCCCGCGATTCTGGTCCATGGACCGGCGCGCAGATAGGAGGCAGTGACCGGCGAGGGATCGAGCCTCCAGAAGTAGAGTGCCTTCAGCAGCGTGCGACGCAGGAAAAGTGCCGGATGGGCCTTGATCCAGGTGCGCGCCGTGGCGCTGAAGAGCGAATCCGCATAAAGTTCCGAACCGGAGCGAATGATGCGTTCATCCATCTCCGGCGGCGTCGGCTGGCTGCAGGGTTCCTCCAGGTCGCTGTCCGGATTATTGCCGAGCCAGAGATTGTAGCCGCCGTTGCTGGCCAGCACCGGCCGGCCCATCGCCATCTGGTTGCGCGCCATCCAGGGCAGCACGAGCAGCGCGATGCCGGCCAGATAGAGCCCCGCCTGGCGGAAAAAGAGCCGCCAGCTGTAGCGGGCGTGACCTGCATGCCACACCAGTGTGGCGCCGACGAGGACACCCGCGGTGGTGACGGTTAAAATCGCCCACCCCCAGATGACGCCATCAAAGAACAACAACTTGTTATTATTGGTATTTATCGCCTTGATATACAGCCAGCTTGCCAGCACCAGCTGCAGGCTGAATAAGGTAGTGGCTAAAATCGTGCCAGGCAGCAAGATAAAATAGGGATAGAGCGCGCCTCCCGCCGCAGCGAGGAGGGCGGCCCGGGCGCCAAAGAGGCTGTGCGCAAAGAGATAGAGGACGAAGAGCGTCAGCAGGCTGACGCCGATCTGGACGAAGCGGACCTCTACGGGTTCGGAGAGTCCGATCAGGCGCAGGGCGGCCAGCCAGAGCGGATAGCCGGCCGGAATAATGGCGGTGGGCCGGCCATCGTCCAGAGTATAGCCGGCGCCGGCGGCGAGGCGGGCGGCGAGGGCCACGTTCTTTATTTCATCGCTGTAGATCAGGCGGTTATCCAGCCGCGTGATGAGGAGCAAGCGGGCCATGCAGGCGACCGTCAGAATCGCCAGCAAGATCCAGCGGCCGCGATGGCGATATGGAAAGCCGCCGCGGATCATCGCCGTGCCCTGTTGCATGAACTATTCGGATTCGACATATTTATAGAGGCCTTGATCTTCGGTGCCGATATAGAGGATGCCCGGGTCGCCCGGAGCCACCTGCAGAGCCGTGATGGTGACGGCCGGCATGTTGCGCGTCAGTCCGCTCCAGGTCCCGCCGGCATTGGTGCTGCGGTAGACCTGATGCCGTGTTGCCAGATAGAGGCGATTGCGCAGCCGGGGATGGGTGACCATGGTTACGCCGGAGTCGGCACCCGCAATATAGTACTTGCGCTCCCAATGAAGACCGTCGTCACCGGAGAGGTAAAAATTACCGTCCTGGGTTACGGCGTAGACGAGGCTGGAGTCCGCTCCGATAAAGCCGATCCGGTTCGGGCAGTCATGATTGCCGCTGCGTTCCGGGATGCCGTTGTTGACCTTCGTCCAGGACCAGCGATTGAGCGCGGCATCCCAGGCGCCGCGCACGAAGCCGGTATAGAGCAGTCCGGCCAGCACGGTGTCCGGCTTGCCGGGCAGGGTGGTCACGGTATGGACCAGACGGCAGCCGGGCCAGGCATCGGTCCAGGTAGTCTCGCCGTCTTTGCGGGTAAAGATGCCGGTCGCCGTCGCCAGCCAGAGGACCTCATCGCTCTGGTTGACCAGGTGGATATGTTCCACCAGGGTCTTTTCCACGCCGCCGCTCAAACGACTCCAGCTCTCGCCATAGTCCTCGCTGCGGCTGACGCCAAAGCCGTTGCTGCCGCAGTAGACCACCTCGGGTCTGCTGGCGACAATTTCGATGGCATTGATATCCCGACTGATCAGGCCGGAGGTAATCGCGCGCCAGCTCGCCCCGCCGTCTGTGCTTTTGTAGAGTCCGTCAAAGAGTCCGACGTACAGGGTGTTGGGATGGTCCGGCTGGACCGCGATGCACTGCACCTTACGTTCAGCGATCTCGAGCGGCAGTGCGGCCCAACCCTTCTCGGTTTTATCCTCGTTGCCGCCTGGATTCTTGTCGCAGTGCAACAAGCCGAGCGGCAAGAGAAGTGTGGCGTAGATCAAGGTGTGAAATGGGCGCATGGTCCTCCCCTCACTGCACGAGGTGTTCACAGTTCAGCCGGATCGGCTGCACCGGCAGGGGCAGAACCGGCGCCTTCTGTTTCGGCCGCCGCGCCGGCGCGCGGTGATTAAAGATCCGGGCATACGCGGCCAGCAGCGGCGGATGGGTATGGCTCCAGGCCAGCTCGTTGACCACCCGCTGCCGTCCGTAGGCGCCCATTTCCGTGCGCATTTCCGGATGATCGAGCAGCACGTTGATTTTCTGGGCGAAGAGGCGCACGTCATTCGGCCGGGCATAGAGCGCGGCGCGGCGGGCGGAGTAGTGAATCTCCTTGAGATCGAAGGCGACGATCGGCCGGGCGAAGACCATATATTCGAGGATCTTGTTCATGGTGGAGTTGTTCGCCCACTCCGACCAGGGATCGGGATCGACGCAGACATCGGCGGTGGAGAGATAGCGGGAGAGCTCCTCATCGCTGATCCGCCCGGTAAAGTGGACGAAATCCTCCATGCCCATCTCATGGTTCATCTTTTTCAACTCGGCCACGGCCGGTCCGCCGCCGATCAGGACGAAACGGACATCGCGCCGGTCGAGCCAGTAGCGGAGGTAATGGGCCGCATGCAGCAAATAGTCGACGCCGTCCTGGGGGCACATCTCGCCGAGGTAGCAGACCAGGAAGGGACGGCCCGCCTTGAGGGCGGGGTCGGGAGCGACCGGGTGCAGGCGGTTAAGGTCCGGCCCGGTGCGGAGGACGAAGACATCATCGGGATGCTTGCGGCCCCGTTTCAGGGCGGACTCGCGATAGGACTCATTGGTGACGAGAACGACCCGCGCCGTCTTGAGGGTCATCTTTTCGAGCAAGAGCAGGGCGTAATATAACAAGCCGCGGCGGCCGTTGAATTTGGCCGAGTACATCTCGGGCGCAAGGTCGTGGTGATCAAAGACATACTCCTTGCCGAAGAGCCTGTAGATCCAGCCGAGGAGGAAGTAGGTATCCGGCGGATTGCAGGCCTGGAGCACCTCGAAGCCCTCGTGCAGCAGGACCTTGAGAGAGAGTCGGGCGGTCTGCAGCCAGGCATAGATGAATTCGGCGGCATAGCCGGCAACGCCGCGGGCCTCGAAGGGCATGCGATAGCGGCGGATGGTGATGCCTTCGATGACCTCAAAGGTGGCCGGATATTCCCGCGACGCCGGACAGATCACGGAAACCTGGTATCCGGCATCACGCAGGGTCGTCGACTCGAGCCAGACCCGGCGATCGAGCGGCACGGGCAGGTTCTGGACGATGATCAAAATTCTACCAGCAGATCCCTTCATAATTGACCTCTTCCATCTGTTTGTGTTTACCATTCTTCAACCCCGAGAGGTCGATGATCTTGTGTCCGTTGCGCAGATCGCCCAGGACGCGGTCGTGCTCGGCTCCGTTATTGCCGATGACCACAACCTCGGAGCGCGCCATCAGCTCTTCCATGGTGCTGCACATCAGCCGGGCGATATGGGGCACTTCACGTTCGATATATTCCTTGTTGGCGCCCATCAGCCGCGCCACGGAGACATTGCGGTCGAAAATGGCGACCTCATACCCCTTGCCCATCAATTCCTCGACCAGGGTGACGACCGGACTTTCGCGCAGGTCATCCGTGCCGTGCTTGAAACTCAAGCCGAGAATGCCGATCTTTTTGCGCCCATACGCCTTGACCAGGCGCAGGGCATGGCGGATGTGTTCCTCATTGCTCGCCATCGCCGCGTTGAGCAAAGGGATATCGACATCCTCCTGCCGGGCGCGGTGGGAGAGGGCCCGGATGTCCTTGGGCAGGCAGGAGCCGCCGAAAGCGAATCCCGGCTTGAGATAATAGGGCGAGAGATTCAGCTTGGTATCCTGCACAAAAACGTTCATCACCTGGCGGCTGTCGACCTGGAAGCTTTTGCACAACCGGCCGATCTCATTGGCGAAGGCGACCTTGATGGCATGAAAGGCATTATCGGCGTATTTGATCATCGCCGCCTCGCCCGGCGCCAGCCGGAACAACGGCGCCTCGAGGTCCGCATACAGCTCGGCGAGCAGCTCCGCGGCGGCCGGATCGAATACCCCGATGACCGTCTTGGGCGGATGGTAGAAATCATAGACCGAAGTGCCCTCGCGCAGGAACTCGGGATTCAGGGCAAATCCGAAATCGATCCCCGCGCGCAGACCGCTGGCCGCCTCGAGGGCCGGCAGCGCGACCGTCTCGGCCACGCCGGGCAGCACCGTGCTGCGCAGCACAACCGTCACGCGGCGGCGGACGCCGCGCAGCGCCGCGCCGATCTCGGTGCAGACCCGCTGAACATAGCCCAGGTGCAGGCTGCCGTTGGCATTGCTCGGCGTTCCGACGCAGATAAAGACCAGATCGCGGTCCGCGACCACCGGCTCGGTGGCGGCACGCAGTCGGCCCTCCTGCCGCTGCCGGGCAATGAGCCCGTCCAGCCCCTCCTCGACGATCGGCGAATGCCCCTGGTTGATCAGGCGCACCTTCTCCGCGTTGATATCGACACCGGTCACCTCATGCCCCATCTCGGCCAGGCAAGCAGCCGAGACGCATCCCACATATCCCAAACCAAAAATGCTGATTTTCATGACAGCGTCACCTCCCAATATGGAGTGCATGCAAATCCGGCTGCAGCCGGGCGGTGGAAAAACTCCGGCGCAGATAATATCCATAGGCCGCCTTGAAAAGCCGCTGCGACGCGGCGAACCAGCCGCGGCGGCAGCCCTGGCCCAGAGCCGAGAGCAGCCGGACCGAGATCCGGTTTACCAGGAGAATCTTGAGGCCATAGCGGCAGCGCTCGCGCCAGGCGAGACCGGCGTCGTATAAACCGAAACGGCGCGCCAGCTCCAGACGGTGTTCCGGATGCGCGGCAAGCCAGCGCGCGACCGCCTGACCATAGAGCCTGCCCTTGCCATAATACTCGGCCAGGCTGAGGGGATGGTGATGGACCGCGATGATCTCCGGATGATAGTAGAACCGCAAGCCGCGGCGGGCGAGGCGGTAGGCCAGTTCGAGATCCTCGGCGGCCTGCAGGCGCTCGTCGAAACCGCCGCTGGCGGCAAAGATGCGGTGCGGCATCGAGGTATTGGCGGTACGGTAGCGGCGGAAACCGATCTCCCCGCTGGCCGGATCGTCGGCGCGGAGTTCGAGTTCATGCCAGCGCGCCTGACCGGGCTGCCGGAGTTCGTCCGACATTTCGATGCGGCCCATGTGGCAGGCCGGCGCTGCGCCGCGCGGATGCAGGGCCAGATGGGCCGCAAGCAGCGGTGCCGCAGGAATGGTATCGGCATCGAGAAAGAGGAGCACCCGTCCGCGGCTGGCCGCGGCGGCGAGGTTGCGCGCGGCAGCGGCGCCCTCTCCCCGGCCCTGCAGCGTCACCATTGCAAACGGCAACGCCGCGGCCCGGCCCTGCAGATAGGCCAGCGTCCCGTCGCCGCCGCCATCGTCGATGACCAGCACTTCGAACCGGTGCGGATCCAGCTCCTGCGCTGCCAGAGCGGCGAGCACGCGTCTCAGGACATCGAGGCGGTCCCGTGCGGGGATGATCACCGAAAGTTCCACTTGCGCAGCGCTCATATCAGGCGCTCCTCATGTTGCGGCCAGGCCGAGCGCCAGAGATGGAGCAGATCCTGGCGGCTGATGGCGCGCGACAGCCACAGAGCTGCGGCATAGACCCCGCAGCCGGCGCCGGCGCTGAGCGCCAGCGACGCGTGGCGCAGCAGCACCAGGGTCAAAGCCAGCAGCGCCGCCGAGGCTCCGAGGGCCCAGGCGCCCCGCTCGGGTGTGAGCGGATAAAGAAGGCTGCAGACCGAGCCAAATTCGACCGCGGCAAAGACGCAGGCGCCGGCGACCATGGCCAGTGCGCCTCCGGCCGCCGACCAGACCGGGATCAGCACCAGATTGCCGGCCACCACCGTCGCCGCCCCGGCCAGATTGGCCCACAGGTCGCGGCGCTGATGATGATGGCTGACCAGCGTATACGCCAGAACGGGGATGATGCCATAGGGAACCGCCATCCACGCCAGGCTCTGCAGCACCGGAATCGCTCCAGCCATGCCGGGACCGTAGAGCAGGAGGATGATCGGTCTGGCCAGCAGGCTCAGCAGTAGCGCCACGCCGATGAAGAGCATGACAAGATAATAGAGAGCACGCCGCAGCAGGACAAAATAGAGGGCGCGATCCTGCTGCGCCAGCCGCGCCGCGACCGGAAAGAGCGCCTGGCTGAAAGCGACGGCAAAGAGAAGAACATAGCTGATCAGCTTGAAGGCTGCGGAGAAATAGCCGGCGGCAACCTCCCCTTGCAGCCAGGTCACCATGATCACCGTGACCGACCAGAAGAGCCCGTTGAAAACCGCAATGGCGAGGAAAAGCGGTACCTGGCGCAAGATATAGCCCGCCATCCCACGCTCGAGGCACCAGACCGGCCGGGCCGCGCGGCGCCGGGCGAGATGGAAGAGCAGGAGCGTTGACGCCAGCTTGCTGACCACCAGCGCCGCCGTCACAGCCTGCAAACCGTGGCCGGTCAGAAGCAGCCCCAGGCCGAGTACGATCAGCAGGCCGTTCTCGGTCAACGTCCCGAAACTGATGTACTGCATCTTCTCTGCGGCAGCGAGCATCGACCGGCTCCAGTAGGCCACGCTGGTCAACGGCAGCAGGAGCGCGAGAACCATGACGATGCGCAGCGTCGCCGGATCGGGGCGGACCACCCAGGCGGTGGCCACCATCAGAAAGGCGCCGGCTACGGCGCTGGCCATGCCGATCATCAGCATGTGGCCAAAATAGCGGCTCGCTGCCCCGGGGTCCTGCGCCGCATCCCGCGTCAGCACCGATCCGAGTCCCAGGCTGGAGACAAGTTCAAAAAATCCCATCAAGGCCAGGGCAAAGGAGAGGGCGCCGAAAATCCCCGCACCAAGATAGCGCGCCAGCAGGACCCAAAACAGGGCCGAACCCAGGCGGGCGATGACATCGGCCAGCGAGCGCCAGAGAGTATTTCTAATTATACGCTGCAGCATCCTGTTCACTCAATATGGAATGGACCGGGGACTTGTGCGCCACGACCAGAAAGCCGTTGCCCTCCCTATTCGTTCCCCAAAAATCGATCGCCATCAACACCAGCACCAGCGGATGAACGAGCAGCAGATACAGCGGGAACAAGGGCAGAAAAAGGCGGCTGAACTGGAGGCGCGTGACAATGTCATAGGCCAGACGGCCGCTGGGGCCATACGTGAGCTCGCGATGATAGACGGCAAAACCGCACTGCCCCAGCCGCGCTTCGAGCAGCTCGGGGGTGTAATAGCGCACGTGGCCATGCGGCAGCTGGTCGCCCGCTGCCCGGGTCATGGCGGTGATCCGGCGCTCCAAAGACTTAAAAACGCGGCGCTCCGCCAGGGGCACATAGATCATCAGGCTGCCGGCATCGCGCAGATGGCCGTGGAAGCGGCGCAGCAGACCGAGATCATCCTCGATATGCTCGAGCACGCTGCAGCAGAGGATCAGATCCACGGGCGTGCCCAGATTAGTCCGGGTGATGTCCCCGGTCCGCACCTCCACCTGCGCCATGCCGCAACGCTGAAAAAAATCCGCCAGGTCCGCGCTCTGCGCACCATCCTGCTCGATCGCGGTGATGCGCCCTTGCGGCCGCCGCCGCGCCAGAGCATAGCTGTGCTGTCCCATGCCGCTGCCGGCATCCAGAGCCGAACGGATCCCGGTATCGACGGCCAGCAGCCGCCGCAGCGCCCGCGCGATATACCACTCGCGCAGCGTTGTGATAAAGATGAGCCCAAAACCGATGCGGCGCAGCCAGGGGCGCCGGCCGATGAAGGTGGAAATCTCTTTCGCATTCATCTCAGGATCTCTCCTGGATCAGGAATTCCAGGGTCTGCTCGTGCCACCCCTCATCGAGGCGAATCAACGCTTCGGTGATCGCCGCGATCGTCCAGAAAAGGTACATCAGCGTCAAACTCGACTTGTACCCGTCGGCCAGGCTGGCGAGGAGGAAGCACACGACGCTGGCGAAGAGACCGACCGCGACCTCGCGGAAGAACTTGACCCGGCACTGCATCGCTTTGACGGTGCGCACCAGCAGGGCAGCCAGCAGCCAGAGGAAGGCTCCAAATCCGATCACGCCCATCTCCGCGAGAATCAACAGATAATTGTTATGGACGACGGCAATCTTGGTGAAGGGATCTTCGATGTGCCAGTACTGCCGGATATAACTGTCATAGTTGTTCACACCGACCCCGATGACGGGATGGTCATTGATGATCTCGAGGGCGACGCGCGCGGTGGTCAAGCGCGATTTTGCCGAGCCGTGATCATCGCCGGTGAGGCGGTTGTAGACGGTGTCGCCGTAAAAAAAGACGAGACCGCCGATCAGCAGGAGTGCGGCGCCCATACGCTTGAGCGTACGCAGAGTGATGAGGTGGCGCATCAGGACGAACAGGAGCGCCAGCAGCATCGCGATCAAATAGGCGCCCCAGACGCTGCGTGACTGGGTCAGGATCAGGGCTACCAGTCCGCCCACACCGGCGAGCAGAGAGAGCAGAAACATCTTGCGCTCACGGGTCGTGAGCATGAGAATCGAGGCCACCGGCAGGATATACCCGAGATAGCGGGCAAAGCCGTTGACGTTTCCGACCGTGCCGCCCGGCCGCAGCACCATTTGCGCATCGCGCTTGTAGGCGACAAAATTGCTGAGTTCCTCGGTCCCCACCAGACCCAGGGCCGAACCGGTATAGTACTGCGCCACCATGATCCCCGACTCCATCACCAGGCCCAGGAGCAGGGCCGAGAGGGCCAGAGCGACATCCTGCTGATCGCGGAGATTGTTGGCCAGGAACAGAAAGAAGATCAGCATCTTGACATACATGGCGATATCGAAGAGGCCAAGGGTGATACTGCGCGCCGCCAGCAGCGAGAGGCCGGCCATCGTGATCAGCGCCAGGGTCGGCAGGGTGATCGCGGGAAACCAGTAGATGCGGCGCTGGTTGCGTTCGCGCACAGCGCTGATCAGCCACTGCACCACCAGAACGCAAAGCAGGATCTCCGTGGTGCCGACGGCGAGACCACTGTGGCCGGAGATGCTGCGCTGATAAAAGAACTTGTAGTCGAGTCCCAGCGGAATCAGGAAGAGCAGCCACCACATGACGAAGCGGCGCACATCCTTGACCATCGCCAGCACAAAGGGCATGAGCAACCCGATAAAGGCGAACATCGACCAGCCCGCCCGCAGTCCCCAGATAAACCAGGCGGCAGCGGAGACGCCGACCGCCAGCGCGGTCAACGCCAGCAGGGCGATGACCTGCTGGACAAACGGTTTCTCTTCTTGCAACGTATAGGAACTCATCACTGCAACATACCTTCCTTGTTGGGTCCTCTCCCCTCTTCGCCGCCCGCCGGCGGCCGCGCGCTATTGGCGGTTGAGCGCAACACCGAGCAAATTGGCCTGCGCGACGGAAAGCTTGCGCTTCGCATTCTGGGCCACTTCCCAGCGCGTTTGACCGGCGCGGACAACCAGGATCACGCCGTCAGAGAGCGCGGAAAGGGCCAGCGCATCGACATAATTCAGCACCGCGGGGGTGTCGAGAATCACGTAGCGGAAGGATTCCCGCCAGCTTGCGATCAGCTCGCGCAGCCGGTCGGATCCGATGACGTCTGCCGGATTGCCCTTGACGTTGCCGGCGGTGATGATATGCAGATCGTTCTGGCGCAGGCATTGGACCACCTGCCGCCAATCCCGTCCCTCCTCGATGATCTCGGCCAGCCCCGCCTCAGGCTCGACGCCAAAAAGGGAGTGGATGCGGGGATTGTGGAGATTGGCATCGACCAGGAGAATTCCACCCTCGCGGATCGACTGGATCAGAGCCTCGGCGGCCTCCTTCTGGATGAAATCGGTGAAGCCGGTCTGAAAAATGGTATCGGCTTCCGCGCCTTCGGCGTGTTCCAGGTATCCGTCCAGCTCCGCCGAATCGGGGATGACGCTGTCCTGCACCGCCTCAGCGCCGGCCATGGCGGCTGTTTCGGCGTTGCAGGCGAGCAGGAAGGCCAGGGTCGTCGCGATCGTCGAGGCGCCTTCGCCTGAAAGCGAACTGGTGATCGAGAGCACCCGCATCTGGCTGCGCTGTCCGGCAATGCGGATGTACTCGCGCAGATCATAAAAATCGGAGAGCACTTCCACCGGAAGATTGGCGGGGAAATTGCCGGCGGGGCCGGCGCCGGCAGCATCCGGCCAGGGCGGAGCCGCGATGCCTTCCCTGGCATCGATTTTTTCCAGTTCATCAAAAATTGCACTCATCTCTGCACCTCATCATCAATAGGGTGAAAAATTAATAATTTACTAAAATATCGCCAGTTCGCCCAGGTCGAGGCCGTCGAAGCCGGCCGCGAATTCGAGTTCCACCGCAGGCGTCTGCCGCGGCCGCCGCGGTGACGGCTCCTGCGGCATGGCCGCCGGGCGCGCCTCGCGTCGCGGGGGCACCGGGGCCGGCGCAGCGGCCGGGAACGGCTCGGCTTCGGGCAGCGGACTCTCCTGTATCGGGGCAGCCGCTGCGGCGGCGGTGCCGGGCCGGAGTTCGCATTGCGCCAGCGCGGCCGGTGCCGTCGCCGGCTCGGGGGGAATCGCAGCCGGTCCGGAGGCGGCCAGGGCCGCTGCCGGCTCAGGCGCAGCCATAGCGGATGCCGCCGGGGCCGCTGCCGGTTCGGGCGGAGCCATAGCGGATGCCGCCAGGGCCGCTGCCGGTTCGGGCGGAGCCGCCATGACCTGGTTCTCCTGGACCAGTTCGAGGATCAGCGCCGCGTCGATCTGCTTCACCTTCTGCGCCGCCGCCGCCATCAGGGCATTGTCGCACACCTGATTGATCAGCCGCGGCACCCCGTCGCTGATCGCAAAGATCTGCTGCAGCGCCGCCGGCGTGAAAATCTCCTGCTTGCGCGCTCCCGCCACCTTGAGGCGGTGCTGGACATAGGCCGCACTGTCGCTCTCGTCGAGCCGGTGCAGCGTCGCCTTGAGGCTGATGCGCTGCTTCAGCTGCACGAGCGCCGGATCGTTGAGGTAGAGGTCCAGTTGGGGCTGACCGCTGAGAATCACCTGCAGCAGCTTCTGGCTGGCGGTCTCCAGGTTCGAGAGCTGGCGGATCTCTTCGAGCACCTCGGGCTTGAGGTTCTGCGCTTCATCGATGATCAGCACGGAGAAGCGGCCCTGCTCGTATTCGCGGATGAGAAAGCTATAGAGTTCGATCAGCAGATCGCCGAGATCCTCGCCCTTCGGTTTGAAGCCAAAATCACGGCAGATGTAGCGGATCAATTCCCGTGAGTTCATGGTCGTGTTGAACACCCAGGCGAACTGCACCATCGAGTTGAATCCCTTGAGCAGCGTCCGGATCAGCATGCTCTTGCCGAGGCCGGGCTCGCCGATGATGGCGTTGATGCCGCGCCGGCTCGCGACCGAGGTGGTGATGCGCTCCAGAGCCACCTGATGAACCGGGCTCTTGTAGAGAAAGCGCGGATCCGGGGTCGTGGCAAAGGGTTCTTCACGCAGGTGGAAATGCTTCAAATACATGGCATCCTCTTTGATCATTCATGAGATTTCGGTTCGAGCTGCTTCTTCCTGGACTCCTGAGAGGCGTGGACATCGACGCCGAACAGTTCATCGACCGGGACGCCAAAAATCTCCGCCGCTTTCCGCTTGAACTCTTGCGTAGCCTCGACCCGGTTGTTCTCAACCATCGACAGATAGGTTGCACTGCAACCGAGCAGAAAAGCCAGCTCATATTGCTTGAGTTCAGCTTCCCAGCGCTTGATTTTCAACATATTCTTCATAACCAGATCTCCATTATCTTGGTCAACAGCTTCCGCTAGTTCGTCGTTCTCTCTCGCTGGTGCTGCCTGGGCCCTGTTGCCTAGCTCTTGCCGGACTTGTCCTCTGCAGCGGGCGGCCGATTCGAATGGACAATGGGGGCCTGAAACGTGCCGATGGAAGCAAGAATGGGCAATCCCAGACTCTGGTGAACATCGTCGGCACTGTTGATGGAGTGATCAAAATACTCCAGGAAAAAAGCGACGCCGAGCGCGACCACCAGCCCCAGAACCAGCCCGAGGGCGATCCAGAGGGGACGGTTCGGGCTGACTGGACGCTGTGGTACGGCCGCCGCCTCGAGGATCTTGACCGAAACCAAATACTCCTGGCGGTTGGCGGCCATTCTCGCCTGTTCACGCTGCCGCAGCAGCATGGAGTAGACCGACTTGAGGTCCTCGATGCCGATGGTCAGGTTGTCGAGCTCATACTCCTTGCGCGACAGGGCCGTCACATCGCTGGCCACCTGGGCCATGCTGCCCGAGAGGGCGCGTTCCTCGGCCTGTTTGGCCTGGATATCGATCTCTTCGCCCTGGATCAACTCTTGCACCGCCTGATCGATCTTTTTCTTGTTCTCGTCGATCTGCGCCAGCACCGAAGCCAGCTCGGGATGGTTGGGAGTGTACTTTTGCTCCAGGCTGCTCTTCTTGATTTCCAGCCCCAGAAGGCTCTTGCTCAATTCGTTGATATAGAGATAGCGTCCGCCCGAGTTGCCGCTTTCGGTGTTGGGGATGACGATCTCCCCGCCCTTGGCCAGCTGCTCGCGGATCACCTTGAGCCGGGCTTCCTTGGAGAGCCGTCCGGCGCGGACATCGGTGAGGCGTTTGTCGTAATCGGCCAGCGTCTCGAAGAGGATCGAGGATTGGCGGTCGACGGAGAGAACGCGTTCGCGCGCCTTGTACTCCATCCCCTTCTTCTCGAGTTCGTCGATCTGCGACTTGACCTGCTGGATCTGCTGGTCGAAATAGCCGGCATCGCGGTCATCGCGCTCCAGCCCGGGCCGCTGTTTGACGTACTGTTCCACCACCTGGCTGACGATGCCGGCGGCAAGTTCAGGATTGCGGCTTTCATAACTGACCTTGAGAACATTGGAGTCCTTTTCGCGCTCCGCCTTGATCTCGGTGCCGAGGCGTTCGATGGCGCGGTCCCGCTCGCTCGCATTGGGCTCGGCTGCGGACCCTTTTTTGCGGTCCAGGCCGAGGGTGGTGACCACCGGCTCGAGCACGCTGCGCATGGTGAGAATGATCGGCTCCGAGCTGAGCCGCTCATAATAGGACTTGTCATGCACCTGAATGAGACTCAACAAATGCTCTTTTTCGATGTCGAGCTGGTAGTTGATCATCAGCCGGGCGCTGGCGCGATAGGTCGGCGGCACCAGAAAGGCGGCGAGCGTGATCACGCCCACGATGACGAAAAAGAGAAACAATACCACGCCCTGGCGCTTGTGCACAACCCCCATAAAACTTGCCGGCGACATCGGGCTGTCATATTTACTATACTGAATCATGGCACTCTCCTCGTGCTAACGTTTCGATGCTCAACGTAAACCGCGATACCAGTAATAATACCGTGTCCAGGAATCGAACGGCGGCAAAAGGATATCATAGATCTGCGAGACAACGGCATTGATGTCCGCGATGAAGGTCCGCGGCACGAAGATGATGTCATTGCCCATCACCGGCATATCGTTTTCAATGCCCCCCTTCATGGAGGTAAAAGAGAGATCGAGACGCGTGGCCTCGATGCGCTGCTGCGCATCCATACGGATCAGGATCACACTGCCCAGCTTGGCGCTCTTTTTCGGGCCACCCGCCGTGGCGATCGCGCGCAGCATGGTCATGCCCTTGGCGATATCCAGGCTGCCGGGATGCTCGACCTCGCCGGCCACATAACATTTCTGGCCGCCGAAATTCCGCACGATGACGGTGACATCAGGACGGACCAGGATCTGGCTGTAGGCGGCGGTGATGACCGAATCCAGTCCCGCGGGCGACAGGCCGAGGGCATCAAGTTCACCGACACCCTGCAGGGAGATGCGGCCATCGGGACGGACGGTCACGGTTTCGTTGTATTCCGGACTGGCCAGGAATTTGACATCGAGCACATCCCCGAATCCAAGACGATAGACCATGCTCGGCGCCAGGGTACGCGCCGGAGCACTCGCCATAGTGCCGGAGGGCTGAATCACTACCTGGCTGGGATTGGCGGCTTCCGCCTGGAGCGCCAGATGGGGCGTTGCAGCCGGTGTGTCCTTCCGAGTCGCCTTGTTCCGGGCCTGTTCCGTGCTGGTCAGTTCCTTGCCGGCTTGTTGCTTGCGGGCCTGTTCTTTGCTGGCCTGCTCCTTTTTGGTCTGCTCCTTCTTGGCCTGTTCTTTCTTCTTGTCGGCCTGCACGACCCGGGT
>DAOQAG010000031.1:0-10874 GCA_035353815.1 bacterium
ATCTCGGGAAAATAGGTTCTAGGCATGGCGTGATTTCCTCATATGCGGGGGAGATAGGGTGAGGATTCGATAAGAATCCCTTGGTTCAATTTTTATTGAACCGATTTAAGAATACAGAATTTTACCATCAATGTCAAGGGAAAAAGCAAACAGGGTACCTCCCCAACATCTTGTTCCCACCTGACTCCTCGCGCCGTGTATCCCCCCCCCGAAATCTTGTTCCCACCTGACTCCTTGCACAGTATACTTTACATGCTTTTATCACTGGTAGCCCACTGTTTTTCATTATATTAAAGCCGGGTGGGAGCCAGTTTTGTTGGGGGGCGGGAGTGGGGTGCGACGGGTCAACGGAGAGAGGCGGGCCGTGCCAGGGCCGCGCGGCCGGGGGTCTCAGAGCCCTGCCGGCGCGCGCAGCGCGAACCCGTCCCTAGATCGCGAACCAGTAACTGAACTTGGCCAGGAAAAGATTGCCGCCTGAGGCCTCGAGCAGCCGGTCCCAGTTGTACCCCCAATCCCTCCGCCCTACTGTTTCATACGAACCGCGGTCGTGACTCCAGACCAGATAGAGCACCGATCCAGTACGCACCTCCCAGCGCAGCACCAGATTGGAGCGGAATTCACGGAAATTGAAATCGGGCCGGGAGATGCTATAATCCATGGTCCCATCGCCGTTTTCATCGATCTCCACCTGTCCGGTTTGCCGGTGATAGTGCAGTGCAGCGGGAGTGATACGCGGGGCCATCCGGTCATAGGCCGCAGCCGCCGGATCGACCACCCGCCGATACTCCTGATACTTGCCGAACGAGATGTAGGGACTGCCGTAGTACTGGATGGTCAATACCGGAGAGATGGCGCAGTCGAAGCGCAGGGTCAACTCCATGGTGTTACGGTCGAGCGCGGCCAGCAGATAGCGCGGCTGCCCCTGCCAGAATGGAGCGCCCATGAAATGGAGCATCTCCCGCTCATGCGAGAGCCCCAGCTCGGAGGTGAACTGGATCGCCTCGGTGACCTTGTAGCTCAGGCCGGGAGTAATGCCGGTGCTGGTCGAATAGCCATCGTCGAAGAAGTGGGTATAGTAGTGCAGCGACCCCCGTAACTTGCGGCCGGAGTCGGTCGAGATTCCGGCATTGGCCCCCCAATAGCCCTGGAGATGCAGGGCAGGACCGCCGCGCAGCACACGAGTATCGAGGGCGCGGCCGACACGCTCGGTTCCACCCCAGATGCTGTAGCGGTTGTTGAAGGTGAACGAACTGCTGAATTCCACTCCATGGGCGAGCGCCGTCCGGTCGAAATCCCAGTTTTGCTCCGCCTGCAGTTCCAGGGTATAGCGGCTGAAGAGGCGCCCGGGGGCGTTTTCCACCCACCCCAGTTCGAGTTCGCCGTGGATTTCGTCGGCCGAGCGCAGGAAACCCAGATCATTCAGCTCGAAACCAGGGGATTTCCAGGATAATCCGGTGCCATAGCGCCAATGGCCATAGCTGCCTTTTTTGAACTCGACCTCCCCCCCATAGCCCGCCAGCTGAGTGCGCGTGGAATCGTAATCGAGGTGGGCGGCATCGGGGCGCTGATAATAGCGTGCCGAGCCACTTTGCAGCCGTTGCAGTGCCGCGGCATCTCCGTTCACCTGGCTGCCGGCCAGCTTGACCTCGAGCTGGTATTTTTTATTGGCCAGGTAATGGCTGAGATCGACGCCGCCGCTGTAGGCGCTGCGGTTCATGAAGGAGAGATGCTCCGCTCCGATACGGCGATGGGCCGCGGTCAGCATCGCGCCGGCGACAGTATTGCCCTCGTCCATCTCCTTGACGATCCGGCCCACCAGGTAATTGCTCAGGGGCTCCACGGTTGTTTTTTTGCGGCCGAAGGCCGGGCTGGTGAGCGTCGCATACTCCTTTTGCGTGACACTTTCGATCAGGCCGACAGAAAGGCCGTTCCGGTCCTTGCCGGTCAGTTTGGCTGCGCCGAGGATGGTGGTCATATCCGGCATGTCGATGCGGCCGCCGGCTTCGGCCTCGGGCTCGTACGAGGGGGCATGGCCGATGCGGCGCGAATAAAAGAGCGATTCGCCGCCGAGGTTGAAATCAAACATGGTCCGGTTTTCGAGAAAGAAGGGCCGTTTCTCGTCATAAAAAACCTCATAGGCGGAGAGGTTGAGCTCGGAGGGATCGGCCTCAACCTGGCCGAAATCAGGATTGACGGTGTAATCGACCGTAAAGTTGCTCGAGATGCCGATCTTGCCATCGAGGCCGGCGCTGCTGTTCCAGTCGTGCGTGTGTCCCGAGGCCGGAAGTTCATTTGCGGGGAAGGTTTTAAGCCGGGCATAGCTATAGGGGAGGAACTCGATCTGTCGGCTTTTGGGCAGTCCCTTGAGGCCGCGCAGATAGCCCATGTCGTAGAGGTGACCAGGGCCGTTGCGGCGGATGAGCGTGAACTGATCCTCTTCCTCGAGGCGGTTGATCCAGCGCCAGGCATGCAAGCCCCAAACCTGTTCCTCCTTTTGGGCATAGCGCAGCTGGCTGAAGGGAATGCGCATTTCGGCGGTCCAGGCCGAATCCTCGAGGGCGGTCTTGCCCTCCCAGACGGCATTCCAGCTGGTATCCCATTCGTTATTATTCATGAGGATCAGGTCGACCTTGGTGCCGGCGGCGCTGATGTCGAATTCGAAACCGCTGACATGGCCGAAGTAGCTGTCGAGGCAGAGGCCGACGATGTCGCCGGCGACGCTCCACTGGTCGCGGCGGGCCGCGCGGCGGTCGATCCTGCCGGGTTCGTTGTCGAAGGCCCGGATGGCGACGTAAAGGTTATCCGCGTCATAGAGGATTTTCAGGTTCGTGGGCTGACTGGGCTCGCCCCCCTCGACCGGCATGTACTGGACGTACGTGTCGAACCAATACCCCTCGTTCCAGCAGGGATCATCCAGATGTCCGTCAATTTTCGGCGCTGCGGAGGTGATCCGTTGGGTCGTGTAGGTGCGTTTCATGGCCTCCTGGGTCGAGCTGGTGCGGGGCAAGAGGACCAGAAGGGTGGCCAACAAAAGAAAAGGGGCAGGGATCTCTTTCATAGTGTGGAATTCCAGGTCAAGGTGCACTGCTGATCGGGAACCCATAGCCACCCCGGATGGGTACCAGTGGGATTGTCACGCACCATGCCCCGCCTGCCGTACGGGCAGGCGGGGTGGCGAGCGAGAGGAATTACTCCCAGTCGTCCGTCCTGAAGGAGGAAGCGGGGAGGTTTTCCAGGTTGAAGAGCGAGGCCGTAGCGAGGTTGCTCCAGGCATAGCGGACAGCTGCCGGCTGGGGCACCTGCGGAGAGGAAACCGAGATCTCTTTGCCGGTAATCACCGCCTGGGCCGGCACGAAGTGTCTGTCCGCCCCGGCGATCTCGAAACCTGTGAGTCCCGCGCTGCCCGCCCTGAGACCGCTGCCCACATAGTCGAAGGAAAGCACGATCTTGTCTTTTTTGATCGTCATTTTCTTGTAGATCGGTCCCGAGCAAACCAGTTTGCGGCCGTAATCCCTGGCCAGAGCCCAGAGCGCGAGACGTCGGCCGACATCTTGCTTGTCGGGAGGATGGATGCTCGGTGCACCGATATCGAGCGTGACCGCCATGCCGGTCCTGGGATGATTCAAGGTCAGCATCTGCGCCTCGCGCAGTTCTTGCGAGCGGGTTGCCCGGCCATAATCATAGGGAGCGATCTGAACGAAGTAGAACGGGAAGGGTTTGCCGCCCCACTGTTGCCGCCAGCAATCGATCATCAGCGGGAAGAGGGTGCGGTATTCGCGCGGCCGTCCGGCATTGGATTCACCCTGATACCAGATGGCGCCGCGCAAGGTGTAGGGCACCAGCGGCGCGATCATGGCGTTATAGAGAAAGGTTGGGGTGTTGGCCGAGATCTCGATCGTCACCTTGGGCCGGGAGAAAAAGTCGGCGGTGCTGCTGCTTAAGCGGTAGAAGCGGCTGTTGGCAAGCTCCGCCACCGGCAGATAGCGCCACTCGCCAGCCAGGGAGAGCGCCTTTTCTGGCTGGCCCTCGGGATAGAGCCGGAGCTGGTCCGCGCGGCCGTAGATGCCGCCGCCCCCCTGGGTATCGATGACGCGGACGGCGATAGCATTCGCCCCCGGTTTCACCAGCTGGGCCGGGACGGTATAGATACGCGGGGTTTGCCAAAGGCCGGACTTTTCCATGCCGCCGATGCGTTCACCATTAAACCAGGTCACGTCCATATCGTCGATCGGGCCGAGTTCGGCAACGAGCGTGAGGCCGGCCCACTCTGCGGGGACCTCGATCGTTTTCCGGAACCAGATGACGCCATCGAACTGGCCGACCTCGGTATTTTCCCAGGAGACCGGCAGTTTCATGCGGCCCCAGGCGGCGTCGTCGCAGCTGACCGCCGGACACAGGCTGTCGCCAAAATCGACACCGACATAACGTTCACTCTCCGGTTTGTCGTTCAGGGAGACCACCGGATGACTCTCAAGCCACTGCTGCCGTGCCTTCATTTCCTCCTGGCTGGTGGCGAGTTTGTCAAGGACGCCGGCGAAGGCAGGCATGGTCTTGAGGTATTCGCTACTGGTCCAGGCTTCGGCCGGCGTGCCGCCCCAGCTGGTGTGAATCAGACCGATGGGCACGCCCAGTTCTTTCTGCAGCCGCTGGCCAAAGAAGAAGGCGGTGGCGCTGAAGGGGGCTGCGGTGGCCGGGGTGCACTCCTGCCACTGCCCGATGCAATCCCGGAGGGGTGTGGCGGAGGTGGCTTTCTGGACGGTGAAGAGGCGCATTTGCGGATTGCCGGCGGCAGCGATCTCGTCCGCAGAATGAGCGATGGGGTCACCGGGGGGCCAACCGGCCAGAGGCATTTCCATATTGGACTGGCCGGAGCAGATCCAGACTTCGCCGATGAGGATATCCTGGAAGGTTTTGCTTCCGGAGGCGGCCCTGACGGTCAGCGTGAAGGGTCCGCCGGCGGCCGGGCTTTTCAGCCGGGTCTGCCAGCGGCCGTCCGCAGCGGTGACCGCCGCCGCGGCAGCGCCCCAGCTGGCGGTGAGGGTCACCGTCTCGCCCGGAGTAGCCGTACCCCAAAAGGCCACCTGTTGTTTTTGCTGCAGCACCATGTGATCGCCAAAAATGGCAGGCAGCTCGAGGGCGACACCTGCCACGGCACTTGCAAGAATAACCATAACGATCAATCCGCTGATATGTTTTTTCATGACCAACTCCTGTTTAGTCGGGTCGGGCGAAGAACAGGACGGCTTCTACCTAGAGCGAGGAAGCCGAGAAGGTATCGCCTTGATTGATGTCGCCGGTATCCCATCCTTTCTTGAACCAGCGCTGCCGCTGAGCGGAGGTGCCATGGGTGAAGGCGTCCGGCACCACATACCCCTGTGACATGCGCTGCAAGCGGTCATCGCCGACCGCTGCCGCGGCATTGATCGCTTCGTCCAGGTCGCCTGGTTCGAGGACATTATTGAGCTTTTGCTCATAGTGGGCCCAGACGCCGGCAAAAAAATCAGCTTGCAGTTCGAGGCGGACGGAATACTGGTTATATCCCGCCTCGCTTACTCTCCCTTGCAGGGCGGAGATCTTGTCGGTGATGCCCAGCAGATTCTGAACATGATGGCCGACCTCATGGGCGATCACGTATGCGACGGCGAAATCACCGGGCGCATCGAGCTGATTTTTCAGCTCATTGCAGAACGAGAGGTCCAGATAGAGCTTTTCGTCCCCGGGGCAATAAAAGGGGCCGCTGGCGCCACTGCCATAGCCGCAGGCGGACTGGACCTGGTCGGTGTAGAGCACCAGGGTCGGCATGCGGTACTGGCTTCCGGCTTTGGCGAAGAGGTTGGACCAGACGTCTTCGGTATCCTTGAGGACCACCTTGGCGAAACTGGCGAGCTGGTTCTCCTCGTCCGAGCGCGCTTCGGTCTGAACGGAGGTGGACGTCCCCGTTCCGCCGCTTTCCCGGAGGTACTGCATGGGATCGCCGCCGAGCAGCCAAACCAGTAAAAGAATAATCAGCGTGCCAAGCCCGCCGCCGACCACCCGGCGCGAGGTCGTGCCACGGCGGTCTTCGACATTATCGCTTTCACTTCTGCCTATCCAGCGCATTGTTCACTCCTGTAAATGATCAAAAGATTGATTCTGATCTGAAAAGTTAGGAAATTGAATAGAAAAAAACAACGGAATTAGCAGGAATTCTTGACCGGGCTTCCGGTGGTAACCTGCACAGGAGAATTCCGTATGCAGATTTGCGTTTCAATTGTGCCGCGTATGGTGTATATTGTCACGAGAACAGAATCGTTCGAGAACAGGAGGTGCCTGTGGCGACAGCTGTCGCGATTTCAGGTATTTGCAAGAGTTTCGATGCGGTGCATGCGGTGGAGAACCTCTCCTTGCAGATCCACAAGGGGGAGATCTTTGGATTGCTGGGCCCGAACGGGGCCGGCAAGACCACGACCATCCGCATGCTGCTGGGGATTCTCATGCCGGATTCCGGATCCATCGAGATCCTCGGCCGTGCCAATGCCCGGGAGATCCCAAACCAGGTGGGTTTTCTGCCCGAAGAGCGGGGTCTCTTCAAGCGCATGACGGTGCTGGATATCCTCACCTTCTTCGCCGAACTCAAAGGATTGTCGCACAAAGCGGCTCTGCCCCTCGCCGATCAATGGCTCGAGCGGCTGGAGCTCAAGGAATGGCGCGACAAAAAAATCGAGGAACTCTCCAAGGGGATGCAGCAAAAGGTGCAATTCATCACCACCATCCTGCACCGGCCGCAGCTGGTCTTCCTCGATGAGCCATTCAGCGGTCTCGATCCTGTCAACACCAACCTGATCAAGGATGTCATGCTTGAGCTGGTCAAAGAGGGCAGCACCATCGTTTTATCCACGCACATGATGGAACAGGCCGAGAAACTTTGTGACGCCCTCTGCCTGATCAACCGCGGTCAAAGCGTTCTGCAGGGCCCGCTGGCGGAGGTCAAGTCCCGGTTTGGCAAAAACCGCTGCCGGCTGAGTTATGACGGCGAGGCGCGATTCCTGCAGGACCCAAAGCTGGTCAGCCGGTGCGATGATTACGGACAATATGTTGAAATCCAGCCGGCCGATGAGATCAGACCCCAGGCCATTCTGGCGCGTGCATTGAATGAGGTCACGGTGCGCAGTTTTGATATCACCGAACCCTCGCTGAATGAAATCTTCATCACGGTGGTCAAGGGCAGCGGCACCACAGGAGGCGACCATGAATAAAACCTGGGTTTTAATCAAGCGGGAATTCTTCAGCCGGGTGAAGACCAAGGGTTTCCTCATCGGCACCCTCGCCCTGCCCGTCTTTGTCTTTGTGATCATGGGGGTGCAAATCGCGATGCAGTCCCTGGGGACAAAAGAGAAGAAAAATCTGGCGCTCATTGATCTCACGGGCCGGATCGCGCCGTCCTTCATCGCCTATATGGACTCCAGCTACCAGGACGCCCGCAAGACCCCCCTCTATACTTTCACGAATGTGCAGGCTGCTCCCGAGAGTCTGTCCACTCTCAAGAGCCGCTTGAGCCGCCAGGTGCAGGATGAAGAGATCAACGGGCTGATCATCCTTCCCGCGGAGATCTTTGAGAGCGGCCAGTTCGAGCTGCACGCTAAAAACATCAGCAATATGGAGTTCAATGCCAATCTGGAACGTGCGCTCTCCCGGGTGGTATCCGATCTGCGTCTTGCACAAAGCGGCATCGATCAGGTGCTGGTGCGTAAACTGACCCGCGGCGTGGACCTCAAGACCTTCAAGGTGAGCGAAGCGGGCACCAAGGAGGAGAGCGGAATGATAGCGTTCGGCATCAGCTATGTGATGATGTTCATCCTCTACATGGCGCTGCTCTTTTACGGTCAGTTTGTCATGCGCGGTGTCTACGAGGACAAGTCCACACGGGTCATGGAGGTGGTTCTCTCTTCGGCGCGGGCGGATCAGATCATGGCGGGCAAGATTGTGGGCATCGGCGGTGCCGGCCTGCTGCAATTTCTGATCTGGGCGCTGGTTATCGCCCTGGTCTCCTCCTATGGCATGGTGATGATGACCCTCTTCGCCCCGGGCGCGGGCCAGCTCCCGATTCCGGCGATCTCGCTGTCGGTTTACTTTTTCTTCTTCCTCTACTTCATCCTCGGCTATTTTATCTACGCCACCTTGTACGCCACCCTCGGCAGCATGGTCAATGATGAGGCGGACGCGCAGAGCCTGCAATGGCCGGTAACCTTTCTTATCATCCTGGGATTCCTGTTCATGTTCTTTGTGCTCAACAATCCCAACAGCACCATGGCGGTCCTCCTCTCCCTCATTCCCTTCTTCTCGCCGCTGCTGATGTTTTTGCGCATCTCCGTCGGCGCTGCGCCCTGGTGGCAGGTCCTGATGAGCGTGGTGCTGATGATCCTGACTATCATCGGCCTGATCTGGGTCACCGGCCGCATCTTCCGGGTTGGCATCCTGATGTACGGCAAAAAGCCCAATCTGCCTGAAGTCCTGAAGTGGATCCGGTATTCCTGATATCCAATCTGCACATCCTGAAGTGGATTAAATAGTACGGATGTAGACAAAAAAAGCGGGCCGCAACGCCCGCTTTTTTTGTCTGAAGGGAATTTCCACCGCTATTTGTTCCGGATTCGGATCTCCATCAGGATCCGCACCACGGCGAGATCCGAGGGCGTGGTGTGGACGATGGTCAAACCGCGAATCTTGCCAAAGGGTTTACCCTCCCGGAACTGCCGCTTGAATTCCTCGGGAATCGCGCTGGCCTCCACCTCCAGGGCAGCCTTTTCCCCGTAATAAAAGGTCGTCCGGAATGCACCGGGGACGAGGGAGAGCCAAAAGATCGTCCGCTTTTTCAAGACGGCTTTGAAGAGCCAGCTCTTGCCGTCGCGGTAATACCGCCATTCCGTGGTCATATCCGGATAGCTTTGCGCGATATGGTCAAAGAAGGCCAGCCATAACGGTTTGGCTTGGCCCAGATGCGCAAAGATGATCTCATCGGACGGGTATTGATCGGGATCGGATAATACTTTTTCTTCCATGTTCTCTTTCCTTTCAATCAGACACGGCGGATAATTCGCCCCGCCAGCTGGCCGCTGTGTTCTCCCTGCGAGACGACGATCTGACCGTTCACGATGACCTGGGAGATGCCGGCCGGATACTGATGCGGTGCGGTAAAGGTAGCCTGGTCAATAACGGCCGCTGGATCGAAGACGACCAGATCGGCAAAATAGCCCCGCTGCAGCCGGCCGCGTTCGCGGATGCCGAACTTGGCCGCCGGCATGGCGGTGATGCGGTGTATGGCCTCCGCCAGGGAGAGAACGCCGGCCTCGCGAATATAGTGCCCGAGGTAGCGCGGGAAGGTGCCGTAAGAGCGCGGATGGGGTGTGCCGCGGCCGAGAAGTCCGTCGGGCGAAATCGCCGAACCGTCGGAACCCACCATTGTAAAGGGCGCCGCGAAGGTCATACGGGTATCTTGCTCGCTCATGCTGAAGCCGCACATGCCCACCTGGCCGCGTTCACTGATGAGAAGAGTGCGGGTGTACTCGAAGGGATCCATGTGCGCGGCAGCGGCCAGTTCCGCGATGGTTTTCCCCAGCACATCGCGGCGGCCGGAAATCCCGGCCTGGGTGATCATGATGCTGGCCCAGGAGCCGGTGGCCGCGATCTTGTCGCGGACAAAGGGCGCCATTTTCGCCAGGCTTGCGCTATCCTGGAGGCGGGCGACGAAAGCAGCGTGGCCGCCTTCGCGCGCCCACAGCGGAAAAAGCATGTTCAGCGAGGTGGCATACGCGGTATAGGGGTAGCGATCGGCATGGACATCCAGGCCCTGCTGCCGCACGGCACTGATGGCCTCCAGCAGGCGCGGGGTTTTGTGCCAGTTGCGCTGCTGACACGCCTTGAGGTGGGAGATCTGCACAGCGATGCCGGAGGCACGGCCGATGGCCAGGGCTTCGGCAAGCGCCTCCTCGACGGTAAGGTCCTCATTGCGCATGTGGGTCGCATAAACACCGCTGTGCCGGGCGGCAACGCGGCAGAGCGCGACCAGCTCGTCGGTTTTGGCAAAGCTTCCCGGCGTATATTCGAGACCGGAGGAGAGCCCCAGGGCGCCCTGATCGAGCGCCTGCTGCAGGTGACTTTGCATCGTCTCCAGTTCGGCGGCCGTGGGCGGACGATTGGCGTCGCCCATCGCTGCCATGCGGATAGCGCCATGGCCGGCCAGGGTGGCATAATTCAGGCCGAGGCCCCTTCGCTCCAGTGCCGCAAAAAAGCCGTCGAGATCGTGCCATTCTGCATCCAGCTCATATTCACGGCGCCAGTTTTCGCGCGCCTCTTCCAGGGCCTTTCCGGTGAGCGGAAAGACCGAATCGCCGCAGTTACCGCCGATCTCGAGGGTTACCCCCTGGCGGATTTTGCTCTCGCCGCGGGGATCGACAAGCAGGGAGAGATCGGTGTGGGTATGAACATCGATAAACCCCGGAGCGACGGCACATCCTTGTGCATCAATAACGCGGGGGCAACCGGATGCGTCCAGAGTGCCGATAGCGGCAATGCGCTCGCCGCGGATGCCGATATCCCCGCGGTGCGGCGCTCGCCTGCTGCCGTCATAAATCTGCCCGCCGCGAACGATCAAGTCGAAGGGCGGGCGCTGGCAGGACGCTACCAGCGCACCGGCTGTCCCGCACAATCCGGACCCGAGCAGTGCCGATTGCTGCAGGAATCGCCGCCGCGTGGGATGCTGCGAACCATTTTCATCCATCTTCTTCAGCCTCATCGTTGCCGAATCATCCCGTCTCAATACCTGGTATCAAAATATAAACCCCAGCAACAGATTTTCAAAGTAATTTATGGGTACTGCAAAAAAGGCCGTCATTCTC
>DAOQAG010000031.1:10974-47033 GCA_035353815.1 bacterium
CAGCAACAGATTTTCAAAGTAATTTATGGGTACTGCAAAAAAGGCCGTCATTCTCCTCCGCAAATAGGTTAAAAATGACGTATAGTATGCAATAGCAATAACCAGCTGCAAAAACCTCATGCGGAGCTTGCCATGAAAATCTCTTTGTCTGCGGTATCACGCGATACCCTGCGCACCCTGGGGAGAGTGCTAAGCCTGGTCCTCTGGATGATCCTGTTGAACTCCCGTATTCAGGCCCAATCCACCATCAAATTTACCAACATTACCGACGAAAAAGGGGTCAAGGGATACCTTAAAAACGGCATTACGGCCTATGGCCACGGCTGCGCCATGGCCGATGTGAATGGCGATTCGCTGCCGGACATTTACGTCAGTAATGCGGTACGGCACGCCGAGCTGGAGCCCAATGGCGGTCTTCCCGAATTTCTTTACCTCAGTCAAAAGGACGGCCCCTACATCGATGTGGCGACGGCGAACGGTGCGGATGACCGCTACGGCTGGACCGGAAGTCACGGCATCATCTTTTTTGATTACAACAACGACGGCCTCTACGACATTTTTAATGCGACCACGGATGACGCCAGCCGCCTTTACGAGAATCTCGGCAACGCGCGGTTCAAGGATGTGAGCAAAGCGGCGGGCATCCCGGCGACGGAGTATGGCACCCGCGGCCTCATCGCGGTCGATATCAACCGCGACGGCTGGCTCGATCTCTACGGCGTCAACTGGGGGCCGATGGAGACCCCCTCCGGCGTGATTCAAGCGACACCGCCACAGCCGAACGAGCTCTATATCAATAACGGCGATGGCACATTCACAACGGAACCGCGCAACGGCCCGCGCGGCCTGACCAACGACAATCCGGAAAAAGAGGGCACGCAGGGAGTCTCCTGCGTCGATGTTGACAACGACGGCGACATGGATATCTTTGTCTGCCACCGCAACATCATCTATGATCCCGTCACCAAATCGACCCGCTACGAGCCCACCAACCGCATCTATAATCAGCTCTTTATCAATAACGGCAAAGGCTATTTCAAGGACGAAACCATGGCCCGCGGCCTCGCCGAGGCGAGCAATGACTGCAACGGCACGACCTTCGCCGACTATGATAATGACGGCGACCTCGATGCCTTTGTCGTCCCCAAGGACGATGATGACACCATCGGCGGCAAACACACACGCATCTATCAAAATGACGGAACCGGCCACTTTACCAAGCTTCCCAAAACCGTCAGCAACCTGATCGGCTGGGGATTCTCCGGCATCCTCTTCGATGCGGACAATGACGGCGATCTCGACTTTTTCATCGGCCGCACCCTGGACGCCAATCTCCGCGGCAATGCTTTCTATGTCAATGACGGCAAGGGCAATTTTGCGGAGAATACCACCGCCGGTTTTAATTTTCGCAGCGGCGACCCCCGCGGCGCCACCGTCGGCGATATCGACAACGACGGCGATCTGGACCTCTATTTCGTCGACGCCAACAAGCAGCTCTCGACCTTTTATCATAATTATCTGATGCGCAACGATTCCCAAAATAATAACCGCTGGCTCAAGGTCTACGCCCGCGGCCCCAAGGGAGATATGGGCGCTTTCGGTACCAAGGTCTGGGTCTTCGATCAAGGCCACATGGACGAGATGAACCACCTCGTCGGCTACCGCCAGATCCAGAATGGGTACGCCTACCTGTGCCAGGATGATCCGGTACAGCATTTCGGCCTGGGCACCCGCGACGCCGTCGACCTGAAAGTCATGCTGCTCGACAGCACCGTGCTGCGCGCCACCAATGTCGCTGCCCGGCAGCGGCTCTTCTTCTCCAAGCCGAAAACCCTGGCGATCCTGGATGGGGATGGACAAACGGCCTTGCCGGGCGCCGCTCTCGACGCGCCGCTGCGGATCGTGGCCGAGGATGCCTTCGGGACTCCCGCCATGGGGGTACCGGTCACCTTTACGCTCGTTGAGGGGATCGGCCAGCTCAGCGGTGCACAGACCGTCTATTCCGACCGGCACGGCGTCGCCAGCATCCGCTACATTACGGCATCCACCCCTGGTCCGGTCCACATCCGGGCGGCCAGCACCTTGACACCCGGCGTCACCGCCACCTTTGTCGCGACCAGCGGCCAGCTGCAGCCAGGCCCTGCCGCATTGCTCGAGGGGCCGTCCCAGCTTAACTACACCGGCACCGTGGGCAAAGCGTTGCCGGCTCTCTCCTTCCAGGTCCTGGATGCCACCAGAATTCCGGTGCCCGGGATTTCCGTCTCCTTTGCGGTCACCGCCGGTGGCGGGCTGGTCAATGGCGCGGCTGCAACAGCGCAGACGAGCGATGCCCGCGGGATGGTCACCGCCCTCTGGAAGCTCGGTCCCGTCAGCGGCAGCGGCAACAACCAGCTCATGGTGACGTGCAGCGGACTGAGCGGCTCGCCGCTGGAGCTGACAGCGTCGGCAACCGCCGACCGTCCTTTCCGGCTGGTTCAGGGCACCGGTGATGGCCAGATCGCTCCTCCCGGCACGCTACTTCCCCAACCCTTGTCGGTCACCGTACAGGACAGCCTGGGTAATCCAATTTCGGGGCATCCGGTTCAGTTCAGCATCATCGAGGGCGATGCCCTCATCGCCGGGGCCTCTTCGGTGACTTTGATGACCGATGCCGCCGGCAAAGCACAGATCGCTGTCACCCTGGGATCGGGCGAAGGCGCTGTCACGGTCAGCAGCGCGGCGGTCTACAATGGTGTGGTGCTGCAGAACGTCCCGCTGTTGTTTCATCTGACCTCGGTCAACCGCCGGCTCGATCCGGCCCGCTCCGGGCTAAGCTTGGCGCCGGGTGCCGTGGTGGCCAACGGCCGCGATGCCGTCATCGTGACCTTTACCGGCCGCGACGAGGCCGGATTGGCGCTGCCCGGCGTGCCGGTACTCTTTAGCACGAGCGGGGAGGAGATCCAGGTGTTGCCCGGCGCGGAGTTCACCGGTCCGGATGGAAAGATCACAGCGGCATTGCGATCGACGCGGGTGCAGACAGCGACCGTCCGGGCGCTGGCGCACGGTACCCCCGCTTCACGCGACAGCCTCATCGTGCAATTTACAGCGGGAGTGGCGGCGAGACTGGAAGCTCTTTCCGGAGACGGCCAATCCGGGGAGGTGGGCCATCCTCTGGCCCTGCCACTGGTGGTGACGCTCAGCGATTCCTTCGCCCATCCGCTTGCCGGCGCCGAGATCACGGTGATCCAGCACAATCCGGACGGCACGTCATTTTCGCTGCCGGCGCTGCTGACCGGCAGTGACGGCAAGGCCGTGCAGATCTGGACCCCGGGAAAGAAAGCGGGCGTCTACACCCTCACCTTCAGCCACGCACCGTTGCCGGGGGAGTCGTTCATGGCCACGGCCCGGCCCGGCGTCGCGGCTGTAATGCAAAGGAGCGCTGGCGATCAACAAAGAGCCCGGGCTCGCAACCGCGTTCCCCTGCCGCTGACGGTTCAGGTGCAGGACCAGTACGGCAATCCTGTGCCTGGGGAACGCTTGACGATCACCCTGAACGATTCCGCCGGCACGACCGATCCGGCGGGGACGGTGCCGTGTGACTCTCTAGGCAGCGCCAGCCTGTTCTGGCGCCTGGGCACGCTCCCGCAGCAGCAGCTGCAGCTCAGCTCCGTGCTCCATCCCTCCGTCGCGGCTCTCTTCACCGCCGCGGTCATCCCCAATCAACTGCCGGTGATCAGCTGCCCGCGCGATACCTCCCTGAAAATGGGCGGCTCCCTGACTTTTGCAGTGAAAGCGAGTGACCCGGATGGAGATCCGCTGATTCTCAGCGCGACCGCACTGCCCGCGGGGGCCCAATTTACCCCGCAGACCGGGCTCTTTTCCTGGACACCCGGGAGTAATCAGAGCGGCGATCACCGCGCTGCCTTCATGGCTCAGGACAGCGCCGGCGGCAGGAGCGAAAACGCCACCACAATCCACGTTCTCGCCCTGAACCGGCCGCCGCAATTCGTGGATATCAGCCCGGCCGACTCGATTCTCAAGATCAGCTCCGGCACCAGCCTGCATTTCCAGATCGCATTGCTTGATCCGGATGGAGATAATCTGGCCATCGAGTGGCGCCTCAATGGATTAACCGCTGGCAGCGGCACGGCCCTTACCCTGCTCACCAACAAGCCCGGAGTGGTCGAGGTTACGGTCACCGACGGCACCTTTACGATCCAGCAGCGCTGGCATATCGAGATCCTTCCCAGCGGTGTGGCGACCGATCCGGTGCCCAGTGATTTCGCTCTGCTGCAGAACTATCCCAATCCGGCCAATCCGGGGACAACGATCGCCTTCTCGCTGCCGCATGCGGAACACGTCCGGCTGCTCATCCTCAATCAGGCCGGCCAATGCGTGGCCACGCTCGCCGAGGGCCTGCGGGATGCCGGCACACACCAGTTCCACTGGGACGGCCGCGATGCCGCCGGTAATCCGGTGCCCTCGGGGCTCTATCTCTATGAACTGCAGGCGGGCTCCCTGAGGTTGACCCGCAAGTTGCTCCTGGTCAAATGACCGGGATCAGATCGCCTCGACGACAGCCGCAGTGCCATAGCACAGTACTTCGGTGACGCTATCCATCAATTCGGTGGTGTCATAGCGCACTCCGATGATGGCATTGGCGCCGATGGCTTCAGCATGATCGACCATGATCTCAAAGGCCTCTTCACGGGTTTTTTCGCAAAGTTCCGTGAAGAGGCTGATGTTGCCGCCGACCAGGGTCTGCAGCGCTCCGCCGAGGGTGCCAAAGATGGAGCGGGAGCGCACCACAATGCCGCGCACCACCCCCAGCTGCCGGACGATGTGGTAGCCTTCAATCGTAAAGGTGGTCGTGGTCAGCGGGTGCGGCACCAGATCCTGGCGGATCGCCGCTCTCTGCTCATCGGCATTCAGGCGGTTAAAACACTCGAGGCAGATATTCCCGGTCTTGAAGTAGTACTTGGATGGATATTCCTTTTGGCAGTGCGTACAACGCATTTTCCCTCCTTTCCGGCTGAATAAAAAACCAGCCAGCCGTTCGAGTTGACTCGCCTTGTTTTTAAGCCACCCTGTATCACCGCAAGAGCAGCATCCGCTGCATCCGGTTTTCTCCCGTTGCTGCCAGCCGGCAGAGGTAGACCCCGCTGGCCAATCCTTCCGCCCTGAAGCGCACCTGATGTTCCCCGGCCGTGCAGCGGCCGTCGATCAGCCGGGTGACCAGCCTGCCGGTGATATCATAAATTTCCAGACGAACCGGGCCCTCCTTGTCCAGGCGAAACGCAATCGTCGTCTCGGGATTGAAAGGATTGGGATAGTTCTGGGCCAGTCCGAATCCGCCGGGTGCAACGGCGGCAGGCTTGGTTACGCCGCTGAGATAATCGGCCAGAGTGAAGAGAGGCGGGGCTCCGCCGTCGTAGTAGCGCCAGGAGCTGCCGAGCTTGAGGTAGATCCGGCTGGCATCAAACACCTGGGCATCGAGGGAGAGATCCGCATCGGCCAGGGCGGCGGCATGCAATTCGACCATGAGGCGATTCTCCCCGGCGCGCAGCAGCAGCAGGTCCGCCGGCGTCAGGACATAAATCTGACTGGTTTTAACCGTGCTCGCCGCCGGCGTGTCGTGGCCGATCTCCCCGGAGGGGAGGTTGTAGCGCAACAGCTCGCGGTCGTTGAGCCGCACCAGAGCACCGTCATGACATTTGAGCAGCAAGCCCAGTTTGCTGACCGGCTGTTCCAGTGTAAAAGTGGTGGCGCAGTAGAGAGTTGCACAATCTACCGTCAGCGTGGTATTGCTGGCGGCTGCACCGCAGCCGAGCGGGGCTGGGCCGCTCTTCCAGCCGTGCACGGGGTAGCGGTCATCGTGCCAGGGGATGGCTCGCTGCAGGGTGTCGACGGCGATGGTCATGCGGAAGGGCTGGGGCGTCTCGTTGCCGCTGATATCGATGGCGCGCAGGTACAAGGTGAACACCTCGCCCTGGTGCCTCCGGAGGGTAGTGGTGTGTTTAAATCCCCCCTGGCCGTTCTCGAAGCGGCCGGGCAGTTGGGCATAGGGCAGGTCTTCCGTCCCACAACCGAGGTGAGCTCGTTCGCTGGTCTCGAACGCGAGGGTGATCAAGGTATCGGTCGCGACCAGGTGGCTGTCGGGCGTCACCGTAAATACCGGCGGCGTCAGATCCGAGCCCGGACGGATATACATCGGCGGCAAGTCCTGCTCGAAAGCAGTATAAGGCTCCCGGTAGAACTCGAGGAAGCCAGGCACCGTGGCATGCCCGGGCCAGGGGGCGAAAAAATGGCTGGTCGAGGCGTTACGCCACACCGCGGCGTAACACATGCGCGCGATCAGGCTGTCGCTTTTGAAGGGCGGCAGCAGGTAGCGATTGAACCAGGCCGGCTCGGGGATGCACTCATAGCCCACTTCGGTCAGAGCGGCGATCTTGGCGCGTTCCCGGGCCAGCTGCGTGGGCACATGCAGGCTGTTGATGAAGGAGGTCTGGCGCTGATCCAGGGGCGTCCAGTAATAGAAATCCATGCCGAGGATGTCCACGTAAGCATCCCCCGGATAGATCTTGAGGTAGCTGTTGCGCGTGGTAAAGTTGATCGGCGAGATCGCATAGATCAGGTTGTGGACGTTGAGGCTATCGCGCAAAAAGGTGGCGGTGAACTGCCAGATGCGGTTATACTCCTCGGTACTACAGTTGCTGGTCCCCCACCAGAAGGCGCCGCCGTCGTGCTCATGATAGGGGCGGAAAATGATCGGGATGGCCTGGCCGTCACTACCGCGCAATCCCTTGAGAAAACGGGCGATGCGCATCAGACGCTTTTTATAGAATTCGTGATAGATCCCTCCCGGCAGCAGGGTGGCCACGACATTATCGCTGATGTCCGCCCCGTAAAAGCTGCGGCCCTGGGGATCGTACTGGTGCCAGCAGAGAGTATTGATCCCGCCGCGTGAAAAGGCCGATTTGATGCGATAGGTGAAGCGCGCCATATCGAGGGGGGAACTGCGGTCGACGGTATTCATATCCCAGCTGTAGAGGGCGGGGTAATCGCCGCAGACGCTTTTAATATCAGAGCGGTCATCGTCGCCCGTCCAGCCCACGCCATACCCGGTGGCATCATGCATGCCAAAGAGAAGGCGCTGGCCGCAGCCTTGTTCGAGGTTCATGTAGAGGTATTTGGTTTTCGGCGTGGCCGCGGGATCGATCAAGCCGGGATTGGGGATATTCGCCTGCGATTCGAGGGTGACGCAGGCGTCGAGGAGATCCCATTCCGCCTGATCGTATTCGGCCTGGGTAAGAGCCGCATTTGCGGCAACGGCCTGGGCCGCGTTGATCGCTCTCTGCAGTGCGTCCTTGGCGCCGGCGGGATAGTCCCCCTCGCCCGTCCCTGCGACGGCGCCCGCCTGGAGTTGGCCGGCGGCCGCGAGGGCAACTGCGAGCGCGGAGCCATCGGCAGCGATGTTGCCAGCGGCAGCGCCGATGCACAGATCGTCGAGGTAGACTGCGCCCGATTTCGCCGCGGTGGTGCCGCCGTCGAGGTACATATAGATGCGGGTGAGCAGGGTTGAGGTGGCTGGTACCAGGGTAAAACGATAGTCATGCCAGGTATTGTCCCCAGGCAGCAGCAGGGCCAGCCAGTTGTCATTGCCGTCGGGGTAAATCGGCTTGAAGACCAGCTCGCAGGCGAGGCTCGCGCGCGCCTTGAAGGTGATCACCGGTGCCGTGCCGATCTCCACCAGCGGCGGAGTATAGTTGAAATTATCCCACTCGTAGGAGGCCGCCGTACGATTGTAGCTGATACGCAGGGTGCCGTTCACCTCCGCCAGGGCGAAAGTCTGGTTGTTGGGCGCCTCCCAGCCGGTGAGAATATTGTCGTTAAAATCCTCCTTGACGCCCGTAACCTGGGCGGTCAGGAGAGATGCCATGGCAAGCAAGATGCAGAGGAGCAGGGTGAAAAAGTGATGATGCATGATGACCTCGGTAATGGTGACTTGGGGTAGTGCAGCTGCGGGATCAGCCCGCTGCAACACAGAAAAGGCGCGCCCAACAATCAGGCGCGCCCCCTGAAGATGCCATGGTGCCGGAGCCACGCCTTCTATCTGCGCAGCGCCGTCATTTTTTTGGCATATTTGTGCAGAATCCTGAGCGTGGTCGTGTCGCTGGAATAGACCGAGTTGCGGCCCTGGGGCTCCTGCGGCGGATCGCCGGTATAATCGTCGCCTTTTTTCCAGGTAAAGGTCCGGGGATCGCTGGCCTGGCCTTCGCCACCCCAGCCCCAGAAATTGCTGCCGGCCATGGGCGAGCCGGACCTGGCGCTCTGATACATGGTGTCGTAGAGCAGTTCATAGTACCGATCGCGGTAGCGCACCCCGGCGGAACGCGCATAAGCGTGGCCGTCGCGCGGGATGCCGAACTCCTCCAGGGTGACCGGTTTGCCCAACTGCCGGGCATATTCGATGTGCTGCAGCACATAGGCGGTCGCCTGTTGCGTGGCCGCCGGCCAGGTTTCCTCCGGCTTTTGCGGATCGAACCAGGACCAGTTGAGCAGCCAGAGATGGAAGGTCAAATAATCGATATGAGGGCTGCGATGGGCATCGAGGTAGCAGGTTTCGGATTCCAGGCTTCCTTTAAGCCCCTCGTTGCCTGTGGTGACCAGATGGTTGGGATCGAGGGACTTGATATAGCCCGCGGTCTGGTCAATCCAGGCGCAGAACTCACGGAAATGCTGCTCGCGATCCTGATCCTCGGGTGACGGCCGCGGCTCATTGGCCAGCTGCCAGGCCATGATCACCGGGTCGTCCCGGTAGAGGCGGCCGTTGACCGTGTTGACCCGGGTGACCAGCATCTTGAGGTAATTGCGATAGAGGGCGTTGGCCGGCGTGCTGGTATAAAACCGGCCGCTGGTCCGCATCAGCCCCCAGTAGCCGAATTTCGGATCCTGGGGCGAGGGATACTGCTCACCGGTAACCCACGACATGTACTGCGACATGCCTCCGGTCCACTCCCAGTAATTGTTGAGAAAGATCACGGCATGGAGGCCGCGTTTGGCCATCTCGGCGAGGAGAAAATCGAGACCCACCAGCAGCTTTTCATCATACCGGCCCGGCTCCGGCTGGATGGCCGGCTGGATCTGTCCGGCATAGCCGAGGCCCTCAGAAGCGCCCATGACGCGCAGGTTGACGATGTCGAGCTTTTTCAGCGCATCCAGTTCGCGCAGCAGGCGCAGCCGGTTGCCCGATTCCCCCTCCTGTCCGAGCATGCAGCCATACCAAAGGTTGGTGCCGAGAAAATAATAAGGCTTGCCCTTGAGATAAAACTGGGTCCCCTTGACCTGCACAAAGTCCGCAGGCCGGGCTTGCAGTGCGGCTGCGGTCGCGAGGAAACAGAAAAGCCAGAACCGTTTCATGCCGTGTCCTTTATCAGGTTACTTGACCAGGAGCATCTGCCGGGTACGGTCCGCGCCGCCGGCGTTCAGGGTATAAAAATAGATCCCGCTGGCCAGACCCGTGCCATCGAGAACAACCTCGTGCCTGCCCTCCGCCCGCATTCCGTCCTCAAGCAGGCGCACCTCGCGCCCGCTCACGTCATAGAGCACCAGCCGCACCGGCATCCGCTGCGCCAGGGTGTAGGCGATCGTGGTGACCGGATTGAAGGGATTAGGCCAGTTCTGCTCAAGTTCGAAGGCCGCAGGCTGCTGTGAACGCGGCGCAACTCCGGCGGCGACCGTCGTGCCAAAGGCCTCCAGTTCCCGGACGGCATAGCAGGTGCCGCTGATCTTTTGGCACAGCAGCCGGGCATAGCGCGCCTGGACGCCGATATCGGTATACTCGTCCAGGCCCCCGTCACCCTTGGTCTGGGTGATGGCCTTGACCGCTTTGCCCGCAGCATCGAGAAAATGGATGGCATAGCTGGAGGCGAACTCGCTGCCCCAGCGGATGCGCAGCGTGGCCAGGTTGATGATCCGGCCGAAATCAACCATGATGTATTCGGTGTTCTTGCCGGCGCTCTGCCAGGCGGTGGTAGTATCGCCGTCCACAGCCCATCCGGCATTGCTGCCGCGCAGGGTCGACGAGACGGTGAGAGGGTGACGCAAAGCGCGGTTGATGGCCGCAGCCGGCAACACCTCGACCGTGACCTGAGCGCGTTGACTCTCCCCGCCGGCCGCCTGGAGGATATAGGTGGTGGTTTGCAGCGGTATCACCACAGCGCTGCCGTTCTGCGCCACCGGGGCGTCATTGAGCGTGACCGCGGAACCATTGGTCGTCGCCCAGGTGAGGAGGCAGGTATCAGCCGCGCCCTGATCGAGCTGCAGGGGGAAGGCGCTGAAGGATTTGATGCGCCCGGGCGGGATGTTGGCGATGGCCACCCGCTTGGTATCGGCGACCGCGCCGGACGCAGCCAGGGTGTAGACGGTGTTGCTTTGCTGAGCGACTTGCATGGAATCCACGGCGTTGACCGGGGTGCCATTCAAAGTAACCTGCGAGCCGGGCGTGGCCTCCCAATAGAGGGTGGTCTGCTCACCTACCTCCACCTCGGTATCGGTGGCCGTAAAGAGGCGGATGAATCCGGAAGGAGTGTTGTTGAGATACCAGGCCGCGGTATCGGCCATCATGGCATAACCGGCCACGTCGGGATGGATGCCGTCGGAAAAACGATCGGCATGATCGAGCATGGCACGATACCAGTCGAGCATAAAGCCGCCGGCTGCGGTGCGGACCGAATCGATAATCGGCTCGATCTGGCCGTGCAGGACGGCACCGTTGATGCCGCTGGCGCCGCCGTCGCCAAAGACCGGGCAGGGCCGCGCGACGTAGATTTGCGGATCGCGCCCCTCCTTGCGCAGAACCTTGATGAATTCCATATAGTCATCAAACATCTCCCCGAGATAGACCCGGTTCTGCGGCTTGCTGTCGTTGGTGCCCAGGGAGATGATGACGATATGCGGATCGAAATCCTGCGCCTGCAGAAACGCCGACTCATTCCAGTACGGAAAATCCCCGTGTTTCAGCAGGGTCGTGCCGCTGACGCCGAAATTGCGGACATTGTAATGCGCGCCGAGCCGCTGGCCAAGCTGCTGCGGCCAGGCGGTCGAACCGCCGCTGCCGATGGTGATACTGTTGCCGATGCAGGCTACGCGAATGGTCCGGTCCTGCCCAAAGGCAACCGCAGCCGCGAGTGCCAGGATCAGCATACCGGTGCAGATCCTTGATATCATGCTCTTCTCCCTGTTGAAAAGCGTTTGTTTGTAATGGAATTTTTTCGTAAGGTGAGGCATGAACCTCACTTGTAAAGGAACTCCGATGAGAAAAACACTGCTTGTTCTGTTTCTCGTGGCCGCCGGTTCCGGGCAGGCCGGGCAGCCGGGTGAGGCTGTGGCCAACGCCCGCTCCGGCAGCGCCGCAGTGGCACCCGGCGGCGAAAAGCGATTTGACGAAACCTCTGCCGACGCCGTGGTCGATGTGCGTTTCAGCGGCCAGCCCGGCGCCGTGTTCAACGGCCGCCCCCACTTCGCCACGATCGGCCAGGCGCTGGCCGCGGCACCTGCAGGCGCCGCACCCTACCGTCTCTTTGTGCGCCAGGGGCGCTATTATGAAAGGGTGACGGTCACCCGCCCGAACCTTATCATCCAGGGCGGGGGCCGTGAGGAGACCCTCCTCACCTTTGACGCCTGCAGCGACACCCGCAATCCGGCCGGAGGCACCCTGGGCACCTGGGGTTGCGCGACGCTCATGGTCCGCGCGCCCGGTTTCGCGGCCAGTGATCTCACGATCGAGAACGGCTTTGATTATCCGGGGAACGCCCGCAAGCCGGAAGAGGATAGCACTCGCATCCGCAACGCCCAGGCGGTGGCGATGATGCTGGCGGAGGGCAGTGACGAAGCGGTGTTCCGCCGCTGCATCATTCGCGGCTTTCAGGATACCCTCTTTCCCAACGCCGGCCGGAGCTGCTTCGACAGCTGCCGTATCCTCGGTCACGTCGATTTTATTTTCGGTGCCGGCCAAGCCCTTTTCAGCGGCTGTGACATCGTCTCGCGCGATCGCCCCGGCAAGAATCCGGCGGGATACATCACCGCTCCAAGCACCCTGGCGAGTTATCCCTACGGATTTCTTTTTCTCCGCTGCCGGCTGCTCAAGGAAAGTCCGGAGATGGCCGCCGGCTCGGTGCGTCTCGGCCGTCCCTGGCATCCGCATGCCGATCCCGCCGTCTCCGGCAGCGCCGTCTTTGTGGCGTGCTATATGGAGGATCATCTCGGCACCGAGGGCTATGCGGAAATCTCGTCGAGCGATTCGACCGGTAAAAAGATCATCTACGCCGTGGGGCCGGATTCGCGCTTTTTCGAATATGGCAGTTACGGCCCCGGCGCCCTGATCACCGCGCAGCGTCCGCAGCTGACCGCCGCGGCAGCCGCCTGGTACACGCCGGAACAGCTGCTGCGCGGCTGGCAGCCTTGAGCCTCAGCGCAGAAGCAGACATGTGCCGGCCGGTGAATTTGCGGCCTATGAAGAAATCGAGCTGCTCTGACGCCCTGAGCCTCAGCGCAGCAGCAGACATTTGCTGATCCTTTTTTCACCCCCTGCCCGCAGCACGAGAAAATAGGTCCCAGATGGTTTGCCCTCCGCCTCCCAGCGGATACGGTGCTGGCCGGCCTCCTGTTCGCCGGCGGCGAGAGTGGCGACCCGCCGGCCCTGAAGGTCATAAAGCGCCAGTTCTACAGCGCGGCGCGCCGGTAGAAAAAAAACGATCTCGGTAGCGGCATTGAAGGGATTGGGCCAGTTTTGCAGCAGCTGCAGCGATTCCGGTTGCATCGGGCCGGCGTGCGTGCGGACCCCGGTGGTGGAGCTGTTAGCGAAGAGAATGTCATCCAACCAGATCGTCCCGGAGCCCTCGCTGCCGCTGCCCCGCAGTATGTTGAACGACAATCCGGCCGCCTGGGAGAGGTCCACCGGACCCGAGCCATCGCTGGCGGTAAAGCCGCTGAGCGGGAGTTCCACCAGCATTCCGGCCGGCGGGGCCAGGGGCAGCTGATAGAGCCAGTAGCTGCTGCTGGTGCGGTTGATCTGCACCGCCAGGCTGCGATTGGAGCCGTCCCCCCCTAAAAAAAAGCGCAGATACTTTGCGCTCTTTTTCGCAGCGGGGAAAGTACAGAAGAGTCCCGCATAGGGGGGCTTGCCGCTGCCGATGCCATAATCGACCCGGAGAGCGTGCCCGGAGGCGCTATTTGGCGCCGGCTCGAGGAGGAGTGCGGCGAAGGTGCCGGTGCGGACTTTCCAGAAATTGCTCACCGGGTTGGCGGCATCATACGACTCGAAATCGTCGATCATCTGCCGGTCGCTCATGGAAATGGTCAGCGTATCGCCGATGAGGCCGGCGGCGTTCACGACAATCCGGGCCGTGCCGGTGCCGGCGGAGTCGGCGCGCACGGCGATGGTCGCCATCCCGCCGGCTGCTGTCACTTCGGTTTCTCCCTGCAGTGATCCCATTCCGGTCAGAGTGAAGCTCAAGGCGTTGGCCGCTTCGCCGCAGAACCGTCCCGCCTCATCAAAGATCAGGCAGCGCACGATCGCCTCGCTCTGGCCGTCGCAATAGAGCTGCCGCGGCGAGGCGGTCAAGCCGAGGTGATGCGGCGTCGAGCCATAGGCGGTCGGGCGGATGAGAAAAGCCAGATCCGGCGCGGCGGCCGCCAGTTGCGGCACCTCATCGCTGAGGAGCCCGCCGCTGCACGGCTGCGTGTGGAGAGCAGCCACCTCCCCCTTCCAGGTATCATACCACATTACGGTGCAGACCGAATCGCGCAGGCCGCGGATCTGCAGGGTGCGCTGCGCCAGATCCCGCCCCCATTCTTCGCGGGTCCAGCCGAAGGCGAGTGCGCCGTCGCACAGGGCAAAGGCATCCGCGCCGGAGACGGTCACCTCCGCGGGTTGCAGGGGCCGGCGGACATAATCGATGCCGGTAGCGAGGCTGGCAAAGTGCTGCAGCTGTTCCTGGAAGCGCGTATCCGACTGATGCGAATTGAAGGCCCACCAGAAGGGGGAGCAGGCGAGCCCGCTCGACCACGTCGCCCAGAGCGCATTATGGAACATCCGGGTATATTCCGTCGAGCCCGGTGCATAGCCGCCGTAATTCTTGTCCGCTCCACCGCCTGCCTCGCCCATCACCGCCGGCTTGGGATAGCCGTTCCACATCCGCTGCGCTGCTTCATGGTAGGCCCACATGCTGCTGCGCACAGGATTGCTGGTGAATTTCGCCGTGCCGCCGTCGGTTTCGTAGAGATGGACGTTGGGCATGTCGAAAAGGTCATAGCCGGCTTCCCAGAAATGGCCGCCGCTCTTGCTGGCGGTCACCGGCCGGTCGTAGGGGTCGAGGGCGCGCAGGGCATCATAGGACTTTTTTATCCATGCGTCGCCTGCCGCCGTACGGCCTGCCGCATAGGCATCGGTGCCGGTGATCTCGTTGATGATTTCCCAGGGGCCCATGGCGCGGCTGTACCCCCAACGCGCGGTGATATAGCGATACTGCTTTTCCATATACCGCCAGGCCGCTGGATTCTCATAAATGTCGAGCACATCGCAGAGTTGGTTGTAGGGATTGTTCTTCCACAGCTGCGCCCACCCGGAAAGACTTTTACAAAAGAGATCGTGCGGCCAGATCGAGAGCGAGAGCACCATATCGCGCTGCTCCAGCCATTCGAGCAGGGCATCGATGCGGCTGCATTTGGACTGGTCATAGCGTCCCAGGCCCGAACTCATCGATTCGATCAGGGTGTTGTCGTCATAAGGGATATTCCAGAAACCCACGAGATTGCAGCCCAACGCCTTGAGGGTGTTGAGGCCGCTTTCCTTGATGCCCCACGGCCAAAACATCGCCACGCCGAAAAAGGGCGTCCCGTCGTCATGGACCAGATAATGAGGATTGGCGCTGCCGCGGTGCAGCCAGCCATGGTGCGAGGAGGCGATCGCCGTAAAGGAGTAGGCCGGGCTGCTGCCGCGGCCCGCGGTCGTGGTCACCGAGAGGGTGTAGCTCCACAGGCCGGCCTCATTGGGAGCAAAACGCACTTTCCAGCTGTTGCGGCCGGTAACATCGTCATAGAACCCGTTGATGCGCCACTGCCGTCCTCCCGGGGCGGTGAAGAGGGCCTGGACATCCACCTCGTCGGGATTGTAGGGATTAGTGTAGACGACATTGGCCAGGTCCACAACAATCTCGTACTTTTCATAGAGCGGAATCCGGCTACTGTTTTCGCTGCGGCGCGAAATGGCAGGGGTGCCGGATTGGGCGGAGAGGATGGTGGGGGCCAGAACGGCGAGCAGGGCGATGATGCGGCGGTGCATGCGGGACTCCTTCCGGCTCTCGTTCTAATAGGTGTCCCGCACACTCTGCAGCCGCAGACTCGCCTGGACGTGCTCCGGCGTCAGCGCGGTGGCAAAGTAAACCACCCGGGTCTCGCCCGGGAGCAGATCGAAATAGTTATCCGAGAAGAATCCATCGGCGTCAGCGCATTGCAGTAAGAGGTTTTTGGCGAGCACCGGGGAGGTCAGGGTGATTCTGCAGCCTCCGGGCGCGGCCGTCACTTCGCTGCGGACCCCGGCCACCGGGAGTTCCAGGGACTTGATCGGCGCGAAATAGCGAATCTCGTGCGCCAGTTCGCGGCCGCCCTGACGCAGGACGATGCGCAGCAGCGCATTGGCGCGGTCGAATCCACCTAAAAGCTCGGCAACCGCCAGGGAATAATAGATCCGGCTGCTGTTGGCGGCGATCTGCAGCGGCAGCGTCCGTGAAAAACCGGTGTGCCCGGCAAAATCCATCACCTGCAGTTCGAGTACGGCATCAGCAGCCTGGAGAGAATCGGAGATCACCCGAATCGCGAGCGCCCCCTCCTTCTCCTCGGCTGCCAGGAGAAAAGTGCCATAGGCCGCGCGCGCGAAGTAGTGCAGGGCTTTCCAGCGGCCGTGGTAGTCGATGCTCGACCAGGAGGCCACGGGCCAGCAATCGTCGATCTGCCAGTAGAGCGAGCCCATACAAAAGGGCATGGCGGCGCGATGCGCCTGAATAGCCTGCTTCACCCCCTCGGCCTGGAGCACCTGGCTGAGATAGAGATAGCTGTAAAAGTCCTTGGGCAGCCGGTAATCCTGCTCGAGATAATGCTGGATCAGCCGGTTGCCGTACTCTTTGTCCCGGCGCTCATCCGACATACAGCGCTGGTGCGCCAGCATCACCGGGGAGTGCAGCTCGCGGTCTTCCGGCAGGGTAAATCCTTCCACCGTAGCGGCCTCGGGATAGGACTGAAAGCCGTACTCGCTCACGAAACGGCCGAGGTTCTCCTTGTAGGCGCTGAAGGGGTGCTGGTTGTGCCAGACGCCCCAGTAATGGACATCCCCTTCTCCGTAGGCGATCTGGTTGTAACCGGTGGCCGGACTGCCCGGGTGGTAATAGCGGCCGGGATCGACTGCGGCCACCTCGGCGGGCAGCACCTGGTCGAAGAGAAGGTGCATCTGTGCTTCATAGACAGCGCGGATTTCCGGCGGGTAGATGTCACGCCAGCCCCAGCCGTACCAGGAGATCTGGTTTTCATTGTTGCCGCACCAGAGGGCGATGCAGGGATGATTGCGCAGCCGCAGGAGATTGTCGCGCACCTCAGCGCGGATATTGTCGACAAAGGCGGCATCGTCGGGATACATGGCGCAGGCGAACATGAAATCGTGCCAGATGAGGATGCCATATTCATCGCAGAGATCGTAAAACATATCCTCTTCATAAATCCCGCCACCCCAAATCCGCAGCATGTTCATATGGGCATCCCGGGCCGAGCCGAGTATCTTTTCATACCGTGCCCGGATGACGCGATTCTGAAAGTTGTCCTGGGGGATGTAATTCGCGCCCTTCATGAAGACCGGCACGCCGTTGAGCTCGACATACATGGAGCGGCCCCCGGCATCCTTCTCGCGCACAATGCGCAGGGTGCGCAAACCGATGCGCACCGGTTTCTCCTGGATAACTTTACCTTTTTGCGCTCCATGGACGGCCTCGGCCCTGCCGGTGAGGGTGTACAAATAGGGCTCTCCGAGACCGTTGCTCCACCAGCGCCGCGGATTCTTGATGACGAATTCGAGCCGGACATTCTGATGCCCGGGAGTCAGCTGGACCGTCTTGCTGGCCAAGGTCTTGCCCCGCAGCAGGATGGCCACTTCGGCCGTCTGCGCCTGTTCAGCATCGAGCATGAACTCGGCGGTCATGCGGGCCTCCCGGTCATTGAGGAGCTTTTGCCGGATCTGCAGGTCCTCGAGCCGCCAGCCGTCCCAAGCCTCAAGACGGATGGGCCGCCAAATGCCGCAGGTGATCAGCCGCGGCCCCCAGTCCCAGCCGTAATGAAAACCCGCCTTGCGGGAGTACATATTGATCTTGATATCCGCCTGGTCGTTGTTGGGATAAGCGGTGAGGCGGAACGGGGCCTGTTCCCATTTGGGGAGATTTTCGGCAAAGACCGAGCCAAAGCGCACCTCGAGGGTGTTCTCCCCGGCCACCAGAAAGGGCTTGACCGCGATCCGCCAGGTGCGGAACATGTTGTCCGTCTTGCCGATCTCATGGCCGTTGAGGAGCAGCGTGGCATAAGTATCCAGACCCTCGCAGACCAGCTCGATTCGCTCCCGTGCCAGAAGCGCGGCATCCACCATGAAACGCGTACGGTACAACCACGTTTTCTCGCCGACCCATTGCATATATTTCTCATTGACGCGGTAATGCGGATCGGGGATGAGTCCCTGGCGCATGAGGTCGGTATGAACGCAGCCGGGGACCTCAGCCGGCAACCACGAGGTCTGGTCGCCATCCGGACTGAACATCCAGCCGGAAACAAGTTCCTGCCGCTCGACCTGGGCCCAAACGGCGGCAGCTGACAGGAGCATCCCCATGCCCAGCATCCGTATCCATCCTGAATTCATATGTTTTTCAATCCTTGCTTGCGAGCAGTGCGAGATTGCGGGCGATCAGTTCATTGCGCTGGGCGACACAGGCGGCCGAACGCAGCGGATCAGGCGGCGTATGGCGCACATAATCGATGAGGCGCTCAACCGTGGTGGCCGCGACATGAAGACGCGTATCGGAGGAGGCATAGTAAACCAGGACGTCGCCATTCGCACGCGCCACCCAGCCGTTGGAAAAGACCACGTTCGAGACATCTCCTATGCGCTCTTCCGCCTGCGGCGCGATAAAATAGCCGCCCGGCGTGTAGAGCACCTTGTCGGGCTGGTGAAGGTCGGTCATGAACAGATAGAGGACATACCGCAGTCCCGCAGCGCAGCCGCGCACACCGTGCGCCAGCTGCAGCCAGCCGTGCGGCGTCTTGATCGGCGCAGGACCAAGGCCGTTCTTGGATTCCTTGATGGTATGATAGAGGCGTTCGTCGATAATGCTCTCCTGGTCAATGACCGGACGGGTGATGTCCTTACACAGCGCCCAACCGATGCCGCCGCCGCTGCCGGCGGAGATAAAATCATCCTGGGGACGGGTATAGAACGCGTACTGGCCGGCGATGAATTCCGGATGCAGCACGACATTGCGCTGCTGCGGCGAGCGGCTTTTCAGGTCGGGAAGGCGGTCCCATTTCTTCAGGTCTTTGGTGCGGGCGATACCGGCCTGGGCCACAGCCGACGACAGATCGCCCGGGGCGGCATCGGGATCCTTGCGTTCGGTGCAAAAGATGCCGTAGATCCAGCCATCCTCGTGCTTGACCAGGCGCATATCGTAGACGTTAATGTCCGGATCCTCGGTCTCGGGCATCACCACCGGATAGTCCCAGAAGCGAAAGTTGTCAATCCCGTTGGGGCTTTCCGCCACCGCGAAGAACGACTTGCGGTCCCAGCCTTCGACGCGCGCCATGACCAGGATCTTGCCGTCGAGTTCGATGGCCCCGGCATTGAAGGCGGCGTTGATGCCGATGCGCTCCATCAGGAAGGGATTGCGCCCGGGATCGAGATCATAACGCCAGAACAGCGGCGCGTGGCCCGCGGTCAGGACCGGGTGGGCATAGCGCTGGTAGATGCCGTTGTGCCATGGCAACGGCTTGTTGGGGCGGGTGATATAGGCCTCGTGCTCTTTGGTCAGCTGCTCCAGGCGCGTGGCGAAGGGTTCCAAAACCATGCAAGACTCCTTGATCAGGTAACAGGTTCAGCAGGAATTAACAGCGTTTCACCCGCCGTGCCAGCTCCAGGCAGGTGCGGCTGTTGTGATACGGACATTTCCATTCAGATACTTTGTGCAGGCTCAGGTCCGGGAGGCGTGCGGCGTTGACCTTGTAGATCCACTCGCCGTAGGTGCGGTCGATGAGGTGGGTCTCGATGAAATCCCAGGCGTGGACGGCGGCGGTGAGAAATTCCGGCCGGCCGCTGTTCTGGTAGGCATTGGCAAAACCAACCACAGCCTCCGACTGCACCCACCAGTGCACATCGCGGTCGAGCGCATCCCCCTCCCGTTCATAGCAGAGCCCGCCATCTTCGCCCATCCCCTCCCTCAACACGGCCTCCGCCATCGCCACGCTGACCTTCTGGCACTTGCGCAAGAGGATCGGATCGCCCAGGACCTGGGCTGCCTCATCGAGCAGCCAGCTGGCTTCGATGTCGTGGCCATAGGAGACCTTGAGCGATTTGGGTTGCCAGGTCTCGTCGAAAAAGAGCAGCAGATGACTGCTCTGGGCGTCGATGATGTGGTCGAGAAAATCGTTGATGAGCAGAACCAGTTTTTCACGCAAGCCGTCGTCAGGCCAGACGCGGAAGAGCTGGGTATAGGCTTCGAGCACGTGGAGGTGGGTGTTCATCGACTTTTTTTCATTCATGTCGACCGCGCTGAGGCGCAAATCCGCGGCGGGCGACCAGTCGCGGTTGGCGCTTTCGAGATAGCCGGTATGGACGGCATCGAAATTGTGCTGTTCGATGCGTTCATAAATGGCCAGGGCAAGATCGAGCGGCTCCTTCTCGCCGCAGGCGAGGTGGTATTCCGCCAGGCTGTAGATGGCAAAGGCCTGCCCGTAAATCTTTTTGCTGTTGTCCAGGGGGGCATTGCCGGCATCAAGCATCCAGAACATGCCGCCATAGAGCGGGTCCGTAAAGGAGACCGCAAGCTCATGCCAGGCCCGGCGGGCCATGCCAAGATAGGAAGGGCTGTGATACTGGCGATAGGCGGCAGAAAAGGTCCAGAGGATGCGGGCGTTGAGGATCAGGCCTTTGGGCGTGCGCTCGCGGATCTTGAGGTCGGGTGAGATGCGCGCCCAGAATCCCCCCTGCTCGCGGTCGGGAGCCTCCAGCAACCAGAAGGGCAGGATGTTGCTCAGGAGTTCCTTTTCCGCCCGATCCGCCAGTTGTTTGCAGGTTTCACTTGCCATAGACCAATTCCGCTCGCCCCAGTTGGGCTTCTCCGTTAAAGTCGATTTTCAGATAATGCATGCCGGCCGGGAGTGCTGTGGCGGTAAAACGCAACGGCCGCAGATAGTCATAGTCGGCAGCACCGAAAAAGTAATCCTTGACCTCCGGCTGCAGCGGCGCATAATCGCCGCCGTCGGACGAGAGGCTGATGCTGATGCTCTTTTCCGCCGATTTTGCAAAGAGATCGAGCTGAATCGTCTGGAGGGGGCCGGGGGTGTAATAGACGATTCGCGCCCCTTCCTTGCCGGCGAGACGGTGGGCATCCTCCTTGAAGGCGCGCGAGTTGTCGGTTTGCATGGTCAGCTCGCCCTGACGGCTGAAGGCGACCGCAAAGTTCCAGCATTCATCCACCAGGGTCTGGTGCACTACTTTGACGGGACCAATGATGTTGGAGGGTGCGGAGAGTCCGGCGGCATTGCGGGCGCGGACGCGGTAATAGCAGGTCGAGCCGATGGCCGCCCCCCGGTCATTGAAGAGCGGCTTGTGCGCGACCTCGGCATCGGAGAGATTATACGCGATCCGTTCCCAGGGGCCCTTGGGGCCGGCGGCGCGCTCCACATCATAGCCGGAAGCACCGACCGCACCCTGCCAGGTCAGCCGCGCCGGATCGTCGCACGGCAGCAGCCGCGGCGCTTTGGGGACGCTCAGCAGCGGCGGTGTTTTCCCGCGGATAGCAAACGCGCGCTCGTGCAGCAGCTGCATCACATCATGCTCTGCATAGTTTTCGCCCGAGGTGAATCCGGGCCAGTGATAGGCCTTGTAAAAATAGCCGCCCAGACCGGGCTCGGAGTGCCAGTAAAAGCCGCCCTCCCGGCTGTGGAACCGCAAGCTCCAGATCAGAGCGCCGCAGACGCCCGGATGCGCGGCGACTTCATCGAGAACCGCTTCCACCCCGGAGCGGCCAAGGAAACCGAATTCCCCGATCAGATAGGGCTTCTTCCCCTTGGCTTTGGCTGCGCTCTCGCGGATGATACGGACCATGTCGCGGGGATCGCGTTCGTAATGATGGGTGGTGATGATATCGGTATAGGGATTGGCGATCGTCTCGTCGCGCAGGCCGTAGCCGGTAAAGCCATCGAGGAGCAGATGGTTTTTGTCCAGCGATTTGATATAGGCTCCCATCTCCAGCACCCAGGCATTGGGGCTGGCCAGCTCGTTGCCGGTCTCCCAGGCGAGGATGGCCTTGTCGTCGCGGTAGGTCACTCCGGTGAGAGTGTTCTTGCGGCTGATGATATAGGCGATGGTCTGCTTGAAATCGGCCTTGATCTGGGGATCGCTCCAGAAATCATCGGATTTCTTGCCGCGGAATCCGGCATACTCGGCCCTTCCGCCCATCCAGGGCCAGTTGTCGACGAAGGGGATGATCACCCGCACGCCCACCTCATTGGCGGTGGCGAGAACCTGGTCGAGCGCCTTAAAAGCCTCCTCGTTGAACTGGCCGGGGCCAAGGACATAGCGGGGAATATCGGGCGTATCATCGGCCCGGCGCACAGAGATGACATACATCCGCGTCACCGTCCCTCCCATCGCCCGAATCGATTCCAGGGCATCGCGGATCTCAAAGGCATCCGGCATCCGCCAGACATTGGTCGCGGTGAAGGCCATATAGTCTTCGACGCAGTGCAGATTGGGGATGTTGCAGGAGACGAAGCGCATCGGCTCGGTGCCATCCATGAGGCGATCACCGGAGACGGTGACAAAATGGGTAAATGCGCCCGGGGCGGCCACGACCGTCGCGGTGGCCAGCATCCAGCTGAGTAGCAGAGCGTATCGCAAAACCTTCATTCCATACTCCTGTTTTGACTGGATCTATTACTGCTTCAGCACGCTATCGTACCACGCATGGATCGGCGCGGGGTTTTTCTCGATGCCCATCCGGCTGCGCAGCGTCTGCAGATGCGCTGTCAGGATCTCCGAACGTTTGGCCATCAGGACCTCGCGCTGCAGCAGCGGAGCGGCCTCTTTGAAGGAGATATTCGGATTGCGGCCGGCGTAGTGTTCGCGATAAAAGCGCTCGAGATCGCTGCTGTCCGCCCGGACCTCCGCCAGGAGTGTGCGCCGGCGGGCCATCTGCAAGTGGTTCTGCTCATAGAGCTGGCTGCGCATGCGCACGTTCGGGTCGCGTTCCAGACCCATCCGGCGCGCCTCCATGGTGAGGGCGCGGTCGCGCAGCACATAATCGAGCGCCGTCTTCATGCTGCGATGGGTCGCGTAATAGGGCACATAATCAAGAGCAGCGATGAACTCGCCGATGGTCAAACCCTCGCCGTCGATCTGCGCCAGGGGCTCCCGGCGCCTCTCCCAGAGCGAGCTTTCAAGCCGGCCCATCTCAGCGTCGCTGAGCTGCTCGTTGTGCAGTTGGTCGGCCGTGCTCGGCTGACGCTGCAGAACCACCCCCAGCCTTTCGCCCACCGCGTGCAGGCTGGCGGGATAAACCTTGATCTTTTTGTTCTTCATCAGGCTGCCGATATAGGCCAGGGCCGCCTTGTCGCCGAGCTTTTGTTCGAGCACCGTGCGGGCGTTGCGGCGCTGCAGCGCATACTGGGCCTCGCTAAGCAGCGGGTTTTTGCGCCAGTCGATCACCTTGAGGATGTGCCAGCCATAGCTGGAGGCCACCGGCCGGGAGGGGGTGTTCAGGGGGAGGCTGAAGGCGGCAGTACCGAGATCGTATTCCATCTGTTCCCAGGCGACCCAGCCGAGATCGCCGCCGCTCTGCGCGAGCCGGAGGTCCGCGAAGGTCTGCTGCGCCAGGGCATTCCAGTCGGCGCCCTGCTGCAGCAGGGCATAAAGCGAGTCCGCAGCCGGCTGGGTGGCGCAGAAGAGGTGGTAAATATGGCGCTCTTCGTTCATCCAGGCCCAGGTGCGTTCGACGTCGCTGTCAGCAAGGGCGATTTTCGGCTTGATCACCCGCTGGAAATGGAGATCGCGCAGTGTTTTGTCGCGCAAGGCCGCGACGCGGTACTGCAGCCGTTCGTCGGCGGCCAGGCCCATGGTGCGCGCCTCGCCGGCTAAAAGCCGGCGATCGATGAGTTCATCGAGAAATTGCTCACGCAGGGCGCGTGAATCGGAGACATTCGGCTGCTTGATCACCTCCAGATAGGCGGTTTTGAACTCCTCGAGGGTGATGCACTCCTTGCCGATGCGCGCCACCACGGGATCCTTCCGGCTGCACGCCAGCAGGAGCAGAACCAGAGGCCATAGGAAAAACGCAAACCTTCTCAACAATACTCCATGCAGGCTATTTGATGATCAGCATCCGGCCGGTGGTAGTGCCGACACCGGGGGCGTCGATATGGTAGATATAGACGCCATAGCTGATATCCATCCGGTCCTTGGTGAGCATGTCCCATTCCTCCGAGCCGTCGGTCATGTCGCCATTGTGCTCGATCGTCTGTACCAGGGTGCCATCCACCGCGAAAATGCGGATCGTGCATTTTTGCGGCAGGTGAATGAACTGGATCGAACGCGGCCCGCGGCCGCTGGTGTAGGGATTGGTGGGCTCCCAGGCGGCCGTCACCACGTAGGGATTCGGAACGACCCTGATCTTGTCCAGGTTCTTGCCGGCAAAAGCGTTGTCGATCTTTTGCCCTTTGACGACAAACTGGTAGCGCACATTGCCGGTGAAGGGAAAGTCGGGATAGACATTCAGGGTATCCCCGGCGCCCAGCGGCCGGCCGTAGGTATTCCACCAGACCGTATCCTCCGAGGCGTTATTGAGGATGTTGAAGGTGATCATGGTCGAATCGTTGGCCAGTTTCTCGAAAAGAACGATGCGGTCCTTGGCCGAAAACATCCCCTTTTTGATCTTCTTGGGGGTCAGGGTCTGATCGACCAGAGCGAAGGGCAGTTCCTCGCCCGTCTGCTTGTCGAAGACGCGGAAATTGGCATCCGAGGGCGGCAGCGGGATCTTTTTGGTGCTGGTGGCCAGCTCGACCTGGAGTAGATCCGACTTTTTAACGATATCGTCATAAAAGACGATCATATACTGGCGCGGATAGTAGGTGCCGCCCTTGAACCCGCTGAGGTTAAAGAGGGTGAAGCGGATGTTGTAGGCGGTGGTATAGTTGATGTTGCTGCTCCATTGCACGCCGTTGTAGATGCTTTCCTCGGGCAAGCTGATCATGCCCTCGGGGGGATTATAGATGGAGAATTCCATGCCGTGGAGGATCTTGGTGAGGGTGCGCGGATCGCTGTCCGCGTCATTGTAGAGATTCTCGATCTCGACCCATTCACCGGCGCTGTATTGCTCGTTGACGATCATCACGGTATCTTCGGGCTGAGCGGTATTGGTGAGGTTGCGCAGCACGAATCCGGTGGTGACGGTCGGCATCAGCTCGTCGTTGTCCGCCCCATCGATGAGGCCGTCGTGGTCGTTGTCATGGCGGTCCATCGATTTGTCGAGGAACTGCACTTCATAGCGGTCGCCATCGGTGATCTCATCCGGTTTGATGTAGCGGAGGTTGACCAGCCCCGAGGTCTTGCCGGTGCCGATCTGGCGGGGCTGCTCGCTCAGGCCGGGGCCGTTATAGCCGAGAGAGGGCGCCTGGGGGACGACGACGACGACGTTGTCGCCGGTCGTGATGTCGCCGGAGGCATTGACCGAGACGTACATGTTGGTTTCGGAGGGGGCGATGTTCTTTTCGATGCTGCCTCGGTCAAAGGCGTTGACGGCATAGTAGTAGCGCCGGCCGTTGACCACGGGCGAGTCGACATAGACATGCACCAGTCCGGTCTCGTTGCCGAGATTGAACTGGACGCCGGTGCCGAAGGTATTCTGGAAAAAGCCGAAGACGCTGTCGACCTTGTCGTAGATGGCGAGCGGCTTGACATAGCGGGTGTAGCCATAGCCATCCGTGATAGCGCCGGCGTCATTGAAGCCGGGATCGGTGGCGCGGTAGATCTTGTAGCCCTCGAAATCGTACTCATGGAGGTAACGGTCCACGCTCTCCTCGGCGCGGGCATCCCAGTAGAGGGTGACCTTGCGGTCGCCCGCCACGGCGCGAAGCAGCGGCCGTTCCGGGGCTACGGCAAAATTATAGTTCGAATTGTAGATCTTTTGAACGATGTCCTTGTTGCGGAGAATGTCCTGCTGGTCATCGCCGTAGATCATCGCCACCGAGAAGGATTCCTCCTGTTCAGGGGCCAGCGGGAAATAGCCGCAGGAGAAGATGTAATCGGCGTCGACATTTTCGAGGTGGCCGTCGAAGTAGCCGGGGGCCGACTCGTCCCACATCTGGGCGTCGTTGCTGTAGGTGATATTGCCGTACTCGTAAAAAACAAAACTGGTGAGGCCGATCTGGTCCGACTCGTCGACATCTGTATGATCGACATTCGGTTCGCCGGGCAGGTCGCCGATGCCGCCGGTGGGCAAGCCGTCGCCCTCGCCAGTGTCGCCCGAGCCGCTCTTGCCGTCCAGGCCCAGGTCATCGGTTTTGGGATCCCAGTCGCCATCGTTGTCGATGCCGTCCGTCCGTTTTTCGTCGATGAGGAGGTTGGTCAGGCCTTCGCCGGTGAGATAGTCTTTGGCCAGATAATCGCGGCTGTTGTATTTGGCATCGCGGATATAGAGATAATAGGCCATCGAATCGGGCGCCACCGCACCATCTGCCTCGTCGATGATGCCGTTAAGGTTGTCATCGACGCCATTGCGCTCGATCTCAACCAGCGGGGCATTCGGCTTTTTCAGAAAGGTCGTGCCGTTAAAGCGAAAACGGACGCCCTCCGCAGGCATGGTCGCGACCGTACGGGTATAATCATCGCTGGCATAGTCAATCAGGACAATGGGGTCACCAACGGCATAGCTCTTGAGGAAATCGTCGGTGGAGATCATGTGGCCGCCGCCGTTGATGCCGTCGCCGTCGTTGTCAATACCATCGCGGAAATTGCCCGGGCTTTCGAGAAAGGCAAACCCGACCCAGGGCACAGGACTGTAGCCGGCGGTGCCGATGTTGTCCCAGTCGTAATTGACGGTCAGATCGAGCTCCCGATAAAAGGTGGCGCAGTCGTCGTCATAGTCGGTATTGGCGCTGATGGTCGCCCCGATGGAGGCACCGACGTTGAGGCCGAAGATGGTCTTGCTGTGGTTGAGCTCGCCGATATTCTTGATCTGGTAAATCCAGAAGATGCAGTCCTGTGCGTCGGGATTGGACCACTGCAGGCCGCGGACATTCTGGCGCAGGCCGATGCCGCCGCGCTGGCTTTCCGCGGCGATCGGCCGCGGCAGGGTCAGTCCGTCCACCTTTTTCTTGTAGCTCCAGTCGTCCATGGAGTAGAAACTTTCCTCGTCGGCGTTCTTCTGATCCTTGCCGAAATAGCCATTCCAGTGGCCGCCCCAGCCGGGATTGGTGGCGTCATCGAGTTTGTCGGGCCAGGTCGAGGGCCAGGTGTAGGCCTCATGGCTCATGGCGATGGCATGATAGGGATCGGCCTCCTTATGAGCGAGGTCGTAATAGCCAGGCAGCGGCTCGAAGCCGAGAAAGACACCGAGGGAATCATGCGAAAAAATATTAGGATCCCAGCCCTGGCAGAAGACACAGGGGGTGATCTTGGTGAAGGTGGAATCTCCGAGCGAGTCCAGGCCGGCATAGGTCCGCATCTCGGAGCTGACATACATCGAGGCGTTGCCCATCTGGATATGACCGGAGTTGATCGGCCATTCGCCGGCGTAAATGAGGCTGTTGTCGCCCTTGAGGCCGCCGACCATGCCGTGATTGTAAAAGGTGACACGTATCAGGTTGCCCGCGTGCACATTGCGGGCGCGATTCTGGTAACTGCCGTGGATCGTCTGCGCTCCCGCATGCGCCAGGAGAGCAGAGAGTATCAGGATTACTGCAGAACGCACTTTCATAGCTCTTCTCCTTCTGCTCTTCTACAGCGACATGATTAGCGAGAACTTGTTCTGCCGGTCGAGGATGCCGTAATCGATCATGGCATAATCGAGCAGAAGATCCGTGTTGAGCACTTTGGCATGGAGTCCCATGCCAAAGGTCAGGCCGCCCTCGCTGTCCTCCAGAAAGAGCTGACGGTACCCGCCGCGAAGAGAAAAGAGCTTTTTAAAGCTATACTCCGCGCCCACGTTGAGGTATTCCCGGTTATCGCTGGGATGAATGGCATCGACGGCGACGATGAGGTCATGTTCCTTGAGCCCGAGAAAATCCTCGGCGAGGTTGGCGGAAATGCCGACCCTGAAGAGGATCGGCAGCGGGAACTCGTCCGTGGAGAGCTGGGCATTGATATTGCCGTTGTTGCCGCCGCTGGTTTCATCGATATCGTGTTGCACCAGCATGTCGCGTCCGTCCATGCGCATGTCGGCGCCGAAGTTGGAGATGGACATGCCGATCTTGAGGTTCTTGAAGAAGGTCCGGTACTGGACGCCGACATCGAGGGCCATGCCGCCGGCATCGTCGTGCCAGATCGATTCATGGACCAGCTTGCCGGTGCCGCCGATGGCGAAGCGGTCGGTCAGGCTGCGGGCAAAGCTGACACCCGCGGCGAATGAGCTGGCGGAGACCATTTCACCATTGCCGTCCGGATAGGTGATGGTGGTGCGCTCGATATCGGGCATGCCGAGATAGGAGAAGAAGACGCCGAAGGTGCCGACATTGCGCACCGGGATCGCTATCCCGGCATATTCGAATTTCATGTCCGCGAGATAGTCATAATGGTTGAGCAGGATCTGCATGCGCTCGATCTTGGCCAGTCCGGCGGGATTCCAGAACATGGCGGTAATATCCTCGGCCTGCGTGGATTGGGCTTCGCCCATACCCAGGGCGCGGGCGCCGACGCCGATCTTCAGAAAGGCCGCCGCACTGGTGCCGACGCCACTGATCTTTTGCGCATAGAGGGGTGCGGCCGGCGCCATCAGCAGCGCCAGGAGAGCCGCCGCGGAAAGGATCCTCCCGGCCAGGCTCGGTCGCAACATCCGGTCTTTTATCTTGTCGATCATAATACTCCTCTTTGACTTACTTGCTGAGCCGCAGCCCCAGTTGAATGAAGCGAGGTGAAGAATAGTTGCCCGGCCGGGTAAAGTATTCGGCCACGTTGGAAATTTCCACATCCGGAGAGCCCACCCGGTCCACCTGGTTGATGCCCTGCAGGGTGTAATCGGCCTGGCCGGTGTCGGAGTAAATGCCGGTCGCATTGCGGGTGTCGAGCAAGTTGGTGATGTTGCAGAATACCTGCGCCCGGATGGTGCCGAGGGTGACCGTACGGCCGACGCGGAGATCGAGATTATAGGTCAGGGGCTTGCGCTCACTGTTCTCGCGCAGACCGGTGAAGGTGCCGGAACCCGAGACCTCGCCGCGGGCGAAGGAGGGGGTATAGGGCAGACCGGAATTGATGGTGCTGACCAGACTGGCGGACCAGCCGCGATCCGCCCAGCTGAGGACGGTATTGAGGGCCTGGCGCTGATCCCAGTTCAGGTTGATCATCTGGATGCGCGGCGCGACCTGGGCCAGGGCATCATAATAGGCATCCTGGGGATTCGAGGAGGTGCCCTTGGCGGTCATGTAGGTATAATCGACATTGAGCGCCAGTTTGTTGAGACGATAGCTGCCGGAGAGGGTCACGCCTTTGGCGGCGGCGTGGTCCTTGTTGACGTACTTGTAGTAGGTCATGCCCTGATAGGTATCGATCGGCTCGCCGGTGCCCAGCCAGTCGCGGATGTCCCGATAAAAGCCGGTCAGGTGCAGATAGAGGTTATCCGAGAGCTGCTGCTGCAGGCCAAGCTCGTACATGACCGTGCGCTCCGCATTGAGGTCGGCGTTGCCCACCAGGTTGCTGGCACCGGCGCCGGTGATCCAGAAATTGGGATTGTCGTAGAGATAGCTCATCTGCGGGTTCTGGAAGAACCAGCCGTAGCTGAAATGGATCACCCCTTTGTCGGTGATCGGGAAGGAGAGGCCGAAGCGGGGTGAAAGCTGCGATTTTGCGCCGGCCTTTTTCCACCAGAACTTTTCCCGTTCGGCTACGGTGTACTGGACCAGCTCACTGTCGGGAGTGGCGGGGGAATAGTTGCGATAGATATGATCCATCTTGAAGGGCGAGTAGATTTGCGGATCCATGGGATCGGCGAGGATACGGCCGTCCGGATCAAAATAATCATAACGCAAACCGATATTGATGATCAGTTCGTTGAATTCGATTTTGTCCTGGATATAGGCTGAAAGTTCCTTGGGTTTGGCCCCGTACTTGACGTGATAGGGCGAGCTTTCGGCCGGGACGATCGGGCGGAAAGTGACATCGGAAAATTGCAGCTGATACCAGTCATTGCGCAGATCGTTCAGGGTCGTCGCTGCGCCCATCTTGACGAGATGGCGTTTGTTGAGCTGGCTGGTCAGATCAAGGCTGAAATTATAGTAGGAGACGTCGTTCTTGCCGATATCGGTGGAATTCCCGAAATAGGTAAAGTCATTGGTGCGGGTGATCACCGAGATGTCATCCTCGGCGCTGCGACCGTAGACATACTGCTCGATCATCGCCGACTGCGTCGGCATATAGCGATAATCGTAGGGATCTTCGTAGAGAAAATTCTTGTGGTCCTTGTTGTAATAGTTGGCCTTGAAATCGATAAAAGTGCTCTTGGAGGCGATGTATTTGGCCGAAAAAATATGCGTCTGGCTGCGGGTATTATAGTGCTTGCCGGCATCCGGCACATATTTGTAATCCCAGCCCACGCCGTAGCTGCGGTCGTAATTGTAATAGAGGCCGTAGGAAAGCTTGAGCTTGGAGGAGGCATCGAGGAAGAATTTGGCCTGAGAGGAATAGCCCTTGTAACAGCCCAGGGGGACCATCGCGTTGTCGGCCCTGGCGAAAGTGTGCACGGTGTCGCCCGCGGGGGAACGGAATCCCCACGGCATGAAATAGCGAACGCCCTGGGTAAAGCTTGGGCTGTTCTGATAGCGTCCCGAGATGAAGTAGGTCAGACGCTTCTGGGTCAGGGGAATGGGACCGGAGATATTGACCTGGAAATCGGTATTCGTCGTCGGGTCGTAGTTGTTGAGGTAGGCCTTTTTCGTCAGCCAGGGTTTGGTCGCCTGGGCGCTGGAGCTGAAGGGATTGACCTTGCCAAAATCGTAGAAAATAAAGTTGCCGCCGCGGGTCAGGGCACGCGCTGCGGCGTCGGCCCAGGCGGCGTTGCTCATGACGTAGTAGGTGCCATCGTCAAAGCTGAGGTGATCGCCGAGGTAGCCTGTGGCATTGATGTGAAACTGGTCGCTGCCCTGTTTGGTGACAATATTGACCACACCGGAGAGTGCCTGGCCGTATTCGGCATTGAAGGTACCGGTGATGGTCTTGAGCTCCTGGATCGCCTGGTCGTCGATGCTGATGCCGGCCGAGCGGCTGAGGGGATCGACCACCTTGACGCCATCGACCATGTAGGTGATCTCGCTGGTGCGGCCGCCGCGGATATGCAGGTTACCACTGTCGTCGGTGACCACGCCGGCCTGAAGGTTGACCAGCTCATTGACGCTGCGCACCGGCAGCTGATCGATCTTGTCCGCGCCGAAGGAGACCTGCGAAGAGGTCAGATCCTTCTGCACCTGCACCCGGTCGGCGATAATGTCGATCGATTCCCCGCTCTCCAGCACCGTAGTGGAGAGCCGGCAGTCCACCTTGGTCGTGAGATCGACACTGACGGTGACCTGGGTCTTGTTGACCGCCTGATAGCCGATGTAGACGAATTTGACCGTATAGATCCCGGGCTTGATGTTGATGATATAGTATTCACCGTTGGGATCGGTCACGGCACCCTGAATGGCAGATCCCGTCAGGGCGATCGTGCGGCCGGCATCGAGGCGCTCGATGATCATGACGTTGGCGCCGATGAGGGGCTGACCGTTTGCAGCATCGGTCACCCTTCCGGCGATCTTGCCCGTCTCCCCCGCCATGAGCGGCGCCGTCAGTACAAGGGCGCAGAGGGAGAGCAGAAGCAAGAGGATGGCAAAGCGTTGCAGCATACTACCTCCAGCTGATTAAGGCGTGATACAGTTGGCCTGCCTGAAGCGGATCATGAGATCTGCCGCGGTACAGCCCGCCCCTGCGGCGGCTGTATCCCGGCAGCGCCCCTATCCCTGCGCCGGCTGGCCTCCCCCCATGCAAAAAAGAACAGCCGATAAAATTGGATGGGGCGGCAGTCAGGCCGCCCCATCCACAGGAAAGACTACTTGAGAAGCGTCATCTTGAGAATGTGCGAATACTCCGGAGTGATCATGCGGCAGAAATAGACGCCGCTGCTGACCGCTTGACCAGCGTGATTCTGGCCATTCCAGGAGATGCTATGGGAACCGGCCGCCATCTGGCCATCGACCAGGGTGACCACTTCCTTGCCGAGCAGGTCAAAAACCGCGATCCGGACCTGCGAGCTCTTCGCCACCTGGTACGAGATCGTGGTGACGGGGTTGAAGGGGTTCGGATAGTTGTTCTTCAGCTCGAAGACCAGGGGCTGAACCGGGGCCGTCTCGACCGCGGTCGGGCCGCCCACGACCTGGAGGAATCCGAAGGTCGCCGGACGCATCCAGTCATTGGAATTACCCTGGTTGCCCCAGCCGGTCCACAGCGTACGCTCAGTATCGCCCTTGGAGGGATCGAGGTCGGTGCCGTCGATACGCAGCGGCATCATCATCCCGTCGACGACCTGGAGATTGCCGCCCTTGGCCAGAGAATCAAGGGCGATGCGGACTTCGATGATATAGCCATCGCCGGTGAATTTCTGGTAAACCGTGCGCTCGACACCCGGGAACTCGTAATCAGAGGAACCGCTCTTCTGCGTGGTGCCCCAGGCCGTGAAGCCGATGCGCCAGTCGCCGGTACCAGCCAGATCCACATCCTTGTACTTGTGGGGCGGTTCCAGCACGGCGTTGTAGAAGCCAAGGTAGAACTCGAGGGCATCGCCCATCCACGCCTGGCTGCCGGAAACCACGGGCTCGCTGCCGTTGGCATTGAGATCGTCATCGGTGACATCGGCGGAGATGTAGAGATAATTATCATCGATCACGAAGGTGGCATTCCAGCTCATGTCCGTGGAAGCCGGGGTCCAGCCGGTGGTATCCGTGCCATTGTGACGCTCGGCCTTGAGCCCGAACTGCTTGTAATCGGTGAACTCGTTATCCAGGCCGTCCAGCGAAAATTTGCTGGCGAAATCCGCGACGTAATAGGCCTTGGCCGTGACACTGGTGTTGCAGGTGAGCGGGCCAAAGGTGGATTTATCGGTGAGGTCCATTTCGGTGCCGTCGGCAGCAACGCCCGTCACGGCGAAATAGAGGGTTACCGGCTCACTGGTCTTGGACCACGGGCGATAGGCGTAATACTGAGTGCCGTGGGGGATCGCATCGCCGATGAGCACCACACCAGGCGCGGTGACATTGGTGATCGGCGACTTGGCCATGTAGACATTATAGGTCTCGGTGCCGATTTCGTTGTCCGTCCAGGTGATGTTGAAATAATTGTAGGTCACGCCAGGGCCACTGAAGGTATCGATAGCGCCGGCGATGGCCGGAGAAACCACCTTGCCCTCGGGGGCTTTGATGCCGACCAGGGTAAAGTTGTCGAAATAGATCTTGCCGGCCCAGTCATTGTCGACATTGTAGTAGATCTGGCAGCCTACCGTAAGAACCGAGGTAGGATCGATCTGGCCGGCGCCGACATAATTGAGCACATCATAGGTCATCGTATTCCAGGTGCCCGGCTTGAAGGTGGAGTCGCTCGTGAAGAAGGATTTCTCCGTCCAGGTCCAGGAGACATGGTCCATGGCGAAGATCGAAATCTGCGCGCCGAGCGGAGCATCGGCGGGAACCCAGACGTCCATGGTGATGGCGGTGGCGCCGGTGTCGGTCTTGGTCGCCCAGCCGAGATTGATGTTGGTATTGTCGAAGGAACCCTTCTTGCTGCCGGCGAGCGCTTTGCTGAAATCCCAGTCGGTCACCAGGACGCCCGCGGTACGGCCGGAGGGATCAGCACCCTGGGCGACGCCAACCAGGCCAGCACCCCAGCCATTATTGGCAAAGCCCTGCAGACCGCCGGAGGCTTTGTCCCAGCTGCCGACCACCCATTTGTCGCCTACCTGAAGAGTTTGCAGGGAGTAGTCGTCCATCAGGATCTGGCCCTTCCAGGTCTGACCGGCGCCGAAGTAGATCTCGAGGCCGCCCTTGACCTTCAGCCAGGGCTGGAAATTGGGCCAGGTTTCCATGGCATTCTTGACGGGGTAATAAATGGTGTTCCACTGGCCGGCTTTGAAATGCTCGCCTTCACCAGCGACGGAGAATTTGTAATCGGTCCACTGCCAGGAGCCTTCAGCGACCTGCATCCAGGTCTTAACGACCGCATTGGTCGGAAAATCGGCGGGGATGTAGATGCGGTAGGTAGCAAAGTAGGCGCCTTCAGCGGTGGCGGAAGCCCAGCCGAAATCGACCGGATCGGTGCCGATGGCGGCCTTGGTGTCACCTACGGAGGCATCGCAATTGAGTACGAAGACCTCATTGGTGGCATCATTGGGATCGAACTCGATCGAGACCGAGGTCAGGGCATCGCCCCAATACTTGCCGAAATTGGCCTGGCTGGTTTTAAAGTCAGCGACGACGACGGGCTCAACGCCCACGAGAGCGAAATTATCGATGAGGATGTCGCCACTCCAGGTCGGGCTGGAGCTCTTGTCGCTCGGGAAATAGACTTCGATGCCGCCCTTGATTTTCAGCCAGGGCTGAAAATTGGCATAGGCTTCCATCATCCCAAGGACGGGATAGTGCAGGGTAACCCACTGGCCGGCTTTGCAATGCATGCCTTCACCGGCGACCGACCATTTGTAATCGGTCCACTGCCAGGAGCCTTCGGCGATCTGGGCCCACAGCTTGACCTGGGCGGAATCGGGGAAATCGGCAGGCAAAAAGAGATCGACGGTGAAGAATTTGGCGCCCTGCTGCAGCGCCGAGGTCCAGCCCAGCGGCAACGGATCGACGCCGATGGCAGCCTTACCATCGCCGGTAGCGGCGGTGCAGGAGAGCTTGAGGACGCCCGCCGAACGGCCGGAGGGATCAGCGGCCTGGGCGAGGGCGGTGCCAGCATTGCCCCACCAGATGCCCCAATTCTGCGTGCCGGTGGCGCTGCTCTCAAAGTCGAACTGAACCTGAGCGAAGGCCATGCTGCCCAGCAGCAGAATCGCGGAGACCACAACCATCATTTTTGAAAACAGTTTCATGCTTGCCTCCTGATACGATTAGGAAAAGTGAGACAACCAGTTGATAAGGGGAACTGCTCCGTTGCTTCACAACTCAACGTGCGAGTGCTTCACCTCCTTCCGATGCAGCGTTTTGCGCCGTCATGGAACTTGTGCGGCCATCCGCAACCTGGCCTGTGCCTCATGCCGTGATGCAAATGGCCACGGATTCCCGTTCAATGAGCCGGGTGGGCACCAGCGTGGTGACCGGCTCGGTTATTTCGTGGTTTAAAACCTTGAAGAGCGTGCGCACCGCGATCGATCCCATTTGTTCCTTGTAGACGCGCACGGTCGAGAGGGGCGGAGAGATCATCTTGCCCAATTCAATGTCGTCGAATCCGATGATGGAGAGATCTTCGGGGACGCGGAGATCGTGGTCGCTGATGGCCTTGTAGCCATAGATAGCGTTGATATCGTTGGCCGCAAATATGGCGGTCGGCGGCTCAGGCTGATCGAGGAGCGCACTGACATGGTCGTAGCCCTTTTCGAGTCCGCCGGTGCACACCAGTTCGTTGCGGAAGGGGAAGCGGGCGAACTCGAGGGCCTTGCAATAGCCATCGAAGCGCTGGCGGAAGCTGAGGCGGTCAAGGTCACCGGAGATAAAACCGATGCGCTGGTGGCCATGGTCGATGAGGAATTGCACCGCCTGGAAGGCGCCATGTTCGTTGTCGATGAGGACCTGCGAGAAGGTGTTGCCGGTTATTTTGGGGTCGACCAGGACGGTCGGGATGGCGAGGGAGGCGAGCTGATCGATAAACTGCTGTTGCAGCACGCCGATAAGGATAAGGCCGTCGACCTGGTGTTCGCGGATCATTTTAGGGATGGCGGCGGTATGGCCTTCGGGCAAAAGGTGGAGGACGAGGCTATAGTTACTGACCGCGAGTTCGGCTTCGATCCCTTCGAGGACGCGTGAATAGAAGGGATTGAGGGAGAGGGGCAGCTGTTCGCGGCAAAAGATGACGCCGATATTTTCGGTGATTTTCTTTTTGAGGGCTTTGCCGAGGGCGTTGGGGTGGAAATTGTGTTCTCTGGCGATGGTGAGGATGCGCTGCCGGGTGGCTTCGGCGACATCGGGGCGGCCGTTAAGGGCCTTGGAGACGGTTGCAGCCGAGCAATGGGCGGCTAGAGCAATGTCTTTGAGAGTGATCATCACCTTCCGGGCGGCAAGGGTAGAACGGGTGGGGAAAAGTTGATTAGGCCGAAATCGTTTTCGATCTCGCCTTTCAAAATAGCATTTTTTATAACCTCTGTCAAGTTTTTTTTCGAAACAGTGCAATAATTTCGGGAATGGGGTGTGGGTGAGCGGGCGATAGCAGGCAGGCGATATTGTTTTTATTTGTCTTAGTGGATGCACTGCAAATAACGAAATCGAAATCGATTTCGGCGAAGGGCGGGGCGAGTGGGCAGGCGGGGTGGGATCGAGGCGGGGTAGGTGGGCAGGCGGGG
>DAOQAG010000032.1:0-38546 GCA_035353815.1 bacterium
CGAGAGCTTGGCCGCTACTCCTCCACCACATACTCATACAGCAAAAAGCAGACGAAAAAATAGAGCACATCAAAACCGATCAGCAGCCGCAGCCAGGGCCAGATCTCCGCAACCGCGCCACCCGCAAGCAGCGCGGCGGTGCTCTTGATCGCCGCCAGGATGACCGGCACGGTCACCGGGAAGAGCATGATGGGCAGCATGACCTCGCGCGAACGGGTATTGGCCGAGATGGCGGAAAAGATGGTGCCGACCGTGGCAAAGCCAAAGGTGCCGAGCAGAAGGATGAGGATCAGCAGCGGCCAGGTGCGGCCGATCTCGAGATCGAAGAGCACGATCATCACCGGCAGGGTGATCAGCTCGACCAGGGTAATAAAGATCACGTTGCCCAGAACCTTGGCGGTAAAGAGGGCGCTGCGGTCGACCGGGCACAGCAGCAGCCCCTGCATCATCGCATTCTCCTGCTCGCGCGCAAAGGCGCGGCTGAGGCCGAGATTGCTGGCAAAGACAAAGGCGACCCAGAGAATGCCGGGGGCGGTGGTGCGCATTTCCGTCGATCCCGGCTCGAAGACGAAATTAAAGATCACCACCACGGTCAGCGCAAAGACAAGCATGGCGGTGATGATCTCCTTGCCGCGCAGCTCCTGCACCAGATCCTTGTGGAGGATGGCATACATTTGCCTCAACGTCTGCATTCACGGCCTCTCGACGACAAGCTGCACCAGATCCTTGTGGAGGATGGCATACATCTGCCTCAGCGTCTGCATTCACGGCCTCTCGACGATAAGCTGCACCAGATCGGACTGGGCGACCTGCGGCGCCGGGGCGTCCAGGACCAGCCGGCCCTTTTGCAGCACCAGCAGCCGCTGGCTGTGGGCCAGGGCATAGCCGGGATCGTGGACCGTCATCAGCACCGTCACCTGGTCCGCGGCGGCGCCGGCGACAAAGCGGGTGAGCAGGTCGGTGGCATGGACATCGAGGCCGGTGAAGGGCTCGTCGAGCAGCAGCACCTCGGGCCGGTGCAGCATGGCGCGGGCGAGGGCGAGACGCTGCTGCATGCCGCGCGAGAAGGTGCGCACCAAATCGTCGCGACGCCGTTGCAGCTCCATCAACTCCAGCAGCGCGTCGATGCGCTGCGGCGCATCCTGGACGCCGTACATGCGGCCGTAAAAGCGCAGGTTTTCCACTGCGGAGAGATCCTCGTAGAGAAAGGTCTGATGGCTGACCACGCCGATGCGGCGGCGCACCTCCTGCGCCGCCTTGCGGACATCGCAACCGGCCACCTCGGCGCTGCCGGCGGAGGCACGCGCGAGTCCGGCGATCACCCGCAGCAGGGTGGTCTTGCCGGCGCCGTTGGCGCCGAGCAGGGCCACCAGCTCGCCCTGGGCGATGGTGAAGGTGACCTCCTCCAGAGCGGTGAGCGGGCCGAAGGTCTTGCGGATGTCGCGGCAGGCGATCACTTTTTGCCCGGCTTGCGCCTGCGGGTGTAGACCCGGGCGAGGCTGACGCCGAAGACCAGCAGCGCCGCAGTGGCGGCGAGCGTCAACCAGGGGGGCAGTTCCTGCGGCGGGGTGGAGAGCCTCACCACCTGCAGCTGCAGCCGGCTGCCCGGCATGGCGTTGTCCACGCCGTAGCGCTGGTAAGAGGTGCCGCGGATGGTGAAGGGGCCAAGGTCGCTGACGCCGCTGCCCTCCAGCCGGAATCCCGACTGCGGGAGGAAGAGATCGAGAGAGCGGGTGGGTTGATCGACCTGGACCGCCAGGGTGGCGCGGTCGCCCTTCCAGGGCAGTTCATAGGTGAAGGAGATCTGCCGGTTGCCCGGCTGGAAGACCCCGGTGTCGTAGACGAGGTTGCCGTGCACCTGCAGCTCGGTGCCGAACTGCCCGGCCATCGGGGTGATGTGCTGCGCCCAGGGGGGCAGGGTGATCTTGAGCAGGGCACCCGTTTCGTGGCCGTCGGCCAGGGCATTGAGGATGGTGTGGTTGGCCGGATTGTTGAGCACACGGGTCTCGCGCAGACTGAGACTCTCGCCCTGGTCCTGGATGATGATGTGATGCATCAGCACGCTGATCCCGCGGCTGTCTTGGGTGGAGTCGTACTGGACGATATCGTGCCGGACCGCGCTGTTGGCTCGTAGTTCGTCCTGATCGCTGTAATAGCGCACACCCTGATGCTCGACCATGGCGATGCAGGAGGCGCCGCTGTCCGGGGCCGTGAAGCGGAAGGAAAAGGCGCCGTTGCCGCCGGTGGTCTGGGTGGCAAGATCGCGGGGCGGATGCTCGGCGGTGAAGAATTGCAGGGTCACGGTGGCGCCGGCGACACCGCTGCTGTCGCGGCTGCCGTCGAGGAGGCGGCCGGCGAAGGTGGCGTTTTGCGCCAGGCTGTTCAGGGCGGGCACGGTGAGAAAGAGAACCAGGATCCATCCGCTGAGTTGTCCCGGCTGCCGGCGGCCTTTTTCTTTTTTGGCCGGCAGAGCGGCGAGGCGCGTCTCGATCTCCTTGATCTGCGCCTGCTGCTCGCGGACCAGGGCGGCGTGATCCGCCTCGTCCAATTTCCCGGTTTGCTGGTCAAAATGGAGGTCCTGGATGATCCCGGCGGCGACCTCTTTGCGGTAAAGCAGATCCTGTTCGGAGGAGGGGCGTTCCGCCCCGGTCCTGTCGTCGTGGAGCGGGCGGCGGCGATAGAGCGGCGCCACCACCCAGGCGACAGCGGCGACCATGATCAGGAAACCCATCAGTACGTTCATCGATCCTCACTCTTCCAGGGGTTTGCGGGTGCGCTGCGGGGAGATTGCGAGCAGGGTGCCGAGGACCATCACCACGCCGCCGATCCACATCCAGATCATCAGGGGATTAACCAGGGCGCTGACCGTGGCGGTCTGGCTGCGCAGGTCGTAGCTGGCGAGAATGACATAGAGGTCCTCGCGCAGGTTGGAGCGGATCGCCACTTCCGTTGCCGGCTGGTAGTTGGGATGCAGGTGCTTCTCGGCCTCGAGCTTGCCGGCGGGCCGGCCGGAGATGAAGAGGTCGAATTGGGCGGTATCGACGCGGCGGTCGGGGCGTTCCTCACTGCGCAGTCCCTGAAAGAGCAGGCGGTAGCGGCCCACCTCGAGGCTCTGGCCCTTGCGCAGGGTGGCCTCCTTGTCGACGCCGAAGGCGGAGGAGCCGATGATGCCGAGAAAGAGCAGGAGCACGCCGAGGTGGACGATATAGCCGCCATAGCGGCGTTTGTTCTTTTGCGCCAGGCTGATCAGGGCGCGGCCGAAGCCGAGGTGGTCGGTCTGTGCGCGCACCCGGGCGCCGCGTACGAACTCGATGAGCGTGGCGCTGAGCGAGAAGAAGGCGATGGCCAGGGCTGTCAACGGCAGCGCGCCGCGCCAGCCGAGGAGCGCGACGACGGCAACGAGGACGAGGCTGATCGCGCCGGGCCAGAGGAGGTTAAGGCGCAGGTTGCGCTGGCTGGTCCGGTTCCAGGCCAGGAGGGCGCAGAGGCCGGTCAGGGCAAAGATGCCCAGGCCGATCGGCGTCACCATGCGGTTGAACCATTCCGGGCCCACGGTGATCTTTTGATGGCGTATGGCCTCGGTCAGGGTTGGCGAGAGCGTGCCGATCAGCACTGCGACGGTCATGGCGATGAAGAGAATATTGTTGAGGAGAAAACTCGACTCCCTGGAGCTCCAGGTGCCGACGACGCTGCGGCCGTGCAGCAGGTGGCGGCGGTTATAGATCAGCGCGAACGAGCCCACCAGGATCAGTCCGAGGAAGGCCAGAAAGGAGGGACCGAGAGTGGAGACGCCAAAGGCGTGCACGGAGGAAATGACGCCGCTGCGGGTGACGAAGGTGCCGAAGATCGTCAGGGCGAAGGTGAGGGTCACCAGGACCAGGTTCCAGGTCTTGAGCATCCCCTTGCGCTCCTGGACGATGACCGAGTGCAGAAAGGCAGTGCCGGTCAGCCAGGGCAGGAAGGAGGCATTCTCGACCGGATCCCAGGCCCAGTAGCCGCCCCAGCCCAGTTCGACGTAGGCCCACTGCATGCCGAGGATATTGCCGATGGTCAGGAAGAGCCAGGCGAAGAGCGTCCAGCGGCGGATGCTCTTGATCCAGCGTTCGTCCAGGCTCCGGTTGACCAGCGCAGCGATGGCGAAGGCGAAGGGCACGGTGAAGGCGACGAATCCGATGTAGAGACTTGGCGGATGGAAGACCATCCCGGGATTTTGCAGCAGGGGATTGAGGCCGTTGCCATCCTCGGGGATGAAAGCGGACCTGGCGAAGGGATTGGTCTTGAAGGTCGCCAGATAGAGGAAAAAGAGCGTCGTGACCTGGATCACCGCCATGGTCGCCGGCAGCAGCTCCGGATTGCGTTTTTTGTTGCTCACCAGGACGATCGCGCCGAAAATGGTCAGCAGCCAGGTCCAGAAGAGCAGCGACCCGTCCTGGCCAGCCCAGAAGGCGGCCAGCGTGTAGAACCAGGAGAGGGAGCGGTTGGAATAATGGGCGACATACTCGATCTGGAAATTGCGGGTGAGAAAGGCGTGGATCAGCGCGATTGCGGCCAGGGTGACGAGGGCGAGCGAGGCATAGACCGCGCGATGTGCGCTTGCGAAATAGAACGAGGCGGATTTGCGGGCCGCGCCCGCATAGATCACCGCGGCATAGGCGGTAAGCGCCATGGCGATGAGCAGTGCCTGATAGCCGATATCTGCCAAGCGAGGGTCCTGTCTGTAAGGGGTGAGAGTGCAGGAGTTTTCAGATAAAAATATATTAAATAAAGCCCTTAACCGCAATAAAAAAAGCCGGCCCGGGCCGGCTTGTACGCACCTTGTGGAAATGGCGATCCGGAGCGCTGTGCGCAGCGCTCTTGCGGATGCCGGGGAGTGTCAGCGCCCTCCCGGGTAGAGCGCCTTGAGGGCAGCGGCAGATCGGCATGCCCGGGCAACCCGGCGCCGGTCGGTTACCGCCCTCCCGGGTAGAGCGCCTTGAGGGCGTTGTTGTGGTAGACGCGCTTGAGGATCTTGTCGCTCAACCCCAGGCCGTAGAGCGGCCAGTGATAATTAAAGAGCTCGATCTCGTAAAAGTGCTCATCTGTGGATTCGAGGATGCGAAAGGTGACCGCGTACATGCCGGGATCCATCCCCATGTCCGTTCCGTAGAGGAGCCGGCTGGAGTACTTTTCGTAAAAGGCGCGGACCGCGCGCGGGATGGGCGCGGTTTCGGCATAGCGAGCGGAGATATCGGCCCAGAGGTTGGGATAGCGGTCGAGCAGCCTTCCAATCTGGGCGAGGTCGTAATCGCAGTTGGCGAAATGGCAGGCAATGAAGGTGGTGCGCGGATGACGCGCCACGGCGCGTTCAAGACTGGCCACCATGCCGGCAAGATCGACGAGATTCTTCTTATTGTCGAGGCGCCAGGTGTAGCCGTTCATGAGGCCGTCGTTGGTCGAGTCCATCGGCTGATACATCCAGATGGGATCGCCGACATGAATGTTGACCGGCATGCCGAGCTCGGCGCATTTTTCGAGCAGGGGGTCCATGCGCGGATCGTCGAGATGCATCCCCGGCGCCGGTTCGTTGCCATAGACCAGGCCCTCGCCCTTGTCGCCGAGTTCGCCGACGCCGCGCGCCCCGAGTTTGTAGCAGCGTTCCAGCTCGGCGACGGCCGCGGGGCCGTAGCCGGGCTGGTCATAGCCATGAAAATCGAGCGCGCACCAGACCTCGAAGCGGCCGGGCCAGGCAGCGTAGGCCGCGTAGACCGAGTCGAAGCGCGCGCCGCTGACCATGGAGAGAATGATGGTTTTCTCGATGCCGGCGCGATCCATCGTCTTGACCCAGGCGCTGATCTCGGCTGGGGTCTGGGCGTAGGGGTGGGAATGGACATCGATGACCGGGAATTTGGCGCGCTCGATGCGGTGGACCGGCACATTATAGATCGAGCGGGGCCGGAAGTCTTTTAAAAGCAGCCGGTCGGGGGCGGTCTGCGCCGGCACGGCAGCGGCCGAGGCGGCGATCAGGCACAAAATCAGGCGATATACCTTCATTGTTGCACTCCTTCTGTCTCGTCACCCCCCTCTTCGATCGCCATCAGAAAAACCGAGGCCATCGCCAGCACCATGCCGGTGATGATCAGGGGATGAGGGATGACGCGATAGAGGGTCAGGGAGAGGATGATGGTGATGACCGGGGCCACCGCATTGGTCAGCGGACTGACGATCAGGGCCTTGCCATAGCGAAAGGCGTAGACCAGGGTGAGGGCGCCGATGGCATTGAGGATCTGGATGATCGCCGCCAGGCCCGGGCCCTTGAAGCCCCAGTTGATCGGCTGGCTGAAATCGGTCATCCACAGGGCGAAGGGGATGAGGAGCAAGCCGGTGACGGTCATGTAGAAAAAGATGCTCTCCGCCTTCATCGTTTCGTTGGCGAATTTGATCACATAGGCCTGGATGCCCCAGGCGAGGAAAACCAGCAGGGCGAGGAGGATCCAGAGACCGCCCTGGACAGCGCTGTTGGCGGGCTGGTAGGAAAGCAGGGGCATCGCGACCATCGCCAGGAGAATGCCGATCCAGCCGCGCCTGCTGGCGCGCTCCTTGAGCAGCAGATAGGACATCAGGATCGTGAGCACCGGCGAGAGAGAGATGAACGGGAAGACCAGGTACGCCGGGCCGCTGCGCAAGGCCTGAAAGAGGATCAGCTGTCCGCCGGCGCCGAGGAACCCCGCGGCAGCACCGAGCCAAACCGAACGGCGGTCGCATTCGATTTTCCAGTGGACATTCTTGAGGGCGACCAGAACCGGCACGAGCATGGTCAGGGCCCAGACGACATACCCCAGCGTCGCCGGAAATCCCGCCTTCTCCGGCAGTTCGATCAAGGCACCCCAAACGCCCCAGAACAGCGTGGTAATCAGGGCATACACCAGCCATAATCTTTTATTCACAGCAATTCTCCTAGTTTGATACCGATGAGCGTGTCAAGCCGGCAGCACGGGCATAGAGACCGAGTACCGCACCGATCCGGTCCCGGACCATGGCGGCCGGGTCGTTGACGAGGCGACCCGCGCGGATCGCCTGATACTGGGCGGGCAGATACTGGCTGATGAGGGTGAGCGGCAGGGGATGGCGCTCCAGATTGGCCTGGAGCTGTTGCACCGCTGCGGCGATTTCCGGATCGGGCCAATAGTAGCGGATCCGGTCGCTGTAGCTGTAGTTCCGGGCGAAGCGGATCTCCGCTTCGGTGCCGTGGTAATGCTTGTTCCAGTAGCGGGGGTCGCGGGTCATGGCGGCGTCGACGATCTCCACCAGATGCGACAGGGTAACGCCGGGCCGGCTGCCCAGCCAGAGGGATTCCATCTCCGCCAGCATGAAGAGGGCTTCGCGCAGGGCAAAGGTCAGCCAGGGGCCGACCTTGAGGAGCGCAAAGTGGTCTTCCACCAGCTGACGCAGCGCCGTACCGGTCTGGTAATCGGTCGAATGGGCTTCGTAGACCAGGCCGGGAACGCCGGCGATGAAGCGGCTCAAGGGGCTGGCCTGGTCGCGATCATACTCCACGACGCTGTCATGGCCGAACTCGACGCCCGGCTGCACCACCACCGCGATGACCCGTTCCCAGGCAGCGTCGAGGTTGAGCCGACGGAAGGCCTGCCGGGTCAGGGCGATGCACTCCTCCACGGCGGCGACGCTGGTCGGCTGCAGACCCTCGAGGGCATGCTGCGCTCCGCCGGGGATGGGCACATCGGAGCCGATGATATAGAGGGGGGCTTCCGGGCGCTCCTGTGCTGCGCGTTCGGCGGCGGCGCAGAGGCGCGCGGTGCGCGCGGCGATGACCTCCGGCGCCAGCGCGGGGGCAGGATCGTCGCCGCAGGCATAGGTGGCATCGAAGTGGAGCTTGAGGTAGCCGGCGCGGACGTAGGCGCTCACCTGATCCTCGGCCTTGGCCAGGGCCGACGCGGCGGCCTCCTGCTGCCAGACATTGGGGCCGAGATGATCGCCGCCGAGGAGGAGGCGTTCACGGGGGAAGCGCATCGCCGCAGCGGTTTCGTGCACCATGGCGACAAAGCGGTCGGGGGTCATGCCGGTATAGCCGCCGAACTGATCGACCTGATTGGAGGTCGATTCGATCAGCAGGGGGGAATGATCCATCAGGGCCTGCTGCATCGCCGCCTCGAGGACGCGCGGGTGGCTCGAACAGACCGAATAGAGCCCGATGCCCTCGCCGTTGCGGTTCCGCGTCAGCAGATTTCGCAGCAGTTCAGCGGCCATCGATGATCCGCCTGAGCCGCGGCCAAACGGTGGCCAGCTCCTTGAAGGCCTCGGTGCCGCCCATTTCGGTCACGGCCAGGGCGCCGCAGGCGTTGCCCCATTCCATGCACTCGATCGGGGATTTCCCCTGGAGCCAGCCGTGGAGAAAGCCGGCATTAAAGCTGTCGCCGGCGCCGGTGGTTTCGACCGCTTCGACCCGGTACGCCGGGGCGGTCCAGCTCTCCTCACCGGCGCAGACCGTGGCGCCCTGGGCGCCGCGCTTGACGACCAGGATCTTGACCAGCTTGCGCAGTTTGGCGATCGCCTCTTCGACGGTCGCGGCCCGCGCGATGCGCATGGCCTCGTCCTCGTTGGGGAAAAAGAGATCGGTCTGCGGCAGGGTCTGGAGCAGCTCCTCGCCCCACTGCTCGTCCGGATCCCAATTGGTATCCAGGGAGGTCGTCAGGCCCAGGCTGCGGGCGCGGGCAAAGATGGCCGCCGCATCCGGGCGGATCCCGGTCTGGAGAAAGAAGCAGCCGACATGGAGGTGGCGCGCCTCGGTGATATAGTCCCAGTTGAGGTCCGCCATCGTCAGATCCCGCATCGCCCCCATATAGGTGAGCAGGGCCTTGTAGGGCGGATTGGCCAGGACGATGGTGGCCCCGGTCTTGAGATTGCTTTGCATCTGAATGCCGCGGGTATCGACGCCGCCGGCGGTCAGCTGATCGACCATATAGCGGCCGAAGGCATCCAATCCCGCCTTGCCGACAAAGCCGACGCGCGTGCCCAGAGCGGCGAGGTTATGAGCGGTGATGGCCGAGGAGCTGCCCATGGTGAAGCGCATATCCTGGGCCAGTTTTTCCTTCTCGTTTTCCGGCATGGCGATGTCACGCAGGACGAGATCGATGTTGAGCTCGCCGATCACGGCGACATCGAGGTTCTTGTTTTTCATGAGAGGTCCCTATATTTCGAGTTTGACCACCGCAGAAAGGTTGTGCGGCTGGTCGGGATTCTGGTTCCGCTGCAGGGCATTGTAATAGCCGAGCAGTTGCAGGACCGGCATGTACACCAGGGCGTTGGCGAGGTCTCCGCCCGGACCGGGCACGCAGAGGTCGAAATCGACCTCCGCGGGCACCTGCGTCAGGCTGCGGTCGTGCAGCAGGAGGATCTGCGCGCCGAGTTTTTTCATGTCCGCGGCCATCTGCAGCTCATAGCACAACCCCTTTTCCGAGGCGAGGAGGGTGATCAGCGTCTCGGTCGTGGTCGTCGACATCGGGCCGTGGCGGTACTCGAGGGCATGAAAGCTGCGGGAGGCCGACAGCGACATTTCGTTCATTTTGAGCGCCGCCTCGTTGGCGAGTCCGTAAAAGGGGCCCTGGGCGAGGAAGACGAACTGGGAGAAGGCGCGGGCAGTGATCCCGGGGAGCAGGGCATCGGCCAGGTGGAGGACGGCCGCCGCGGCGGCGGGCAGCTGCTCGAGCAGGGCGGCCGGCTCGGTCAACTCGCGTCCCTGCAGGGCGGTCTGGACCAGGCTGAGGAGCATGGTGGTGAAGGAGCCGGTCATCACCACACTCTGTTCGGTCGGGAAGGGGAAGGTGACGTGATGTTCGCCCGCGAGCGCCAGCGGCGAGGCGGGATCACAGGAGATGCTGAGCACGGGGATGCCCAACTCGTCCCTGGTCTTTTCGACGGCGCGGACGATTTCGGTGGTGGTGCCGGAACGGGAAAAGGCCACGGCCAGGGTGCGTTCGTGCGGATTGAAGACCAGTTCCGGGTAGATCAGGATTTCCGAGGCGGGCACGGCCTTGCTGCGCAGCCCGGTGAGTTCGGAAAAAAGCGCTGCGGCGGTTTGCGCCAGGTAGAAGGAGGTGCCGCAGCCTGTAAAGACCCAGAGGTGATCGCGGTATTCCCGCAGCAGGCTGCGATGTTCGTTTTGGGCCGCGGCGAGTGCGGCGAGTGCGCCGCGCCAAATCTCTGGCTGCCGGTGGATTTCTCTATAGGTGAAATTGTCGTTCATAGGATTCTTTCGCTTCGATTGTGCAGCATTTCAGAGGGCACGGCTACATGATAACCAGGAATTTGCCCTGGGTCTGGCCCAGCGGCGACTCGATATAATAGAAATAGAGGCCGGCGGCGACCAGCTGCTGGTCCTCGTTTTTCAGATCCCAGATGGCGATGCTCGGCGCGAGGGCGCTGCCGGCGCGGTGCTCGAGGGTGCGAATCTTTTCGCCGGCCGAATTGAAGATCCGGATGGTGGCCGAAGCGGGAAGATAGGTGAACTGCAGCTGCTTCTCGGTTCCGACTTCCCAGCCGGAGGCGACCACGTAGGGATTGGGCACGACCTTGACCTGATCGAGCGCGGAACGGGCGACCGGGGCGTGCGGGACAACGGCGACGGTGTTGGAGCCGGTTTTCGGCTGCGAGGCCGCGGTGTTTTCGAGCGGGCCGGTGATGCCGTTGCCGGTGTCGTAGGCGGCGATGTAGTAGCGGTAATTGAGGCCGTTGATGAGCTGCTCGTCGCTATAGACGTGCACGGTATCGCCGCGCTTGAAATAGCCGAGGGTATCGGTGTCGATCACGCGCGACAGCGGCAGGCCGGTCTCGCTGCCGAGATCGAACCAGGCGAATTCCGGCAGGGTGCGGTAGTTGCCCTTGATGCCGTCGATGCGGTCAAAGCGCGCCAGGGGGATGTATTTGACCGTGCCGGAAAAATCAGTATAGGTCTCCGTGCCCCAGGTGATGCCATCATCGGTCGAGCGGTAGATCTTGTAGCCCTCGAATTCCGGATCGCGCTCGCTTTCGGCACTCCAGATCAGGGTGTTGCGGCCGTTGCCCGGGACAATCTCGAGGCGCGGCGGCGTCGGGGCCTTGACCACCTGCCATTTGGATTCGTAGAGGGTCTGGGCGTTGGCCGCGTTCTTGAGGAGCTGGGCCTTGGTCATGCCAAAGACGGTGGCGAAGATCATGGTATCGACCTGGCCGGGGGCAAGGTCGAAGGGCTGGGAGCCCAGCACTTGCAGGCCGTCCGAGCCCTGGCCGATGTAATAGCCCGGGCCGCCGTCGAGGGCATCGGCCACGCCGTTGTGGTCGAAATCGTCGTCGATGCCGTCCTTGTTGCTGTCTTCCGGATCGCCCTGGTTGGCGAGGTTGTAGCGGTAATAGAGCTCCTTGCTAGCGCCGTTGCCGCTGGGTGTGGTCGCCTCCATCCAGAAATTGAAGCAGTCGTAGGTGGCCACTTTTTTGGAGGGACCCGGCATGCGCAGGGCCATCGTGCCGCCCCAGGCGATCTGGTTGGCCGCCAGGCTGCCGCCGGCGGGATTGTCCTCATAACCGTTATCATCGGTCCCGTAGGCGAACTGCAGCCGGGCGTCCCAATAGTGGCGATCGTTGTCCCCGGTGCTCATCGGCGAAAAGGCAAGGGGCAGGAAGCCGTAATCGGAGTGGATGCCGACGCGCATGCCGCGGATGGGCGCCGTGCCGATATTGCGCACCACATAGATCCAGACGATAAAATCCTGGTAGAGTTCGCCGGTCCAGGCAAGACCGCGCATTTCGACCTGGGTATTGAGCCAGCGCCGTTCACTGGTGCCGAGGTCGGTGCCGCGCCAGGCGTGCATGACCGAGTAAGTCTCCTGATCGGCGATGCGTTCGCCGTGGCGGCCCGCGCCGGGCCAGCCCTCGCTGCCCACGTGCAGGGAATCGCTGGTTCCCGGAATGAGGACCGGCCAGCCGTGGTTGGGGCCGCTGCCGGGCCAGGTGGCGGGATCGGTGCTCAGCGGTGCGACGGCACTGCCGACGACCTCGGGATAGGGGGCATAATGCTCCTCGTCCCAGAAGGCGGCCGGGCCTTCATCCATCGAGCCGTCGAGGTACTCGAGGTTCTCCGAGTTGGCGCCGCTCACCGCACCGGGATCCTGGGCGGCCGGTGCGCCAATGACAAAACCCACGCAGGTCCCGTAATTGATGCCGCTGCCGGTGGGATACTCGAAGGAGGGCTTGCGCGCCAGCGGGATATTCTGCTCGTTGCCATCGCCGAGCAAGCCGGTGTTATTGAACTGGGTGCTCAACCGGTTGATGTTCATCGTGTTCCAGCGCTGGTAGAGCATCGGATCGTCCTGGGCGGCCAGCAGCGAAACCACCAGCAAGAGGCCCAGGCCAACCAATAAGAGGGTACGTTTTATCATAATCCTGCTCGTTTAAAGGGTGAACTTGACGGGATTGACGACGATCGATTCGATGCCGCTGCTGGCCAGCGTCACCTCGGAGAGCAGCGACATGGTCTGCGCGTCGAGGATGACCACCGAGGTGGCCAGGGTCACAAAGAGCACATCGCCGGTGGGCGCAGCGGTGACCGATTTGCAGGCGGTCGCGAAAGCGCGCGAAGCGAGAAGGCTGCCGCTGGTGGCGTCGAATTTATAGAGCGACTTGCCGGCGGCGACAAAATGGTGCGCAGCGGTGAAGGCGATATCCAGAGGTTCGCTGCCGGAAGAAAAGGTGTAGACGGTCTGCGCGGCAGCGCCGCCGGCATCGGTCCGCTTGACCTTCAATCCCTTGGCGTCGCAGATATAGAGGCCGCCGCTGTAGGGATCGGTGCGGAGCTCGCCGAGGATCAGCTTGTCGACCACGGCGGGCAGGGTCTTGATGGTGGCACCGCTGCCGGTGTTGATGAGCACCAGGTCGCGCTTGCTTTGATCCAGGGTGAAGAGGACGGCGCCATCGGTGGCCACGGCGAGCTTGCCGGGATAAAAACTGGTGGTGTATTTGGCTTCGAGCGCCTGGGTCTGCAGGTTGATTTTCGAGATCGCCTTGCCATTGACGCTGACGACGTAGAGATAGTCGCCGGCGACTTCAACCTGCGAGGGATTGGCGGCCACAGCGACGGTTTTCTCGAGGGTGAGGGTGGAGGCCTGGACGAAGCCCACCTCATTCTTGCCGGTGTTGGCCACCGCGACATAACGGCCGTCCGGAGTGACCACGGCATCCTCGGGGGCCGAGAAGCCGCCAAGAGTTCCGGTCAGGCTGTCGAGACGGGTGAAACGGCGCAGCGAGCCCTCCTTGCGGTCGCGCAGATAGAGCGGATTGAAACCGCCGATGGAGTAGTCGCCGGCCGAGAAGAACCAGCTCGAGGCGACGATGACGCTGTCGGCAAAGGCGCCGCTGCCATCGACCTCGATCGTGTTCATCCGCGCATCGCGTATTCCGCCGCGCAGTTCAACCGTGTAGAGCGTGGCTTTGTCCAGCGGTGCGTCGGGCTGGAAGGAGACCGTCGAGTCCACTTGACTGCACTGGCCGGGAAGGGGCGCGCCGGTGAGGCTCTGCAGCACCACCCGGCCGGTGAAGGAGGCCAGGCTCATGGGCTCGGTGAACTGGAACCGGAGGGCGGCGTCCTGCGCCACAGCCAGCGTGCCGGCCACCGGGATCACCGCTTTTGCTTTCGGGCGCGTGATCTCGATGGGGGTCACGGGCTCGCGATTGGGGCAGCCCCACTGCAGCATGGCGATCGCCGCCAGCGGGAGCAGCACCCGCAAATGATTTCTTTTCATGATGGCTCTCATTTGACGGAGTTAGAAATTTACGGCCACAGAGAATTGATGGATATTGGCGAACTGGCCGAAATCGGTATAGGCATAGTCGATATAGATCTGGCCGAGAAAGTTGGCCGGTACCAGCAAGCCCGCCCCGGCGGAGAAGGAGACCTCATCATAGTTGAAGCGGTATCCCGTGCGCAGGGCGAGCATCTTTTTCAGGGTCAGGGTGGTGCCGAGGTTATGCCGGGTGCCGAAATCGCGGGCATCGTTGATGGCATAACTGCCGGCCCAGACCAGATCACCGCGGTCGAGAAAGGTGGTGGCCACGCCCAGCCGGAAGGTCATCGGCATGTCCCACTCCTTGGTCTCGAGCACAGCGGGGACCTGCTTGTTGGTCGGGCTGCCCGAGACGACATGGGTGACCAGCAGGTCGTTGCCGTTGAACTGCATGGCCCCGCCGAAATTGGTGAGGGCGATGCCGATCTTCATGTTGTTGAAAAAGGAGGTCTCGAAGACACTGCCGATATCGAAGGCGAAGCTGCTCGCGGCAACCTGGGCGAGCTGCTCGCGGACGAGTTTCATTTTGCAGCCGACCGAGAACCGGTCGGTGAGATTGCGCGCCAGGGCGGCGCCGATGGCCAGATCGCTGGCGCTGACGACGCGTCCGGTGCCATCCTGTTTGAGCAGGGTGGTCTCCTGGATGTCTCCGGAGCCGAAGTAGGTGAGGTCCACGCCGGCGGTGAATCCGGCGAGCGGCAGGGTGACCGCCACGTTGGTGAAATTGGTCTCCACCAGCCAGCTGGAATGGGTAAAGACCGCGCTGGACCTGGGGATGCGGCTGATCGCCCCGGGATTGAACCAGAGGCTGGTGGCGTCCTTGGCCAGGGTCAGGTCCGATTCGCCGCCGGCGACGTAGGCGGCGCCCATGGCCACCTTGAGAAAGTTGGCCGCCGAGGTGCCCTTGTAGCTGACACCCTGGGCGAGCGCGGATCCGGACAGGATCGTGGCGGCCGTCCAGAGCGGCAAAAGCAGATTAAGGATGGATCTTTTCATGCATCCTCTCCTTGGGTCATTCAATGGTAAAGTTCAGGCCAATCTGGTAGCGCCGGCCCGGGCCCCACATGGCGGGATTATTGGTATAGTCGTCCGAGGTGGTCTCGTTGGTGTCCACTCCCGGCTGACCGGAATCGGCATAGACCCACCAGACATTCTTGTGGTTGAGCAGATTGCTGACCTGCCCGTAGAGCCGGGCCGTGACCTTGGCCATGGTCAGCTCCTTGAAGAGCATGGCATCCAGTGAGCTCTGGGTGGGCGAGCGCTCGGCGTTGGGCATGAGGACGTTGAAGGTATAGGGAAAGCCGCTGCTGAGTCCGCCCATGAGCGAGTAGCCCCAGTGGGCGGGGAACTCCATGGTCACACCGAAGGAGAGGACATGGGACTGGTCCCAGTCCGCCGGGAAGGTGCGCGCCAGGTCCTGCGCCTGCGAAAAGATCAGCGAGCTGCTCACCAGGGCGCGCGAGTAGGTATAGTTGAGAAAGCCGGTGAAATTATCGCTCATGCGTTTGGTCATCGAGAACTCGACGCCCTTGACCGTGGCGAAGTTGATGTTGTCGAAGATCGGATATTTCTGTGCCTTGACCACGTCACCCGAGGTCAGGTAGCCTTCGGCGATGACAATGCCGATAAGGTTGGAGGTTTTGCGGTAAAATCCGGTGATGTCGGCGGAGAGCTTGGGGGCCAGCTGCATCTGCACGCCGAATTCATAATTGATGGTCTTTTCTTCCTGGATATCCCCCTTGGCGATGGCACCCTGAACCGAATTGACATTGGGCGCGGGATACATCGAATATTCGCGGTTGGTCCCCTGGAAGGCCTTGTAAAAATCAGGATACTGATAATAGTGCCCGTAGCCGAAGCGGAAGGCCGCGGCGTCGGAGATCGGGTAGCTGATGCCGAAACGCGGACTGACATACTGGTGCGCCTTGACCTTGCCGATCTTGCCGTCCGGGGATTCGATGTCCTCGACGAACTCGCGGTTGGGGTCGATGTAATCGTAGCGCAAACCGACGTTGATCACCATGCCGATGTCGTCGAACTCCATCTTGTCGTTGACGAAGGCGTACATTTTTCTGGGCTGAAAGTAATAGTTCTCGTAAGCCTCACCGCCGTTGGGGTTGCGGCGCTGCAGCGAGGTCTTGATGGTGGAGAGCGAAGCACCGCTGGTAATAAAGTGCTGCCGGGAGACCTGGCTGTTGAAGGAGCCCTGGGCCTCGATCTTGTCGTAGTAGCTGTCAAAGTAAACATAATTTTCACCGGCGACGGAAAACTCGGCGGTGAGAATCTCCGGACGCACTTCGTAGAGCGAGAGGTCCGAGAAGACGCGGGAGCGATAGCCGCGGCGGTATTTGGAGAGGGCGAAATCGGCAAAGGTCCGCGGTGAAAAGACATGTGTCAGCTTGAGATAGCCGAGATAGTCATTGAGGACGACGCGTGGCGTGCCATAGGGATTGTACTTGAAAAAGTGGTCATACACCCCCTGTTTGGTCTCGGCAGCATAATAGCCGAGGCGGAGCTTGAGGGGTTTACTCACCTGCCAGATCGCTTTGCCGAAGGCCATCCGGGTATCGCGGTAGACCATGGGCACCGTTTCGGGTATGCCGCTTTTATCGGTGCCGCGCGAATCGACCCAGTTGGGGTAGAGGTAGCCGTTAATATAGCCGTCGGTGGTATAGGTCCGGGCCGAGGAGGTGAGGGTGAGGTTCTTGACGCCGGGGATGGGCCCGCTGACGGCGGCCTCGAGATTGTACTCCTTCTGGCTGCCCGATTTCTTGCCGAAATTGTCGGTCAGGAGTGAGGCCTGGGCCTTCCAACGGCTGGCGAGATTGTCCTGGGGCTGCATGAGAATCACACCGGACATGGCCTCGCCATATTGGGGCCCGAAGGTGCCGGTGAGGGTCTGCAGGGACTGGAGGGTGTACTGGCCGAGCACATCGAGGTTATAGCCGCCCCAGAGGCCGTCATTGACGGTGATGCCGTCGAAGAGATAGAGGGTTTCGTTGGTGCGGCCGCCGCGGAAATGGAGCCCATCGTTGGGGATGGTGGCGAACTGGCCGAAGACCGGCTGGGAGTTGACCGGGGTGGTGCTGATGTCGCGGGTGATACCCGCTTGCTTGGAAAAGAGGTCGCGGATCGACATCTGCGCCGGCATCATCTCGATGTCGCTGAGGTCCATTCCCTGCATCTTGGAGGTCAGATCTTTCTGGACCGCCGGCCGGGTGTACTGGATCACCACCTCCGGCATTTCGATCATGGTGGACTGCATGGTGAAATTGACCCTGGTGGTCAGACCGGCTTCGACCTTGACCTTGTCGATGCGTTTCGGGCCATAGCCCACGGCGCTGGCCTTGAGGCTGTAGGTTCCGGGCGGGATGTTGATGATGAAATACTCGCCCTCGACGCTGGCGGCAGCACCCATGGCGGTTCCGTCGATGAGGACGTTGACGCCGATGACCGGCTCTTTTTTTTCATCGATGATCTTGCCGGAGATTTTACCCGTCGTTTGAGCTAAAAGCAATCCCGGCAAAAGGGAGAGGAAGAAAAGAAGTTTGGATTTCACAGGAGCGTACTCCTTATGGCTGGTAGCGTTGGTTACAAGTTCTGAAACAGTAAAGGCCGCCGAGCCGGAAGCAGCGCCATCCAGTTGTCGCTGCTCCCAGCCCGTACGGATTCGTTCACTTGAGCAGCATCATCCGCTTGCTGGCGGCCGTGCTCTCGGTCACCAGACGGTAGAGATAGAGGCCGCTGGGCCGGTCGGTTGCATTCCACTGCACGTTGTGGAGGCCGGCAGACCACATACCCTCGGCCAGTGTGGCCACTTCCTCCCCCAGCATATTGTAGACCTTAAGGCTGATCCGCTGCGCGGCGGGGAGGGTGAAATGGATGGTCGTCACCGGATTGAAAGGATTGGGCATGTTCTGGGCCAGCGTGAACATCGCGGGCTGGCTCTGCTGCTCTGTGCAATTCACGCCGGTCGTCACCGGCCACCAGCGGTCGTCACCGAGATAGATCGGCGCGCCGTCTTCACTGAAGAGGATCGCCGGCGAGTCCAGAGCGTAATGAAAGTTGCCATTGGCCGCATCGGCGAAACCGGGATTTTCCTGGGGCAGGACATTGATGAGCTGAAAGTCGGTGGCCCCGTAGCTGAGGTCAATGTCGCGGGTGTTGAGGTAGACGAAATTCTCGATGCGCGAGTGGGTGCCATACATCTTGCTCGGGGCATAGCCGGTGTTGAGTTCGGGCAGAACCACGATCGAGTTGGTGAGCACCGAGTAGTCGATGTAATGGGCGATGAGACAATAGCTGCCGCAATCATAGAGGGTGAGCTTGTTGAAGGTGACCTCGGGGTCCTTGGTCTCCATTTTGGAATCGTTGGCATCGACGTAAATGGCCTCGGCGTTGATATCCCAGAAGGTGCAGTTGTCCGCCTTGAAGACGTTGACCGAGCCGGTGGGGGTAAGCGGTGATTTAAAGCTGATGCCCATCTTGACGATGTGGGCGAAGAAGCAATTCTGGATCAGGCAGCTGTCGACCACCGCGGAGGGATCGCCAAAGATGCCGAAACCGGTGGATCCGGAGGCATTGCCGAAGTTGAGCAGATCGCTTTCAAGGACGGCGAGGTTATAGCCCGAGGTCTGCGGCTTGATGGTGATGCCGGTGGTGGTGGGCACGCCGCCGAGGGCGCCATCGAGGAGGAGGCCCTTCAGGGTCAAACCGGCGGAGACCTCGATCATGGCGTCGGTGGCATCGGAACTGAGGACCGGCTTTTGCACGAGATCGTCCGCGGCCTGGATGGTGACCTTTTTATCGACGATCAATTTGGCGGATTCATGATAGACGCCGCCGTTGCTGGTGAGGATCAGGGTCTGGCCATCGACGGCAGCCGCGAGGGCGGCGGAGAGGACATTTTCGCCGGCTGCGAGGTAGACCTTATCCGTGGCGGGCTTGAGCAGCCAGCGGTCATCACCAAGGGAGAGAGTCGAGCCATCCTCACCCACCAGCACTGCCGGAGAGTCCGCCGGATAGGAAAAGTCGCCGTTTTCCGGGTCCTTGAGGCCGGGGTTTTCCTGGGGCACGACATTGATGAGCTGAAAGTCGGTGGCGCCGTAGCTGAGGTCGATGTCGCGGGTGTTGAAATAGAGGAAATTCTCGACCCGGGAGTGGGTGCCATAGACCTTGGTGGGGGCATAGCTGGTGTTGAGCTCGGGGAGGACCACCAGGGAGTTGGTGAGCACCGAGTAGTCGATGTAATGGGCGATGAGGTTGTAGCTGCCGCAGTCGTAGACCGTGACTTTGTTGATGGTGACCTCGGGATCCTTGGTCTCCATTTTGGAGTCGAAGGCATCGACATAGATGGCCTCCGAGTTCATGTCCCAGAAGGTGCAGTTGTCAACCTTGAAGACATTGACCGAACCGGTGGCGGTCAGGGGGTCATTGAAGCTGATGCCCATGTCGAGAATGTGGGCGAAGGAGCAGTTCTCGATGAGGACCGAATCAACGACTGAGCTGGGGACGCCGAAGATGCCGAAGCCGGTGGTCTGGCCCTTGTCGGAAAAGTTGAGGAAATCGGTGTTGCGGACCTTGAGGTTATAGCCGGTGGTGTTTGCGGCGTTGGTGATGCCGACGGCGGTGGAGTCGGCGCCCTGCGCGCCGTCGAGGATGACACCCTCAAGGGTAAAATTCGTTGCGAACTGGATCATCGCATCGGCGGCGCCGGAGACCAGGAGCGGTTTCTGGCTGAGGCTTTTGGCGGCCCGGATGGTCAGCGGTTTGTCAATGACCAGTTTGGCGGTTTCGGTGTAGAGACCGCCATTGGTCGTCAATTCGATGATATCGCCCGCCGAGGCAGACGCACAGGCCGCGGCGAGACCATCGGTGCCCGCCGGCACCTGAATGACGGTTTGGGCGGGGAGTGTGGAGAAGAGGAACAACAGGAAGAGCGGCAGCAGGATGGTAATTTTTTTCACGGCAAACCTCACGAGTATAAAGTGATAGAACCAGGCTTGGGGTAGATATGGTTCCAGAGATGGGGGCGCGTAAAACATCAGGTTGCGCGCCCCCTGCCAACTTATTTCAGGAAAACCATTTTCCGGATCTGGTCAAAGGAACCTGATTGCAAACGGTAGTAATAGAGGCCGCTCGGGAGTGCCGCGGCATCGAACAGGACCTCATAGCGGCCGGGCTGTTTCATCCCGTCAGCCAGAGTTAGCACTTCGCGGCCGAGCAGATCATAGATCTTGAGGGCCACCTTGCCCGCGACCGGCAGGCTGTAGGCGATTTTGGTCGCGGGATTGAAGGGATTGGGGTAGTTTTGTGATAACTGATATTCACCCGGCAGACCGGCAGGCTCCTGGAGCAGGCCGGTATTGATCGGGCGATCATAGCGGGTCCCTTTGGCATCGAGGGTCAGGCTGTCGATCACGGCCCCGTTCAGATCGATGGAGTCGAAATGCAATTTGTCACCATCCACCTGAAACTTGACATAGTTGACGGCCGATCGGGTCTTGCCCACCCACCAGCCGGACTGTTCGGAATAGGTCGCGGCGCCAAAACTGCCGACCAGCATTTGCAACCGGCCCTGGCCGGCGGCGCTGCCGTAGTCAGCGACGGCCGTCGAATCCGAGACATTCAGGTTGATCGGTTTGGAGCGGGTGTAGGTGTGGTCGTGGCCGTTGAGGATGACATCGACCCCATAATCGTCAAACATCTTCCACCAGTAGGGAATCGCTGCGTCCATCTCGCCGGCATGCCCGCCGCTGGTGAAAAAGGGCGCATGAAAATAGACCACGGTCCAGATGGCATCGCTCTTGGCGAGCAGATTCTTGGCCCAGGTCCACTGGGTCGAGAGGGAAGCCTCCGACAAGAGGCAGATGAAGAGGGTATTGCCCTGCTTGAAGGAGTACCATTTTTCATTGCCCGGCAGGACCAGCTGGTTCATCACCGCGTTCCCCGACTCGGTGTCATAGTAGAGATGGTTGCCGTGGGTGTAATAGGTCAGGGTCTGTTCCAGATACTCCCGGCCCCAGGAGTAGTATTTTTCCCACAATCCGGGATAGAGGGAGTTGTCAATGATGTCACCGACGTTGATATAAAAATCGGCCTTCTCGGCGGCGGCCATCGAGGAGATTTTCTGGAATTCTTCGGTGCCGGCTTGACAATCCGCGCCGACGATAAAGCTGAATTTGGTCGCCAGGGTATCGCGGGCGGTCGTGAAGCTCTTGTGCTGTCCCCATAATTCATTGAACTTGAATGAGTAATAGATGGTGGACTGCGGCTTCAGACCCGGGAAGGTATAGTCAAAGAGATACTCGGGCCGGTCGCCGAGCTGGTAATCGTCATGACGAACACCCGGAAAGGAGCCCTGCTCGTAGGCCTCGGTGTAGCCCCAGCGGATGGAATCGGCCTGATTATAGTTTTTCCAGGTGATGGTCAAGCCTTTCAGCGAGTTGCGTTTGGTGCCCCAGTGGATATTGACGGGCACATAGATGCCTGGCCACCAGTGCTCGGCGCCGAGGCAGAGGAAATTGCCATCCTCGAGGAAGAGCACGGCGGGGGAGTGCACGGTATAGGAAAAGTCGCCGTTTTCCGGGTCCTTGAGGCCGGGGTTTTCCTGGGGCACGACATTGATGAGCTGAAAGTCGGTGGCGCCGTAGCTGAGGTCGATGTCGCGGGTGTTGAAATAGAGGAAATTCTCGACCCGGGAGTGGGTGCCATAGACCTTGGTGGGGGCATAGCTGGTGTTGAGCTCGGGGAGGACCACCAGGGAGTTGGTGAGCACCGAGTAGTCGATGTAATGGGCGATGAGGTTGTAGCTGCCGCAGTCGTAGACCGTGACTTTGTTGATGGTGACCTCGGGATCCTTGGTCTCCATTTTGGAGTCGAAGGCATCGACATAGATGGCCTCCGAGTTCATGTCCCAGAAGGTGCAGTTGTCAACCTTGAAGACATTGACCGAACCGGTGGCGGTCAGGGGGTCATTGAAGCTGATGCCCATGTCGAGAATGTGGGCGAAGGAGCAGTTCTCGATGAGGACCGAATCAACGACTGAGCTGGGGACGCCGAAGATGCCGAAGCCGGTGGTCTGGCCCTTGTCGGAAAAGTTGAGGAAATCGGTGTCCAGGACCTTGAGGTTATACCCGCTCGTATTCTGGGCATTGGTGATACCGATGGCGGTCGAGTCGGCGCCCTGCGCGCCGTCGAGGATGACGCCCTGCAAGGTAAATCCGGCGGAGATTTCGAACATGGCATCGGCGGCGCCCGAGGTCAGCACGGGGCGCTGCTTCAGTCCATCGGCGGCGCGGATGGTGAGCGGCTTGTCGATCACCATTTTATGGGTATTGTCATAGATCCCGCTATCCGACACCAGCATGACGGTCTGGCCGGCGACGGCCGCGGCCACGGCGTCGGCAAGGGTGTTTTCGCCGGCAAAAACAAAGACGTATTCAGAGTTGTTTTCCGGCCACCAGCGGGGGTCGCCGAGGCTTTTGCCGTCATCACCGGCGCCGATCGCTGGCGAGCCGGTCATCAGGGTGAAATTGCCGCTGACGGCACTGGCGTAGAGGGGATCAACCCCGGCCAGGATATTGGCCAGCTGGCTCTCCAACGCTCCGGCCTCGAGGGTAACCGAGTCCAGGCCGTTATACAGGAGGTTGCTGATGCGGGAGTTCGGGCCATCGAGGAGGCAGGCTGTGCCCGGTGAGGTCCCGGAGTTGGTGATGATCGAATTTTTAATGACCGCGCCGTCGATATCACGGGGGTAGATATTGCCGCTGGCCGCGTCATGAATGGTCACGTGGTCGACGACAAATTCGGCCTGTGGACTGGCATCGATAGCGGTCGACTGAAAATAGAGGGCATAACCTCCGATGTCCCAAAAGGTCGAGTTGGTGCAGAAGAAATGCCGCACCTGGCCCGGAGCAATAGTGCCGCCGCTGAACTGGAGGGCCTGTTTGGTGATGTGCGTGAAGGAACAGCCATCGATCAGCAAGGTATCCAGCTGATTGGAATCCTCGCCATAAATGGCATAGTCAAAATTGACGAAATCGCAGTTGCGGATCTTGAGATTGTAGCCCAGTTTCAGGGCATACCATTCGGGTTCGGCACCGCGGATACCGACTTCGCGCGCGCCGCCGGCGATGGTGCCATCAATGGTGATCCCCTCCAGGGTGAGGTCATCCGCGGTTTGCAGCAGGGCCCAGCCGCCGGAGGCGGTCCAGCGCGGTTTGTTTTGCAGTCCGGCTGCGGCGCGGATGGTGACAGGTTTGCCTTTGGTGATGACGAGATCGTTGCCCTCAATGTACTCGCCGCCATCGCTGGTCAGCTCGATAATGTCACCGGCCGCTGCTGATTCGTAGGCGGTGGAGATGGCATCCGACCCGGCCGGCACCTGGTACACGGTCTGGGCAAAAAGAGAAGAACAAATGAGAAGCAGGAACCCCAGAAGGTAGAGATAGAATTTGGTCATGAACAACCTCACGTAAGGGTTACAGTCGAACGGTTAATGAGGGAGCGGATGGCCCTCCCTGCATGACTGCCGCTGCAGGGAGGGCCGTGGATACGCTCTTACTTGAGCAGAATCATTTTGCGCAGTGAAGTAAAGTGATCGGCCTGGATTTTGTAGAAATAAACGCCGCCGGACCACGAGGCGCCATTCAGGTCTATCGTATGATACCCCGCCCGCATTTTTTGGTCCACCAGCACGGCCATCTCCTGTCCGAGGGCATTGTAGACGACGATCCGGACCTGGCTCTCCTTCGGGAGAGCATAGGTGATGGTGGTTTGGGGATTGAAGGGGTTGGGATAGTTTTGCTTGAGCTCAAATTGCACCGGCAGAGTGTTCGCCTGCTCCGCCTCGACACCCGTGGGCAAGGTGTAGAGCCAGATCGAGGTGGCGCCGAGCGGTGAGTAGTTGGGCACTTCGTCATAGGCGAAGGCGGCGTAATAGTTGTTCTGGTAGAGCACTGCGGTGGAATCGACACAGCTCTCGGCCGGTCCCTGATAGACGACATCGCCATCGCTGATGCTCGCCGGGAAGCGGTCCGTCCGGCGCAGCACGATGACGCCCTGGAAATCGGGCGCCGGCGAGATTTCGCCGGTGAGTTTGATATCGTCGATCTCGGCAAAGCCGCTGCCGGCATCGGAGGAGGGGATGATAAAGTCGAGCCGGGCCATGTTTTCGAGATCGAAGGAGCGGTCCATATTGGCGTGCCAGGTCAGCGCCGAGAAGAGTCGCAGATCGAGGACCGCATGTTTCCACTCTTTGGAGGTTAAATTCAGGGACTCGGAATACCACCAGTCATCATTTTTGCCGTTGCGGTCGTTGTCCTGCTCGGCGATGAGCCGCAGCGCCCGGTTCGAGCCGTCGCCGCGGTACCAGAAATCGAGATACGGCGTGGAACTGATGTTGGGGAACCCGGGCAGCGAGAGGACCCCTCCGTATTGATCCCAGGCGACGGTAATGGCGTAATTGATGCGCAGGGCATTGCCATGACCCTCGGCGCCGGGAACGGTCTCGAGCGACCCTGTGGCCGTACCGTCATTCTCGCCAACAAAGCCCTCGATGCCGGTTTCAAATGTCGCCAATGGCACCTCGACATGCAAGGGGTCGGTCGGATTCTGCCAGTTGATCTGCAGTTTGGTGCGGCTGAGCAGCGTGCCGGTCAGCGAAGTGACGGCCGGCGGAGCGACGACATCGGCGATGACGCTGATCTTGCCGCGCGAGAAACGTTTGACGGGCGGATTCTGGGTGTCACGGATCAGCGCATAGACATAATAGGATCCGGGCGTGACACGGGAAACATCCCAGTCGAAATAATTCAACGAGTCATCCTCGCTGATGTTTTCGGCGATCAGTTCGCCCGGGCTGTTGACGTCGGCGGTATAATAGAGGTTGATTTTGGCGTCGTCATCCGGATCCGAATCCACCCAGCGGAGGCGATAGAGGTCGCTGCTGCTGTCCTCGATGCCATCAGGTTCGGAGATATAGATGGTTGGCGGCGGCGTGCTGCTGGTGGTGAAGGTCGCTGAGTAAAAGATCGCACCGGTGGTGTCCCGGGCCGAGAGGGTGATCAGGTCGCCGTTATTGCTGACATCGAGGGTCGAAAACCCCGGCTGTTTGGAATAGAACATGCTGTAGGGTTTGTCGACCAGATTGAGGTCGGTGTCATAGAGGCTGAGATTGGCGCAGCCGGGACGGACATAGTTGACGCCGGCTTTGTAGAGGTGCTCAAAGCTGTGGTCATCGCCGGCGAAGGCGATGATGCGCTTGCCCTGGGCGGCATACTTTTCATACAGCGGCAACAGGTTCTCTTTTTCGGTCGCCGACCACTGGCCATGGTAGGCGGTGGAGAGAACATTGGTGTGGGAGAAGATAAAGATCCATTTGTTATCGGCGTTCTTGATCTCTTCTTCAAGCCAGGCGAGCTGCAGCGATCCGGCGAGATAGGAGGGGCTGTAGTCATCGCCGTTGCTGTTAATGGCAATGATCTTGACGTCGCCATAATCCATGCTGTAATAGGCTTCGGGGGTCTCGCCGTTCTCGGGATGGGTTGGCAGCGAGAAATAGTCGTAATAGGTCGACGGGCCGAAGGCGGTTTCATGGTTGCCGACGGAGCTGATCACGGTGATGTTGTCGAGCAAGGGTTTGCCCGGCGTGAAAAATCCGCCGTTCCACTCATCACGCACGCTGCCGTCATTGACAAAATCGCCGATGAAGACGGTCAGGTCGATCGAATCCTGCGGCGCCCGTCTGGCGATCCCCTGCCAGAGGCTGTAATGGTTTTCGTGGATATCACTCATGGTCATGAGGCGGAAGGGCGTGCCGTGCTCCGGTGCGGTTTTGGCCTGGTTGATCTCCACGCCGATATCGGTGCCATTACCGACGCGATAATAGTAGCTGGTGAAGGGCTGCAAGCCGGTGAGGATGACCTCATGCATGATGCCCTCGCCGGCTATGAGCCAGCCCTCCGGGCCGGTCACGATGGTGCCCAGCTCCGGCGTGAGGCCATATTCCACGATCGAAGCGGGTGGATCATTCTCCAGGGTTTCCCAGACGATGCGCACCGAGGTGGTGGTCGGTGACATGCTGGCGGGACCCTTGACCAGCTGCAGTTCATTGGATTTCTGGGTGGAGACGCCCCAACGCGGGTCGCCGATGGTCGAGCCGTCATCGCCGGCGTTGACCGCCGGAGAGTTGCTGTAGAGCATAAAGTTGCCCGATTCCGGATCGACGAAGAGGGGATCGACGCTGAGCATGTTTTCACTTTTGCCGGTGTGCAAATTGGTCTTGAGGTTAAAATAGATGGAGTTTTTAACGATCGAGTTGTCGCCGTAGAGATAAAAAGCGGTGCCTTTGACCGTCGAGGCAGCGGCGATGGTGTTCTTGATCAGGGCATTATCGATGTAATGCGCCAGGAGGCCATAGGAATCGAAAGCGTCATAAAAGGTGCAATGATCGATAAGGTAGACCGGACCGGGGGTGGCCAGATTGCCGTCATGATCGCGGATATAGACCGCATCATCGCCGATCTTGGCCATGGTCGAGTTAACCAGGTGAAAGTATTTCACAGTGCCGATTTGGGGTGCGGTGCGTCCGCCGAGATAGATGCCCTCGCGGGCGATCCGGGTAAAATAGCAGCCCGAGATGACCAGCGAGTCCACTTCGCCCTCATAAAGGCCGTCATAGATAGCGTGGCCGGTGGTACTGCTCTCGCCGCCAAGGTTGGCCAGTTCGCAGTCGGTCAGAAACAGATTGTAGCCGCTCGAATCCGTGGCAATGCCGCCGGCCGCCAGGAGCGCACCCTTGCCGCCATCGAGATTGACGCCGGTAAGGGTGAGCCCTGCCTGGGTGCGGATCAGATAGCCGCCGTCATCGGAGGTCCAGACCGGTGCATGAACGCTGGTTTCGGAGGGTTGAATGGTGAGCGGCTTGTCGATGACCACCGTAGTGGACTCGACGTAGAGCCCGCCATCGCTGGTCAATTCGATGATATCGCCGGGATTGGCTGCGGCGACCGCCGCGGAGATCTGGTCCCTGCCCGCAGCGACATAGATGCGGCCGGAGAGCCTGGGCCACCAGCGCGGATCGCCAAGGGTCTTGCCGTCGGTGCCGGCATGAAAAGCCGGCGTACCTTCCAGCAGGGTGAGGTCACCGGTCGCGGCGGCGGTGAAAAGGGGATCGACATTGTCCAGGAACCCGGTGTAGGTGGCACCGGTTCCGGAGACCGGGGCGTTGAACACCAGGGTATTTTCAACGGTGCCGCCATAGAGGTTGAAGGACTGCCCGCCGCTGATCGTACCATCCGTGGCGAATAGGGTGTTGCTAATGCTGACGTCGGTGACGCCGCTGTTGGTGCGGATGCGCTGGCAATTATAAAAGGTGACATGGTCCAGCTCCAGCCGCGGGCTCACCGAGGGTGAGGCTTTGCTGTAGAAATAGATCGAAGGCTCAGTCTTTTTCATCTCCATGAAGGTGGAGTTGCGGATGGAGAGCCGCTTGACAACACCGGGATCGATGGTGCCGGCGGGAAAATAGAGGGCCCGGTTGGCGGCCTTTTTGAAGAGCGAGTTGACGATGACCAGGGAATCCAGGGCGGAAGAGGAGCTTCCGTAAATCATATATTCGAATCCCTGGAGGGTGCTGTTGACGATCTTGATGGAATAGCCGGCACTGCCAGAGGTGTTGATGGCCCTTTTACCGGCTTCCTGCCCGTCGAGAGTGAGCCCCTCCATGATCAGGGTGCCGCTGACGGTCATGAAAGGCGAGGCGTCGCACCGCCAAACCGGCGCGGCGATCCCGGCAGCCGCACGGATGGTGATCGCCTTGCCGGCGGTGATTTCCAGAGCGGCACTCTCGGTATAGGCTCCGCCGGAAGTGACCAGCTCCAGGATATCGCCGGCCGCCGCGGCCTGGTAGGCCGCTGAAATGGCGTCCGGGCCCGCTGCGACGGGATACACCGTCTGCGCGAATGAGGCCACAGCAAGGATGAACAGGAAAAAAAACAGGAAGCGGAAGGTCTTTCTCATCATCGAATCTCCTCTGGTGGTAGTCGTTGATGCCCGTTCACATCGCTCCACCCCTGGCGAAAGGGTACACGCGACGGGCAGGGAGGGCTCTCCCTGCCCGTCTGCTAAACTGCTCAGGCTATTTGATCAACATCATCTTGCGGATTTCACGCGCACCGGCACTCTCCAGGGTGCAGAAGTAGATGCCGCTGGGGAGATCCTTGCCGCTGAAGGTCACGATATGCTCGCCGGCGGCGTAGAGGCCATCGGCCAAAGAGGAAACCTGCTTCCCGAGCACATCGAAAACGCGAATCCGGATATGGCCCTGCGTTGGCAAGGCGAAACGGATCCGGGTCTCGGGATTGAAGGGATTGGGATAATTCTGATGCAAGGTCAGGTTGGCGGGAACCGCGGCCGTCGGCCGGGTGGCGACACCGGTCGAACCGTTGAGATTGAGGATATAGCCAGCCACGCCGGGCATCGAAGCATAATCCGCGCGCCAGGGCGAAAGGTTCTCACCGGCATAGATCATGATGGCGATCTTGTCCGGCTGCTGGAAATTTTGCAGATAACGGGGATGGAGCAGCTGGGCTTTGGGAATGGCCATCTCGACGTCGTTGCTGAGAGCGTTCCAGGAGACCCAGGCGCCGCGCAGGGAATCGACCACCTCGAAATCCCAGCCGTTGCCCGCCTGCTTGTGCTCCCAGACGGCCTGGGGATAGCCGCCAACCGAGGCGTAAACGGAGTCGGAAGGATAGGCCTGGACGAAGAAATCATAACCATTGCCCCACCAGCCCCAGGTCAGGCCGGTGGTATCGGCCGCACCCGGATCCACCGAGAAATAGGCCGCAATAGCGGCGCCGCCGTGATAGGAGGTATCGTTGGGCACATTGGCGAGGTTGGCGATCGAATTCATCTTGACGCGCAGATAGATGAAATCGGCATCGTCGGTGGCGTAGACATCATCGATGTCGAGATCGGCAAAGTAGCTGGGGACGGCGGGATTGGGACAGTCCGGGTCACCGGCATCGAAGGTTTTCTCTTCCTGGGTGGCCGGGGTGTCGAGCTGCATCTCGGCGGTCCAGTCAAAAAAGAGGCCGTCGATGGCGATGGGGCCGGGCTTTTTCAGGGCCACCTTGAAGCCGGCCACGCCGGGATTGCTGGCGTAGTCGGCGCGCCAGGGGGAAAGGTTCTCGCCGGCGTAGACCATCACTGCAATCGTATCCGGACGGACGAAATCGGTGAGGTAGTGGGGGTTGAACAACTGCTGCTTGGGCACGGAGAACTCCACCTCGTTATTGGTGGCGTTCCAGGCCACCTTGCAGCCGATGGCGGAATCGGCGGGGACAAAATCCCAGCCATTGCCGGCTTGCTTGTGTTCCCAGAGGTACTGATCATAATGGGTTGAATTGACAACCACACTGTCGGTCGGGTAGACCTGGACAAAATAGTCGTAGCCGCTGCCCCACCAGCCCCAGGTCAGACCGGTGATATCCGACCAGCCGGGATCGACGGAGATGTAGACGGCCAGCGCCGCACCGCCGTGATAGGAGGTGTCGTTGGGCACATTGGTGAGATTGGCGACCGGATTCATCTTGATGCGGAAATAGACGAAATCGGCATCATCGGTGACGAAGACATCGTCGATGTCGAGATCGGCGAAATAGCTCGGCACGGCGGGATTCGGGCAATCCGGATCGCCCAGATCAAAGGTCAACTCCTCCGCCTGGGGGGCGACGTCCACCTGGGTGGCACTATCCCAGTCGAAGAAAAGGCCATCGATGGTGATCTGCGCCGCGGCAGGTTGCTGGAAAACCAGCATGCCGAGCACAGCCAAACAAAAGAGCAATGTTTTTTTCATGTTTCCCTCACAAATGAAGATTAAGGTGATGCCGCTCCAGTAAAGCAACAATAATCTCCTGCTACCTGGGCAGGCCGCATACTGCGCCATGCAATCCGATTCGGGAGCCGGTGCCGGCGCCGCCGGGGCTGATGTTCCCCGGGCAAGCCGCATACTGCGCCATGCAACCCGATTTTGGAGTTGCTGCCGGCGCCGCCGGGGTTGATGTTCCCCGGGCAAGCCGCAGTATTCTCGCGTCCTACCGGATCAATACCATTTTTCCTGTCCGCCGTTTCCCTCCTGTTAAAAGTTCGTAATAATAGATGCCGCTGGTTAACTCATGCGCCGAAAGGGGCCAGGAATGGGTGCCGGCGCTCATCATGCCGAGATGGTACGAGGCGGCGCTTTCGCCGCGTATATTGTAGAGCCGGAGCGTCACCTCGCCGGCCCGGTCGAGGCTAAAAGGAATGCGGGTGGCGTCGTTAAAGGGATTGGGATAGTTCTGGCCGAGGGTGAATCCCGCGGGCTGGTGTTCGGCGGGTCTCCCGGGCACGGCGGTGCCGCTGTTGAAGGTGTAGACCAGAGGCTCACTGCCGAAGCGGTCGGGCGCGGCATCGACAAAGGTGAAGGGGGTGACCGCGCGATTGGTCTGCAGCATCAGGGTGAGCTTTTGCTGCTGCACCGCCAGCGGCATCATGGCGAGGGGAAGGCTCAGCTCGGTCTGGGTGCCGGAAGTGGCCCGCGACAGGCCGCTCACCTGTGTCCAGCTCCAGTTGTCGCCTCCCGTGCCGGTATATTGCCAGAGGGCGAGGTTCTCCATCATCAATTCGGCGCCGGCGGCGGCGCTGTCGGCATAGCGATACCCGGTCTCCGGATTATTGTCGATGTCGAAGAAGACATGGTAGAAATAGCCGCTGCTGAAGGCGGCGGCGGTGGTGAACTGCAGATAGAGATTGGTCGCGTCGTGAGCAACATAGAGATCCACAAGGTCGGCGGCGGCATCGAGGCCGTCCCCGGCCGTCTCGACGGGATTCGGCGGAGTGTCGAGCGCGGCGATGCCGCCCCAGTCGGCGAAAAGGCCGTCGATGGTGATCAGGGTTTTCGAGCCCGCCGGCGGGGTGGCCTTGAGCGTGCGCAGGTTTTTGTCCTCATTGCCGAGGGCATCACGGGCGCGCACCAGGAAGGTATAGGTCGTATAGTTGGCAAGGCCGGTGACCTGGTACTCCCAGGCTTGACTCGCGCTTTGCCAGGTGGCCGGCACCTGATCCAGGCGGGTCGCCGTGGCGATGTTGAAGAGCGGCGCGTCACTGTAAAAAACGGTGAAGGAGAGGGGCGCCGACTGATCCGTAATCTGCCGCCAGCGCAGCCGGACCGCACCGTCGGAGGCCACCGCTTCGGTCAAGCCGATGGCTGAATTCCAGGTCGGGGGATTGACATCGACGGGATGGCGGTGAAAGACCTCGTAGCGGATCTCGTTGAGAGAAGAGGAGGAAATGAAATCGCTCCAGCCCAGTCCCAGGACCTCGGCGACCTGCTTGTTGATGGCGGCGGTCTGGCTGGCGGAGTAGTAATCGAGGGCGATCACCGCAAAGCCATCGGGTTTGGCGGCCTCGGTATTGACCTTGGCTGCCCAGACGGCGCGCTCGCCCTCCTTGAAATAGGATTCGAACATCACGCCGTCAATGAAGGGGCGGATCGAGTGGGCATACGAGGTAGCGAGATCGGGATCGAAATAAAAGAGGCCGCGGTTGGCCACCAGATACTTGTCCGGGTAGGTCGTGTGAAGCCAGCCGACCAGATCGGACATGGCCACCACCATCCAGCGATAGGGCCAGGGCGACCAGGGCGAGGCGGTGTCGATGGTGTCGAGGAAGAGCCCGTCGCAGTTTTTGGTCTTGAGGATATTGTCGGTGCCGGTCGGGCTGGTCTTGAGAAAACTGCGCCAGGAGGAGTCGCCGGCGTTGACGTAATAGCTGCCCCAGTTGCCGTTCATGTCCGGTTTTTTATCGTGATCGGCGTCGTCGAGATACCAGGAGGCATAGCCGGCGTTGGTGTAGACGACCGAACTGGTGCCCCAATCCCAGTAGCAGGGACCGCGGCCGTCGCCCGTCCGGCTCCCCTGATGATCCTCGCCGATCGAAACGTAGCCGATGACGATGACATCATCGGTGGTGCCGGCGAGGCCGTCATGGCCTTTTTTCAGCTCGGCGACCTGGGTGGCGGAGATGTTGGAGGGTTCGAGGATGACGAGATCGAAATCCTTGGCGCGGAAGAGGTTGTCGTTGTTCCAGGCGCCGTAATAGCAGAGGTAATCGGAGCGGCTGTCGATGGGCAGCCGGGAGGAGGCCAAAGCCGCTGTAAAGGCGGAGAGAAACATGACGAGAGCGATGCCGGAATGGAGACGATGCAAGGGCAACCGGTGGGCCCATCTGGTCACAAACGGCATAAATACATCCTGTTGGTTAGGGATCCCTGTCAGACGATGATCACCTCTACCCCGAGGTCGATAAGCTTTTTCTGGTCGGCAGCCGTGATATGCGCATCGGTGATGAGATGGTGGGCAGCCTGGATTTCGGCGATGACGCCGAGGCTGCGGCGGCCGATCTTGCTCGAATCGGCAACGACAAAGACGTCGGTGGCGGCGCGCAGCATCATGCGGTTGATGGTCGCCTCCTCAAGGTTGGGCGTGGTCAAGCCGAATTCGAAATGGATACCGTCGACGCCGAGGAAGAGCTTGTCGGCGGTAAGGCTGCGCAGCGCCTCCTCGGAAAGCGGTCCCACCAGCGAGAAAGAGTTCTCGCGCACCATGCCGCCGATCAGGATGACACGGTTTTTGCTGGCGGTCAGCTCCCAGGCGATGTTGACAGCATTGGTGATGATCGTCAGCCCCTGCCGCGCCTTGAGCGCCCGCGCGATCGCGGTGGTCGTCGACCCGGAATCGAGAATGATCACCTCATTGTCGCGGATGAGCTCGGCCGCCTTGCGGGCGATCCGCTCCTTCTCCCGGGCATGGATGTGCTCTTTTTCGATGAGGGCCAGATCGATGACCGTAGGATTTTTGACGAGGATAGCGCCGCGATGCACCCGCTTCAATACACCGCGGTGCTCGAGCACCTCCAGGTCCTTGCGGATGGTGACCTCGGAAATCTCCATCTGTTCGGCCATATCCGCCACAAGGATGCGGTTCTGAATCTTGAGAATCTCCTCGATCCGGTTACGCCGCTCCTCAGCGAGAAGCAGGGTGCCTCTGGTTCCTGACGCCATAGTTTGGCGAACTTTCGTTTGATTTAATTGTTTAAAAAGAGGATTACGATTACTTGCATTTAGTTATATTTGCTTTCAAATTGTACTCATATTCGAGGGAAAAAGCAAGAGAATTCTGGAAGGACGGGAGAAAAAATTATCGAAGGGATACGTGGAGGGAATCAATGAGCCCCGGGCGCCCCGGGCTGGCGGGGCTTACTGGCGCGGATCCGAAAGGTGGATGGCGATCTCGAGGCGGGCGCCGCTGCCTGCCAAAACTGGCTCCCACCCGGCCCGGCGGGGCTTACTGGCGCGGATCTGAGAGGTGGATGGCGATCTCGAGGCGGGCGCCGCTGCGGGTGATGCGGCCGAATTTTTCCTGAAAATCGCGGAAGAGCAGGGAATCCTGGCCCGCGGGCAGGGGCGTCAGCCAGGGGTCGAGCTGCGCCTGCACGTTGGCCAGGGCGGAGCGGGCGGCCGCCGTATCCGGATAGTCGATGCGGAGATAGCCCTGCACGGAGAGGTCGGGCGTGCGACGGTCGGCATAGACCCCCATCGCCCGGCCGGCCAGCTGGAGCACATCTCCCTCACCGAAGGTAAAGAGCGGCTGCAGGCTGTAGGGGCCGGCCACGAGGAGCTCGGAACCGGGGATGCAGCCGGACGGCAGCTGCGCGAACCATGCCGCGGCGGCCTCCTCCGGGATGTGCTGCAGAAGTTCCTGCACCAGCGTGACCATCACCGGCAGCAGCTCGCCGCCGCTGAGATTGGTTACCTGGATGTAATGGCGCCCTTTGAGCGCGGCGAGCTGCCAGCCATTGCCGGTCGCGCGGCAGGGAATCCCCGCAATCGGCTGCTCCTCGCCCTTGCGCGCCAGATAGATGCCGAGGGCCGCATCTGCAGAGGCCATGCGATAGAGATCGAGAACGAACTCCTCTTCGCCATGGCTGTAACGCTGGACGGTCAGTTCAGCAAAGCCGTATTCGAGGAAGAGCTCGGCACCGCCGTCGATATAGCCGTAAAGGTTTTGCGCGGCATAGATGCGTGGCGCGCCGCTGCACCGCCAGCCGGGGATGAAATCGCCGGCCGGGAGGCTGATGGCGGCTACGGGACCCGCCTGCGCGCAGGCAGGTGCGAGCCCGGCGGCGAGTATCAAGGCCGCCGCCAGCAGTAGGGCAGACCTCAGACACCACGCTGCATTTTGTCGGGTGTGCCGCCGGTGCGTTGCAGAGGCGGCCGGCAGGCGCAACCTCTGCAGATGGCGCTCATCCAGGCGGCGGCGCAGCGCACCCGGCCGGTCAGGCCACCACATGGACGATTTTCTCCGGAGAGGCCATGCCCAGTCCCAGTTTCTCGGCGTAGCGCAGGTACTCGGTGAAGCGGGGGTGCTCATTGACCTTGACGTTCATCTCCTTGCGCTTCGCCACCAGGAGGTTATGGCAGGTCATGTCAAGGGCGAAGGGATCGGTGGCGAAAAAGAGGCTGTTCAAGTCCCAGGTGAACTGGGCCGCCCCGTCGGGGCCGCCGTCGTATTGACCGCGCAGGCCGTCGGTGATGTTGAGGAACAGTTTGTCGCGCACGGCCGGAAAGGCGAGCACCTCGGTGCAGACATCGAAAAAGAGCGGCCGGTGCAGGCGTGCGGTATTGCAGATGGCCGCATAGCCAAGATTCTTGGTGGCCATCGAGACGCCATTGCCGGTGTTTTTGAAGACCGGGAGATTGATGATTTTGGTCAGGCGCTGCGTCACCAGTTTACCGAAGTAGGAGTATTTGCCATTAAAGACGTGCTGATTGAGGTAGGCCTCGCTCTGATCGGCCTCGACATCGGCCCAATAGTAGACCTGCTGGTCATAATTACCGGCGCTGACATGGGTGCCGTCGGCCTTGAGCCAGCGGCTGTTATCGTTCTTGCCCTCCGCGGCGGCTTCATCCATGGTCTGCAGCCCTTCGATAACGATCCCGGGAAAACGCGCAGGGGTAAAGCCGGCGTCGGCGAGCATGTAATCGAACCGGTCCCAGATGACGATGTGATCCCGCTTGAGGCCGCAGCGCGTGAGCCAGCCGATGACCGCATCGACCAGCTCAAGATGGGTGGCGATGACGCCGGGTCCGACAGGATTGACCTTGATGCCGACGACATCCTGTTTATTGAAGAAGAGTTTGCCGCTTTTTTTCAGGCTGGTGCCGGTCAGGTTTTGCAGCCCTTTTTCGAACATGGCCTGGACCACCTCCGGCTGCGCGCGGCCCTCCCGGGTTGCGCCCGCATCGGTAACCTGCACCACCCGGCCGGGGAAAGGGCCGGGCAGGGAGTGCGCTGTTTTTGGAATCGCAAGCACTTCTTCGATATTGGTTTTCGGTTTGGCCGGCGGCTGCGATTTTTGCGCCTCCTGGGCCCAGAGCGTTGGCGTGCCCAGCAGCAAGCCTGCGCCCGCGCCCAGTTTGAGCATCTCGCGGCGGCTGAGTGTCGCAGCGGTTTCCATCGAGCGATAGCGGTTTTTTTTCATGAGATCCTCCTGCACCAGTATACTAAATTTCCGGCAGCAAAACAAAACGGTTTTTTGCCGGTCGGCTGCGGCTATTTCAGCAGCGTGAATCGACGGGCTCGCATCGTTCCTCCGGCCCGGATCTGGATCACGTAAACCCCGCCTGGCGAGGCGACTGCGGTTATTTCACCAGCGTGAGCAGACGGGACTGCATCGTCCCTCCAGCCCGGATCACGATCAGATAGACTCCGCCGGGCGAGGCGGCTGCATCCCAGCGGAGTTCATGCGCACCGGCCAGCTGGAAGCCTGCAAAGAGGCGCGCGACTTCGCGCCCCCTCAGGTCATGTAGGGTGACCTCGACCGGACTGCCGCTGGCCAGCTCATAACGGAAGAGGGTGCTGCTATTGAAGGGATTGGGAAAGCTGGCGTCAAGATGCACGGCCTCCGGTACCTCTGTCGGCGCCCGTGTCACGCCGGTATAGAGCAGCACATGCGCCTGCACCACCCGTTCGCAGAGGAGACGATGTCCCGAATTGTTGAGGTGGATGTGATCCCCGCAGTCAAAGGGCGGCAGGATATTGCCGGCGCTGTCGGCCAGGCCGCTCCAGAAATCGAGGGTTCGGGTCCAGATCCCGTCAGCGTAGCGGGCGAGGAGCGAATCCCGCAGCACCATGAGGGCCAGGCGCTGGCCGGGATCGAGAAAATTGCGCGGTTGCGAGGTTGAGAACCAGATGGGAGTCTGATTCCGGCTGGCGTATTGCGCCAGGGTATCAAAGTTGGCCAACTGTGCGGTGATGGGAAAATAATTGGCGGCATCGTTGCTCGGCAGATTGACAATGATCGCGGCGGGGTGCAAGGTCAGGGCATAGGATATATTATGATCTGCGATGGGCGCAAATCGTCGGGAAGGCGGGATGAATCCGTCCGGCATGATCTGAAAGGTGGTGATGCCGCCAACCGCGAGATTGACAACCTCCAGATCCGGGCTGTAATACCGGAGATAGCTGCGGTAGCGGTTGACCCAGCTGCTGTCCGGCGGATTGGCGCCGGTCCCCAGTGCGGTGGATGAACCCAGGACGACGACCAGAGTGCTGGCCATGCCCTGATGACGCGCCGCGAGCGCGCCGGGAGGAGAGCCGCACGCGTCCGCCATCCACCCGGAGGTGAGGACCACGGTGCCGGCAGCCGCCAGCAAGGGGCTCAGGAGAGCAGCGATTCGTTTCACGGGATCCTCATCCGGTTGCCGCCTGGTCCGTTCTGGACCTGATTTTCAGGATCAGCGGATTGGTTTTCAGGGGCAGGAAGAAGAGCGACAGCCAGGCGCTTTTGCGGACCCACGTGCCGAAGAGGGTAGGCAGGACGACACCGGCCAGGATGGCGATCGCCCCCACGGGCAAGGAGACCGTCCCGCTCGCGCGGGTCAAAAGCCGCGCCGTGTGCTGCATGATGAAAAAGTGAAAAATCAGCACAAAAAGACTCCGGCAGCCGACCCGCGTCAATCCGCTCTGCAGCATCGGTATCCTGGCGCATACCGCAGCCAGGGAAAGGACAATATAGATCATACCGAAGGCGTTCAGCGTGGAAAAAACCAGGTGGTCATAGCGCCTGAGGTTGAGGTCCATTGAGGCTCCGGTAGAATACTGGATCGCAGTCACCAGGCCGATCGCAGCGAGCAGCGGGATGCGCCGGGAGGAGAAATTCAGCAGGGAATCCCGCAGCAGAAATCCGTTGAGAAAATAAAAACAGGTCAGCGGCGCCAGGTCCAGGCTGAAGGGGAGCCCGGCTTTCTGGAACGAAAGCGCGCGCACCTGGAGGGTGACCGACAGGGCGGGGTGCAGCATCAGCACGCCCGCGCCCAGCAGCCCGAGAAGCATCAGGACCCGGATGTAGATCGACCGCGTCCGGATGCGCGTAAAGCGCACGAAAATCCATGCGAAGAGGATCACGCAAAAGAGGTGGGGCAAAAACCACATCGGCCGCCAGCGCAGCGGCAGGAGGCTGCTGGTTCCATAGAGGATGCCGAGCAGATATCCGCCGGCATCGACCTCACGGCCGGCCACCTGGAGGATGCCATACAGCAGCAGGGTCACGAAATAGGCTTTCAGCAAGGCATCGGCTTTGTCGATGAAGACCTGGGTGAAGGGCTTGCTCTCTTTGAAAAAGATGCCGGAGACGAAGAAGAAAAAAGGCAGCCGGAACGAAGTGAGAAAGTTATTCAGGGGGATCATTCGGATCAAAACCGGGCTGTGCCCGATCACCACCAGGATGATACTGATGCCTTTGGCAATATCGATCACGATGTCGCGATTTTTGGTCTCATTCAACATATTTACTTCCAGTTCTACAAGCGGAGATAAAGCGGTTATAGGCCATTCCGGCGGCTCAAAGCCGTGTTTTTTTCCAGCGCCATCGGGCCATGGCCGCATGGGTTGCCCAAACGGCAGCCGGGAAACAGACCAGGGCCACGCCGACCCCCGCCAGCACATCACTGAGAAAGTGCACGCCCAAGGCAATGCGCGAATAACAAACCGTCAGCGCCACGGTCACCAGCACGAGTTTCAGGAGAAAGGCGCTGCGGGATTCCTTTCTCACGAAAACAAGAAAGGGAAGGATCAGGGCCGTGCTTTCGGTGGCATGGCTCGAGGGAAACGAATAGGTGATGGGCCGGGTGACGGGCTCGATTTGACCTGAATAGGCGATGAAGGGACGGGAACGTCCGATCAGCATTTTCAACCCCTCACTGGACAGCCCCGAGAGTACGAACGCCAGAAACATGAGCAGGTAGATCGTTCTCGACTTGCGGAAGGCCGGTCTGGTGAAGGGCAGCAAATACGCGAGGGTGACGACAAAGATAGCCCCCATGCCATACCGGGAGACCAGGGAGAGGAACAGGATCAGGCTCGTATGCTGGCGCAGTGCTTCATGGGCGAAGACGATGCGGCGGTCGAGTTCGCTTTGCTGCCAGATGGCCAGAGCCAGGATCCACAATCCTGCAAAGAGGAGCAGCATCCAAAGTGTTTGTTTTTTGGTCAGGCTCAATCCGTTCTCCAGACTCGTCCGCGTGTAAACGGCCCCGGCGTGTGCTGCACCTCTGTCCGCGCGCGGGACTCGTTCCCACCTGCCGAGCGCTCTGCGCGCAAGCCCGCACTGCCGGCGCTGCCCATCCGTTCGCGC
>DAOQAG010000032.1:38646-45564 GCA_035353815.1 bacterium
GCTCTGCGCGCAAGCCCGCACTGCCGGCGCTGCCCATCCGTTCGCGCAGTACTCAATTTCTCCTCCAGGCTGGCCCGTGTCCCCTGGATGCTGAATCGGCAATATACCTGCTCTTAGATGGGCAAGCCCAGAATCGCCTCGGTCCGCCACTCCTTTTCACGCCAACGCCAGGCCATACGTACGCCGAGATCAAGGACAACCGGGAGGGAGAAGAGATTGACATCGGCGGTCAGCTCAACACCGCTGGCGCTATACCGGGTATTGCGGCCCTGCAGGCTGGACCAGCCGCAGTCGTGGAAGAAGAGGCTTTTCAGCCGCTGCACATAGAGGAGGGCCCAGAGGTTTTGATCGGGATAGGCGAGCGGCAGGGTATAGTCGATGGCGAGGCGGCCGATGCGGTCCTGGTAGCGGTAGCCGTAGCCGCGCGGGAAGCGGATGATGCTGCTGTAGCGGTAGTTGACCGGTTTTTGCTCCTCATAGTCGGCGTGCAGCGCCAGGCCGTGCCGGCGCACCAGGCCGGGCAGGTAGAGGCTGGCGCTCAGGGTGACTCGCTGGCCCTGATAGCTGCTGCTCCAGGGGGTGTGGTCGAATCCGGCCTTGAGGCTCTGCCCAAAGACCGGCAGGATGTCAGCGGCGGCTTTGCGGTAGCGGTAGAACTCGATGGCATAGCCCAGGGATTTCCACCAGCCGTTTTGATAGTCCCAGCGGTCAAAGGCGTTGTCGTCGCTGATGGCGCTGATCCAGGTCAGCCGGGCGGCGCTTTGCAGGGTGAGGCCGGTGTTGTAGCCGCCGCGGCTGAGGTTCAGCGGCAGGCGCAGGCCCGCCTGGGCGCTCTGTTCCCGCCAGGTATAGCGCTGCAGCCGGCCGGCCGTATTGCTGTAACTGGAGGCGCGGTGGCCATAGATCATACCGGCGTCGATGAGGGGATAAAAACGCGCCCAGGTGAGGTGGGCGCTACCGGCGCCCGCTTTTTCATCGCGGTCATAGTCGTAGCCCGCCGAGGCCTGCAGGGTGCCGAGCAGGTTCTGCGAGTAGAGTCGCCCGCCATAGGTGCGCGCGGTTTCGTCCGCGGTGATCTGCCAGCTGTGTACGCGGAGGAGATCTTTACGGAAACCGAACGCACGGACCGGATAGTGCTCTGTGGGGAGATCCTGGATTACATTGGCGCCCGCCTCCTGGGCGGCGACGGGATCGAACCAGGAATTCTCCATCTCCGGGAGATGCGCGATGGTGGTCCAGTGCGTGGAATCCAGGGCCATTTCCGCGACGTGGTAGCCCTCGAGGTCATAATCGCTGAAGAGCAGCCGCCGGCCGTCGGCGGAGACCGCCGGATAAAAGGCGCCGAAGGGCCGGGAGGTAACCCGGAAGAGGCGGCCGCTGCTGCGCTGCACCGCGAAGATTTGTTCGACATCGCAGTCGTTGCTGCTGAAGAGGATCGACGCCCCGGACCAGATAGGGGTGGTGATGGTCCAGGCGCCGGGGAGAATGATATCGCGCATCCGGCCGTCGTCGAGGGTGATGGTGGTCAGGGCCCGTCCGGCGTCGGTCAGGCGGCTGCAGACGATCTCGCGGCCGTCGGGCGACCAGGCGGGGGTCATGAGAAAATCGTTATCGGGATTGTCAAAGCGGCGGATTTCCGCGCCGGTTTCGGCGTCGAGCAGCACCAGGCGGCACTGATTGTCCTCTCCGTAGTGGATGGCGGCGACGCAGCGGCCGTTCTGCAGGCTATCGGGCGCGCCCTCCGGAGGGCGGCTCGCCGGGAGCACCGGGGAGAGGTCCCGGGAGCGGGCGGACAGGCTCTCCGGCGACAAGACCGGGGCGAAATAGCGGCTGCGGGCGATGAGGGTCTTGCAGGCGCCGCTGCCGAGTTTGCAGATCCGGATGGCACGGTAATCCTGATTCCCCCAGCGCGGATCATAGGCCTGTTCCGACCAGACCAGCAGCCCGCCATCGAGGCTGTGCGGGCTGCCGTCGACCGGATTGGGGTGGAAGAGGATCTCCTCGCGGCCGTCGGGATGGATGCGGATGAAGGCGCTCTGGTCCGCCAGTCCGAGCTTGAGGGCGATGACGGAGCCATCGCCAGCGAATTGCGGCGCCTGGTAGACCGTCCAGAAGCCGGCATTGCCGCGGTCCCAGCGCCGCACAGAATCGCCCGGCGCGCTCGGTACCGTCTCGCTCTCACCTCCTCCGCTTCCGCCGCCAACCATCTCGTTCCCACCTGCCCCCTTCCCGCCGCCTACCATCTCGTTCCCACTTGTCCCCTTCCCGCCGCCAACCGTCTCGCTCCCACCTGCCCCCTTCCCGCCCGGCCCCATTTTCTGCAGCGCCAAGTTCGCCCGGTAATGGCGCTCCAGTTCGGCCAGCATCGCCGCATGGCTTTTCATACAGCCTCTGCCGGTGCGGCGCTTGAGAGCCCAGGAGAAGCGATAGGGAATGAACGGCAGGGCCGCCGTGCTCTTTAAAATCCCGGGCCAGAGAGCGCCGCCCTGCTGCCGGCGCAACCAGGTTTGGAGGACAAAGCCGTATTCGTAGGGATTGGCGATCCAGTTCTTGTAGGAGCCGAGATTCATCTTGTAGTACGAGTAGCGCCGGCCGGAGAGGAGCATGGTGCGGATCGGCATCAGGAATTCGGGCTGGCGGCCGCGGCCGCCGCGGGTCAGCGCGGTCTCCATCACCACGGCATCCCCCTCGAAGAACCAGGTCGGGACGGAGATGTCAGCCCCGGCGAGCCAGCCGTACTCGCCGAGCGACCAATAGAGCAAGCGGTTGAATCCCTGTTTAAGCGCCTGAAACTGGACGACATGGCGAAACTCATGGATGGCGAGCAGAGAGTACCAACCGACCGGACCGGTCAAGCCGACTTGCGGCGGTGTGTTGTACCACTCGCTGCGGCGTGGGGCGAGGGTGACAAAGCCGTTGCTCACCGTGTTGCGGGTATGGAGGATCAGGGGCAGGGGCCCGGGCCGAACGCCGAGGCTCTTGCAGTCCGCCGGATAGATGCGCTCGAGGAGGTTGGCGATGTGCTGGGCCTCCTTTTCGATCTCCCGGGGGAAGACGATCCTGAAGTGGGGAGAATCCAGTGACTGCCATGAGACCCCGGGGGGGACCTGGGCCGTGCCGAGTTCGAGGAGTTCGGATTGAGCGAGGAGGCCGTTGACACAGAGCAGCAGAATGGAACCTATATGACGTAATACGGCCATGAATTGTCTCCGGGTGGGGATTTCTTAAAGATAAACAATTCATGGGGGAATACAAGGAGTTTTTGCGAATGCCTTCGCTGGCTGAAGTGAAACGCTGGCCTCCAGCCGCGATAGCGCAGCAAGGGGTTCTTCGTCTCGGGCCCACTCGGATTCCTCGTTTCCTCATTACCACCTGGATGAATTAGAATCGTTTTAGAGAAATCCGGCCAGGTGGCCGTGATCCAGACCTGTAATGATCCGATCGGATAGCCCAGCTACGTGCATGCGACCGTGAGCGAGGGGGTGTTCAGGTGGGAAGGATTCGTTACCCGGATAGCCAGGGTTGATCTGGAGCCGTGCCTGGCTGGCACTCGAAACAGGTGCACGTCATGCGCATGAAACAGGAGCCAGTCCCTGTTGAGACGAGCAACAATGACGCAAAAGTGAGCGATGCAGTGTTCCCAGAGCAGCGGCGGATGAACCGGGCGGCATTGATCAAAAAGGAACAGGAGGTTGACCCGGAGTGAAGTCGAGTACGGCGTGGAGATGAAGAGATCAGTAGTATCGATACGAGTCAGCCGGATGTGATTGAGGACATAGTGTTCCACTGCGGGCTGTGGAAAGAGAGCGTGCAGTACCTGCCCTTTAAGAACGCAGAGTTTCAGAGTCAAGGCCAGGTTATGATTACGCTTACTCTGGCTGTGTTCGCACCTGAAAAAGCGCTTTCTGATTTCTGCGCAATTTGGATCCGCAGTGGCATCGCCTGATCACATCGTTCTTGCCAAATGTGCTTGCGTTTAAGATACTGATTGGCTATTTTGCTGGATGAGGACCGGGAAGCGGGCGCCGGAGTCGGTTGGGTGCATTCAAAATGGGGGAGTGGCAGGGCAACAGGCGCCAGATAGAAGGTGATTTTCTCGATTTTTTAACCCCGAGCTAAAACTAAATTCCTATCCATTCAAATCAGTTCATACCTGCCCGTAACAATACCGTGAAGGTGGTCTCAACTGCCGTGCAGTATTTTGGCGAACATCGATTGGCGGTGTTCGAAACAACCCATTACTTATTATCGAGTCAGGTGTTATGGAAAGGAACCGGGAGAGCATTATGCAAGGAAAAACATGCAAATGGATATTCGGGCTCTTCATCATTGCCATTACGCAGGCATGGTCGATGGGACCAAAATCCATTCAGGATTTTGGTGTTTTACCGAGCCGATCTGCAAAAGAAAATGCCAAAAGGCTGCAGCAGGCCATTGATTGGGCGTCTCAGCACGGTGCCGCGCTCTTTGTGGAGCCAGCGGATGAACCCTATCGGGTCGATGGCGGCATTATCCTCAGACAGAATGCTTCCCTGGTTGGCGTTCATGGTCCTGTTGGCCGCGGTACTCGGCATGACAGCCTTCCGCAGCCAGTCGGCAGTGTCTTTGCCATTGAAGACACCAGCAAGCCCTTTATAATCGTTGAAAGTGCAACACAAATTCGCGGCATCCAGTTTTGGTATCCTAAACAAACGAATACAGATGGGGCAAAAATCATCGCCTACCCGCCCACCATTCAGGTTTCTCATGAAAAGTCCGTATTCGGGGTCACTCTCTCTGCTCTGACCTTTTTTGGTGAATACCTGGCCATGGATTTTAATGCAACTAAAAATAAAATATGTGAGCAGATTCTCTTTGAGCATTGCTATGGTTACCCGCTTAGCGGTACTTTTATCCGTATCGATTATTGTTATGATATCCCACGGATTTTGCATTGCCATATCAATCCTGCCAACCGACGTCTCATTGAAGGCGATACGCAGCGCAGTGTTATTGATTCCGTGATGGCGAAAAAATCTTTCGCCTACAGTATTGATCACACGGACAATGCCCAACTAATCGACCTTTTTACCTTTGGAACCTGGGGAGGCATCCGGTTGGGTCCCGCAACCTATGGCCAGCTTACCAATTTCAATCTGGATTGTGTCTGCACCGGTATTCATAAAATGGGAGATAGCGATTTCAACCGGGTCTGGGAGATCAGTCAGGGCTCCATTATTGCCAATGCCGGGGCACCGCTCGAAAATATTCATCCCTTTATTATTGAAGGTAAAGGGCATACTTCCATAATCAACGTGGATTGCTTTTCCGGCAAAAATGGGGCACTTACAGCGGTGGGGCAGTCGCAGGATTTTATTCTGGTGCGGGGAAATGACCGGCTGACAGTGAGCCTGATCGCTTGTCGCATGCACAATTATGCAGCGGAGTCCCCGATCACCCTGCTCAATCCCAATGCCCTGATTCAGGCCATGGCGTGTGTGGATAAAGACAACCGGGCGTTTAATGAAGCAGCGCCATAAAAGACCAGGGTTCACAAAAGGGATTAAATCCGCCCGTTGCGACTTTTAAAGCGATGCAATAAAGAAATACTATTGGTTTATTGGGATAACTTTTCGTAGGGATTGGCGATCCAGTTCTTGTAGGAGCCGAGATTCATCTTGTAGTACGAGTAGCGCCGGCCGGAGAGGAGCATGGTGCGGATCGGCATCAGGAATTCGGGCTGGCGGCCGCGGCCGCCGCGGGTCAGCGCGGTCTCCATCACCACGGCATCCCCCTCGAAGAACCAGGTCGGGACGGAGATGTCAGCCCCGGCGAGCCAGCCGTACTCGCCGAGCGACCAATAGAGCAAGCGGTTGAATCCCTGTTTCAGCGCCTGAAGCTGGAAGATATGGCGAAACTCATGGATGTTGAGCAGAGTACCAGCCGCCAGGGCCGGTCAGGCAGACCTGCGGCGGGGTGTTGTACCATTCGCTGCAGCGCGGGGCGATGGTGACAAAGCCGTTGCTCACCGTGTTGCGGGTATGGAGGATCAGGGGCAGCCGAACGGGGCGGACGCCGAGGGCCTGGCAGTCCGCCGGATAGATGCGTTCAAGGAGGTTGGCGATGTACTGAGCCTCTTTTTCGATCTCCCGGAGAAGGACGATCTTGAAATGGGGAGAGTCCAGAGACCGCCACGAGACCCCGGGGGGACCTGGGCGGTGCCGAGCTGGAGGAGTTGCCCATAGGAATCCACTACCAGAAGAAAAATGCAGAGCAGTAGGTTGGCCAAACGGAATGAAGACATTACGAATGCATCATTATTAATTAGAGCTCCTGATTGATTAGACAGGCAGAAGTAATCCCTCTAGGCTTATATATGCGATGAATCCCAGGGGGCGGTGGGCCTCACAATTCAGGTCGTGCCGCAGACCTGGGGTAAGAGCGGCAACCTGAGGCTGGAGGAAGAAAAAATTGTAGAACGTATTGATTCATAGAAGTTTTGATCGAATGATCTAAGTCATTGGCAAATCCATGTCTAATTACTTCTGGGTGTGATACCTAAACACTGATGCCTTGAAGTCCGGAGTCAGAAATACTTCGGCTGGAGCAGTGCGAATTATCAATATACTCTGACAATATAATACTTTTCCTGATTGATGCAAGAGGAAATACTAATTGCAGTACAACTGGAGGAGGATCAGATAGTGAGGGTGACTAAAACAATCCATAAAACTAATTAATATGGCTATGTTGTGATTATTTATGTCTCATTTTTCTATCGCAATTTGTTATGGGAATAATTTCATTTAAAATTGTAATCAACTTGTCAATCTCAACATCTTGGCTAAAAGAAGACTGAATAAATTGGCGACCAACTTTTCCCATATGCCTTCGAAGATCAACATCTTTAACTAATAACTCAAGTTTGCAGGCAAGAGC
>DAOQAG010000033.1:0-30628 GCA_035353815.1 bacterium
AAATATACTCTTTAGGGGGCTAAAAATCAAGGCAAAAGTGGCTGGCTGCGGCCGGTCCAGGAGGAGCCAGGCCGCTGCGGCGCCGGTCCAGGGCCTCGCCGGCTCACGCGAGGCGCTGGCGTTCGGGCCCCGGCGTTCGGGCCCCGGTGTTCGGGCCCCGGTGTTCGGGCGCTGGCGTTCGGGCCCCGGCGTTTGGCGCTAACGGCTCAGGCGGAGCCCCAGCCGGCCAGAGCGTGCGGCGCTGCCGGCTCAGGCAGAGCCCCAGCCGGCCAGAGCGTGCGGCGCTGCCGGCTCAGGCAGAGCCCCGTTGGCCAAAGCACGCGGCTCCGCTGCTTTGGCGCCGACAAAATTCTTGCATCTCTGCGAGAAAATGCCCAATTTATCCGCAAAGGTCCATCCCATTCGTGAGGCAGATCCGTGAAACCACTCCGTCCGCTGTTGCTCTCCCTGATTCTATTGGCCGCCACGCTCCACAGCCAGCCGGTCAGCCAGCCCAACGCCGCCGAGCTGCAACTGGCCCTCGACCGGCTCAATGTGCTCGGCCGTGTGCTTTATATCGGTGCCCACCCCGACGACGAGAACACCGCCCTGCTCGCCTATCTGGCCAACGAGCGCCTCGTCGATGCGGCCTACCTCTCCCTCACCCGCGGCGATGGCGGCCAGAACCTCCTCGGCAGCGAAAAAGGCGAGTTGATGGGCATCATCCGCACCCAGGAGCTGCTGGCGGCGCGGCGGATCGACGGCGCACACCAGTTTTTCACCCGCGCCATCGATTTCGGCTATTCCAAATCGAGCGACGAGAGCCTGCAGATCTGGGGTCATGAGGCCGTTCTCGCGGACATGGTGCGCATCATCCGCCGCTACCAGCCGGACGTGATCATCGCCCGCTTTCTCGAGGGCGATAACGGCGGCCACGGCCACCATGCTGCCTCCGCCCTGCTGGCGCGAGAAGCCTTTGCCGCCGCGGCGGACAGCAGCCGCTTCCCCGAACAGCTCGGTGAGCTCAAGCCCTGGCGGGCCAAACGCCTGCTCTGGAACGGCTGGCGGCTCGATCCCGCCAAAGAGGATTCGCTGCTGCAGGTCGATACCGGGCTCTACAATCCCCGGCTGGGCCGTTCCTACACCGAAATCGCCGCCCGCAGCCGCAGCATGCACAAAAGCCAGGGCTTCGGCTCGGCCGAACGCCGCGGCAGCCGCATCGAGTTTTTCCGCCACCTCGGTGGCGAGTACGCCGCGCGTGACCTCTTCGACGGCGTCGATTTGAGCTGGCACCGGCTGGGTTCCGCGGCCGATTCTGTGCGCCTCCTTTGCGATCAAGCCCGGCAGCTCTTCACCCCCAGCCAGCCGGAGCGCGCCCTGCCGCCGCTGCTGCGCGCCTGGCGCGTGCTGAACACCTTGCCCGAAACGCCCTATGCCGCGCAGAAGCGCAGCGAGTTGGCCGCGGCGATCCGCGGCTGCAGCGGACTCTGGCTCGAGGCGGCAACCGACCGGCCCGCCGCGGCGGCGGGCGACTCGCTGCGCCTGGCCCTGCAGGTGGTCAACCGCAGCGACGCGCCCTGGGTCCTGGAGCGGATCGCCTTCGCCTGGGGCCATGCCGACACCCTGCTGCAAGTCCCCCTCGCGGATAATCAGCCCTTTGAGAAAACCAGCCTGCTGATCCTGCCCTCCGGCCTTGCGGTCACCCAACCCTACTGGCTGCAGCAGCCGGCCGGCCGCGGCCTTTACACCGTCACGGACCCGCACCTGATCGGCGAGCCCGAGTCCCCGCCGGCGGGCAGCGTGACCTTTGTGCTCCACAACGGCGGGCAGAGCGTGCCCATGACCATTCCCCTGCTCTACCGCTGGACCGACCCGGTCGAAGGCGACCTCTATCGTCCCTTTGCCGTCGCCCCGCCGGTGGTCATCCACAGCAAGGAAAATTTGCTCCTCTTCACCGACCATGCGGCCCGGCCGCTGCGGCTGCAGGTGCACAGCGTCAGCGGCGCAGTGGCGGGCCACGTCGCCCTCACCCTGCCCTCCGGCTGGAGCTGCACGCCGGAGCGCCTCCCCTTCAAGCTCACCCAACAGGACGAGACTCTGGATCTCGAGTTCCGTATCACCCCCGCTACCCATGCACTTGACGGCAGCCTCACCGCCGTGGCCACAGCCGGCGGCCGGAGCTGGGATACGGATCTGATCACCATCAGTTATCCCCATATCCCCATCCAGACCCTCTTTGCTCCGGCGCAGGTCAAACTGCTGCGCCTGCCCCTCCCGGCCGTGAAACGCCGCATCGGCTACATCATGGGCGCCGGGGATGAGATCCCCGCCTGCCTCGAGGCCGCCGGCTATCCCCTGCGCCTGCTCAGCGACGACGACCTCAGCAAAGCCGCCTTCACGGGACTCGATGTGATCATCGCCGGCGTGCGCGCCTACAATACCCGCCCCGTGCTCGCCGCCGCCCAGCCACACCTGCTCGATTTTGTCCGGACCGGAGGCACCCTCATCGTCCAGTACAACACGCCCTTCCGCCTCGTGACCAGCGAGCTGGGACCCTGGCCGCTACGGCTCTCGCGCGACCGCGTCAGCGATGAAGAGGCGGCGGTGACCCTGCTCCAGCCGGATCATCCGCTATTGACCCGCCCCAATCGCATCGCTGCCGCTGATTTTCAGGGCTGGGTGCAGGAACGCGGCCTCAATTTCCCGGACCAATGGGACAGCCGCTACCAGACCCTGCTCGCGGCGCACGATCCCGGCGAGCCCGATAAGAGCGGCGGCACCCTCTATGCCCGCTTCGGCCAGGGGGTCTATATCCACACCTGCTATGCATGGTTCCGGCAGCTGCCGGCGGGGGTGCCGGGCGCCTGGCGGCTCTTCGTTAACATGATCCAAGCCGGAGCCGGGCAATGAAAGCACTCGCAGCCCGGCCGCGGGGAACGGGCGCGACTGCACCCCGCCGCTCCGGTCCCCCGCTGGAAAGCGAAGGCGAAACGCCGCTCCTTTTCAAAAGCTGGCGGAGCTGGTATATCCTGGTGATCGCCACCCTGGCGGCGATCATCCTTTTGCTCTCCTGGGCAACACAGGCCTTACGCTGATGCGCACCCTCGACTGGATCGTCCTCTTCGCTTTCCTCGCCTTCATTGCCCTGTATGGCCTCTGGCGGGGACGGCGCGCCCGCACCGCCGAGGGCTATCTTCTCGCCGGCCGCAGCCTGCGCTGGCAGACGGTGCTCTTTTCGATCATGGCGACCCAGGCCAGCGCGATCACCTTTCTCTCGACCCCGGGCCAGGCCTACGCGGACGGCATGCGTTTCATCCAGTTTTATTTCGGCCTCCCCCTGGCCATGGTGGTACTCTCGATCACCGTGGTGCCCCTCTTCCACCGCCTCAAGGTCTATACCGCCTATGAATACCTCGAGCAGCGCTTCGACGGTCGCGTCCGCACCCTGGCGGCGGCGCTCTTTCTCATCCAGCGGGGGCTGGCGGCCGGCTTGACCATCTACGCTCCAGCCCTGATCTTCGCGACCATCCTCGGCTGGGACATCTTTTGGATGAACCTGATCTTCGGCGGCGTGGTGGTGCTCTACACCGCCAGCGGCGGCACCCGCGCGGTCAGCCATACCCAGAGCGTGCAGGTGCTGATCATCTTTACCGGCATGGCCGTGGCCTGCTACATGCTCCTTCACTTGCTCCCCGAATCGGCCGGCCTGCTCGATGCGGTCCGCTTCGCCGGCAAGCTCGGCAAGCTCGAGAGCATCGATACCTCCTGCAACCTGCAGAGCCGCTATACCCTCTGGTCGGGGCTGATCGGGGGATTTTTCCTGCAGCTCTCCTATTTCGGCACCGACCAGTCCCAGGTGCAGCGCTACCTCACCGGCCGCTCGGTCGCCCACAGCCGCATGGGACTGCTCCTCAACGGACTGCTCAAGATCCCGATGCAGATCTTTATCCTGTTTCTTGGGGTGCTGGTTTTTGTCTTTTACCAGTTCACCGCCCCGCCGCTCTTTTTCAATGCCGGGCAGGTGGCTGCCATCCGCGCCGCACCGCAGGCTGCTGCCTATGCCGGCCTCGAGCAGCGCTATGCCCAGCTGCATGCAGAGAAGCAGACGGCGATCGCGGGGCTGCTCGCAGCGATGCGCCACAATGATGCGGCGGCGGTCGCTGCAGCGGAGGCGGGAGTGGCAAAAAGCCGCGCCGAGATGGAGGCGGTGCGCGTATCGGCCATCGATCTGCTCGCCGCCCGTCATCCCGGCATGGACCGCAAGGACACCAATTTCGTCTTTCTCACCTTCCTCGTCCATTACCTGCCGGTCGGCGTACTCGGACTGGTGATCGCCGCCATTGTTGCGGCGGCCATGGGCTCGACCGCCGCGGAGCTCAACGCCCTGGCCGCGACGACGACGGTCGATTTCTACCAGCGCCTGCGGCGCCGCCGCCGGCCGGGAACAGGCCAGGGCATAGCCGATGCGGCGCACAGCACGCAGACCGTTGCCGGAGCTCTTCCGGCGCAGGGGCCGGGCAGTCGTACTGCCGGAGATCCAGACAGTGCCATCGGCGCGGCAAACCGTACTCCGCCTGCCGCCGGAGATCCAGGCAGCACAGCCGCGGCCGCCGGCGAAGAGCGCCGCACCGTGCGCTTTTCGCGCACCGCGACGATCCTGTGGGGATTTTTTGCCGTACTCTTTGCCGATTATGCCAGCCGTCTTGGGTCGCTGATCGAGGCGGTCAACATCCTCGGCTCGCTTTTTTATGGCACCATCCTCGGCATCTTTCTGACCGCTTTTTATATGCCGCGCGTCGGCGGCCGCGCCGTCTTTCGCGCCGCGCTTATCGCTGAGGCGCTCGTCCTCGCCTGCTTCTTCTGGAGCGGTATTTCCTTTCTCTGGTACAATGTGGTCGGCTGCCTGGCGGTAATGGGCCTGGGCTGGCTGCAGACCCGGGCCGGGCGAAAATAGAAAACCCGGCCCCCGACGGCCGTTGCCCGCCGCCTGGAGCCGGGCATCCCGAGCCTTTAATACGCCACCGGCTCGGCGGTGACTTGCGGCTGCGCCGCAGACTGCGGCTCCGCTTCGGCCTCGCCGGCCCGGCGGGCGGCGGCATAGCGGGCAAGGAAGGTATAGAGCACCGGCACCAGCAGCAGCGTCAGGAAGGTGGAGAAGAGGACGCCGCCGACCACCGCCATGCCCAGCGGGCGCCGCGATTCGGCACCGGCACCGAAGCCGATCGCGATCGGCAGGATGCCGAAAATGGTCGAGAATGAGGTCATCAGGATCGGCCGCAAGCGGATGGTGGCGGCATGAACCACCGCCGCATGGATCGACTCACCGCGCGCGCGGAGCTGGTTGGCGAATTCGATGATCAGAATGGCGTTTTTGGTCACCAGGCCGATGAGCATAATCATGCCGATCTGTGAAAAGATGTTCATCGTCTGCTTGAAGAGGAACAGGGTCAGCAGGGCGCCAAAGACCGCCAGCGGTACCGAGAAGAGGATCGAGAGCGGATGGATAAAACTCTCGAACTGCGCCGAAAGCACCAGATAGATAAAGATGATCGCCAGCAAAAACATAAAGTAGAGGCTGGTGCTCGAGCTTTTGAACTCCAGCGACTGGCCGGCATATTCACGCTTGATGTTCGCGGGCAGCTTGGCCACCACGATCCGGTCCATGTCATCGAGCGCCTGGCCCAAACTGTGTCCCGGCGCAATATTGGCGGTGATCGTTGCGGAGCGCACGCGGTTGAAGTGGTTCAGCTCCTTGGGCGCCAGGGTTTCGCGCACATTGACGACATTGGCCAGCTGCACCACTCCCGTACCGCCGCGCACATATAGATTGCGGATGGCCGCCGGGGTTGAACGGCTGTCGGGCTTCATCTGCAGGATGACATCATACTGTTTGGTGCCGCGTTTGAAATTGGTGACGACCCGGCCGCCCAGAAAGGTCTCGAGCGTGGCACCGATATCCCCGACCGAGGTGCCGAGCTCGGCGGCGCGCTCGCGATCGATGGTCAGATTGAGTTCGGGTTTGTTCAGCCGCAAGTCGGTATCAAGGTTGATCAGATACCCCAGCCGCGAAGCCTCCCCCATAACCACTCCCACCGCCTGGTTGAGTTCCTGATAGGTATCCCCTTGCAGCACATATTCCACCGGACTGGCGCCGATGCGGCCGCCCAGGCCGGGCGGATTGATGACGAAGGCGAGCACACCGGGGATGGCCATCAGCTGGGGAAACAACTCCTGCACGATCTGCTGCTGCGACTTGTGGCGTTCTTGGCGCGGCTTGAGTCCGAGAAACATAAAACCGTTGGTCACACTGCCCGGGCCGCCGAAGGAGAGGCCGATGGCACTGAACAGGCTGTGATGCTCGGGCAAGGCCAGAAGGCGCGCTTCCACCTCGCGCTGATAGCGGTCGGTGTACTCCAGGGTGGAGCCTTCGGGGGCGATGATCACGCCAAAGCCGACGCCGCGATCCTCGACCGGCACCAGTTCGCGCGGCAGCATCCGAAACAACCAGATGCCCGAGGCCAGCAGCACCAGCGCGGCCGCCGAAACGACGACGCGGTGCGCCAGAACCAGCTTCAGGGCGCGTTCGTAGGTGCGGTTCATCCAGTTGAAAAAGGCATCAAAGGAGCGTGAGGCCCAGCTGTTGCCGCTGCCGTGCAATGGCCGCAGGATGCGCGAACAGAGCATCGGCGTCAGTGAAAGCGCGACAAAACCGGAGATGGCCACGGCCACGGCGAGGGTGACGCCGAATTCATTGAAGAGAATGCCGACCGTACCGGTGAGAAAAGCCAGCGGCACAAAAACCGCAACCAGGGCGATGGTGGTGGCCATGACCGCAAAACCGATCTCCTTGCTGCCATCGAGCGCCGCGCGCCAGCGGCTCTTGCCCAGCTCCATATGCCGGTAGACATTTTCCAGCACAACGATGGCATCGTCCACCACCAGGCCGATCGCCAGCACCAGCGCCAGCAGCGTGAGAATATTCAGCGTAAATCCGGCGAAATAGGCGATCGTCAAGGCGCCGATGATCGAGATCGGAATGGCGATGGTGGGAATGCCCGTGGCGCGGACGCTCTTGAGGAAGGCGAGAACGACAATGATCACCAGGATCATGGCGATCAGCAAGGTCTGCCGCACCTCGGTGATCGATTCGTGGATAAAAACAGAGGAGTCATAGGCGGTTTCCAACTGCATCCCGCCGGGCAGCAGCTTTTCCAGTTCGGGGAGCGCCGCGCGAACCTGGGCCGCCACCTCGACGGTACTCGCCTTGTTTTGCTTCACCACGCCGAGACCCACCGCCGTCTCGCCGTTATAGCGGGCGACTGTGCGTTCGTCGGCGGCACCGACGCTGACCTCGGCAACATCACGGAGGTGCACGACGTCCTCATTACGGTTCGAAACGATGATGGCGCCGAATTCCTCCGGCGTCGTCAGGTCCCCTTGGGTGCGCACGGAGAATTCGCGATAGTTGCCCTCAATGCGCCCGGCCGGAGTCTCCGTATTCTCGCGGCGCACCGCATTCTCGACATCCTGCGGCGTCAGCCCGCGCGCCGCCAGGCGCAAGGGATCAAGCCAGATGCGCATGGCGTAGCGGCGCTCACCGCCGAGCAGGACCGAGCCGACGCCCGGCAGCCGTTGCAGCCGCTCCTTGAGGATCCGGTCGGCCACATCCGAAAGCTCCAGCGCCGAATGCTCCTTGCTGTAGAGCGCGATCCAGGAGATCGGCTGGGCATTGGCGTCCACCTTGGAAATCACCGGATCGTCAATCTCGCGCGGCAGGCTGCCGCGCACACGCGAAACCCGCTCGCGGACGTCATTGGCCGCTTCATCAACGTTGCGGTTGAGCTCGAATTCGATGGTGATCACCGAGCCCTGCTCGCGGCTCGAGGAGGTCATCGTCTTGACGCCCTCAAGGGTGGCGAATTGCTCTTCAAGAATGTTGGTGATCTCGGTTTCGACCACGCTCGGGCTGGCGCCGCGATAGAGCGTCACCACCGAAATGATCGGCGGATCGATATCCGGGTACTCCCGGACCGGCAGCCGGCTGAAGGAGATGATGCCGAAGAGCAAGATGGCGAGACTCATCACCAGGGCCAGAACAGGCCGCTGTATGGATATGCTGCTGAGTTTCATGGTCAATACCCCTCAATTCATATAAACCTGCCCGGCGGATAATCAGGGTGAGGCGTTCCTTCATGCCGGAACCGCCCGGATCCGCCCGCCATTCATGTGCACCCGCCTATTTGCTGGCGTAGGCGCGGCCGGTATTCGCCGCGTTCTGTGCATCCCTCTCCCCCATTCCTCCCGGCCGGGGTGTCCCCTCCGCCATGGGCATGATCGGGACTACCTTGCCGCCGTCAAAGAGCTTCTGGTGGCCGGCACGCACGACCATCATTCCGGGCTGCAGGCCGTCGATCACTTCAACCGCATCGGCCAGCTGCGTGCCGAGCTTGAGCGGTCGCCGGTTGACGCTGCTGTCCGGATTGATGACAAAGACAAAGGATTGATCCCCGCTGCCAAAGACCGCCTCGCTGGGAATGGTGAGGGCCTGCTGCCGCTCGCTCAGCACCGCGTGGATATTGGCGGACATGCCCGGCCGCAGCTTGCGTTGCGGATTGGCCACGCGCGCGACGATGCGGGCACTGCGGGTGCCGGGATCGATGAGCGGCTCGATCACCGCCACCGTGCCCTTGAACTCGAGATCGGGCAGTGCGGTGGTGATCAAATGCACCTCGGCGTTATGGCGTAAGAATTCGATATAGCGTTCCGGCGCATAAAAGGTGACGCGCATCTCGTCGATATTGGCCAGCACCGTGATCGGATCGCCCGGCCGCAGATAAGAGCCGACGGCTACACGGCGCGCGCCGATGATGCCGCTGAAGGGGGCGACGATCCGGGTCTTGGCAAAGCGGGCCTGGGCCAGAGCCAGATTGGCTTCGGCCACTTTGAGCGCCGCCGAGGCATCGTCCAGGTCCTGAATGGAGGCGGCGTTTTCATGGACGATCGTTTTGGTGCGGTCATAGGTAGCCTTGCTTTGGTCATACAGGGCCTGGGCGCGCGCAACTTCGGCCGCCCATTGGGAATCGTCCAGCAGAGCGATCGTTTCACCCTTGCGGATATAGCCCCCTTCGCTGAAGGGCAGCGCCCGTACGAGTCCGTCGATCTCGCTCACGACGGTGATGGCATCGAGCGATTCGATGGTACCGATGGTACTGAACTGGTCGGCTACGGTCTGCACCGCGACCTTGCTCGCCTCGACCGGCATCGGTGGCATGGCAAAACCGCCAACGCCTTTCTTTTGCTGACGTCCGCAGCCCCCCAGGAGCAGGGTTGCCGCGGCCATCACGAACAGGATTCGGAATTCAGTTTTCATTGCTTTTCTCCCCGCCTGGAAAGGCGCCTGAGGTCAGTGATATCAACAGCGCGGCCGCCTTGGCGCGCCGCACCATCGCTTCAGAATAGCGCTGCTGCGCTGCCGCGAGGTCGGCCGCCAGACGTACCAGTTCAAAGGTCGTCGACCGCCCATTGCGGAATTCGGTCATGCCGATGCGCACTTGTTCCTGCGCCGCTTGCACTCCGAGTTCGGCTACATAGAGCCGGTGCTTGCCGGTAGCCAGCTCGCGATGATTGGCGCGCACCAGATCCTCGAGAGCGCGCGCCGCCGCCACGCGAATTTGCTGTGCCTGATCGGCCTCGCCCTGCAGCCGCTGCTCCTCACCCTGGCCATGCCGCAAGCCGATTGGCATGCTCAGGGAGACCCCCACCATCCAGGCGGGATAGTCGCGATGCAGAGCTTGGGTGACCGCATGATTGAAAGAGCCGCGGATACTGGAACGCAGGGTATCCCCGAGAAAGACCACATCATTCGGCGCACCCGACAGGCCGTTGCCGCCGAGGGAGCCCAACAAATCCAGCTGCGGCAGCTGCTCCCAGGCGGCGGCCTGAACCATCGTCTGCCGGGCGGCGATCTCTGCGGAAAGCGCCTTGAGCGCGAGGCTATGATCCAGGGCAGCGTGAACCAGCTGTTCGACATCGGGCAAGGGGAATTCGTCCGGCGGCTCGTCGAGCGTCAGGAAGCGCTCCTCACCCTCGCCGGGGCGATGGCCGAGCAGCACCGCCAGTTGCTCCGAGGCGCGGGTACATTGCTCATCCCGGTCGAGCAACTGCAGTTGCTGCTGGGTCAGAAAGGTTTTGGCGCTGGCCACCTGTACCGGTCCGATCAGGCCCGATTGGGCACGCAGCGAGGCCTCTTTCAGCAGCGCCTCAGCCTGGTTAAGGCTGAGCTGCTGGACGGCCAGATCGCGTTCCGCCTGGTAGAGATCCCAATACAACTGCTCCGCCGCCGCGGCGACATCCAGCGTTTTCTGGTCCAGTCCGGCCAGGGCCGCATCGAGGCGATGTTCGGCCTGTTCCAGATTCTTGCGGCCCGAAGCCGCGAAGCCGCCGAGAATGGGCTGACGTACCGTCAGATTGCCGAAAAGGACGTTCTCCGGATTGAGAAAGGCAAATCCGGAGTTGGTGCGGAGGCGGTTGGAATTGAGTGAAAGATCGATGGCGGTACCGGTCGGCAGCAGCCAGCGCACGCCGCTGGATCCGGTGTTTTGCTGGGTTTTCAAGACCGGCGCGCCGGTAAAAAAGGAGGCGCTCGGCAGATGCTGATTTTCGCGGGTGAACTGCACATAGAATTCGGGATCGAAAGAACCCCGTTCGCTGCGGCGTGCCCCGGTTGCAGCCCGATACCCAGCGGCCGCCTGCTGCAGATCGGTGGCATTGGCAAGGGCCATCTCGATCGCCTGCTGGAGCAGCAGCGGCTTGCCGCGCAAATGGTGGAGTGCAGTGGCGAGGGCGCTATCCGGCGGGAACGGTTGCTCCTGTGCCCAACCGTGCAGGCTCATCACCAGAATGAACAAAACGGCGACGATGCGTTTTTTTTCAGGCATAGTACTCGACCCTGAGATATTAATCCTGAAATAGCGAACGAATTAGCTCTGGTCCGGGCTGGCAGAAAAGGGATGTAGGGGTGTGCAGTCGAGTTTGAGAACGCGTGGTTGGTTATGTATGATTGGCAACATCCGCCCGGAGAGGTTAATTCCGGCACGCTCCAGGCATTCCTGCCCTTGCCGCAAAATGCTGCAGCCACAGCGGAGCAGGCGGGTCGATCCGGCTGCCCGCAAGTCAGGGGCAGCGCCGGGCGCGTTGCCCCCGGGTATGGCCGGTCGAAGGGATCGCAAGAGCGGGTATCGGGAGGGGCCGGCGCAGGGCGCGCCGGCCGCGGATTTGGCAGGTCAGCAGGATCGCAAAAACGGGGATCAGCGGGTCAGACGTTTATGTTTTACGCATGATCGCGCAGGTTTTTCCCGGCATTACAGGCAAGAGTATCGGGAGGGATCATCGGGTCAGACGTTTATATTTGACGCGGTGGGGCACATCGGCCGCCTTGCCGAGACGCTGCCGGCGGTTTTCCTGATAGTCGCTAAAGTTGCCCTCGAACCAGACCACCCCGCTGTCGCCTTCAAAGGAGATGATGTGGCTGCAGATCCGGTCGAGGAACCAGCGGTCATGGCTGATCACCACCGCGCAGCCGGCGAAATTCAGCAGTCCCTCCTCCAGTGCGCGCATGGTGTTGACATCGAGATCGTTGGTGGGTTCGTCGAGCAGGATCACGTTGGCGCCTTGCTTGAGGGCCAGCGCCAGATGCACGCGGTTGCGTTCGCCGCCGGAGAGTTGGCCGATCCTTTTTTGCTGGTCGCTGCCGAGGAAATTGAACTGGCCGACATAGGCGCGCGAATTCATCTCGCGGTCGCCGAGGCGGAACCGTTCGTCGCCGCCGCTGATCATCTCCCATACGCTCTTCTCCGGATCGAGCGCAGCCCGGCTCTGGTCGACGTAGGCGAGCCGTACGGTCTCGCCGATACGGATGGTGCCGCTGTCGGGCTGCTCGTCCTGGACGATCATCCGGAACAGGGTGGTCTTGCCGGCGCCATTCGGGCCGATCACGCCGATGATACCGCCGGGCGGCAGATGGAACGAGAACTCTTCGAACAGGATCCGGTCGCCGTAACTCTTGCGGATCTGCTCCGCCTGGATGACGATCTTGCCCAGCCGCGGTCCGGGGGGGATATAGAGCTCCAGATCCTTTTGCCGTGCGGTACTCTCCTCCTCGAGCAGGCGCTCATAGGCAGTGATACGCGCTTTCGACTTGGCCTGGCGTGCCCGCGGCGTCATCCGGATCCATTCGAGCTCGCGTCGCAGGGTCTTTTGCCGCTCGGTCTCCTTCTTCTCCTCCAGCAGCAGCCGCGCCTCTTTTTGCTCCAGCCAGGAGGAGTAATTGCCCTTCCAGGGAATGCCCTCGCCCCGGTCCAGTTCGAGGATCCAGCCGGCGACATTATCGAGAAAATAACGGTCATGGGTGACCGCGATGACCGTGCCCGGATAGCGGTTCAGCTCGGCCTCGAGCCACAGCACCGTCTCGGCGTCGAGATGGTTGGTCGGTTCGTCGAGGAGAAGGATGTCGGGTTGCTGCAGCAGCAGCCGGCACAAGGCTACGCGCCGGCGCTCGCCGCCGGAAAGGACCCGGACCGGGGTATCGCCGGCCGGACAGTTGAGCGCGTCCATCGCCAGCTCCAGGCGCGAATCCAGATCCCAGGCGTTGAGGTGGTCGAGCTTTTCCTGCACCTCCCCCTGGCGCACGATCAGCTTGTCCATTTCCCCATCGCTCATCGGCTCGGCGAAGCGGCCGTTGATGACCTCATATTCGGCGAGAAGGTCGACAACCTCCTGCACCCCCTGCTGCACGATCTCCCGGACGCTTTTGGATTCGTCGAGGAGGGGTTCCTGCTCGAGCATCCCCACGGTATAGCCGGGCGAAAGCACGGTCTCGCCGATAAAATCCTTTTCGGTTCCGGCGAGGATCCGCAGTAGCGTGCTTTTTCCCGAACCGTTGAGTCCGAGGACGCCGATCTTGGCGCCGTAGAAATAGGAGAGCGAGATATTCTTCAGAACGGCTTTCTGCTGGTAGACCTTGCTGACGCCGATCATGGAATAGATGATCTTGTTGGGTTCGTTGGCCATGGCTGCCGCTCCTTTAGCGTACGGGATGCACCCGCAGCAGGCGCGCGCCATGGCTGCGGACATCCACAGGTATCACGTGATGGAAGGTCCCGAGGGGCTGCTGCGCCCAGAGGTCGCGCACCCGGATTTTCCCCATGAGGCCAAGCCGGGCGGTCGGCAGCTGCATCCGGACCGAATCGCCCGCTGCCGCTCCCGCCGCGGCGCCGGCGGCACGCTCCAGCCGGCCGGAGCCGCTGGTCGCGGCCGCACCGGCAGAATTGGCGCCGCCAGGATCCGCGCCGGTATAAAAAAGAGCCACAAAGGTATCGCCGGATTCGGCATCATCGGCAGCCCAGGCGATTCGGCCGCCTTCGCTAAAGAGCAGCCGATTGTTCCGGCTTTTTTGCAGCACGGAGAGCGCCTCCCCGTTGGTGATCAGGGCAAGGGTAAAGGGGTCGGTGTCGGGGAGATGGCCGCCGAACATCAGCGGCGAGCGGCAGATGCAAAAGAGGGTCAACAGCGTGACCGTCTCATCCGGGGTGAAGCGGGAGTGGCGGGGATCGCCGCGCTCGGCGCGCAGGCCGATCCGGCCGAGCGGCAGCATATCGCCGTCCGGCCAATGGCCGGGACGCATGTGTGAAATCCATGTCGCAAAGAGGGCAAAATGCTCTTCCAGCTGCGTCCAGTTGTCCCAAAAGTCAGCGGTGAGGCGCCACATATTGGCGTGCGCGCTGGCATGGCCGGCATTTTCCGGATGCGTCGGACCGGGCGACAGGCTCAGGACGATCGGCCGGCCGCAGCCATCGATGGCCTTGCGGATCATCGCGATTTCATCGGCATGATAGGGATCGGCGATGTCATCGACCTTGATAAAATCGATGCCCCAGGAAACGTAGAGAGCGAACAGCGAGTTGTAATAGTCCTGCGCGCCCGCGCTGTCCGCCTCCACCGTATACATATCCCGCAACCAGGTGCACAGCTGCCGGGTGCTGGAGATATCCGCAGCGGTGCGCGCCGTGCCAAGGACCGGGGTTCGCCGCTCAACCGCCAGTTTTGGGATGCCGCGCATGATATGGATGCCGAATTTCAATCCCAGGCCGTGGACATAGTCGGCCAGCGGCTTGAAACCCAGACCTCCGGCGGCGGAGGGAAAACGGTTAACCGCCGGCTGCAGCCGGCCGTACTCATCCATGGCCAGGACCGGATCGGTTTCGTTGTAGCCGTGGGCCTTGTCATTCTCGACGCACCAGCGGATATCCACCACGATATACTCCCAGCCATACGGACGCAGATGCGTCGCCATATACTCCGCGTTGGCCCTGACTTCCGCCTCGGCGACCGTGGGACCGAAACAATCCCAGCTGTTCCAGCCCATCGGCGGCGTCGCCGCCCAACGGCCGAACTCCGGATCAGCGGCGCCGGCGGGGGAGGGAGCCACCCCCTGGGCCAGGAGAAGGGGGGTCAGACACAGCAGCACAGCCGCGGCGACACATCGTTTCAGGATCATCTTCTCTTCTCTTGAAAATGGTGAATGGATTTTCGTTCGCAGCAGAGCGCTCGGGCCATGGCTGCCGGCGAATCGTTCCGGCGGCATGAGCCAGGCGCTGCAGCGAGGCAGCGCTGCAGGGAACTGCTTATCGCTGATAGATCATCCGGATGCTTTCGTTGTAGTGTGGCGCGGTCATCCGGCAGAAATAGACACCGCTGGCCAAACCGGTCGCGCTCCACTGCAACCGGTGCTCGCCGGCCGGCAGCTCCCCCTCCAGCAGCGTCGCGACCAGCCGGCCGCGCAGATCATGGACGCGCAGGGAGACCCGGGCCCGTTCCGGCAGGAAAAAGACGATCATGGTCGCTGGATTGAAGGGATTGGGGAAATTGGCGCACAGTCTGAAGCCGGAAGGCGGCAGCGGGCCGGATTCGACCGAACTGATCAGGCCGGACCCGTCTCCGACGAGCTGGATTTCATCAAGCTGATTGGTGCCGGCGCCCTGGCCATGGAGGAGATGAAGGTGGTTGTCGGTGATCTCTGAGGATTGGCCGCCGTTGCTGATCGCCGCCGGCAAGGGCAGGGAGGCCGCACCGGGATCGAGGCCCATCAACACGGCCCCGATGCTGTCGGTGGCGACGGGGTCGACTCCGGCCAGGAGCGCATGCTTGGCGCAGGGCACAAAATTCGCGCACCAGGTTCCCTCCCCGCCGGTCGCACAGCGGATGGCATCGATCACCGCAAGATGAACCGGACGGGCCGCATGCAAATCGCAAATGCTCTCGGGCAGGTAATTCCATTCCGCAGCCGAGGTGGCGGGATGATGGAGGGCCCCTCTGCGGCCGCTGTCCCCCGTGATGGTATAAAGCGGATACGGGACGATCCCGACCTGGTTCTTGAGCGCACCGGTATACCCCGCCGCCGAATGGTGTTTCAGCTTGGGCAGCGAGATAAAGACATCCACCGTCTGCAAGATCTTGTTCATCGTCAGCGCAGGCAGGTTGAAGTAGCTGCTGCCGGTCGCTACCTCGACCAGATGGTCCGGGGTCAGGTCATTGAGATCGACCACCTGGCAGCCCAGGGCCTGCTGTACCGCCCGGTAGCCAAATTTGTCCAGCGCGCCGAACGGGGCGGTGGAGCCCGGCTTCTGCCATCCCGTGTCCCAGAAAGCTTCCACCAGGTAGAGATCGGCGGGCTGCACCCCGGCTTCGAGAAGGTACTGACCGACCGCCTGAATCACCGCCGGGTGCGTCCACACCGCCTCGGTGATGGTATAGCGGCCCAGCCGCGAGCTGGTGGCGTTGCCCGATCCTCCCGTCAGATTGATCTTGATGGCCACCTTCCGGCCGCTGCCGAACAGCGAGGCGATACTGCCGGGCTGGTTCTGCTCGAGCAGATCGAGCAGGTATTTCACCTTTTGCCGGACACCGCCGCCTGGATCATCGTAGAGATAACTGTCCGCCGGCGTGTTCGCGGTATCGGCCAGGGCCACCGTCGCACGGTAGGCCTCCTGCTTGCGGTTGTAGCCGACGACGCCCGGCGATTTCAACCAGGGGGCGAGCATCAGGCCAGCTGCCGCCGCACCCGTCTGCCGGATAAAGTCCCGGCGCGAGCTGGCGCTCCTGGCATCCTCGATCATTTTTGTGCGCTTCATCACGACTCCCGGGAAATTTACCTGATCTCCGGCCTTCCCGCGCTCAGCCGCTGCCAGAAGTACCCATAACACGCAACCGCCGCGAAGCAGCCCATCGGCATGAGAAAGCCCACCGACATATTGTAGATATCGCCAAGATAGCCCATGAGCTTGGGCATGATGGCCCCGCCCATGATGGCCATGACAATAAAGCCCGAGGCTTTTTTAGCCTGGATGCCGAGACCGTAGATGCCCAGTGAAAAGATGGTCGGAAACATGATCGACATGAAGAAAAAGCTGAGAAACACCGCTGCCACCGAAATCCATCCAAGCCTTAGCACCACCAGGCCGCAAACCAGGACGTTGATCAGGGCATAGGTCCCCAGGGCCAGATGGGCCTTGACCTTGCGCAGCAGGGCCGCACCCGTGGCGCGTCCGAGGAGAAACAGGGGGAATCCGATGGTGCCCAGCAAAAAGGTCGCGCCCTTTTCATTGACAAAAAGCGCACCCTGGCGCAAACTGGTGCGCTCCGCGAAAAAGCTGCCGCCGGACAAGGCCTGGGAGAGCGCCGGCGTCTCCTCAACCATATAATTGATGAAAAAGCTGAAGATGCCGGCCTGGGCGGCGACGTAGAGGAACTGCGCCAGCACGGCCCCCGTAAAATGGCGATGCGACCAGAGGGAGCGGCCGGATTTCCTGTCATCGGGATCGTTGAGACGGTATTCATCCTCTGTATTCAGATCCGGGATGTCGAGCAGATAGAAAATGAGCGCCATGACGAGCACGATCACGGCTACAACCGAATAGGGGATATAAAGCTGCTGCTGGGCCACCTCCGCCCCTTGTGTGGAGTAGAAAAAAGCGCCGCCGATGATCGGGCCGAGAATCCAGCCGATCCCGTTGAAGGATTGCGCCAGGTTGATGCGTGTCGCCGCAAATTGTTTCGGGCCCAGCACGGTGGTATAGGGATTGGCCACCGTTTCGAGAATCGTCAATCCCATGGCGATCAGGCAGACGCCGAGAAGAAAACTCCAGAAGGTCGAGATGCGGGTGGCGGCGATGAACCAGAATCCGCCCAGGCTCACCAGCAAAAGTCCGGAGATAATGCCGCCCTTGTAGCCGAGCTTCCGTGCCAGCCAGCTGGCGGGCAGCGCCATGAGAAAGTAGCCGAGATAATGGGAAAACTGGACCCAGGCCGACTGCGCCTTGGATAAATGGAGCAGGTCCTGAAAATGCTTGTCCATAACATCGATCATGCCGTTCAGGGTGCCCCAGAGCAGGAACAGGGTGCTGATGATGACAAAGGTAAAGAAATAATTCCGGCCGTCATCGCTCCTGAAGAGTTTCAGAAAATCCATGCCGTCCACCTCGCAGAGTTGTAAAGCATTCAGATCGTATCCGGAATTGCGGAAGGGGCCGCCGCCACCAGCCCTTTTTTCAGGATGATATTGGCATAACTGGCCGGCTCGCTGGTGGCGATCACGGCATAGGCTGTTTTGGCCCTTTCGTAAAACTCGAATCGCTCGATGAATTCGAATTGGCTAAAGGATTCCCCGCTGGCATGGAGGATAGTGCGGTACTCTTCCCAGATCGCGGGCTGGGCCGGATCGCCCGGCACGACCGCCATGAGCCCGACCGCCTTTTCCACATAGGTATCGAGTGGAAAAAGCTGCAGGATGGCCTGCAGCACCGCCGGGACCGTATGGCCATCCAGGCGCACCAGTCTACGGGCAACAGCGGCGGCGGGGAAATTGCCGTCGGCGATGACGAGTTCGTCACCGTGCCCCATCTCCATGAGGATTTTCAGCAGATCCGGACCCAGCAGGGCGGGAATGTGTTTGAGCATGACGCGGCTTCCTTTGCATTGGGTTGGGCGGGAACAAGCCGGGCTTGTGCGCCGACTCGTCCACCGGCTCGTCCACCGGCTCGTCCACCGGCTCGTCCACCGGCTCGTGAGCGTACCGGATAAAATAAGGCCCAAAATTGCGAAATGCAATCAGTATCTTTGCCGGCGGCTTGATTTATGGCCGCCCAAGCGCAGGCCGGACCGCGCCGGCGCAGAATTTTAAGCGGCATGCACCGGCGAGGCGGGATGCCGCCATGCCGGGGAGCCAGCTGTCGCGCATACCTCTGCTTCGGGTTGCGCATTTCCGGCCTGAACGCTGTGCCTGCAGCATCCGCAGCGATTTTCCGGTCAAATTTTTCGCAAATTCACTTGCATTTCCGGTCTGTATTGGCTATTTTCCGTCAAGATAGCAGTGACGATTCCGCCGGGTGTGGCCTGGCCCTCTGAAACGTGGCAAGGGCGGCGTCCGCAGCGCCAGATCAGGAGGATTATTCGCCATTTCCTTGCAGCCGCGCCGGACAGCACTCCGGTGTCGGCCTTTCCATACCATTGCCATTTCATGCCATTTCCTTTTCCCGGTTTTCTGTTCGTTTTCCTGTAGTCTGTTCGCTTTCCTGTACCCTGTTCTCAATCCTGTGACCTGTTCTCTATTGTGTGGGCTTTTCTCTATCCTGTGGCCCTGTTCTCATTTCCGGCAAATGACATCATCTTATTCTTATCTATGCCTGCAAGCAGTTCGAAAACATTCCGGGTATTTTTCAGCTCGACGTTCGCCGACCTGCGCGCGGAACGATCGGCATTGCACGAGCAGGTGTTCCCCCGCCTGAAAGAGCTCTGCACCCGGCACGGCGCCCGCTTTCAACCCATCGACCTGCGCTGGGGCATCAGCGAAGAAGCCCAGCTCTCCCAGGAAACCACCAACATTTGCTTGAACGAGATCCGCCGCTGCCAGCAAGCGAGTCCCCGCTTGAATTTTGTCATCCTGCTGGGTGAACGCTACGGCTGGCGGCCGCTGCCCTCGACGATCCCGCTCGGTGAAATGGAGATCATCGCAGCCTCCCTGACTTCCGAGGATCGCCGCTTGCTGCTTTGGCAGGAGGACCAGGATCCCCGCCAACCGGGATGGTATCGGCTGGACGCCAACTCGATTCCATCCGTCTATCTGCTCCAGCCCCGGCAAGGCCTTTTTACAGATCAGCAGATCTGGAGTCCGGTCGAAAAAAGGCTCCAGGCCCTGTTCGCCGCCTCCATCCGGGATCTCCGCACCCGGGATCAGGTCCGTTATACCGCCTCGGTCACAGAACAGGAAATCTATGCGGGTCTGTTCGACGTTCCCGACGCCAAAAATCATGTCACCTGTTATTTTCGCCAGATTGACGGCATGCCACGTTCGCGCCTCGCCCGCGACTATCTGGATTTTGATGATCAGGATCAGATCGATCTTGATGCCACCCGGCGCATCACCGCCCTGAAGGAGCGGTTGCGCCTGCTGCTGAATGAGCGCTGCCTGGATCTGCATGCGGAGTGGTCCGATGCTGGTCCGACAACAGCGCATATCGGCCGCCTGCCTGCAACCCTGGACGAATGCCTGCGCTTGCTGAATACCACGCCGCAGCAGGAATGCTTGTGCGAGGCGGTATGGCGGAGAGTGGCGACGGCCATAGTAGCCGATGTCAGCCAGTCGACACATATTCCGGCGGTTCTCAAGGAAAGCAATATCCACGCAACACAAGCCGAGGAGCATACGCGTCTCTTCGTCGGCCGGGATGCACTGCTCAGGCGCATCGCCGGCTATCTCGCCGATCCCCAGGGGCGCATCCTGGTGCTCCACGGCAAACCGGGCACCGGCAAATCCGCGCTGATGGCGATGGCGCATAAACTCAGCACAAGTCACTTCGCCTTTTTGCGTTTTCTCGGGCTTACGCCGCAATCATCACGCAGCCGCCAGATCCTCAGCAACGCCTGTGAAACGCTTGCCGAGGTGCAGGAAGAGGCCGAAAGGACCGCGAATTGGGTGACCGCGGATTACGCGGCCCTGATGGACCAGTTTCAGGAGTGCCTGCGGCAGGCCTCGGAACAGCACCCGCTCGCCCTCTTTCTCGATGCACTCGATCAGCTGAGCGATCAGGAGGGACGCAACCTGGCCTGGCTGCCCCGATCGCTTCCCCCGCATGTTGCCATGATCGTCTCCGTGGCGGACGGGGCCATGCTCTCTGCGCTGCAGGAATACCTGGTGGAAGGTCTCTTTCTCCCCGTTCCCGAGCTCTATGAAGATGAAAGTGTGCAATTGATCGACCAGCTTTTTAACGAGCTACACCGCACCCTGATGCCGGACCAGCGCCAAGAGCTGCTGCAAGCGGTGCGAAGGGATGGTTCACCGCTTTTTTTGCGTCTTGCCTGCACCGAAACCAGTCAGTGGCGCTCCTACTCTCCCGCGAAAAAGCTGGCGACGTCCGCCAACGAATTGATGCGGGCCATGCTCGACCGGATTTCGGGGAATGACAAGCATGGCCGCCCCATGGTGGACCGCAGTTCGGCCTTTCTCGTTTTGGCGCGATATGGCCTGAGTGAAGATGAATTGGTCAAGGCGCTGTGGATGGATGATCAGGTCCGCGAGGATTTCAGAGCGCGTTACCGCAAGTCGCCGCAAAACGTCGATCAATTGCCGGATGTCATCTGGGCGAAGCTCTATTATGATCTGGCGCCGTATCTGGCGGAACGCCCCGGGGATGACGCCAACCTCTTGAGCTTTTATTACAACCAGGTGGCCGATTGCGTGCGCGATGCCCTGACGGCCTCCGGCCAGATCGTCTCCTATCATAAAAACCTGGCCAGGTTCTTCAGGATAATAAGCCGCCATGAAGAGAACGAAAACTGGACGGAAGCCTCAGGCCGGGCGCTGAATGAACTCGCTTTTCATCTGCTGCAGAGCCATGAGCTGACGGATTTGCAGGCCCTTTATGACGACCCGGCGTATCTTCAAGCCCTGGCGGTAAAATACGGCGCACGCGCAGAGCATCAGGAGTACCCTGGAATCCGTGAATTGCTGGTCAATCTGTCGGAAGCCATCAGGATGCATCCGGATCTCCCGGTAGCACAGAACTGGAAAACCCTGCACCGGCTGCTGTCAGAGCGTAGCGCCCTGCTGGCGCAATTCCCGTTCGCCCTGATTCAAGAGGTGGCGAACTATTTGCCCATGAACCGGCAAGGCACCTACTCCGAAAAATTGCTGCATGCGGTGAACCGCAGCAAAGGCATCGGCTTGACTCTGGAGGAGCCCGTATCGGCGGGTGCGGGCGATGGCAAGGGGCACTCGGCTCCGATTACGGCCCTGGAGGTTTCGCCGGACGGCGCCCGTTTTCTCAGTGGTGCCCTGGATGGCAGTATTGGCTATTGGGCGATGGATGAGGATGCGCCGATCTGGCTCGCCAATGCTCACCCCTCCTGGGTCAGCAGCATCTCGTTTTCCGCGGATGGCCGGCGCGCCCTTTCCTGCAGCGACGACGCCTCAGTGCTGCTGTGGGATCTGCAATCCGGCATCCATCGATTGATCTGGCATGTTGATCAATTCGAACAATTTGTCGGCTGCTTTTTCCAGGACGAGAACACCGGGATTATCCTCGGATCCGCCCATATCTACAGCATCGATTTGCGCGTCAACAAGATCACGGAAAAGACCTATCGGGGCGGAAGAATATTTCACGCCTTTGAGTTCGGCCGAGACCGCTTTGCATTCGACAAGCCCGGGCGCCAGCTCTATTTTTATGCGGACAACAGCGTTTGCCGCTATACGTGCCAGGATGAGATCCTGTCCGCGCTGGTCCGCCATCCCGGGAAGATTGACTTTCTCCGTTTGACGCACGACGGCCGCGGTGTGCTGGTGACCGACGCGCAAAAGTATCTGACGCTCTATTCCCTGGCGGCCGCCGACCAGGCGGCTGCACGCGTCAGCATCCCGGCGCTTAAATACCTGTGCGCCGGTCCTGACGGCCGGTGGTTCGCAGCCACTGCCACGGACCATCTCCTCGAAATCAAGGTTGCTGAAAACCGCGAACTCACGGTGCTGAACAAAGGCAGCGGCAATGCCAAACCGGATTGGGAATCTCCGCATCGTGCGACCGTGCTGGCCTATATCCGCCGGTGCGACCGGTTACTGGTGGGAGCGGAGAGCGGCCGGCTGCATATCCAGGAATCCCTTCCCCAGGCCGCGCCGGAGCGGGTATGGATGCCCGCGGGCAATCTGGTCACCGGCGCCATCGCACCGGGAGGCCGGCAGGCTCTGGCCATCGCCGGGCTGAACTCGGAAGCCAAAACGCAGTACGGGGGCAAACTGACCTGGATCGAGCGCGGCAGGGCTCCGGTCGAGCTGAGCGAAACACCGCATCGCTATCCGGTCAGCGGGATCGCTTTTACCCATGAGCCCGCTTCCAGGCCGACAGCCTTTACCGTTGACCGGGGCGGCAAGGCGGTCCGCTGGAAAGGCAGCGCGCCGGTGTGGACGAGGGATTTTCCGGAACTCTCCTTCTCCGCCCTGACCACGAGCACGCCGGGCCAGCGGCCGGCCGCGGGCACCAGCCGCGATCAGATCGTCGACCTGGAGAGCCGTACCGTCATTTCTCTCGCCGAGCTGGAATTCACGAGCGGCGTCCAGGCTATCGCGGCCGGCGATCGCCCGGCCGCCTGCGTAATTTCCCTATTGAATGGCGAAATCTGCTATCGCCAGAGCCAAACATCGTGGCGAGAATCCGTTCTCGGACGGCATGGCCATTTTGCGACCTGCGTGGCCCTGGACAGCACCGGGCATTATGCCGCCTGCGGCACCCTGAACGGCGTCCTGGTGGCCTGGGATGTCCACAGCCGAAAACGCATCTTTCAGCGCCTCGCCCATATGGCCCCGGTTATTGCGGTCGCCATCGACAGTGCCCACCATACCCTCTATTCTCTCGGCCAGGACAACCTCCTGTTCGTCCATGACCTGCGCTCCACCAAAATAGTGCTTGGTACGGCCCTGCCGCTCAGAGCTGTGGCGATGCGCGTGGAGGCCCCTCAGATTCATGTGCTGACGGTAAATGCCGAAATTCTTACCTATGGATTTATCGATACCTCTATCCTGTCCGCCGAAAAGCTCACGCTTATGGGCCGGTTCAAAACCATGCTCCATGCACGCGATCAAAAAAGCAGCTGAAATGAACGCTCTCTGCATCCGCCGTGCCCGGCTGTGATCCAAACCTGAATGAGGGAGGTTGCGATGTTCGATTTCTTTGAGAAGAAGGTCCAATTCCCGGAAAGACGCACGGCCTCTTTGGAAGACAATCTCCGCTCGCAAGCGGCAGAGAACAACTTTGGCAGTGGCACCGGCAGGTCGGCCATCCTCGCCAGCTGGGATGACAGATTTGCCACCCTGCCACTGGATATCCTCCATTTTACAGCCCTGAACAAGCGCGGCTGCATCCTGGTGATGCTCTCTGAAGATCTGGTACCCGATTTTGCCACGCTGACGGAAGTCATTGGCTCCAAACGTCCCTGGAAAATTCATTTCAACTCTTATTTGCACGGCGGCTATCCCATTCTGCGCGCGAACCTGGCCTTTCCGGATAACATCGACGATCCCCTCTGGCTGGAGGCACCGCTCGATCTGTGCAACGGGGATATCCAGGATTTTTGTACAGCGGTCATGGCGGATGAAATGATCGATGTGATCCTCAAGCACCAAAGCAACGCCAACGGCTACCATGGCGTATGTTTCGCGGCCAAGGGTATTGCGCAAGTGGTAAAAAAAGAGGTAACCAGCGTGGCCGACCATTTCAAAGTGGGGCTTTCGCAACGGGACTTTGATGCCAGCTATGAGCGGATGATGCAGGAATTCTCCAGTTCCGCAGACGGCCTGAACAGGGCTCATGTTCTGGCGATCCAGTACAGCGGTCGCGCCAAAAACTATCTTTTGGATTTTGATTCAGCCGGATCCGTGACCGAGCAGGCCGATATACAGCCGCCAGCGGATCTGGAGTCAGCGGCCGCCGCACAGGAAATAATTGAAGGGTATGCATCCCGGCTCGCCCGGATACCCAATGTCCTTGACAAGGGCGAGGGCGAGGCGCTGTGCCGGACCATCGGTGCTGAAATCGATGCCACGCTCGGGCTTGAGGGAATGCGCCAGATTGTCGATCATATCAGGAGCCATTATGATCGCGGCCAGGCCCGGATGGTCGAAAGAGCATGGGATCGAATCGGCAACTGGCTGGGATAGGCCGCAGAGAGAGTTCTTCGCGGAGAACAATCCCCACGCTCGGGTCGCTGCGGGCATGCAAGGCGTCCAATAAACAAGCCCCGTCTTCCGGTTCAGGAGGACGGGGCTTGTTTTTGAGCTGTCAATGGAGCAGGACCGTGCTTGCGGAAACCGGCTGCGGCGGCGCCTCTGGAGAAGTGCCGCCGTAACGCGGGTTCCTGCTCACCGGCAACAGGGTGCGGCCGCAGGGAGAGCATCCCCGAATGCCGCCGCTGCCAGGAGGGTGCTACTTTACCTCTTCCGGGCTGGCGGTCATCTCGGCTACGAGCTGCGAGAAAAAGGCCACTGGAGCCTGGGGATCTTCCACCTTGATCTTGGCCATCAGGCTGTCACTGCGGAAATAGCTGAGGATCAGGTTGGCATGGAGCCGCACCAGGGGATCCTCATCCTTGCGGCTGAGCTTGCCCAGCTCGCCCTTGACCTCAGCGACCTGAGTCTCGGGGTATCTGGATTTGATCAGCGCCAGCATGTAGAGAGCGCTGGAACGCACGCCGGGATTCTCCGACTTTAAGGCCAGTTTGTAATTCTCGACCGCATAGGCCAGCCTGGCCGCACTGAGCGTATCCGAATTGTCCGCGGCGTAGCTGAATCCCGCCATCAGACCAACCACCAGCATGATCATCATGAGCTTTTTCATATCTGCCTCCTTGGAATTCATTTGAGGGACTACAGGGTAAGAACGGCGCGCTGCCGCCCTTCGGGCCAGCTATTAGCAAGCAGCATGCCAAAATGGGGGAAAAATCATAAATTCCATTTTATCAATCTTTTGTGTCGTGGACATCTTCCAGGGGAGGCAGTAAAGGGGTGCCACATTTTTGCAGGCCGCAGCTTTTGTGCAGGACTATTCACTTGATTTATTGCAGGTTAGGCTGGTGCCACAGATCGCCGGACCGGCGCATCCGTGGCAGGCCCGGCGGCCAGAACGGAAGAATACGGGGCAGAACGGGAGTGAAATGCGGGTGCAGGCTGCGACGAGTCCGGCGGCCAGAACGGAAGAATACGGGGCAGAACGGGAGTGAAATGCGGGTGCAGGCGGCGACGAGTTCGGCAGCTATTTTTCGCGCTGCAAACGGTTATTGAGGGCACGGCGCGTCAATCCCAGCATCCCCGCGGCGATCCCCTGATTATTCTCCGCCCGCCGCAGCGCTTCGGCGATCAGGACGCGCTCCGCCTGCCGCAAGGTGGGCAGGGTCTCCCCGAAAGCGATCAATCCCTCCGCCGCCGGCTCCTCCACTGCGGGCGGCCGCACCTCCCCCTCCGGCCGGCCGGGATCGACCACCCGGCGGAAGCTCTCAAGCGATAAGACGCCCCCCTTGTGGCGGCTGACGGCATCATAGATCATCCCCTCCAGCTCGCGGATGTTGCCGGGAAAGGCATAATGGGCGAGCAGGGCGTAAAGCTCCTTCGGCGGCGTGATCCTGCGCCTCTCGAGCCTGCTCTCCGCCTGCCGCAGGAAATGGTCGACCAGCAGCGGGATATCCTCGCGCCGCTGGCGCAGGGGCGGCAGGGCGATGTGATGGGAGTTGAGTCGGTAATAGAGATCCTTGCGAAAATGGTCGCTCTTTTGCAGATCGTCAATGTCGCGCAGGGTGGCGACCACCACGCGCGCGTCCGAGGATTTCGCAGCATCCGCACCGAGGGGATAGTACTCCCCCTCCTGCAGCAGCCGCAGCAGCTTGACCTGGGACTCGAGGCTGAGGTCGCCGATCTCATCGAGGAAGAGCGTGCCGCCGGCGGCTTGCTCGATCAAGCCCTTGCGTTCGCGGTCGGCCCCGGTGAAGGCCCCGCGGGTGTGGCCGAAGAGAGTGTCGGAAAAGAAATGATCGTCTACCCCCGCCACATTGAGAGCAACAAACTCGCCGCGGCGTCCGCTGAGCTCGTGCAGGACGCGGGCGATCAGCTCCTTGCCCGTGCCGGTCTCGCCGGTGACCAGAACCGGAAGGGGCGTGCGGGCGATGGTCTCGATGTACTGAAAAATCCCGCGCATCGCCGGACTCTCGGTGATGATGGATGTAAATTTCTCGGGATGCTCCAGCCGTGCCGAGAGCAGGTACTGCTTGAGCTTGAGGTTCTCGTCGCGGACCTCGCGCAGCTGCAAGGCGCGCACCACCACCGTCAGCAGACGGGCATCATCAACCGGCTTGACCACATAATCAAAGGCCCCGGCCTTGATGGTCTTGACGACCCACTCCACCTCGTTGATCGCCGTGATGATGACCACCGGAACATCCGGATAGTCGCGGACGATCAGACGGAGCAGCTCCTCCCCGGACAAATGCGGCATCATCATGTCGAGAATGATCACCGCATAGCTCTGCCGCGCTAGCCGCTCCATGACCTGGCGGCTATCCTGGCAGGTCTCGACATGCGTGATACCTTCGGAGATCAAGGTATAGCCGGCGCTACGCAGGAATTCCTCCTCGTCGTCGACGAGCAGTACGGGATATTCGGGGTAGAGCGTATCGCTCATGGGCACGCCTCCTTACAGGCGGATCAGGGCAGGGGCAGGACGACGCCGAACACCGTCCCCTCGCCGGGTATGGATGTAAAAAGCAGCTCACCGCCATGGCGCTTGACCATATTGTAGGAGATCGCCAGGCCAAGCCCGGTGCCGCCGATGTCGCGCCGTGTCGTATAAAAGGGATCAAAGATGTACCTGGCCTGTTCGGGATCGATGCCGGCGCCCGTGTCAGCGACTTCAATCACCGCGCGGTGGCGGGCCCGGTCGTGGCGGGTGCGCACCGTGATGCCTTGTTCACGGCTGGCCAGCGCCTGGCAAGCATTGGTGAGGAGGTTGATCACCACCTGTTCGAGCTGCTGGAAATTGCCGCGCAGCGGCGGTATTTCGCTTCCCAGATCCACCGTGAACCGGTCGGTCGATTTGCGCACCAGGTTGGCGACGATCATCATCGCCGCCTCGACGACGGCATTGATGGAGATCTTTTGGTTAAGCTCTCCGGGATCGCTGCGGGCAAAATCCTTGAGGTTCTGGACGATTTTCTGGATACGTACAGTGCCGTCGACGATCGCCTGGGTCAGTGCGGGAATCTCGGTGATGGCCTTGGAGTAGGGCATGCCGACGATGCGAAAATCGCCCTCATGTTCCGAATAGTGCTGCATGGCCGGCAGCAGGTCTTTCCAGGCCTTGGCAATCAGCTTGGCATTGAGCAGGATGAAATTGTTGGGATTGTTGATCTCGTGGGCGACGCCCGAGACCAGCGTGCCGAGTGTCGCCATCTTGTCCGCCTGGATCAGCTGCGCCTGCTGGCGGATGGTCAGCTCTTCCGCCTCCTTGCGGGCGGTGATGTCGTTGATCAGGCCGTCATACTCGGTCACCTCGTCCTGGTCATTGCGATGGGCGACCACCACCGATTTGACCCAACGCGTGGATCCATCGGCATGGATGATGCGGTGTTCAATCGGCGGCGTCGAATCGCCGCGCAGAGCGGCCTCCGCCTGGGCTTGCACCGCCGGCCGGTCCTCCTCCGGGACCATCCGGATCCACAGCGAGGGATCGGCGAGATACTCCTCTGGCGTATAGCCGGTCACCAGCACACATCCGGGGCCATGCAGGGTCGCGACGGCCCGGCCGTGCTCGACGCGCACGGTGTAGATGTAATCCACCGCGGCCTGGAGCAGCCGGCGCACGCGCTGTTCGTCCCGGCTTAGGGCCGCCTCGGCGTCACGCAGGCGGCCGCTATTCTCTTTGCCACTGCTCATGTCGGCGGATGGAGCCGTTTCTGGAACCAGGGACGCAGCTTGCGCATCTGCTCCAGCTGCGCAGCCGGAGCGCGCCGCTTGCAGCTTTTGATCTCCTCGCTTCCCGCCGCGGCGCCCCAGCGGATCTCGACCCCGTCATTGGGATTATAGCCCATCTCGAACGCCTCGCGGCGCTGGATGATTTCGGCGAGGGTGAGCACCTGTTTGGCGCCATTCGCGTGCGTATAGGTAATGGTCCGTTTTCGCGTCTCTGCAGCGATCAGCGCCTCCAGCTCCTGCTTCACCTTTTCAGCACTCTTCCATTTCGAGAGCTTGTAGTCGCCGGGCGAACGGACGATCCGTGCCGGAAACTCGAGGAGCGCATCGATGGCGATCAGGACGCGCAGGTCGCGATTCGGGGTGGAATAGTCCTCCCAGAGTCCGCCGGCCTGAAAGAGACCGGAGGTATTCATGGGCATGGCGATCACGGCGCCGGGGTGGGCCTGCATCCAGGCCTCGCCGTTGCCCACCGACTCGACGCGGACGTTGAGCTGCTCCTGCAAGGCGGTGATGAGATCGAGCACGGCCGTTTCCGGATCGAGGGGTTTGGGATTGATCAGCCGCGCCATGGTGTCGTAAAAGACCGGACTGGCCATCCCCTTCTGGACGAGGGAGAGGTGCCCGTAGCCGGGATGAGCGGCGATCTCGCGGTTGCTCAACAGTCGCGGCTGACCCTTCTCGATGACGATGGGCCGGAAGGCCTTGAATCCCGGCTCGCCGATCACGCCGCTGGTCGTGAAGAGAAAATTGCCCTTCCAGAAACGTTTGATCTGCACCGTCCCGTCGGGCTGGGCATCGACCGCCAGCAGCACCCCCGGCGTATCGCCGCTCTGAGCGACCCAGCGTACCAGCACAAAGGTATGGCCATAAGGGTCGGCGAAAACCGCGCCGGGGCGCAGGGCGGCGCGGGTCAGATCGAGGGGATAGTAATCGGAGGTATCGTCCTCGAGGCGCGTGCGCGCCGTGCCGGAGTGGATGGTGTTCATCACCTCGCGCAGGAAGGTATTGAAGGCGCGCACGGGGTGGGCGCTCGAGGCGGCGCGGGCGTTGGTAATCCAGCGCGCCGTATGCGGCGGCTGCCGGAGGGTGCCGCGGCCCGCCTCGTGGAACCCGAAAGGCAGGCCGAGTTTCCAGCTGAACCAGGCGCGCAGGAAAAAGGGATTGTCGGCGCAATCGGGCTCCATGATCACCCGCACCGCACTCGCGGGATCATCCTCCCCGAGTCCGAGGTGATTGTAGAGCAGGTTCGCCTCCGGCCGCTGTGTCACCGCATGCAGGCTTTTCCAGGAGGTCCCTTCGGCGGCCCCGCTGAAAAGGCCGTTGATCCAGGCCGCGTAGAGCAGCTCGGTCTCGCGCCCCCAGCGGCGGCGGTTCGCCCAGATCCCGCCCTCCGGTTTTGGCGGTGCGGCGGGTTTGGCGGCGATCGTAATGTCCAGGCTGGCGATTTCATGCCGGCCCTCTTTCAGGGCGATGTGGCAGGCGCCGGCAGGACCGGCCGAGAATTCGGCGCAGCGCCACCAGGGCGGGCCATCGCCGCTGCGCTCCCCGAGCAGGTGCAACTCGCCCCCGGGTCCTGCAACAATGATGCGGGCCTGCTCGATGCCGGCTTCAGCGGCCGCGATCACCCGGAAGCGGCTCCCGGCCGCAGGATGTTCGGGGGAGACCAGGAGCACTGGCGCCTCGGCTGCAACGGCGTAGACCGGTAGAGCCAGGGCGAGAAGCATGGCCCCCAGGCGCGGGAGGAGGGTGATCCACCCCCGCAATCGTCTGGTCCGGAAGATCATCTTGCACCCGCCGCAGCTGGTTCCCAGCTCTCATCGATCCAGATCGCCAGGGGTTCGCTCCAGAAAATGCGATGATAATCCTTGCGGGGGTATTGGCCCTCGATCCCGGGCTGCATAAAGTGCTCCGGCTGGAAATCCTGCCAGGCCATGAGGCGGCACTCGAAGGAGAGGGCGGCCTCGGCGACGCGCGGCACAGCGATGGTTGTGCTCTCCAGGGGCCGGAGTCCGGCCTTTTCCCATTTATTCACGTCGCGTCCGCTGTGCGCTCCGCAGTAATTGAGGGCGCCATGAAACTGGGCCGGCATGACATTGAGGGTGAACTCGGGGTGCGCGTTGAGCAGCTGCCAGGTGAAGCGGGTCGGGCGCACATAGACGGTGACCATGGGCTTGTTCCAGAGCGTGCCGAAGCCGCCCCAGGAGACGGTCATGGGATTGGGATGCTCGCTCCCGGCGACCAGCAGGGCCCAGCTCTTGTCGAGGAGATCAAAGGGGGAGATCACGAGATCGCCGGCGGTGATTTGTTTCAGCATCTGGTCTTTCCTTTCAGATCGTTGTCTGGTTGTCTCAACCTGTAGCCCCGCTCTCTGAACTCGGCCGGTCGGCCGGTTCGCTCCAGCCATCCGCCGTTATGCGGCCCGGTTCTTCTGGCGCCCACCCGTGGTCCTCTTCTGGCGCCCACCCGCACCCGGGCGGCCTTCTTCTGGCGCCCACCCGCCGCCGGGCGGCCTTGCCGGGATTTGTCACAACGGCCGAAAAAGCTTTTTTTCGCCGCGCGGCGACCAGAGACCATAGCTCTCCTCGGCGATGC
>DAOQAG010000033.1:30728-32525 GCA_035353815.1 bacterium
AAAAGCTTTTTTTCGCCGCGCGGCGACCAGAGACCATAGCTCTCCTCGGCGATGCGGCATTTGCCTTCCGAGCTCCAGGAGAAGCCATAATTGTAGCCGAACCAGAGGAACAGGTCGCCGCCGCCGTTCTCGGTGGTGATGATATAGCGGTTGGCGATGTTGCCGATGCCGAGAACCTTGCCGCCCGGGGTGTCGGCGTCGCCCTTGTTGGCGTCGAAGGGGATCCAGCCGTACGGCGGCAGCCAGACCTCGGTCCAGCGGTGAAAGACATCATCGACGCTGGCGTCATCGCCACGCAGGCTCACTGCCCCGGCGTAGCGCACCGGCACGCCGAGGGCGCGGCACAGGGCGATCATGGAATAGGTATATTCGGAGCAGGAGGCGGTGCCGCGCCGCAGCACCGTCGGCGCCGGGTTCCATCCGCCCACCGGTTTAAGATTGTAACTGAGATTCTCGGTCAGATATTCAAAGACGCGGCGGGCGATCCAGTAGGGATTCTGCTCCGTCCCGGCAATTTGATGGGCCAGGGCCTGGATGAAGGGGTCCTGGATCTGGTACTTGTCGCCGTCCGCGAGGTATTTTTCCCGGATCTCCGCCGGAATGGCGCTGAGCGGACCGACGCGATCGGGATAGATGAAATACTCGACGCTGTAGACCTCGGCCGGGACGCTCCAGGAGGGCTTGACCACGGCGCCGCTCTTGAGGTTCTCATAGCGGAAATGGGCGAGCTTTTGCCCCCAGCGGTCGCTGATGATTTCGTCCGCCCCGGGTTCGAAAGCGGCCGGCTGCAGCAGCCTCTGGTTGTCGCGGCTCTCGGGGATGGGCAGATAGATATCGAGGCGGGTCACGGTTCCGGGGCCGTAATTGCGGAACTCCTTGAGAAAGGTCAGGTTGAGTTCCTTCTTCTCCCAGCGGGTCATGATCTCGTCGCTGAGCACCTCGATCTGATAAATTTCGCGGTTCTCGTAATCCGCGCACCAGAGGGTTCCCTCCGCCCAGGCGAGGCCGTAAGGGAAGGGGCCGGGTGCGCGCAGCGAGGAGAGGCAGAGGCCGTCGGCGGGATTGACGAGGTAGATGCGATCGGTGCCGCGGTCGGCGATCCAGAGATAGCGGCCGTCGTAGGTGATGCCGGTCGGCTCGGCGGCGGGCGAGGGGAAGGTCTGGATCATCATGCCGTCGATGGGCGAGACCCGGAACACCGCATCGCTCTTGTGGTCGATCATCCAGAGATCCCGGCCGTCCCAGGCGATATCCCGCGGATTGGGGCTGTTGGATTCGAGGATGGTTTCGGCACGGCCGTTGGCCGGGTCGATGCGATAGAGATATTTCTCACCGGCATCGGCATGCCAGAGGTGGGTGCCGTCCCAGGCGAGGCCCTCGGGATGGTAGCCGGGCGCCTCCAGGCTGCCGAGGAGCTGGCCATTACGGGGATCGATGCGGTAGAGCCGGTCGGTGTGGGCATCGGCGACCCAGAGGGCCTTGCCGTCGTAAGCGAGGCCGGTTGGACAGGTCCCGGGGCAAGGGATGGTCCGGAGGATCTCCCCCACGCGTGCAGCCAGGGAGGTGGCCGCCAGCAGCATAAGCAGGAGTACTAGGGAGCGTTTTTTCATCACCATTCCTCATGTGAATGGGGAGCGATTTTTTGCGAACAGCAACTGCCGGGGCCGCTTACTATCCGGCCCCCGGTTGCGCCGCTTATAGCTGATCCCGCGCGGCTGCCTGGGCCTTGGCCCGGTCGAACTCAGCGGCGATCTCCGGCGCGGCCGCCGGGGAGAGCAGCGAGACGGCCACCACCGC
>DAOQAG010000033.1:32625-45268 GCA_035353815.1 bacterium
TCCGGATGGCCATGAAGCGGGTCAACACATGCGGCATGCCGAAATAACCCAGACCCCAGGAGAGCGTCGAGAGAACGGCCAGCCAGCCATACGGGACGGCCGGGCCGAAGAGCGGCGCCCCGGTGGCGGTGGTCTCCTGCACGCCGCCGGAGAGCAGCGGCCGGGCCATGCCAAAAAACTCGAAAAAGCCGGGGATGGTGCGGATATGTTCCGCCACCGGGGCGAGTCCGCCGGCGGCGTGAATCCCGGTCACGGTGATGACCGCCAGGGCGAAAATCATCACGACCGCCTGCATGAAATCGGAGGCCGTTTCCGCCAGAAAGCCCCCGATCACCACGTAAGAGAGAACGAAAACAGCGCCCAGAATCATCATGCCCGGATAGGGCAGGCCGAAGATCGCACTGAAGAGTTTACCCACGGTCACAAAACAGCTCGCCGCGTAGACCGTAAAAAAGATCAGGATGAAGAGGGCCGCGGTGGTCATCAGGAGGCGGCGCTGTTCCCGGAAGCGGTTGCTGAGAAAGTCCGGGATAGTGATGGCGTCGCCGGCAAGCACGGAATAGGTGCGGAGCCTCCGGGCGACGAGCAACCAGTTAAGCCAGGTGCCGACGGCAAGACCGATCGCGGTCCAGAAGGCATCGCTCAAGCCGAACCAGTAGGCGAGGCCCGGCAGGCCCATCAGCAGCCAGCCGCTCATGTCCGAGGCCTCGGCGCTGAAGGCGGTGACCCAGGGTCCGATCGACCGGTCACCGATGAAAAAGTTCTTGCTGCTGCTGTTGGCGCGCCGGGCATAATAGACGCCGATGAGGATGACCAGGGCCATGTAGCAGCTCATTGCGATGAGCGTCTGTGCTTTCTCAACCGTCATGGCGCCGCTCTCCGGAAGAGGTGGAGTCGATGGTTTCAGTATCCGGGCATTAAAATAAAGATATCAAGAATGTGCCAGAAAAGCAAGCGCCAATAGCAGAGCGGCTGCCCCGCGACGTTTGGCTCCTGCCTATTTCTTGACAATTTCTTGATATCTATTTAACATCTTGACATTAGTTAGATTGTTCTTTATATTTTACCAACCTGATATCGGGAAGACACTAATGCTGACGCCCTGGTTGAACATTATTAAGAGGTAAGCTATGAAGACCAAGATCGGCACCGTGTTGGACGAGGAACTGGTGCAGCAGCTCAAAAAGCGTTCAGCCCGGGAGGAGCGCTCGATCAGCGATATCCTGCAAGATGCGCTGCGGGGATATCTGCAGGGCGGCCCCCGGCAACGTGATCTCCGCATCGCTGCGGTGGAGAGCTTTTGCTCCAGGCCGTTCCAAATTTCGGGCACAGTAATCCGGCAAATCGTCGCAGAGGAGTATTACGAACAATGAACCTGAATAAAATAGCTGCGAATGAAATGGTGCTGCTGGATGCCAACATCTTTCTCTATGCCCTCCAGCAGCAATCGCAGCAGTGCATGCAGCTGTTGCGGCGATGCGCCGAGGATCAGGTTATCGGCTATATCGCAGACAACATTCTTGCAGAGGTGATGCACATTCTGATGGTCGCCGAAGCGCGCGACAACAACTGGATCACCACTACCAACCCGGCCCGGCAGCTGAGTGAACAGCCCAAAAGGGCCATGGCCTTGCTCCGCTACGAAGGCCTTCTCAGGGATCTGCTCAGCATGGGACTGAGATTGGAGTCTCTGCAACGCGAGGATTTTATCACCGCCCTTGCCGTGCAAAGGCACACTGGCTTGCTCACCAACGACGCATTGTTCGTGGCCTTGGCCATGCGGCTGCGAATCAAATCGATCGCCAGCGCTGACCAGGCCCTCAGCCGCGTGCCTGGGATATTGTTCTATTCGCCTGATGACCTGATTTTGGAATGAGAACCGCCTGAAACGAGCCCTTGAAGAATCCTTTCTATGATGAAATCAATCCCCTGGCAGCATGGCCGATCGATCTGATTTTCGGAGAGACCTATCTACTCATTCTTATGCGAAGGAAGTTACAGGATGAAAAAACTGGCTATCACCAATTTCGTTTGCATCCTTGTATTCGTGCTGCTGTCTGCCGCCCTCGCCGCGGTCGACATCCCCGCCAACGATCCCAACATCCAGTACTCCGGCCGCTGGGATTTCAGCGATCCTCTCGCCCCCGCCCATTCCTGGCCCGGCGTCTACCTCTGCGCTGAATTCGAGGGCACCAGCATCGGCGTCCGGATGAAGGATAATTTCTGCTATTACAATATCATCATCGACGGCGCGGACACCCTGGTCCTCCATCCCGCCAGTAGCGATCTCACCACCTATCCCGTCGCCGCCGGCCTCGCCCCGGGACGCCATTCCATCCGCATCGAAAAACGCAACGAGACCACCTGGGCCAAATTCACCTTCAACGGCTTTGTCCTGGATGACGGCAAGGGACTGCTGCCGCCCCCGGCGCGGCCTGAGCGCCGCATCGAATTCGTCGGCGATTCCTACACCAGTGCCTCGGGCAACCTCTATACCAAATCCGACAAGCCCGCCGAGGACGCCCCGATCACCAACATCAATGAGGGCTTTGGGCCCATCACCGCGCGCCATTTCGGCGCCGAGTACATGATGACCAGCCGTTCCGGCTACGGCATGGTCATGGACTGGCAAGGCTCGCGCTCCGGCAGCCTGCCGGCGGTCTTTAGCCAGACCCATACCTTCACTGCCACGCCGCCCTGGGATTTCTCAGGCTGGGTGCCCAACCTTGTGGTCATCGGCCTGGGGCTGAACGATTATTCGGGATTCGGCGGCTGGAACGGCGCGATCAGCGAAAGCAACCGCAACCTGTACAAATCCGAGTACCACAAATTCCTCACCACCCTGCGCGACCTCTATCCCGGGGTTAAAATGCTGGCCGTCGGTCCGCACGTCGAGTGGCTGCAGCAGGTCATCGCCGAGATCGTCGCCGAGGAAAACGCCGCCGGCAACGCGGATGTGTTCTACACCTTTTATCCCTATTATGACGGCGGCTATGTCTATGACGGCCACCCCAACGTCGCGACCCACCACAAGATCGCCGAACGGCTGATCGCGGCCATCGACAGCTTCGACGCCTGGAGCCCCTACGACGATGCCCGGCCGCCGGTTTTCACCAAATTTCCGGATTCGCCGCAAACCAGCTATTCCCGCGAAATCACCCTGGCGTTTGAAACCGACACCTACGCCACTGTCCGCTACAGCAGCCAGGACCAGAGCTGGGACCGGATGGAATACACCTGCACCACCACCGGGCAGCGCAAACATGCCGTCACGCTCAGCGGCGATCACGGCCAGAGCTACCTCTATTACTTCCGGGCCGCCGATCTCCGCGGCAATATGATGCCGGCCTCCTTTGCCGTCGCGGTCGATTTCGATACGTCCAAAATCCTCCTCAACTGGAAAGAGGAAAAGTATGAGGATACCGGATGGAAATCCGGCGCCGGCCCCATCGGCTACGGCACCAGCAGCGGCCTCAAGACCCCCTGCAGCCTGGTGCAAACGCTCTATTTGCGAAAGAGCTTCACTATCGCCGATGCCTCCGCCCTGACCGGACTGGGCCTGCTGGTCAAAGGCCGCGACGGGGCTGTGGTCTACCTCAACGGCCACGAGATCGAACGCATCAACATGTCGGCGGATGAGGAGATCTCCGCTGCAACGCCCGCTTCCACAGCCCTGGGGACGAACATGAACAAGATGGTGGTGATCAATGCCGCCAATGGCCTGAACTACCTGCGCAGCGGTGAAAACCTGTTCGCGGTCGAAATGCACGCCTACGATTACACCAGGGGCATCGCCTTTGACGCCCAGCTGATCGACAACCGCAACACCATCCTCTTCAAGCAGGGATCGGAGTGGAAATTTGCCGATGCCGGTGAAGAACCCGAGAACCAGCTGCGCGACAAGACCTCCGGGGTGCGCTCAACGGAGGCCGGATGGCTGCCGGAGCGCCCGGAACTGCTGCAAAATTATCCCAATCCCTTTAATCCGGAGACGACGATCAGCTTCCGGCTGCCTGCGGCGGAAGAGGTTTCGCTGCGAATCTGCAATATCGCCGGCGCCGAGGTGGCCGCGCTGGTCGAGGGCCGCTTGCCGGCGGGGCAACACGAGGTGCACTGGCAGGCCGAGGGCGTGGCCAACGGTCTCTATCTGGTCACTCTGCAGGCGGGGGATTGGCGGGCGGTGCGCAAGGCGGTGGTACTGCGTTAGCGCAGTTGCGAGGATGGAGACGAGAGGACGGATCAAAAACCAGGGATCTCTTATGGGCAAGAAAAACCGGCGGAAGAACAAACCGGCCGCCATCCGGCCGACAAAACACGACTGGCGCGCCCTGCTTCCATGGCTGGCGCTGGCCCTGTTGGCCTTTATGCTCTACGCCAACACCCTCGGGCATGACTTTGTGCTCGATGACCGCATGGTCATCACCGAAAACTCGTTCACCCGCGCCGGCCTCAGCAGCATCCCCGACCTCCTGAGCCACGACAGCCTGCGGGGCTATCTGCAGGAGGATACACGCTACCTGACCGGCGGGCGTTACCGGCCGCTCTCCCTGATCCTCTTTGCGATCCTGTACGAATTCTTCGGAGCTCAGCCTGCCCTCTTTCACCTCGTCACGGTGATGCTCTACGCAATCGCCTGCCTGCTGCTCTATGCGGTTTTACGACGAATGGTCGGGCCGCCAGAAGGGCAGCCCTGGTACCTGACTCTTCCCTTCGTCACCGTCCTCCTCTTCGCGGTGCACCCGGTCCACACCGAGGTGGTGGCCAACATCAAGAGCTGTGACGAGATCCTGGCCCTCCTTGGCGGGCTGGCGGCATGGTACGCAGCCCTCCGCTACGGCGATACGCCGCATCCGCGTTGGCTCGCCCTCAGCGGCGCGGCCCTGTTCCTGGGGCTGCTGAGCAAGGAGAGCGCCATCGCCTTCGTGGCCATCATCCCCCTCTCCTTATGGATGACCAGACTGCCGCGCCGCCAGGTTAACCGGGTCATGGCAAGCCTGGCCCTTGCCGCCGTGCTCTTTCTTGCACTCCGCTATGCGGTCCTGGGATTTGCTTCCCCGCAGACGCTGGAGCTGCTCAACAATCCCTTTCTCGAAGCCACAGCCGCGCAAAAATGGGCGACCATCACCCTGACACTCGGCATCTATCTGCGCCTGCTGGTCTTTCCGCATCCGCTCACGTATGACTATTATCCCTATCACATCGCGCTGACGGGCTGGAGCGATTGGCACGTTCTGGCCTCTCTGCTGCTCTATGCCGGACTGTTTCTTTTCGCGCTCCTCTTCCTGCGCAAGCGCAACCTCGCCGCCTTCGGAGTGAGCTTTTATCTTCTTGCTCTGGCCCTGGTGAGCAATCTATTATTTCCCGTCGGCACCTTCATGGCTGAACGCTTTCTGTTCACGCCTTCGATCGGATTCTGTCTGGTGCTGGCGGTCACCGGCGCCGCTCTGCAGAGAAAAATGGCGCACGCGGCCATCGCCGTGGCGGTGCTCCTCATCGCGATGCTCTTTGCCGCCCAAACCATCGCGCGCAATCCCGTCTGGAAGGACAATTACACCCTCACCACCACTGATGTCAGGATCTCAGCCCACAGCGCCTCCGCCAATGCGTCGGCCGCCGACTGGCTGATCGTGCGCCAGGCGGCAACTCCGGACCCCCGGCTCAAAAAAGCGCTGATCGATTCGGCCTTTGTGTACCTCCATCGCGCCATTCGCATCCATCCCCGCTACGGCCGGGCCCTGGCCATGCTGGCCGATAACAGCAACAAGCTGAGAAACGACATCGACAGCTCGCTCTACTATTACCGTCGCCTTTACGAGATCAATCCCCGCTGGCCCAATGTGGCCTATAACCTCGGCACCTTGCGGCTCGACCACCGCCCGGCCGAGATCGACTCCGCGATCTACTGGCTCAACAAGGCCACCCTCTTGTTCCCCCAGAACGCAGGGGCGTGGAAAAATCTGGGGTATGCCTATTTCGCGCGGCAACAGTACGCGCGGGCGGCCGAGTGCTATCTGAAAAGCCTGCAGCTTGATCCGCGTGACCCGGACACCCGCAGCAGTGCCCTTACCGCCTGCGCGGCAGCCGGGGATACCGCAGCCGTACGCAGGCTCGGTAGTGGTGGAGTTCATTAATCGGAAGCCCGCTGTCGGAGGGTGAGACGCGGAACGGTACTAGCGGGGATGGCCGAGGCGGACCAGCAGGAAATAAAAGAGCTGCGCGAGCCAGGCGTGGCGGCAAAAAGCGGGCAGCCCGTTGCGGAACAGCCCCAGCCTCCAGGCCGCAGCCGAATAGAACAGCGAAAAAAGGAACCAGGCGACATAATTTTGCGGCGGAATGAGATTCCCCTGCCACTGCCAGTAGTCGAGCCGGACCGCGGCCGGTTCCATCACGGCGTCGAAGACCAGCATTAACACGGCCGTGAAGACCACCTGCACCCAGGGCGAGCGCCCGGGCAGGCGCTGCATCAGCCCGTCCGCGACCGCCGCAGCGGAGATCAGCATTCCCAGCCAGGCGAAGCCGATCGCCAGCGGCACTCCGAAGAGCTGCGGCTGCAGTACCTCCCCATACCGGTACGGCCCGAAAACCTTGCCGGTCGTCACCCCGAGCCATTCCAGGAGAAACGAGGAGACCACCACACCGGCGTAAGAGAGCAGCGCCCGCCGTGGCGCCGCCTGACGGCGGGCATGGATGGCGGCCAGCAGGATCGCCAGGGCGATGAGCAAGGGCGCGGCCAACAGACGCATCAGCTCCTGAAACCAGCCCAGCAGATTCCACAGCCCCCCGGCGGCGAGCAGGAAATAGAGCAGAAAAATGGCGAGGCCCTCCCCGTGTTCCCGGAATACCCGGCCACCGGGCGGGAGACCTCTCTCACCCTGCGCCGCGGCGCCACCCTTGCGGTCACGCATGGCGCTCTCCCTCCTTCTCCGCGGCTCCGCGCAACCGGACCGCCCTCCCCTTCCAGGAAATATCCCCTTTCAGGTAATAGTAAAAAGAGGCCAGCCCGACCAGGATAGTGGCCAGGATGCTGAGAGGATGGAGGATTACGCTGTAAACGAGCGGCTGGCCGAAGCGGACCGCCACGAGCAGGCGCAGCAGGATGTTCACCCCCACTGCCGGCAGGGCCCACATCCGCAGCGTCGGGAAGAGCAACAGCAGATAGGGGAGGACGAAAATGAAAAAGAGCAGGCCCATGAAAAGGAAATAGGGAATGGCCTTGAAATTCATCAGTCCGAAGGCATTCTTGGCGAAACCGAGTCCGACCTCGGCCGGGCTGGTGTACATGCGGCCGAAAACGGCGTCCCGGCCCGAGGCGGTGAGGGTGCGGAGGCCGAGCTGCTTGGCGCGGCGGCTCAAGGCGGTATCCTCGACGATGTGGCTGCGCACGGCGGCGTGGCCGCCCGACTGCGCATAGCCCCGGCGGGTGAAGGCCAGCCACTGGCCGTTGGCCGCCGAGAGCGAGGGGAAATGGCTGTACAAGGTCAGCCAAAGCGGGAGCAGGCTGTAGACAAAGAGATCGAAGATCGGCACGACCAGTTTTTCCGCCCAGCTCATGGTGATCTGCTGCGGAAAGGCGGAGAAGAGATCGAGGTCGAGTTTTTCGATCCAGCCGACGCTGCGGGCAACAGCGAAGGGGGCGTGAAAATTGTCGGCGTCGGTGAAGAGGAGGATCTCGCCGGATGCGGCGCGGCTGAGCTGGTGGCAGGCCCAGTTCTTTCCGGTCCATCCCGGCGGCAGCGCCTCACCCTGCAGCAGCCGGATGCGCGGGTCGAGCGCGGCCTGATCGCGCACCATGGCAGCGGTCCGGTCGCGGGAGTGGTCGTCGAGGACGATGATCTCGAGGTCGGGATACTCCTGGCCGCGGAGGCTCTCCAGGGAGCGGGCGATGGTGCGCTCCTCATCGCGGGCGGGGACGAGCAGCGAGACTCTGGGGGTGCGGCGCGGCTGCGGGCCGTTGCGGACCAGGGGCGCCGTCAGGGTGTTGAAGAGGCTCACCAGAAAGATCATCCCGAGCAGAAGATAAAGGGCGATAATCACTCCGCTCATTGGGCCTTCCTCCGCAGAAGTCCGCGCCAGCGCTGCCAGCGTGCATCGATCGAGCGCCGGCCTCGCAGCAGAATCCGTCCCTCCTCCCCGGCAACGATGCGGCGGCTGAGGCGCTCGAGCAGGGCGGCGTGGGCTTCCCCCCACTCCGGGAGAGGGTTCTCCGCGCCCGACCACGGCAGCGGCTGCGAGAATTCAAAAAAGACCTCCGGCCGCTGCTGCTGCAGAAACTCGATGCGGATACCGAGCTGGACCAGGCAGACCGGGCTCTCGAGGTGCTGCAGCAGCCAGATCAGCCCGGGTTTGTAGCCGAGCGGCCGGATGTGCCAGGGCCGCAGCTCCCCCTGCGGGAAGAGGCAGAGCACGTGCTGCCCCGCCGCTTTGCCCTGGAGCAGCTCCCGGGTATAGCGCAGCGAGCTGCGCACCCCGCCGGGAGTGGCCGGATCGATCGAAAAGACCCCGAGGCGGCGAAAAAAGAGGCGCTTGCGCAGCTGTTCTTCGAGCATCATCACATAGAGCTGCCTCTGCCACAAGCGGATGTTGAGCAGATCCACGAAGAATCCGTCCCACCAGCTGCTGTGGTTGGGCAGGATGATGAGGGGAGTGTGAGCCGGCCAGGCGGGCTCATCGCCGAGGAGATGCACGGCGTGAAACTGCCGCTGCATCGCCGGCAGGATATAAAGGTGAAAGAGGGTTAGCGCTGTTTTGCTGTGACGGGCGGTTATCAGGGGCATCCTCTCCTCGAAGCCAGGGTCAGCGCCGGCGCGCATATTCCTGCAGCAGGATGGCCAGCTTTTGCGAGGTGGGCACGAAGGCCCGTCCCGCGAAGGGATTATAGCCGGCCTGCACGATCTTTTTCAAAATCTCCTGGTAGAGGCGGCTGGCGGTATAGATGGCGAAGCGCGATTGACGGTCGAGCAGGGCGATCCCCGGTTCAGCCTCGGCATAAAAGGCGGAAGCGCGCTGGAGCTGAAATTCCATCAACGCGCGCAGCTGCGGCGTCATCCGCTCCGCGAGGAGATCCTCCGGTGCCACCCCGAACAGCTGCAACTCGTCGGCCGGGAGGTAAATCCGGCCCATCTGCTTGTCCTCCTGGATATCGCGCAGAATGTTGGTCAGCTGCATGGCGATGCCCAGTTTCTCCGCGTAGGGAAAGGCGCTGTCATCCTGGTAGCCGAGGAGACAAGTCATCATCAGGCCGACCACACCGGCGACCCGCCAGGCGAAGAGATGGAGGTCGTCATAGCTTGCGTAGCCGTTGAAGGTGGCGTCCATCTCGACCCCCTTGATCAGCTCCTGGGGGTAGCGTTCCGGGATCTGATACCTCCGGGCGGTATCGATGAAGCATTTGAGGATGGGGTGTTCGGACTCGCCGGTGCGGTAGGCCAGGGAGATCTCCCTCGAGAGGCAAGCCAGTTCGGAGAGCAGCTCTTCCCGTCCGCGCGCTCTCTGCAGGTCGATGAGATTGTCGGCGTAGCGGCAAAAGCCATACAGGGCCCAGGTGGCCCAACGTTTCTCCTCGGGAAGAAAGCGCGAGGCAAAATAAAAACTGCGCGCGTAATAATGGGTGATCGCCCGGGCATAATTATAGGAAGGGGCCAATTGGAGATCCTGCCAGTAAGGCGCCACGGAATCAGCTCCTCCCCAGGTCGCGCTGGATGACATAATCGGTGGTGGCCGCGGTCAGGACCACGCCCGGCAGTCCGGCGCCGGGGTGGGTGGAGGCGCCGACCAGATAGAGACCGCGCACATCCTCGCTGCGGTTGTGGGGCCTCAGGATAGCGGTCTGGGTCAGCCGCGGCTCCACGCCCCAGGCGCTGCCGTAGACCGCATTCTGTTTGCGCTGAAAATCCTCCGGAGTGAAGAGCCTTTTGACCGCAATGCTCTCCTGCAGCCCGGTCAGCCCGAGATGATGCTCGAGGTGGTCGAGGATCCGCTGCGCGAAGGGCTCGGCGAGTTCGCCCCAGTTCTGGCCGCCCCTGAGATTGGCGACGGGGGCGAGGATGTAGAGGCTCTCGCAGCCCGGGGGGGCCATGGTATCGTCCGTGCGGGTCGGGGTATGCAGATAGAGCGAGAAATCTTCCGGCACGATCTTGCGGTCAAAAATATCGCTGATCAGGCCGTGGTAGCGGGATGAGAGCACCAGGGTGTGATGGAGGAGCTGGGGGAAGCGCTTTTTCAGGCCGAGATAGATGAGGAAGGCGCTCATCGAATAATGGACGCGCTCCAGCCGCCGGTTGCTCCATTTTTTACGGTGCTCCGGCTTGATCAGGTCGCGATAGGTGTGGATGAAATCGGCGTTGGAGATGACGAGATCGGCCGGCAGTTCCCCCGCGCTGGTGCGGACGCCGGCCGCGCGGCCCTCGCGCACCAGGATCTCCTGCGCCGGCCGGCTGGTGTAGAGGGTTCCCCCCTGCTCGAGAAAAAGTTTTTCCAGGGCGCGGACCAGGCTGTACATGCCGCCCTTGCTGTAAAGCACCCCGTGGATCTTTTCGAGATAAGGGATCATCTGGTAGACCGCCGGGGCCCGGAAGGGATTGCCGCCGATAAAGAGGGGGTGAAAGGAAAAGATGAAGCGGTGGCGGAAATCCTTGAAGAAAAGGGCCGAAAAATGGTAGGAGGGCAGTACGGCCTTGAGGCGCAGGGCGCGGGGTGCGAAGGCGAGCATGCTGCGCCAGTCCATGAAGGGACGAGTGCCGAGACCGTCGACGATGACCGCCTCGTAGATCCCCCGCGAGGTCTTGATGAAGGCATCGTAGCGGGCGGCATCGCGCGGATTGAACTGCGCCATCTGGAGGCGCATCCGCTCGCTGTCGCCGGTATAGTCGATGAAGGAATTGTCGTGAAAATAGATGCGGTAATAGGGATCGAGCGGGAGGATCTCAACATAATCGGCCAGGCGTTTGCCGGCCATGCTAAAGATCTCCTCGAGCAGCGCTGGCTCAGTGATGAGCGAGGGGCCCATATCGAAGCGGTAGCCGTCGATCTCGAGGGGATAGCCGTGGCCGCCCACCCTCGGATTCTTTTCCAGGAGAGTGACCTGATGACCCTGCGCCTGGAGGCGGTTGGCGATGGCCAATCCACCGAAACCGGCTCCGATGACGATGGCTTTATTACCCGTTGGCATGCCAGATGCTCCGATTCCTGTATTCAATCCTGATTCCTGCACTTCCCTCCCGATAAACACCGCCCTGCGTTTTTTTTATTCCGTTTCCGCGATCAGTCCGGCCGCCATCCGGCCCGAGAGCAGTACCAGGGGGATGCCGCCGCCGGGATGGCTGGAGCCACCGGCGAAAAAGAGGCCGGGCACGGCGCGGCTGCGGTTGGCCGGGCGGCGAAAGGCCATCGCGCGCGAATTGCTCGAGATGCCGTAAATGCTGCCGCCGTTGCTGCCATAGCGATCGAGTAAGTCGCGCGGGGTGATGACCTCCTCGCAAACGATCGCGGCGGAGGGATCGAGGCCCGCCCGTTGCAGCCGGGCGAGCACGCTCCGGCGCACCCCGGCGACATCCGGCTCAGCCGCATCCGGGCGCAGATAGGGCATATTGACGAGGACAAACCAGTTCTCTCCTCCTGCAGGAGCATCCGCCGCATCGGCGCGGCTGGTGATGGCGACGTAGACGGTGGGGTCCTCCGGCGCCCGCAGCTCGCCGAAAATCTGGCTGAATTCGCGGCGGTAATCAGCGGAGAAAAAGATAGTGTGATGGGCCAGCTCGGGATGGCGCTTGTTGACCCCCCAGAGAAAGATCATCCCCGAGAGCGAAGGCTCGAGGCGGTTGAGCTTGCGCCGCTCTCCGGCGAACCCGGGCAGCAGCCGGTTGAAGGCGGTCACCACATCAGCGTTGCAGAGCACCCGATCCGTGCGCAGCAGCCGGCCGCCCACCCGCACGCCGGCCACCCGCCCCTGCTGCGTCACGATCTCCTCGACCGGCTGGCCGGTATGAATGCGCACGCCCAGAATGGTGGCCAGCTGCTGCAGCGCCACGACCAGGCGGTACATCCCGCCCCTGATGTAAAAAGCACCGAATCCGTACTCGACATAGGGAATAATGTTGAGGGTCGCCGGCGCCCGGTAGGGGTTGGAGCCGTTGTAGGTGGCATAGCGATCGAAGAGCTGGACGATGCGGTCGTCGTGGAAAAAGCGCTGGACGCCGCGATGGACCGTGCGCAGGGCGTCGATCGAGGGCAGGGCGCCAAGGGCGGCGAGATGACGACGGTTGAGCAGCTTTTTCCATTCATGGATCGGGGTGAAAAGAAAAACCTCGGCGGTGAGGTCATAGATGCGGCGGCTGTAGGCCAAAAAGCGTTCAAAATGGCCCTTGTCCCGCTCCGAAAGCAGGGTAATGGCCTGCTCCATGGCCGCCGCGTCACTGCTGGCATCAAGACGGCTGCCGTCCGCAAAGAAATAGCGGCACATCGGCTCGACCGGCACGAATTCGAGAAACTCCCGGCGCCGGAAGCCGGCGTCGGCAAAGAGCTCCTCCAGCACAAAGGGCATGGTGAGCAGCGAGGGGCCGGTATCGAAGCGGAAGCCCTCAAGGTGCACCTGGTTCATCTTGCCGCCCAGTTGGCCGGTCTGCTCAAAGAGATCGACACTGTACCC
>DAOQAG010000034.1:0-36985 GCA_035353815.1 bacterium
GAGCCGGCGAAGGGGAACACCACGATGCAAGGATTTGATATGTGAGGAACAGATGCCACATCTGACACTGCACACGTTCAAATCCTTGCATCGTGGTGTTCCCCTTCGCCGGCTCGTAGGGCTCCTGCTCCTGACCGTAGCCATTCCCGGCACACTCGGAGCACAAGAAACGCCGGCAGAAGCCAAGGGCTTCCTGATCGAGTCCCGCCCCAGTGGTGCCACGGTTACGATCGAGGGGGAGATCATCGGCAAAACCCCCTGCACCTTCCCCTATCAGCTCAGCGGCCGCTACCGGCTCTTTGCTGAAAAACGGGGGTTTGAAACGGTTTCGCGCGATATCGACTTCGGCGCGCGCAAAATCGATAAAATCACCTTTCTGCTCTCCCCCAAAACCCGCAAATGGGCCGCAGCCCGTTCCCTGGTCATGACCGGCTGGGGCCAGAAGTACAGCGAACAGATCATCAAGAGCCGGGTCTTTTTCGCCCTGGAAGCCTCCTCTCTGGCGGCGCTGGGGTACGCCCATGACCGCGCCCAGCACTTCAACACCCTTTACACATCGGAACTGGACCAGTATGCCCGGACCAGCACCAGCATGGAAAAAGAGGCGGCGGGGTGGAAGCGGTTGAACACCGCCTATGATGACTGGAAGAAAATGGACCGCTTGCGCCGGGCCATGATCTACACCGCGGCCGGCGTGCATGCGCTCAACCTTCTTGACGCCCTCTTCGTTTTTCCGAAAAACCTGCGCCAGATCGAATTTCTGGCGCAGCCGGGTACCGGTTCGGCCCTGCCTGAAAGCAGCGGCTTTATGATTTCATATACGATTCCCCTGTAGGAGGCCAGCCCATGAAGCCGACACCAACGCTAGCTCTCGGGCTGATGCTCTTCATCGCCGCAGGTTGCGAGCAGATCAATGAACCGCGGCGTATCTCCAGCCAGGATTTTCCGGCGGCACCCACACATCTCACTGCCCAGGTGGGGGATCGCAAGGTATTCCTCGCCTGGAATGCGCCAGCCGGTGTGATCAATAAATACTATATTGCCCGCAACGACAGCACGCATCAGAGCCCGGTGATCATCGATTCCTCCGCCGCCACTGCCTATACCGATGGCGACCTTATCAACGGTCAGCGCTACGTCTATCGCATTTTGGCCTGCAATCTCCAGGGCCGCGAGAGCGAACTCTCTGAACCGGTCTCCGCCCGCCCGGGGCTCTATTCGGTCATCATCAATGAAGGCGCGCTCTATACCCACTCCCTGGACGTTCAGCTGCACTTCGTCGCGCCTGCGGCGACACGCTACGTCATGATCGCCGCGGACTCGCTTCTGACCGGGGCGACCTGGCAATTGTATGCGGCGGAAATGAACTGGACGATCGTTCCGGGGGATGGGCCCAAGCGCGTCTACGCCACCTTCCTGGATGGCGAGGGCAACCAGACCGGCACTCCCGTCGCGGATGAGATCACCCTCGACAGCGAAGCGACCATCTACAGCCTCGAGTTGCGCGCCAACAAAGCCATCTACCGCACCGGTGACCTCATCGGCATTACCATGCGCACCCGGGAGCCGTACGGCACGGCCAGCGTTGACCTGGGGGAGGTCATCGGCACACTGCGCCTGTTCGATGATGGCACCCATGGAGATGCGGCGGCCAATGATGGCACCTACAGCCATGACTACAAGCTCCCTCCCAGCAAGGATGTGTTCGACGTGCCGATCGTCGGTGCCTTTACCGATCTTGCCGGCAACAGTGCCGATGGCTTTGTCTGTGCCCAGACCCTGACGATCGAAAATCCCCCCAAAGCGGTGATCCTCTCCGATCCGGCACAAGTGAGCAGCCGCAGCGATGCCTTGCGCCTGACCTGGACCGCCAATGCCGATGCCGATTTTTCGCTCTACAAGCTCTTCCGGGATGACAAGGCCGGGGTCGATTCCAGCGCCAGGCTGGTGGCGGTTTTCAATACCGCTGCTACGAACTACTTTGTCGACTCTCTGCTGGTCAGCGACCATGAATACTTTTACCGCCTTTATGTCTGTGACCAGCGCGGCTTGATGTCCGGGAGCAATGAGGTCAGCGGCCGGACCGCCATCGATGCGCCGCCACAGGCGGCGGTCCTGCAATCGCCGCTCAATGTGACCAGCTCAGCCATACTTCTCAGCTGGAGCATGAATACCGAAAAGGATTTTGCCGACTACCGGCTCTTCCGCGGCAGCACTTCGGCAATCAGCAGCAATGATATCCAGGTGGCCTTGATCTCCGCCCGGGCGACCACGCAATTCCAGGATAGCGGGCTGCTGGCCAGTACCACCTACTGGTACCGGCTCTACAGCCGCGATCAGGCGGGCAACATCAGCACCAGCAACACCATTTCGGCCACGACGCTGCCGGATGAGCAGCCCGAGGCGGTTCTGCTGGCCGCCCCCTCGGCGAGTGCGCCCAACGCGCTGCGGCTGACCTGGAGTGTCAGCCGGATTACTACTTTTGCCAGTTACCGGATTTTCCGGTCCACCGCGCCCAGTATTGACGGAACCGGCACGCCTATTGTCATCATCAATTCGATCTCGGCGACCACTCATGACGATCTCGGTCTGACCGCCAATACCAGCTATTACTACCGGGTTTTTGTTTATGATCTGCAAGGCCGATCGAGCGGCAGCAACCTGGTGTATGGCATCACTTTGCCTTGATACCCCGGTCTATCTGGAGTCCCATCATGACACATATTCGTTTCAGTACCCTTTTAACGGTCCTCTTGCTTCTGGTTATCAATCTTGGCGCCACAGCGCAGGAGTATATCATCGGCAAGGACGACGTGCTCGAAATCACCTTCTGGCAGGATGCCGAGTTGAATGTCACGGCCAAAGTAGACGCCGCCGGGAATATCAATCTGGCGATCGGTGGCGCGATCAAGGCCGATGGTCTGACCATTCAGCAGCTGGCGGATGAAATTGTCGAGCGCGTCTCCCTTTACAACCGCCGCATTACCAGTGCCTCGATCAAGGTGGCCGAATATGGCAGCCGCAAGGTCTATGTCATGGGCCATGTGCGCACCCCCAACAAATATACCTTTGAGGTGATCCCCAACCTCTGGGATATCATCTCCGAAGCCGGCGGCCCGCTGGAGACCGCCAATCTCAGCAACGTGTTGATCATTCGCAAGGGAGCGGAAGGGGAGCCGCGCACGATCACGGTGGATTTGACCGAGATTTTGCGCAACCGCAGCTTTCAGCTCCTGCCGCCGATCGAGCCGGGGGACAATGTTTACATCCCCGCTGTGGTCGGCGGAGCGGCCAGTTCGGGAATCCAGTCGGTGCAGTCGCAACCGAATGTGCTCTTTATCTATGGCGAAGTCGGCAGCTCGGGGGTCATCACCTTCAACAAGGAACTCAATCTCCTCGAGGCCTTGATCACCGCCGGCGGGCCGACGGCCCAGGCCAAACTGAGCGAGGTCCGGGTGATCCGCAAGGATGGCGTCTATTCCAGCGTCACCAGGGTGAATGTCGAAAAGTATGCCGATGCAAGCTCCCCCTCGTTCTTCATGGTCAAAGCGGGGGATACCATCTATGTGCCCCGTAAACGCGTCTTCCGGGAGGGCGTGGCCTGGAATTTTTTCATGATCTTTTCCACGGCCATCCTTACCGGATTGGCCTACAATCTTTTCTCGCCGCGTTGAGCGGACAATCAAGAGGCAACGTATGGCACTTGGCACTAATACACGAGATTGGCAAATCTGGCGACAGCTGATATGGCGGCGCCGCTATTATGTGATCTTTAGCTGCGCGCTGGCGCTCATCGCCGGGCTGGTGTATGCCCTCAAGACCACGCCGGTGTTTGAATCCTCGGCCACAGTGATGATCATCGATACCGAACTCCTCTCCAGTGCTCAGCTGCGCTTTGTGCCGGGGGCACCGCACTATGATGAGGTTGAGTTTTTTCGTCGCCGCATCACCAGTGAGGGCTTTTTGCTGTCGATCCTCGACAGCCTCGATATTCAGCAGGATCCGAAACTCAGGGCCAAAATCAACCAGTTCAGTGCGGAGAATCCGCAGATCGACCGCGTGGTGATCGCCCATCAGGTCTATATCGAATATCTGCTTGCCCATATCAGCACGCGCATGCGCGCCTACAATCTCATCGAGATCTCGGGCCGTGGACCCACCTCCGACAGCGCGCATCGCCTGGCCGCACTGGTGACCCACATGGCCATCGCCGAAACCCAGCGGAGCCAGATCCAGACGACCTCTGCGGCGAGCAATTTCAGTTCGCAACAGCTGGAGATCTACCGCAAGCGTCTCGATGATAGCGAGAGCCGGCTGGCCGCATTCAACCAGGGAGTAACCGACGCGGTCTTGAGCGAAAATCAGGTCAGCGAAAGCAATCTGGCCGAGATCCAGTCGGTCAAGCTTTCGACCGAGATCGATCTGCAGTCCAAACGGGACCAGATGGGCAAGCTGATCCGGGGGACGCTCCATGATCTGCCGTTGACCTATCAGGCGCAGCTCGACCGGGATACGCAGGAGCTGCGTCAGCGCATGCTCAAGCGCACCGGCGACGTCTGTGAACTCTTGAAGAAATTCGGCTGGCGGGATGTCGAGATCATTCTTCTCAATGAAGAGATTGGCCAGCTCAAACAGGAGTTGTACACTCAGCTGAAATCCCATGTGGTGGCTGCCCTCAGCGCGCAGCCGCAAAATATCATCGATGGTGCGGTTCGGCTGGAGGAGATCCGTCTCGATATCACCATGCTGGAGCGCACCGATGAGATCCTTGCGAGCATCATCCAGACCCATCATAACATGGTCCGGCGCCGGCCCTCCCAGGATGGGATGCGTGCCAAGCTTGAACGTGATGTCACCATTAACCGGGAAATTTACGAGATGCTGCTGCAGACCTCACGCGGCTCGCAGATCCGGGAATCGGCGCAGGTCAAGGAATCCCAGATGAAGTTCAAGCTGCTCTCGGAACCGCAGCGGCCGCTGGAGCGCATCAAGCCCAAGCGCAAACAGGCGATGATTTTTGCACTGATGGGGGGACTGGGACTCGGATTGGGACTGGTGCTGCTGCGTGAGGTGCTGGATGTCACCATGCGCACGACCGAAGATATCGAGCGCATTCTGATGATGCCGGTGCTGGCGGCCATCCCAAAAATCGAATCCACGATCGATGTTACTCGGCGCAAACAGCGGCGCATTGCTGTCGCGGTCGGTTTGCCTTTGCTGGCTTTGGTCTCGGTTATGCTCATCTATCGTATATTGCTCAGGTAGGGAGGTTCAATGATCCGAAATGGTTCTCTGAAGGGGCTGCACGAGTACAGTGAACGATCGCCCTATTTTGCCGAATTTTTCCGGCTTTATTCCCGCATCCAGGCGCCACGCGATGGCAAGCATCCCCGGATCTTTATGGTGACCAGCGCGGTGGCGGGGGAAGGCAAAACCACGGTTTCGACCTATCTGGGGATTACAGCGGCGCTGGCTACCCGCAAAACGCATCTGATCATCGATGCCGATTTGAATCGTCCCACCCTGCATTTCAAACTGGGATTGGAGCAGGCCAATGGACTCACAGAGATTCTCGGCGAAGGGCTCGAACTGACCCAGGCTATTCAGACCACGACTTTCCCCGGCCTGCACGTCATTTCGGCGGGGCATACCGTGCCCAATCCTTTTCAGCTGCTCAGCGCCGCGCATGTCGGTGATCTTTTCACACATTTGCAGGGGTATTATGAAAGCATCTTTGTGGATTCTCCACCCATCCTGAACGTGGGCGACACCCTCAAGCTGGCCGAATATGTAGACGGCATTTTGCTGGTCATTCTCTCTGGCCGCACCAATCGGGAGGTGGTCAAGCGCGCGACGGAGATGCTGCGGGAGATCGACAAGCCAGTTCTCGGGGTTGTCCTCAACGATATGGGAGAAGTCCTTCCCTATTATTATCAACACAAGTATTATTCCTATCATTACGTCGCATCCGAAAAAAGTAGGACGGGGGATGTCCTGGTCTGAAAGGCCGCTTTTGCGTCCGCCAACTGATGGCGGACGCGGAGCGACCGGGGGAGGGTTCATGGTATGTCGTTCTGATTGCAGCTCGTGGAGGGTAAGATGATCAAGCGATTCTTTGACTTGATATTTTCATTGATAGGATTGATCGTTTCCTTGCCATTTCTGGCAGTTGCGGCTCTGGTGGTCAAGGTGACCTCGAAGGGCCCGGCCTTTTTCCGTCAGGAGCGGATTGGTCGGTATGGCCAGCCTTTCACCCTGCTCAAGCTGCGGACGATGGTGACGGATGCAGCGGCAAAGGGTCCCGGGGTTTCACCGCGCCATGATCCGCGTGAAACGCGCATCGGTCATTTCCTGCGGCTGACCAAGCTGGATGAATTGCCGCAATTGATCAATATCCTCAAGGGCGAGATGAGCGTGGTGGGCCCGCGCCCCGAGATTCCCCGCATGGTCGCTCTTTACACCCCGGAGCAGCGCAAGGTCCTCGAGGTGCGCCCGGGATTGGTGGGGCCGGCGCAAATTATCGGCCGCAACGAAGCCGATATGCTGCCGGACAATCTGGAAAACGTCGAAGCCTATTATATCACCCATCTGCTCCCGGAAAAGCTCAAGATCGACCTGGCGTATGCGGCCAAGCCCCGGGTACGGACCGATCTGGCGCTGATCGTGCGCAGCCTGACAGCGACCCTGGGGGGTGCGTTCCGGCCCATTTACCAGCAAAAAAGGGCCAGCTGGCCGCTGCTCTTCTGCATCGATATGGCCCTGGTCGTGATCAGTTTTTTCTTCGCCTATGGCCTGCGCTTTGACTGGAGCATTCCACGCTCCGAATTAGGCAACTTTGTGCAGAGTCTGCCCCTGGTCCTGGGGATTTGCGGGACCATTTTCATCTCGATGCGTCTCTATCAGAGCCTCACCAAGTATATCGGTTTCGCCGATCTATTCCACATGGCCAAGGCCAGCACCTACAGTACGATCGCTATTGTCATTGCCATCTTTTTCCTGGGCTGGCGGGAACATTCACGTTCGATTTTTCTCATCCACTGGATTTTAATGACCGCTGCGATGGCTGTAGCCCGTACCTTTTTGCGCCTGCAGAGTGAAAAGAAACCGCCCCGGGACTACAGCCTGGCCAAACGGGTTCTGGTGGTCGGCGCTGGTGACATCGGCGATATGCTCATCCGGGAACAGAACAAGAACAGCCACCCCTTCCAGATCGTCGGTTTTATCGATGACGATCCCCTGAAGATCGGCACACAGCTGCAGGGCATCCGGGTCGCTGGCAACCGCAGACTCATCCCCGACATGGCCAAGGCGTTGCGCGCTGAGGAGATCTATATCGCCATCAGCGATATTTGTCCGGAAGAAATGAGCGATATCCTCGGCTATATCGAGCAGACCAATCTCAAATATCGCGTCGTTCCTGCCATCTCTGATGTCGTGAGCGGCCGCATCCATCTTTCCAAGGTGCGCGAGGTCGATGTCTCGGATCTGATCGGCCGGCGGATGCTGAGCCTGGATCTGGGCGCGATCCGGGAGTCCCTCTCCCGCAAACGCATCCTGATCACCGGTGCAGGCGGTTCCATCGGCTCGGAGCTGGCGCGGCAGATCTATGCCTACCATCCCCAGCAGCTGGTTCTCCTCGATCGCAGCGAAAACTATCTCTTCGAGCTGCAGTGCGAACTGGACGGCCGCAACGGCATGACGGCCCGGTACCTGCTCGGGGATATCACCGACGAAGAGAAGATGGAGCAGGTTTTTGCCGAGTTCCGGCCGGAAATCGTCTTCCATACCGCAGCCCAGAAACATGTTCCCCTGAGCGAAAGCAATCCGGATGAGGCGATCCGTAATAACATCCTGGGTTCGCGAATTCTGGCGCGCTGTGCCGACCGCTTCGAGGTGCAGCAATTCGTCTTCGTCTCCACCGACAAGGCGGTCAATCCATCCAGCGTCATGGGGGCGACCAAACGGGCCGTGGAACTTTTCTTCCAGGCCTTTGCGCCCTACAGCAGGACACGTTTTATTACCGTCCGCTTCGGCAATGTCCTCAACAGTCACGGCAGTGTCGTACCGCTCTTCATGAAGCAGATCCAGGAAGGCGGCCCGATCACCATCACCGACAAACGGATCGAAAGATTTTTCATGAGCATCCCGGAAGCGGTGAATCTGATCCTGCAGGCTGCCACCTTCGGTGAAAGCGGCGAAATCTATATCCTGAATATGGGGCAACGGGTCAAGATCGCCAAACTGGCGGCCGACATGATCCGGCTTGCCGGCTTTCGTCCCTACGCGGACATTGACATCAAGGAGGTTGGCTTGCGGCCTGGCGAGAAGCTGTTCGAGGAACTGGTCGGGGACGGCGAGACCTGTCTGCCGACAAGCCACACCCTGATCAACCGGGTCCTTCCCAAAAGCGTGCACCCCTTGCCGGAATTCGCGCCACGGGTCGACTGGCTCATCGACCAGGCCGCGAAGAACAATGCCGCGAGCTTGCGCCAGGCGTTGACAGAGATTGTGCCGGAGTACCGGCCGATCGTCACTGCGCCCCAGAGTGTTGCTACCTTTCAGTGAGGCTTTTATGTGTGGAATAGCCGGAATTCTTTCCTGGCAGCGGTTAACCAGAGAGCCGCAATCACTTTTGCAGGGGATGGTGAACCAGCTGCGCCACCGTGGCCCGGATCAGTCCGGTCTCTACATGGACAACGAAATCGGGCTCGGCCAGTCGCGGCTCAGCATCATCGACCTTTATGGCGGCAGCCAGCCCATCTCCAATGAGGATGGCACCATCTGGCTGGTCTGCAATGGCGAAATCTTTAATTACGTTGAGCTGCGCCGCCATTTGCGCCAACTCGGGCACCGCTTCGTCACCCGCTGCGATGTCGAGGTCCTGGTGCATCTTTTCGAAGAGTTCGGCCCGGACATGCTCAAGATGCTCAATGGCCAGTTCGCCATGGCCATCTGGGATCAACGCCAGCACCGGCTCTTTCTGGCACGCGATCATGTCGGCATCTGCCCGTTATACTACATTGCGGACGGCTTTTTTGCTTTCGCATCGGAGATCAAGGCCTTTTCGAGGCTGCCCGGCGTGCATCACGAACTCGATGTCAAAGCCCTGGCCCAAACTTGCGTTTTCTGGTCGCCCCTGCCGGGTACTACCCCTTTCACCGGCATCCGGGAGATCAAGGCCGGCTGTTACCTGCGGGTGCAGGAGGGCTATGTGCAGGAACAGCGGTACTGGCATCCGGAGTACCGGTGCGCGCCCAATGAACAGATCAGCGATCCCGATCTGGCGGCCGAAAGTGTGCACGAGATGGTCGCTGATGCCGTCCGCATCCGGCTACGCGCCGATGTCCCGGTCGGGGCGTATCTCAGCGGCGGTCTCGATTCCACCATCACCACCGGACTGATCCGGCGGCTGCATTCCGGCCATTTACGCTCCTTTTCGATTGGCTTTGAGAACGCCCATTATGATGAAACCCCCTTTCAGGAGATGGCCTCCAGCCATTTCAAAACCGACCACAGCGCCCTGTTCATCAACAACAGCGACCTGGGGGAAAACCTCCGCAATGTCATCTGGCATGCCGAAAAACCCCTGCTGCGCAGCGCGCCCATCCCGCTTTTTCTGCTCTCCCAACTGGTCCAGCGCAACGGCTACAAGGTGGTTCTGACCGGCGAGGGCGCGGATGAGTTTTTCTCCGGCTACAACATCTACAAGGAGACCAAGCTGCGTCTCTTTGCGGCGCGCCAGCCGCAATCGCAGTGGCGCCCCCTGCTGATGCAGAAACTCTATCCCTATCTCGATGCCCGCGAGCAGCGTAACAGCACGTTCTGGCGGCAATTTTTCATGCGCGGCGTCACCCACACCGAGGATCCCTTTTATTCGCACCGCCTGCGCTGGCAGAATGGTGCCTTTATCCTGCAGTTTTTTTCCCCGGAGATCCTGCAAACCCTCGCCGGATATGATCCGGTGGATGAGCTGCAGCTTCAACTCGACGGTATGATGGATGGGCTCGATCCACTGGCCAGAGGCCATTTCCTGGAGTATTATATCTTTCTCGGCAGCTACCTGCTCTGCTCACAGGGGGATCGCATGCTGATGAGCCACAGTATCGAGGGGCGCTATCCCTTCCTCGACAAACGGGTGATCCAGCTGGCCAACCACATCGCGCCAAACCTCAAGCTGCATGCCCTGAATGAAAAATGGATCCTCAAGCGGGCCTTTCAGAAAGAATTGCCGCCGCCGATCGTCAAGCGCATCAAGCAGCCCTACCGGGCGCCGATCCGGGACATGTTCCTGGCCTCCCGGGAGCAGTTGTCCGCCTATTTCCAGAGCGAGAATGGCATGGGGGACGGCCTTTTCGATGCGAACAAGGTCAAGATTCTGGTCAGTCATTTCCTCGATCCCAAACGCACCCTGTCGGCTCGGGAGGAGATGGCGCTGATGATGATCATCAGTGTGCGGATGTTGGAGGAGCTCTTTGCCCAATCCTCCACTTCGCCCAGCCCGCGGCAGCAGAACGACTGGTTGATCTACGACAAGCGGCGGGAATACGGAAAACATACCGAGAGAGGCACTTTGCGCCATGCTGCTTCATGACCGGTTTCAACAAAACGCGGCCCGGCATCCCGGCAAGACGGCCTTGAAAGCCGGAGGGGCTGCCTGGAGCTATGGCGAGTTGGCCGCTGCCTCCGGCTGTCTGGCTCGGGCCCTGGTGCGGGAGGGCCTCCAGCGCGGCGACCGGGTGGTCCTGTATATGGACAATTCCGCCGACCTCTGCCTCGCCATTTTCGCGGTGCTCGAGGCGGGCGGCGTTTTCGTTTGCCTTAATCCCACCACCAAATATGACAAGCTGATCTATGTGCTGCGGGACTGCGCGGCCCGGGTTCTGATCACGCAGTCGGCGCGCCATCTCGATCTCGTGCAGGTGCGGGCGGATGCGCCTTCCCTCCAGATCGTGCTGGTCGACCGGCCGGAGGCGGCTCCCGGCAGCACCGCCAGCCTTGCCGCCATCCTGGCCGCGCCGCCACTGGCCGCCACGTTGCCGCGGATCATCGATATCGACCTCGCCGCCCTGATCTATACCTCCGGCAGCACCGGTAATCCCAAGGGTGTGATGATGTCACATCTGAACATGCATTCCGCGGTGACCTCCATCACCACCTACCTGCAAAACACCCCCGAGGACCGGGTGTTGTGCGTCTTGCCATTGTCCTTCGATTATGGATTGTACCAGCTGCTGATGGTGCTGAGCTTTGGCGGGACGCTCATTCTCGAAAAGGACTTTGCCTGGCCCACCATGATCATTCAGCGCCTGCTCGAAGAAAAGGTGACCGGTTTTCCCGGTGTGCCGACTCTGTTCGCTGTGCTTCTTAATGCGCAAATTCTGGAAAAATATACATTTCCCCACCTTCGTTATATCAGCAACACGGCGGCGGCGTTGCCCACCGCCCTCATCTCCCGTTTGCGCGCAGCACTACCCGGCGTCACGCTTTTTTCGATGTATGGGCTGACCGAATGCAAGCGCGTGGCCTATTTGCCGCCGGAGGAGCTGGACCGGCGGCCGCATTCTGTCGGCAAGGCCATGCCCAACTGCGAGACCTTTGTTGTCGACGAGCACGGCCAGCCCGTGCCACCCGGCGAAGTGGGCGAACTGGTAGTGCGTGGCGCCAACGTCATGCAAGGATACTGGAACCTGCCGGAGGAGACCGCGCGGGCCTTGCGTCCCGGCCGGCATCCCTACGAGCGGGTGCTCTACAGCGGCGACCTCTTTAAACAGGATGAGGAAGGTTTTCTCTATTTTGTCGGCCGCAAGGACGACATCATCAAATGCCGGGGCGAAAAGGTCAGTCCGCGCGAGGTGGAGAATGTGCTCTACCAGATTGAGGGCATCGAAGAAGCGGCCGTACTGGGCCGGCCCGATCCGATGCTGGGTGAGGCGGTCACGGCAGTGGTGAAACGATCCGGCAAGGGAGCGCTCGAGGCGGCCGAGGTCTTGCGCTACTGTGCGGGCAAGCTGGAAAGCTATTGTGTGCCCCAGGAGGTGCTTTTCATTGCCGAGATGCCGAAATCGAGCAATGGCAAAATCGACAAAAAGCGCATTGCCGCAGCGCTGGCTGCGGGGGGACTGGATCTTGCATTGCAGGCGGAACCGCCGCCCGCCTGAGCCGGGAGCGTGGGCGATCAAATGACGGCAGGTGAAGAACGGAACTCAAGATCGAGACCTCTATGAACCATGACTGGAGTGCAGCAACGGATCCGGAAAGCGATATCGAACGTATCTGCGGCTGGATCCGCAACAGTGTGCAGAATAAACTGAAAAAGCGCGGGGGCGTGCTGGGTTTGAGCGGCGGTATCGACTCGGCGGTCGTGGCCGCCTTGAGCGTCCGCGCCCTCGGGGCGGGACGTGTCGTGGCCCTGGCCCTGCCGGAGAAAGATTCCAGTCCGGAGAGCCTGACCCTGGCCCGTGCGCTGGCGGCGAAGCTGGGGATAGAGTTTCTGGTGGAGGATATCACCGCCGGGCTGGAGGGCATGGGGTCCTATCGCCGCCGGGATGAGGCGGTGCAGCGGCTTTTCCCGGAATATCAGCCGGGCCTGCCCTTTAAAATCACGCTGCAATCCTCGCCGCTTGCGGATGACCGGCTGCATGTCTTTGCGCTCACTTTGCAGGACCGTCAGGGCCAGGAGCAGACGCGGCGTCTGGGGCCCTCGGAGTATGCTCAAATCGTAGCAGCCTCCAACATGAAGCAGCGGCTGCGTATGACCATGTTGTACTATCACGCGGAATTGCGCAATTATGCTGTGCTGGGGACGGGCAATAAAAACGAAAACAAGCTTGGTTTTTTTGTTAAAAATGGCGATGGCAGCGCGGACCTTATGCCCATCCTCCATCTCCTGAAAACGCAAATTTATCAACTGGCCGAAAAGTTGGAGATCCCGGATGCCATCATCCAGCGCAAACCGACCACAGATACCTATCCGGCCGAAGTGACCCAGGAGGAATTTTTCTTTCGCGTCCCCTTCGGCATTATGGATGAAATCTGGCGGGAAAGCGAAAAGGGCCGGGGGGCCGGCGAATTGGCGCAGCAGTTGCAGCTGGAGGAGCGTCAGGTGCAGCGGGTTATCGATGACATCCAGCAAAAGCAGAAAGCCACAGAGTTTTTGCGCACCCCGCCGCTGCAACTTGAATCCTGATGCGGCGGCCTGATGCGTGTTCATACGGCTTTGCGGCATAGGCCCAGAGCCGCGGGTACTTAAAGATTTTCTGAAAGTGTCGAGACAATGAACTGGAGGAGCTTTCATGGATATTCGCGATCAGGTGTATACCTATGTTGTCGATACCTATCTCTTCGGTGACGGCAGCCATCTCAAGGACGATGATTCGCTTACGGGCGGCGGCTTTATCGATTCGACCGGTGTGATCGAACTGGTTGCCTATCTGGAGAGCACGTTCAATTTGCGTATCGAGGATGACGAGATCATTCCCGATAATTTCGATTCGGTGGAGCGGATCAGCCGGTATATTGCGCTCAAGCAGTCCGGCCAGGATGTGCCGCGGCTGCAAATCGCCTTTGCGGGGTAGCTGCGGCGCGGGGGCTGGATCAAAAAGGGTCATGGGCATTTCCGGCTCCGGAACTCCTGAGGGGGGGGCCGGGTGCCCTGGGGGATGTTCCCAAGCGGTGGGCGTTGATGGGCCAGGATGAGCTGACAGGGTAGTCTATAACTGCGAAGAAAACTATGATTCGCCTCATCTCCGAGTCGCAATTTTCCATGATGGAAGAAGTCTGGAATGAACTGCTTCAGGCCAGCAGTGCGGATTCCTTTTTCCTCTGTCATGAATGGCTCTTTGGCTGGTGGCAGTTTTTCTGCGACAATGCCGAGTTATTCATCGTCGCTGTCTATGATTCCCAGCAGTCGCTGATCGGCCTTGCCCCATTGTGTATTCAAATCCGGAAAGGCAAATTCGGCTCGCGGCGCGTTTTAACCTTCATCGGCAGCGGCCAGGCTTGCCCGGATTATCTCGGCTTTATCCTCCGCAAAGGCTGTGCGGAATCCGCTACAGCGGAAATTTTAGCCTACCTCTCGGACCATCAAGAGCGTTGGGACGAAATGCAGTGGGAAAGCGTGGCCGCAGAAAATCCGGACAATCAAAATCTGCTGCGCGAACTGGAGCGCTCGGGGTGGTTGGTCGCCAGTGTGGATTCGTGGGCTTATTCGGCGCAGCTGCCGGGCCATTTTGACGAGTACCTCATGCAATTAAGCCGTGGCCGCCGCTATAACCTTCGGCGTGAGCGGCGCATACTCGAATCCGACTATCAGGTGCAGTTTCAGGAGGTGCTGTCGGCCGAGCACGCTTTGAAACTGTTTGACCGGCTTTACGAGCTGCACAAAATGCGCGCCACTGTCAAGAAGCGCGAGGATGGCTTTGCAGATCCACGAATTCGCAATTTTCACCGCTCCCTGATCAAAGCCAACTTTGAGCGGGGGCTGATCAGGCTGTATACGCTCTCGCTCTCCGGCAGGGACCAGGCCGTCCTCTATGGTTTTGTCCACGACGGGCAGTTCTTTTACTACCAGTCGGGCATCAATTCGGATTTCGGGACGATCTCGCTGGGTAGTGCCATTGTCCTTTTTGCGATCGAGCGCGCGATTCAATCGAGGTGGCACTCTTTCGATTTCCTTCGGGGCAATGAAAAGTACAAACTGACCTGGACCAATGTGAAGCGCCCGATTGTCCACCTCTCCCTGTACAAACGCACCATTCCCGGCTGGATACGTTATGGTTTCGCGATATCCCGGCACCATCTTGGCGACGCCCTGGACGCCGGAAAACAATCCTTGGCTGGCGGAAGCCGCCCAAAGGTTGCGGCCGGCGGACACGTCGGGCAAGAGGGGGAGCACGCCTCCTGATGCGCCTCCGCAAGCTGGCCAAACTGGCCCTCGCTCTTATCTGCTATTATTCCGGACTGGTTGGCTGGATGCGCAGGTTCCGGCCGCGCCGGGGTATAGTGATCCTGGCCTATCACCGTGTCGCGGCGCTGCGGGAGGATCCCCTGGGTATGGCCATCTCCCCCCGGGATTTTGAGATCCAGATGCGGTACCTCGCTGCGCACCATACGGTGCTCTCGCTCTCCGCCGCGGTGGATGCGCCGGGATCACAAGCCTTGAATACCGTCGTCCTCTCTTTCGATGATGGCTATGCGGACAACTATACCCATGCCTTCCCGGTGCTGCAGCGGGAAGGCCTCCCGGCCATTATCTTTCTGACGGCCACGCCCATCGAGGAGCGAGGGCATTTGTGGTATGACCGGCTGGTCAACAGCATCCTGTTCTGTCCCGCCGGGCAGCTCGACCTGGGCGATCACGGAGGGAGCTGGCCGCTGCAGACCGTGCCGCAAAAGGCGGCTGCGGCGCGCGCTCTCGCGCACCAGGCCAAAGCGGCGAAGGATTGGCAGCGGACTCGGGCCCTGATCAGTCAGCTCGAGGCGCTCTGCCCGGGGAGCCGTTCGCTGCCCTCCGCCATGTTGACCTGGGATCAAGCGCGGGCCATGCAGCAGGGGGGCATTGAATTCGGCGCCCACACGATGACGCACCCGATTCTCTCAGCCCTCACCGGAGCGGAGCAACGGGAGGAGATCGAGGGGTCCCGGGATATGATCGCACGGCGGCTGGGAGAACCGGTGCGGTTTTTTGCCTTCCCCAATGGAGAAAAGGACGATTATACGGAAGCGACCATCCACCATCTGAGATCGACCGGATTCCGGGCGGCGTGCACCTTGATACCCGGGATCAATGACGGCGGCGATCCCTTCCAGCTCAAGCGCCTGGGCATCGACGCGGACCATACCGGCTATCGCTCCTTCGGCACGAAAGCGATTTTTGCCTGTGAGCTGGCCGGAATTTTCGACTGGCTGCTGCGACGCAGCCACCGCCCGCAGAAGCAGGCGTTCGAACCGCCCGCGGCAGATCCCCACGTTGTCCGGGGAACCGCCGGATGAAGAAAATTACAGTACTGTTCGTCATCGACGTCTTGTTCTGGGAAGGGGGAACCGAGGTTCATCTGCTCAATCTGGTGACGGGTCTGGATCCCGCGCGCTTTCGGCCGATCGTGGTGCCCCTTTTTCCGGCATCCAGTCCGATGATCGACCGGATGCGGGCCAGGGGCATTGCCGTCTATCCCATGCCGCTCACCCGTCTCCATTCTCTGGCGGCGCTGGGCGTCATCCGGCGGCTGGCGGCTCTGATCAAGTCAGCCCGGGTCGATATCGTCCAAACCTATCATTTTACCTCGGATGTGCTGGGGAGCATCACCGCTGCTCTGGCCGGCGTCCCCTGGATGATCTCGAACCGGCGGGACAAGGGCTTCAATGAGGGCCGGCTGCACCGGCTGGTACGGCGCTGCATCTCGCCCCTGGTCGATCTGGACATCTGCGTCTCGGACGATCTGCGAGCACAGCTTCTCGCGATGGAGCGGCGGGGGGAAGCCCGGGTGATCACCCTCTATAACGGCACCGCGGCCGCTCCCAGCCTCTCCGGGGAAACCCGGCGTGCCCGGTTGGCTGAACTGGAACTCGACCCGACCCGGCCGATCATCGGCAGTGTCATGAATCTCCGTCCGGTCAAGGGCGCCAAATTTCTGGTCGCTGCAGCGGGAACGGTCTTGCGCAAATTTCCCGGGGCCCAGTTTGTCATCGTCGGCGGCAATGCCGAACGGCCGGCAGCCCTCTCACCCTACCGCCTCGAGATCGAAGAGATCATGAAACAGCGGCATATGAACGGCGCGGTGCGGTTTGTCGGCAATCGTGAGGATGTCGGCGAGCTGTTGCAACTTTTCGATATCTTTGTCCTGCCCTCCCTCAGCGAGGGATTCTCCAATGCCTTGATCGAGGCGATGCGGGCGGGCAACTGCATCATCGCCACTGCCGTCGGCGGCAATCCTGAAGCCATCGATCACGGCCAGAATGGCCTGCTGGTCCCGCCGGGAGATGACGCCGCCATCGCCGCGGCCCTGCTGGAGATGCTGGAGCATCCGGACAAAGCCGGGCAGCTTGGCGCAAGTGCCCGCGCCAAGGCCGACCGTCTGTTTACCATCGAAAGAATGGTGCGGGAGTATGCCGCCCTGTATGAGCGTTTAATAGGTGGGAAAAAATAACCGCGTGGTGCCGCTGCTCGATTCGGCCGCTGGAACAGCGGTGTGCCGCGAGAACAATCACCGGATGGACATTTCGTGGAGAAATCTGTCATGCCCAAAGCTTTGCTCTACCTCCTGATTCTTTCACTGCTGGGGAACTGCTGTGGTTTGCTGGTGCTGTACAAGGCCTATGATTACCGGAAAAAAATGATCCTGGCGTGGGCGCAATCCGATGAATGGGCCTCCGAATTCAAGGCCCGCCTCACTCCGGCCGAGCAAAAGCAGGAGGGCGTGGATTTGGTGCTTCTGGGGGCTTCCATCACGGCGCACTGGGATCCGAGCCGCCATCTCACCGGCTACAGGATTGTCAATAAAGGCATCGACGGCCAGTATGCCAGCCAGCTGCTGCTGCGATTCCAGCACGATGTGGCCGATCTCCATCCCCGGGCGGTGGTGATCAAACTTTGTGAAATGAATTTTTCCCATGACGTGCCGGTCTCCATCAGCCGCGATAACGTGAAAATGCTGACCGCGCTTGCGCAAGCCAATGCGATCCGTCCCCTTGTGGCCACCGTCATCCCGGTGACGGCCCAGCATGATGCCGGCAAGAATCATGCGATCAACCGGCAGATTCATGAATTTAACCGCTGGGTGCGGGACTATGCGCGTGAACACAGCTTTGCCCTGTTCGATCTCGAGCGGGCCCTGGCCGATGACGCCGGTGATCTGCGGCCGGAATTTACCAGTGATGGAGTGCATCCGAATGCAGCGGGATATGAGGTCATGACTGAACTGCTCAAACAGAAGCTGGACTCCGAGGGGATCTGAATGTTAAAAATGTACTGGCAGGCACTTAAAGGCAAGTATCAGCATTTTTCCTACCTCAAGGAAATAGCCAAATACGACCGCTTCACCAAGGCCGAATTTTTTCGCAAGCAAGGCGCGCAGATCGGCGAGGGATGTGCCATCATTATTGACACTCTGGGCCAGGAGCCCTATCTCATCAAGATCGGCAATCATGTCACCATCGCCAACCATGTGACCTTTAGCAATCATCATGGGGAGACCTGGGTTTGCCGTGAAGAGGACCCCAACGTGCAGATGTTCGGCACGATCATCATCGATGACAACTGCGTCATCGGTCAGAATGCCGTCCTGCTCCCCGGTATCCATATCGGCGCTAATTGCATTATCGGTGCCGGCTCCGTCGTGGTCACCGATATTCCTCCCAACAGCATCGCCATGGGGGTGCCTGCGCGTGTGATGGGGAGCACCGATAAATTCAGGATCAAGGCGGTGGAGGCCTGGAAGGTACAGCAGCCTCCCGACATGGAAATCGAACCCGGCGCGAACTGGTACACCTCGCGCCATTATCACCAGAACCGCGAACGGCTGCGGCGTCACCTCGTCCAGCTTTTTTGGGGCGAGGAATCGTCCGATCATGCCGATGCGCACCCGTCTTGATTTTCTCTGCCGGTATGCGGAAGTGAAACAGGCCTTACATGAATGCTGATATCAAAAAGTTTTTACGTCATTCCTCCAATTACGCCATTGGCGAGCTGCTCGCCTTCACAGCGAGCTTTGTCTCCTTTCCGGTATTGACGCGCGCGCTCTCCAAGAGCGATTACGGCGTCATGAGCGTTTTTTCGGTCACACTGTGGATATTCCTGGCGTTTTCCCGGGCGGGACTCGCGGAATCCACGGTGCGCTTTTATCGCGACTACCATGGCAACGATGATGCGGATGCAAAGTCAACCTATTACTCGACCTTCTTTTTCGGAACCGTGTTCTTCGCCTTGCTGACCAGTGCGATCGTCCTCTTCTTTGGCAACCCTATCCTGACCCTGATTTTCGGCCATCCGCTACCGGGATTCAACTGGATCCTGGCCGGACTGATCCTGACGGGGACCTTGACTGCCCGTATGCTCAACTTTTATCGGGCGTCGCAGCGTACGATCGGCTACAATATCGCCATGGTGGCGGGACGGTTTGTCTCCCTGGCCTTCAGCCTGATCGCCCTGCTGCTCATCTCCCGGCAATTGCTGGTCTATTACCGGGGAATCCTGGCTGCCGAAGTCCTGACCGCCCTGGTGCTGGTCGGCCTGTTTGTGAAACAGACGCCGCTGTCGCTGCGCCATTTTTCCATGCCCTTTTTTAAAAACTGCCTGAGCTTTGGGGTACCGCTGATCGGATTCGAGCTGGGCTATCTCCTGCTCAAGTCGGCCGACCGCTATATATTGCAGTTTATGCTGGGCTCTGAGGCCGTCGCCATTTTTTCGGTCGCTTCGAACATGGGGCATTACGCCAAGGATCTGATTCTCTTCCCCCTGATGTACGCCCTCACGCCCATTTATATCGAGATCTGGCATGACAAGGGCCGGGAGGCGACCAGCCGTTTCGTGTCGCGCGTCGCCGACCTCAGCCTGCTCATTCTGGTTCCGGTTTTTCTGGTCACTGCTTTTCTCGGGCAGGAGGTGATCGTCGTTCTGGCCTCGGAGAAATATGCCGCCGCAGGCCAGATGCTGGGATGGATGGTGGCCGGTACCCTGCTCTGGGCGCTCTTGCCCATCTATGCCGCCGGGTTGTACGTGGAAAAACGGACCAAGTTGATCAGCCTGACCGTGCTGGTTTGTGTCGTTATCGATGTCCTCCTGAACATCGTCCTGATTCACTATTTCGGGATCATGGGTTCCTGTTACGCTGCACTGGCAAGCTGTGCTTTCCTGGCCATCTACCTGGCCTATCGGTCCGCACGCTATCTCAGGGTTCGCGTTGAATTAAAGTCCGTCATCGTCGCTGCCGCCGCCGGAGGGGTGATGTATGGCGCAGCGGAACTGCTGCCCCAGTCGGCCAGCTTTTTTGGTGTGGTTCTGAAAATGGCCTTGCTCTGCTTCGTATACGGAAGCATGGTCATGCTGCTGCACGGCGAGGCGCGCAAGACCATCCTCGCCGCCGCCGGGAATCTGAAATCTCTTCTGGGGACCACCACAGTACGCTGAGTGCAGACGACGGTGCTGCACCCATCGGAGGGGTATCCGGGGATCGCCACCGGCAGCAGACCTGTACGAATGAATGCGAGTGGACGCCCTGTCAACGGTGTCCATTCCACTCCAACCTGGAGTCCGGGAGTCGCTATGTTCGAATTTGGCTTGGGCTTGACAGGCCTCTTCACACCCATCCTCTATGCAACGGGGCTCCTGGTAGTTGTGCTCACCGTGGTCTACCGGATCGAGATCGGCATTTATTTCCTGGCCTTCTTTTTCCCCCTCCAGAATATTCTTGACTATGTCAATAAATATCCGGGGGGCAGTAATATCAATGATTTTCTGCTGCTGGCCATGCTGGTCAAATGGATCATCAGCAAACGGGAACCCGGCCAATCCTTCCTGACCTCCACGTCGCTCTACCTGCCCATCGGGTTGCTGGTGATCTGGACCTTCATGGAGCTTTTCCGCGGCTCGGCCTATCTTGGTTACGGGAATCCGACGAGTATGGGCAATCCGCTGCTGATGGCGTGGAAAAACTACTGGATGCCCGGGATTTTCTTTCTCATTATTCTCAACAACATCAAAAGCACGAAGCAGATCCATCTGCTCTTCCTGATGACCCTGCTCGCGATGCTGATGCTGGACCGTAATTTCTATACGGTCTTGAGCCAGAACGAGGTCGAGCACTACAGCGATGATCTCAAGGAGAAGCTGGTCAGCGGCGGCATGGCCCTGGGCGGTAATACCCTGGCGGTCTTTTTGGCGCAAAATGCGGTCATTTTTCTTGCCCTGTTCTTTTCCGATACCAACCGCATACGCAAGATGCTCTTCCTCTTCACTGCCGGACTCAGCTATTACTGCATCATGTTTCTTTTTTCCCGCGGCGGCTATCTCGCCGTCGTCGCCAGCCTCTTCTTTCTCGGCGTCATCAAGGAAAGAAAACTGCTGGTTCTGCTGGTCCTGCTGTTCATCTTTTACAATACGCTCCTGCCTCAGGCCGTGATCGAACGTATCGAAATGACCAAAACCGAAACCGGATTTGATGAGTCGGCACAGGAGCGGCTCGGGATGTGGGAGCAGGCCCGCGCGATGATCAGCGAAAGTCCCGCCCTGGGCTGGGGATTCTCGATTACCCCCTTTATCGAGGTCAAGGCCGGATGGCAATTCGGCAACCGTACCTGGGGGAGCTTTCATAACAATTTTATTCAAACCACGGTCGAGATCGGCTTTATCGGTCTGGCCTTGCTGATGTGGATCTATTTTACCGGCATGTGGCTCGGCTGGAAACTCTACAAGCTGGCCGATGATCCTCTCTATAAGGGCTTCGGGCTGGGGTATTGCGCCAGCGTCATGGGCATGCTCGCCGGCAATTTGAACGGCAGCTATTGGCACTTTTATACCGTCGCCTCCTACTTCTGGATCTACCTGGCGCTGGTGATCCGGCTGACGATCATCGCCACGGAGGCCCAAGCGGTTACTGCCGCCGCCAAGCCGCAAGAGATGCGCATCGCCGTGCCGGATCACCTCCCTGAGCCGGCCTGAAACGGGAGAAAGCAGTGCAACAACACAGAAATCCGGAGAACACAAATCACCCTGACCGGGCCGGGACCGGCCTGACGCGGGAGAAACCTGTGCAACCCTTCGTGACCATCCTCATGCCTATCCGCAACGAAGAGGCCTATATCGCCAGGGCCCTGGCATCGATTCGCGACCAGGACTATCCGGCTGACCGCTTTGAAGTGCTCGTCGTCGATGGAATGTCCAGCGACCGCACCCGGGAACTCGTCAAGAGCGCGATGGCCCAACTGCCCCATATGCGCCTTTTGGATAATCCCGCGTTCTATGTCCCCTCCGCCCTTAATATAGGCATCGCCAACAGCCGCGGCGAAGTGATCATCCGCGTCGACGGCCATGTGATGCTGGAGAAAAACTACATTTCGCTCTGCATCGCCGGCCTGGCCGAGCATCCCGAAGCCGACTGCGTCGGCGGCGTGATCATTTCGAAGAACGACTCCTTCATGGGCGAGGCGATCGCCCTGGCCATGTCCTCCTCCTTCGGCGTGGGCAACTCCTATTTCCGGACACGGCTGCACAGCAGCCGTGAAAGTTATGTCGACAGCGTCGCCTTCGGCGCCTACCGACGGGAGATCTTTTCCCGGATCGGCCTCTTCGACGAAGAGCTGGTGCGCTGCCAGGACGATGAGTTCAATTATCGCCTCCGCAAAAGCGGCGGCCGGATTTTTCTCATACCGCGGATCCGCTCCGCCTATTTTTCGCGCACACGGCTGCGGGCGCTCTGGCGCCAATATTTCCAGTATGGCCTGTGGAAGGTGCGGGTCATGCAGAAACACCCGACGATGATGAAGCTGCGTCAGTTCGTCCCGTTGGCGTTCGTCAGCAGCTTGCTGGGAGCGTGCCTGCTGGCACCCTTCTGGAATCCCGCGGCGATCCTGGCCGCCGTGATCGCCGGGAGCTATCTGCTGGCTGCGCTGGCCTTCACGATCTCGATCTGCCGCAGGAAAGGATTGCGCTATGGGCTGGTGCTGCCGCTGCTTTTCTTTATTCTCCACGCCAGTTACGGCCTCGGCTTTCTCCTGGGCTTGTCACGACTTTTGCGGCGTCCGTCGCTCCACAAGAGTGCAGGCGTCCAGGTGCCGGCCGCCTGAGGCCCGATGGCGCTCAAGGCGTTTGCGGCGGGACATGTAAAATGGCAGAATCCGGATGGAAAGTGCTGCAGCTGCGCAGCCACGCGGGGTTTTACGGTGTCGAAAAAACGATCGTCGAACTGGCGGCCGGCCTGCGCTCGAGAGGGCATGAGGTCACCGTCGGCATCATCCAGAGTATGCGGCTCGACGATCAGGTCTTTCAGAACATTGCGGCACAAGCGGGGCTGCCGGTCACGACCTTCAGCAGCGCCAGTCCATACGACCGCGCCACCATCGCCCGGATCCGGGCCTGGATCGCTGCTGCGCAGCCGGACCTGATCCATTCGCATGGCTACAAGGCGGATGTCGTGGCCTGGGCAGCCGCCCGCCGCCTCGGGATTCCCCTGGTCAGCACCTGCCACCCCTGGCTCGATACCGGGCGGGACCGCCGCGCGGCGTTTTATGCCCTGGTTGACAAGTTGGTGCTGCTGCGCTTTGACCGGGTGATCGCCGTTTCGGAAGAGGTCCGCAGCCAATGCCGCGTCGGGTTCCTGCGCCAGCGCTCGATCCCCGTCATCGCCAACGGCGTGGCCCTGCCGCCGCCGCTGCCGCAGGACTGGCAGCGCAGCATGCCGCACCAGCTCGGCTGCTCCCCCGCGGCCCTGATCCTGGGATGTGTCGCCCGGCTGGCGCCGGAAAAGGGGCATCTCCACCTCCTCCAGGCCTTCGCCGGGCTCACCAGACGCCTGCCGCGTCCGCTCGAGCTGCTGCTGATCGGGGATGGACCGGAGCGGCCATCCCTGCAGCAACGCTGCCGGGAACTGGGGATCGCCGGGCAGGTGCATTTTCTCGGGCACCGTGCCGAGGTGCCCTCCCTGCTGCCGGAGCTGGATCTTTTTATCTTGCCCTCGCTCGGCGAAGGCGTGCCCCTGGCCCTGCTCGAGGCGATGGCGGCAGGCCTGCCGGCGATCGCCACAGCTGTAGGCGGCGTGCCCGAGGTGCTCGATTCAGGGCGGGCCGGCTTGCTCGTCCCGCCCGGCGATTCCGCTGCCCTGGCAGCGGCGATAGAGTCCCTCGCCACCGATGCGGCCTTGCGCCGCACGCTGGGCCAGTGCGGCCGCGACCGCATCGTCGCCGCCTATTCACGCGCCGCGATGTGCGCGCGCTATGAAAAGGAATATGCGCCTCTTATCGTTGAGAAAAGGGGGAGAGGGTGAGCATCAGGATCCCGGTGCTGATGTATCATGAGGTTGTGGCCGGCGGCCAGGATCAGCTGGCCCGCAGCCGCACCCATGCGGACTATATCCTGCCGGCGGAGCATTTTGCCGAACAGATGCGCTTTTTAGCCGAGCATGGCTTTCACCCGCTCAAGGCCTCAGCGCTGGCTCGAGCCGTGGCCGCTCAGGAGACCGCCCGGCTGCCCAGGGGCGCGGTGGTCATTACCTTCGACGATGGCTTCGCCGGCAATTACGATCAGGCCCTGCCCATCCTCCGGGAGTTCGGGATGACAGCGAGCTTTTTTGTGACGGTTGCCCAAATCGGCAGGCCGGCCATGATGAGCTGGGGACAGTTGGAGCGAGTGGCCGCGGCGGGAATGGAAATAGGCTCGCACCTGATGCATCACGTCATCATGTCCGAGCTCTCGCGGGCTGAGGCCTTTGAAGAACTGAGCCGGTCCAGAAGCGCCTTGCAGGAGCATCTCGACCAGGCGGTGACCGTGCTCTCGCTGCCCAACGGCAGCTACCATCGCCGCTATCCCGAACTGGCGCGGGAGAGCGGCTACAGGGGCGGATTCTGTTCGCGCCTCGGCTATGTGGGCGCCGCCTCCGATCCCTTCCTGCTCGAACGGGTGCCGGTTTTGGCGACGACCAGCCTGGTCCGTTTTGCCCGTTTGGCATCGGGCGATACACGCATTCTGACCGGAGCCCGGGTCAGACGCCAGGCGCATGCCCTTCTCAACGCCCTGGTGGGCGAAAGCACGGTCAACCGCTGGTACCAGCGCCTCAACCGGGTCTCGGCGCCCCATGACCAGGAGGGATAATTCTGGCATATTCATTGCACAGCACATGGCGCGAGGCGAGCGGCAAGCCATTTGCCGGCTCGGGATTACGCATTTGCACTCTGCAACTTCAATCGTGAAAGGCGGAGATGAAGAGTACTCGATCCGGTAACAGCCCGGTTCATGCGGCAGCGGGGGCGGCCCGGCATCTCGCCCTGGCCGGCGCGCTCCTGTACGCACTCGCGACGCCGGGTCTGTTCGCCCTTGCAGCGCCGGTCCGGGCCGCGGTGCCCGATTCCCTGGCGCGCTCCTTGCGTCCGGATCATCCGCGCATCTGGATGCGCGGAGCGGACGAATGGTATCGTAATGAGACCGGCACCCTGGCCTGGCGGATTCTCCACGGCGCAGAACAACCCTGGCCCTGGAATTCCAGCCCCGCGAATGACCAGTCCAAGGCGGAATTCAGCTACACCGCCGGCGCCGACGAGGATGCGGATTATGGCGCGGATAACATGTTTAACCGCTATGACCACGATTTTGCCATGCGCGTCCTGGAGCCGGTGATCGCCGGCAAGGCGCAGAAATGGAACTGGCGGAAGGGCTACCAGGGCCAGTGGACGCTCGGTCATACCGCGGATGAATATTTTGCCGATGCACGCGCCAAATTGCTCTATATTCTGGAATGGCCCCCTGAATACGAGTTCCCCTACGTCATGGCCCTGGTGGCGGCGACAGCCTATGACTGGCTCATCGATGAGACCTTCAGCAGCGGCCAGCCTGTGCTGAGCGAGCAGGATAAGCAGCGCATCCGGGAGAGGCTCATCGTCCATGCCGATTATCTGAAAAGCCGCGCGGATGGCAGTGGCCATCCCTTTACGGCTACCGACGTCGACAATTTTTTCTATGTCATGATGGGGTTCGCCCTTTACGAGCCCACGCGTGCCGCCGATCCCGCCTACCAGGCTATAAACAGCAAGGCCCTGGAATACCTGAATGCCTTCGAGCGGGATTTCATCGGCCAGGTCCTCCCCTTCTGGGAGAAACAAAGCGCCGACGGCGGCTGGCCCGGTGGATTCAATCAAATGCAGATCCCCTTCTGGACCGGCGGCTCCTACGAAAGCGCGGACAACGTTGCCTTTCTCACCATGGCCCCCGTGCTTTTTGCCGCCTGGACGGCGACCACGAATTCCCTGGAGAGCAGCCTCTTCAATATCGGGCCCTTGAAATATATGCCCGAATTTCAGCTGCACATGATCCTGCCCTCGCCGCTGGACGCGGAGAGCGATGCCACCTATTACGATATCAACGGCAGCGGCGATCCCTACAGCCGCTCCCCCTGGATCCTCCCCATGCGCGCGTACAGCCGGCGCCGTTTCGCCGACTCCGCCGAACAGCAGCAGCTGGCCGAATTGGGCGCCTGGGTCCGGGCGCATTTTTCCGGCGCCAAAACCAACGCCGGCTCCTGGGACATGACCGATCAACTCCTCTTCGAGGATAAATGGGTCAATCCTCGGGAACCGGTGGCCATCGGCTTTCCCCTAACCCGCTACTTCCGCAGCCTTGGCTGGATCTTTATGCGCACGGGTTTCGCCAGCCCGGACGATCTCGCGGCCCTTTTCATCAGCCAGCCCTATCACTGGAGTGCACTGGACCCCTATGCCCAGAACAGCCTCCTGCTCTGGTATAAAGGGCCCTTGCTGCGCGGCTACACCTCGCCCCTCCTCATCGATAATGCCGGCCAGCGCAGCATCGACCGTTTCCCGGCCATCCAGGAGGGCGCGGCCCAGTATGCGCCGGGATCGCTATGGGACGTCGGTCCGGGCATCATCCGCTTCGAGGAGACGCCGCAGTATCTCCAGGTGGTTGCCGATGCCAGCCATGCCTATGTCAGTGACCAGCTCGCTTCCTGCATCCGCCAGGTCATCTATCTCAAACCCGACCGCTTTCTCGTCGTCGACCGGATCCGGACCGTCAAGGCTGGCGTCCGCAAGACCTGGACGCTGCGGACGGCAGCGCAGTTTCAGAGCTTTGGCCCGGACCTGCTCCGGCTGCAGAACAGCGGCGGCGGCGCCTTGTGGATGAAACGGCTCAGTCCGCTTGCGGATCTCAACGAGGCCATTTCGTCGCAGAATTACAGCCTGACCGAAAAGAGCGCCGCCGCGACCCGGTTTATTCATCTTTTTCAGGTCTGCGACGCCGCGGTGACAGCCAGCTCCGCGCAGCTTCTGGTTGACGATGCGGTACTCAAGGGTTCCGCCGACACGTTGACCATTGTCCAGCCGGACTGCGACATCATCCTCTACCCGGATGACCGGATGCAGTTCCTCCGCCACGGTTCCGCGGTTACGCCGGGCCCGCTGCAGGGGGCGGCCGCCCGGCCGCACCGGTTCATGCTGCTGCAGAACTACCCCAACCCCTTCAATCCCGATACAGCCATCAGCCTGCAGATCAACGACGCAGCGGGCGTGGTCGTGGAGGTATACAGCGTCAAAGGCGCCCTGCAGTCCACACTTTATTCCGGCCGGCTCGCACCGGGATTGCACCTGTTTCACTGGAACGGCGAGGACAGCAAGGGGGCGGTTTCGCCCTCCGGGGTTTATTTTTGCCGGGTCTCTTCAGGGCCGCAGGAGACACAGTCTTGCCGGATGCTGCTGCTGCATTGAAGGGCCGCACAACGCAGAGGAATTTGTTATGAAACGAACCGCTTTCCTCCTTATCCTGATGTTTTGCGCCGGCGGGCAAGCCGCCCGGGCCGCGCTCAGGTATGTGGCTGCCAACGGCAGCGATGGCCTGGCCGGGACGCTGCAGGCGCCCTGGGCCACCCTCTCCGCCGCGGTCTCCCGGGCGCTGCCCGGGGATACGATCTGGGTGCGGGGGGGGACCTATGCGGAGGGAGAGATCTGGATCCGCGCCGACTATGGTATGGGAGGCCGCGACGGCAAGTACGTGACCATCAGCGCCTTTCCGGGAGAGGTGCCGGTTTTCAACAACAGTGCCCGCGGCATGATCATCGATGCCTCCTGGGTCCGGGTGCAGGGTTTGCATTTTCAGAACGGCAAACCGATGTACAACACCAACTGGTCCGGACGCTCCAGCCATGTCGAGATTCTTGGCAATACCCTGAGCGGCGCTGCCGGCTATGCGGCGATTCTGCTTACCGGGGATGACAACCTTGTGGAGAAGAACACCATTCAGCTGGAGGGGAACACCGTCGGCACCCAGGGGCACGGGATCTATGTTCAGGAGGGTTCGGGAAATATCATCCGCGGCAATACGATCTCGGGCATGTCGGGATACGGGATTCATCTCTACGAGGAGCACCGTTCCGAAGATCCGCCGGGGTATCGCCGGCTCATCCGCAATGCGATTGTGGAAGGGAATGTGATCTTTGGCTCGCGCGAACGTTCGGGAATCATCGTCGCGGCCGGGGCGGACAGCGGCCCGGCGGATATTCAGGGGGTGCTGATCCGCGGGAATCTCATCTTCAACAATGCCGGCGCCGGGATCACGGTACAGGGGTGGAGTCCTGTTTCGGGGGTCCGCATCTGCAACAATACCCTCTCCGGCAATGAAGGGGGCGATATCGGGGTCGGCGGCGCCGTTGACAGTGTCCAGATCTGCAATAATGTGCTTTCCCATTCCGGTCGCAAGGTCCACATCGCTGTGAGCGCGGGCGTCCGTCATCTGCTGGTGCGGCGGAATCTCTATTACCCCTTGCCCAAGGCGCTGGAAAATGCCGCAGATGCGGAGGCGGTGGAGGCGGATCCCCGCTTTACCGATGCCGGGAGATTCGATTTCTCCCTGCAGCCCGGCAGCCCGGCCATCGATGCCGGCATCGACCTGGGCTGGCCCTTCCTGGGCGCGGCTCCCGACCTCGGCGCCCTGGAAGTGAAGGGCAGCGCGGCGATACTTCCCGCGGAACCCGCAGCGGCCCCGGCCCCGGGTCTGGTCTTCGACAATGCCATGCCGAATCCCTTCCGGCACGAAACCTGGCTGCGCTACCGGCTGGAGAACGAGGCGGCAGTAAAACTCGAGATCTTTGACCTCACCGGCCGCCGGGTCGCCACCCTGGTGGACGCCGGGCAGCCCCAGGGCATCCACGCCCGATCCTGGGATGGCCGGGATGAGGCGGGCAACCTCCTGCCCTCCGGCCTCTATTTTTGCCGCCTGCGCACGCCAACGGCACAGGTTGTGCACAAGCTGATCATGACCTATTGAGTGGGGCCGCGCCGCGGCCCATCGCACTCAGGGCTTACGTAGTTGAATATTGCATGCGCGATGCAGAAAGGAGTCATTATGCGCCACTTCCAGGGGTCAACCACGGGATGGCCGTTTCTCCTCACCCTCACAGCGGTACTCATTGGTGCGGTGATACCGCTTCACGCCATGCCCCAGGATATTTTCATCGATCACACCAGCATCAACCGCTTCTGGGCGATTCCGGCCGAGAAGGCCCTGATCGCGGCCAACAACATCCGCATCTATTTTGGGCATACCTCCCATGGCCAGCAGATCACCATCGGCCTGCAGCGCCTCAGCCAGAGCCTCGGATCGCCCTTCAAGGTTGCCACGGACTGGAGTCTCCCGTCGGTCGCCAATACCCTGTGCATCCGGGACCGCTCCGACACCTGGAATCCCGAGGACTTTTTCCCGACCGTGCCAGGCGCGCTGGCGGCGAATCCGGAGATCAATGTGGTCATGTACATGTGGTGCGGCCAGCCGGAAACCCCAGACTGGCAGGGCCTGCTGCAAAGCTATATCAACCAGATGAACGCCCTGGAAAGTCAATACCGCGGCGTTGTTTTCATCTATGCAACCGGCAATGCCCAGCAGAATGATTGTTCGGGCGACTGCAGAAACCAGTTCAATATCGCCCTGCGCAACTATTGCAATGCCAACGGCAAGCCCCTCTTTGATTTTGGCGATATGGACGCCTGGTACAATGGAGAGATGGCCACCTACTCGGTTCCGAACTGGTGCACCAGCGCCGGCCAATCCATCCCGATCCAGCACGCCCAGTACTATAATCCCGATGGCCCCGGCCATACCACCTATGAAAACTGCGAAAACAAGGCCAAAGCCTTCTGGACCATGCTGGCGGAGCTGGTCGACGTCTACACCCCGGTCAAGCTGAGCGCCTTTCATGCCGCCCTGCAGGGATCCGGCGTGCAGCTGAGCTGGAAAACCGAAATGGAATGGGACAACCTCGGTTTTGCGATCGAGCGGAGCGAGGATGGCCTCTCCTGGGTCGAGATCAAGTTTATCGAGACCGTCACCACGGCCACACGCGGAAACGACTACCGCTACCTCGACCGGAACGTGCAGATGGGGCGGGAGTACCAGTACCGCCTCAAGCAGGTCGGCCGGGATGGCAAAATCGAGTATTTTGGACCGGTCAAGGCCACAACCCGTCAGCCGGACACCTTCGGCCTTCTGAACGCCTATCCCAATCCCTTCAACCAGTCGACCTGGATTCGTTACCAGCTGCCCGTCGACAGCCGCATGAAGCTGGAGATCTTGAACGCGCGGGGCGCGGTGGTGCGGCGCCTCGAGGAAGAATGGCTCGGCAGAGGCGCCTATGAGGTGGCCTGGGACGGCTGCGATGACACCGGAATCGCGCTGGGCAGCGGAATTTTTTTCGCCCGGTTGACTGCCGACCGTTTTCGCGCTACGCGCAAGATGATGCTCATCCGCTGATCCCTGTCCGGCGACCCACTCCCGAGAAGCCAAGATGACGATTCTCTTTCTTTCCCCGGAAATACCTTACCCGCCGCAGAGCGGACACCACCTGCGTACACTGAATGTGCTGAAAATTTTGGCCCGGAAACACCGAATTCATTTCGTCGGATTCGCCCAAAATCGCAAGGACTACCACTATATTCCGCAGATCCGGCCCTACTGCGAAAGTGTCGCGCTCTTCCCGATCGCCCCCAAGGGATACCGGCCCGCCTTTTTGCGAGTGGCGCTGAAAAATCTTTTCAGCCGCCAGCCGCTCGTGGCGCAGCGTTACCTGACCCCGGAGGCCCGGCGGTGGATCGAGCGGCTCCAAAACCGCCACAGCTTCGATCTGGTGCATATCGATATGCTGGCCCTGGGCCTGTATCGCGCGCTGTTCGCGCACCTGCCGGTCTTTCTGACCAATCACAATGTGGAATCGCTGCGGCTGTATCGCTGGTCCCGGATCGAACAACAGCTGGTGCTGCGGCTCTACCTGCGCTATCAATACCGCAAGCTGCGGCGCTTCGAGCAGGAGATCTGCCCGGCGATGGACCGCTGCATCGTGGTCTCGGAAACGGACCGTGAGCATCTGCAGGCCTTGTGCGGCGGCGGCCGTTTCAGCGTGGTGCCCAATGGCGTGGACACTGCCTACTTCAAACCCGTCCCGATCCCGCAGCGGCCCGGGCACCTGATCTGGGTGGGAGGGATGGGCTCCCCCTATAATGCGGATGCGGTGGATTATTTCCTCGCCGCGATCTGGCCGGAGATCAGTCGCCGTCACCCCGAAGTGACCGCTGAATTCGTCGGTGAGTCGCCCACACCGGCGCTGCAGCGCCTGGCCGGGACAGATCCCCGGATCCAGCTGACGGGTTTCGTCGACGACATCCGCCCCCTGGTCTCCGCCGCCACCCTGTTCATAGCTCCCCTCCGCAGCGGCAGCGGCACCAAGGTCAAGGTCCTGAACGCGATGGCCCAGGCCAAGGCGGTGGTCGCCACACCCGTGGCCGCCGAAGGCATCGAGGGTGTGGATGGGGAGCATCTCGCCATCGCCGCCACACCGCAAGCCTTTGCAGCAGCGGTCTCTGCGCTGCTGGCGGATACCGGGCGCACGCTGCGTATGGGGGCGGCGGCCAGGGCACTGATCGATGCCAAATACAGCTGGGAGGTCATCGGCCGGACCATGGACCAGCTCTATACCCTGTCCGGCCCGTCAGCACACCAACGAACCCATTGATCACACACGAGGAAAGGCATGCACAACAGGATTCTTGTCACCGGCGGCGCAGGCTATCTCGGCATTCCCATCGTCGAGGAATTACTGGAAAAAGGGTATTCGGTGCGGGTCTTTGACCGCTTTCTCTACGGGGATGCAGGCCTGCAACCGCTGCTGGAAAACAGCCGGCTGGAGGTCATGCAGGGGGAGATCTGCAATGAAGCCGATATCGCTCCAGCCCTCAGCGGCGTCGCAGCCGTGATCGCGCTCGCCGGGATCTCCGGCGCGGCGGCCTGCCAGGTCAATGCGGATGCGGCGCTGCAGATCAACTATTATGCGCAGGACCTGCTCCTTCGGCTCTGCCACAAGCACCAGGTGCGCCGCGTTCTCTATCCCTCTACCTGCGCCCTCCATGGCCAGAATGGTCTCTTCGCCCTCCTCAATGAGGAGCCGCTGTTCGACCGGATCGCGTTCGATGTGCAGCTGATGATGAGCTGCGAGCGCCTCTTTCTGCGCCAGGAGGAGATAGGCCCGGTCATCCTCAGGCTGCCCGCCCTCTACGGACTGGCGCCGCGGATGCGCTTCGATCTCGAACTCAACCGGCGGGCGGTGGATGCGGCCTCGAGTGCGGCGGGGCTGACGGTGGGCATACCGCTGCTGCATGTGCGCGATGCCGCGCACGCCTTCGTCCTCGCCTTGGAAGCCCCCGCGGCGCAGGTGCAGGGCCAGATCTTCAACGTCGGCAGCGATTCCTCGCGCTGGGCGGCCGCACCGCCGGCGGAGGCCGATACCGCAGCAAGAGCCGCGGCAGATCCGGCCGGCATCCAGCTCTCCTTTGCCAAGATCAAGCGGGTCCTGAATTTTACCCCGGAGCGCGACCTGGAGGAGGGGCTCGCGGAAATCGCCGCATTCGTGCGCGAACACCACATCGATATCGAAGCGGAAAGGTTCCAGAACGCCAGGGCCTGGCAGGCCATCAACAGCCGGCGCTTTCTCCCCTTTGCGGTGCCGGACATCGATGAAAGCGAGAAACGCGAGATCCTCCACACCATCGACAGCGGCTGGCTCTCCACCGGCCCCAAGACCAAACGCTTCGAGAATGCCCTCCAGGACTATTTCCAGGTGGAGGGATTGCATTGCATTCCGGTCAGTTCCTGCACCGCCGGCTTGCATGTGCAACTGCTGGCCTATGGCATCGGCCCCGGAGACGAAGTGATCACCACGCCGCTGACCTTTTGCGCTACGGTGCATACGATCCTCCAGACCGGCGCCAAACCGGTCCTGGCCGACATCGACCCGGTCCAGTATAATCTCGACATCGATGCCCTCGAGGCCAGGATCACCCCGCGCACCAAAGCCATCGTTCCGGTGTACTATGCGGGCAATGCCCTGGACTGCGATCGGCTGATGGAACTGGCGCGGCGGCATAACCTCCTCGTCCTGGCGGACGCGGCCCACGCCATGGGCGCCGCCTACAAGGGCCGGAAACTGGGGACCTTTGAGGATGCCGCGGCGTTCAGCTTTTATGCCACCAAAAATATGACCACCGGGGAAGGCGGACTCCTGACGACCCGGAATGAGGAGGCTGCCCGGCGCATGCGCAAGATCCATTACTTCGGCATGGACAAGGATGCCTGGAAACGCTACTCCGATTCAGGCAGCTGGTTCTACGAGATCTCGGACGCCGGCTTCAAGTATAATTTTACCGATATCCAGGCGGCCTTTGGCCTGCATCAGCTCGACAAGGTGGACCAGTTCAACCGACTGCGCAACGAACTCAGCGCCCTCTATGATGCGGCCTTCGCTGAATGCGAAGAGCTGATCATCCCGGCTACCTATCCGGAGGGATTCTCCACCCGCCACCTCTATCCGCTGCTGATCCGCAGCGAAATGCTCAGCATCGACCGCAACACCTTCATCAAGCGGCTGAGCGAGGCCCGGATCGGCACCTCGGTGCACTTTGTTCCCATCCCTTATCACAGCTATTTTCAGAAGGTGCTGGGCTGCAAACCGGGCGATTTTCCGCGCACCGACTGGTTCTATGCGCGGGAAATCTCGCTGCCGATGTATACCAAACTGACAAGCGCAGATATCGAGCGGGTCATCACCGCCGTCAAGACTGTTCTTGCCGACAGCCGGAAGTAACCGGCTCGCGCCGGCCGGCGGGGCGATGGCGTGAAGGGGAGGGACCGGCTCAGCGCATGAGGGCGGTGAAATCCAGGAGGCCGGCGAGGATCTTGCCCGCCAGCTGCTGGCGGAACTCGGGATCGAAGAGCTTTTCTTCGTCGCCGGCATGAGAGAGGAAGGCCAGCTCCACCAGGATCGCCGGCCGGCTGCTCATCCGGATGATGCGGTAATTGAAGGAGCCGACGCAGCCGAACTCCTGGAGCGGGAGTTCCAGCAGCCGCCGGTAGGCCAGGCGGGCAAAATCGCCCCAGAAGGGATTATTGTAGTAGGTGCTGGTGCCATTGGCGCCGAGATAGCCGTTGGCGGTTCCCCCCGAATTGGCATGGATGCAGACGAGAAGATCGGCGTCCGATGCCTCGATGCGTGTTTTTTTATCCGCCAGGCTCATGTCGGCATCGCTGTCGCGCACCTGCAGCACCGTCATTCCCGCCGTCAGGCAGAGGCGTTCCAGCCGCTGCGCCACATCCAGATTGACATTTTTTTCCTCCATTCCCGAGAGGCCGATCGCCCCCTGGTTGGAGCCGCCGTGTCCGGCTTCGATGGCGACCTTCAGGCCGGCGGTGGGGGGATATTTCAGCCGCAGTTCGAGGGCGGCGCCGGTTGGCCGCAGGGTATAGCCCCAGAGTTTTGCGCTTTGCAGGTGCACGGTCATTTCATAGGTCTCCGGGGAGATTTGTTCCCAGGAGAGGCGGTCGGCGATCCTGAGGTTGTCGCGATGGGTGATCCAGGTGCTGGCGCTGCGGACGCCATAGAGGCGGAGGCGCAGGGCGCGGGCGTCGGGATCAGGAATGAGGGCGAAGGGAACCGGCTGCAGCCAGGGGATGGTGATCACATCGGCGCCGGCGCCCGGTGCTGCGCTCAGGGTGGTGATGTAATAGGCGGGCGCCAGGGCCGGCTCGGGGAGGATCTCCACATCCGGGACGGCCACATAGCCCTCGTCGCGATCGCCGAGGCGGATCCGCCAGGATTCGCCGATCCGGCCGCTGCTGCTGAGCACGACGCCTTGCGGCAACTCGGCGATGACCGGGGCGCCAAGACGGACATTGCCCAGGCTCTGGTTGAGCAGCGCGCTCTCCTGCCGAACCCGCAGCAGCGGGAACGCCGCCGCGGCCTGGACCTTGAGCGGCGCCCGGGCCGCCAGATGGAGGGTGCTCTTTTTCTCCCCGTGGGTGGTACTACGAAGATAAAAATGCAGGGTCTGTTCCTCGTTCTCCGGCAGCCGCGCCAGGGGGAGGTCGGCCTCATACCGGGAGGCGTCGGCCAGGTCGGTGCGGCGCAGATAGAGGCGCACCTTGGCCGGCTTGAGCTCGACCCAGGCCGTATGGCCCTTGGCTCCGATAAATCCCAGACGCACGCGGTCGCCCGGCAGCAGCACCCGCGATTCCGCCGGAACGACCGAGGTCGAGTCGATCCAGAGCGGCAGGGCGGGGCGCACCACGCTTTCCTGCCGGAACAGGGTGCGATAAAAATGCTCCACATCGCCCCCGTCGCGCTGCACCGTGGCTTCGATGCAGTTCAGTCCCGGCTGGAGAGTTACTGTTTTGAAAAAAATACCGGTGCGGTAGAGATGGCAGGAATCCCCGGCGATCGCGACCCGGGCAGGCCAGGCGGTTTTGGCGAGCAAATGGACCGTCGCCCGGCTGGTGGTATCGCCGGTGTCGTCCCGCCATTCAAAGGGTGTGGCGGTGGTCTGCGGCCGGCCGGAGGCGGCCAGCCCGAGGAGAACGATGAACAGGGTGCTGGCTGAAGAGAGGAGTCTTGTCATCAAAGGTCCTTGCTTGCGAAAGGGTGGATGAGGAGGAGCGGCGGCCCCCTGCGTGCCTGGCAGGCGGACCCTTCTCCGTTCACCAGCGGTAATGCCGGATGTGCTCGCCGCGTTTCTGGATCTCGGTCATGGCGGAAATGCCGATTTCAATGTGCTTGCCGGTGTAGCGCGAAAAGACCGCGCGGGAGGATTCCTTGGTCTTGATCCCGCCCTGCTGCAGCGGCAAGTCGGAGACCAGCAGCAGCGCGCCGATGGGCACCTTGCTCACAAATCCGACACTGAAGAGAGCGGCGCACTCCATGTCGATGCCGATGGCCCGCTCCTCATACAGGATCGCCTTAAAGTTGTCGTCGAATTCCCAGAGGCGGTAATCGGTGGTATGAACGACCCCGGTGCGGTAATCCAGGCCGTTTTCGACGATGATCTGGCTGACAAATTTCTGGATCTTGAAGGTGGGCAGCGAGGGCACCTGCGGCGGTATGAAATGGCCGCTGACCCCCTCGTCACGGATGGCGGCCATGGGCAGGATGAAATCGCCGACCTTGAGGGAGCGATGCAAGCCGCCGCACATGCCGAGAAAGAGCACCGCCTGCGGTTCGATGGTGCTGAGCATCTCGATGATCATGGCGGCGGTCGGGGCGCCGATCTTGAAATCGATCATGGTGATGTGCTCGCGCGGGTCGTGCACCGCGGAAAAGGCCGAACCCGAGGTCGGCTCTGTATGGGCGCGCTCCTGAAAGACGTCGAGATATTTGTGAAAATTGGTGAGGATGATATAGGGCTGAAAGTCCGCCCAATCGGAACCGGTATAGCGCTCGAGCATGTCCCGGGCGATCTTGCGTTTTTCCGGGTTATTGTAGATCAAATTGTTCTGGAAGGGATAAGTAAAGTGGCTGGAGAGCGGCTTTTTCGGCATAGAGACTCCTTTTGCATAAAGATACACATTGTTGCGGATAAAAATCAAGGGTAACTTGTCGGACATTTCTGGACACTCCCCGGATTCTGAATCCCACCTGACACCTTGCTCCGTATACCCCCTAACATCTGGGTCCCACCCGACACCTTGCGCCGAATACCCCCTAGAATCTGGGTCCCACCTGAAACCTTGCGCCGTATACCCCCTAAAATCTGGGTCCCACCCGACACCTTGCGCCGTATACCCCCTAAAATCTGGGTCCCACCCGAAACCTTGCGCCGTATACCCCCGAAAATCTGGGTCCCACCCGAAACCTTGCGCCGAATACCCCCTAAAATCTGGGTCCCACCCGACACCTTGCGCCGAATACCCCCTAGAATCTGGGTCCCACCTGAAACCTTGCGCCGTATACCCCCTAAAATCTGGGTCCCA
>DAOQAG010000034.1:37085-44725 GCA_035353815.1 bacterium
AAACCTTGCGCCGTATACCCCCTAAAATCTGGGTCCCACCCGACACCTTGCGCCGAATACCCCCTAAAATCTGGGTCCCACCTGAAACCTTGCGCCGTATACCCCCTAAAATCTGGGTCCCACCTGAAACCTTAATCTGCGTCCCACCCGGATGACATCAATTTAATCTGCGTCCCACCCGGATGACATCAATTTAAAAAAAAGCTGCCATATTTTATGGTTTGCTCGACTATAATGAGGCAACCTTTTTGTATTTTAATAAGATTTATCTTGCCCTTAACATCCTTATTTTACAAAATTAACACTCTGTTGGAAGCCAGTTTTCGGGGGGGGGGGAACACGGCGCGAGATGTCAGGTGGGAGCAAGATTTCGGGGGGTATACGGCACGAGATGTCAGGTGGGAACCAGTTTTCGGGGGGTACCCTACCCAATCCATTGTTGACTATGAAAGGAAAATATTGTAATTTTTAAGTTGACGAACTTTTAAAGGAAACCACTTTTTGTCCACTTATCTCTATCTCTCCATATTTCCTGAATCCCTGATCGCCTCGATGCTGCCGCCGCGGGAGTTCGGAATCTATTTTGCCACGGGCACAGCCAAGCGGACGCGCGGGCAGGCGATCTTTATCGAGGTGGACAAGAACTTTTCCAGCAGCTATTTCCCCCTCGGGGATATCGAACAGCGTTGCCAGCCGCATCTCGACGGCCAGCCCAAGCGTTCGGTCTATCTCTCCATTTACCGGGTCCTTGAGCATTTGCCGCTGCAGGCTCTGAAAAGCCTCTACCTGGTGACGGATGCAGGCCAGGTGCTGGAGCTGCCACGGAGTGCAGACCTGCCGGAGGAGCAACGCCGGCTCCATCTCTATCAAGAGTTGTGCCCGGTGATGCCGCGCATCGCCACCCTCTTCAACCCCCTCGAATTCTGCCGTTATGTCACTAACCGGGAATTTCCGGTCTCGGTCCCCAGGCTCTTTTTCATGGAGATGGAACTGGGCGGACTGGCTGTGGATCCCGCGCTCGCCCCGGCGGACGATCTCTCCTATGCGCATATCGAGCACTTGCGCGAATGTCTCATCGGTCTGGTGCAGCATCCGGAAAAACCGGCCAAGACCATCAACCGCTATCTCAAGGGGGACATCTCCTTCGCCATGATCCGCAACGGGTTTTATATCGGCGATCAACAGGGATTTTGCCACTATCCCTTCCCGGCGCCGGAGATCTTGCAGCGGGACCATTTTGACTGGTGGCGTTCGGCGCGCGAGGTCGATGATCTGGATCTCTAGCCTGGCGCCGCACGGCAGCGGGCAGCGGGACCATTTTAACTGGTGGCGTTCGGCGCGCAAGGTCGATGACCTGGATCTCTAGCCTGACGCTGCGCAGCCGCGACAGCGGACGGCTGCAGGCGAGGGCAGTTCGCCGGTGGAATTTTCCCGGGCCGCACTGCAATTATTTTCTTGATTTAATGACATCAGATGTGTAGATTTTACCGCTGCTCGCAAGCAGCACGGTCCGATCCTAATCAACTCATAGCACACGGATTCTCGATCATAGATGGCTTCCGCATATGCCTTGAATGCCCACCTTTTTCTGCCGTCCTGGCTCATCACCCATTTAGAAAATCTTCCTCTTGCCATGCAAAGGAGTATTTCATGAGTGCGCATGCTGCCTCTGTCGTACAGGGCGCGGCTCTGGCCGATTCCCTGCACAGCAGCACCGGAGTAGATGTAACACGATGTTATCAGTGCGGCAAATGCTCGGCCGGGTGTCCCCTCGCCGGCGAAATGGACTACCCCTCGAGCGTGCTGATGCGCCTGCTGCAAACCCGCCAGCCGGAAATGGATGAGAAAGCGCTGCGGTCGCACAGCATCTGGCTCTGCCTCTCGTGCGAGACCTGTTTTTGCCGCTGCCCGATGGAGATCGACATCCCCAAGGTGAGCGATTTTCTCCGCGCCGAGGCGGTGCGGCAGAAGAAGGTGCATCCGGCCGCGCGCAATATCCTGCGCTTTCATAAATCCTTTCTCGATGTCATCCATTACGCCGGCCGGCTCTACGAAGTCGGCCTCATCGCGGATTATAAATCACGCAGCTGGAACCTGATCCAGGATGTGGCGATGGCCCCGGTGCTCTTTTTCAAGGGCAAGCTCAAACCCTTCCCGCATCTGGTGAAGAACCGCCGCGCACTGCACAAATTGTTCAAAAAGACCCAGAACGAGGAGGCCCGGCCATGAAGATGGGTTATTTTCCCGGCTGCTCCATGGGGGGCTCTTCGCGCGAGTACGGTGAATCCCTGCTGGCCATCGCCCCCGAGCTGGATCTGCAGCTCGAAGAGATTCACGACTGGAACTGCTGCGGCGCCAGTGCGGCCCACAACCTCAATAAAAAGCTCTCCCTGGCCCTGCCCGCCCGCAATCTCGGCCTGGCGGGACAGCAGCAACTGGAAGAACTGCTCGTCCCCTGCGCGGCCTGTTTCAGCCGCCTGGCCGGGGCGCGCCACGAGCTGCATCAGGACGAGGCCTTGCGCCACGAGATCGAAGGGGTCATCGAGCTGCCGCTGGAACAGATGCCGCGCTCGCTCAATATCCTCGACGTCCTCCAGAAGGTCTTTCCTCAGGAGCTGAACGGACGCCTGCGTCATCCCTTCGCCCACAAGGTGGCCTGTTATTACGGCTGCCTGCTGGTCCGGCCGCCGGCGATCGCGCAGTTCGACCGCCCCGAGGATCCCCAGGTGATGGATCAGATCATGCAGCGCATCGGCGCCGAGCCCATCGACTGGGCCTTCAAGACCGAGTGCTGCGGCGCCGGCATGTCGATCCCGCGCACCGATCTGGTGGGTGCGCTCTGCGCCAAAATCCTCGAGGATGCCGTCAGCCGCGGCGCCGAAGCGATCATCGTCGCCTGCCCGATGTGCCACAGCAACCTCGACATGCGGCGCAGCGCCATCAACAAGGCCGCCGGAAAAACCTACGACATCCCTGTTCTCTACATCACCCAGGCCATCGGGCTGGCGCTGGGGCTGCCGCCCAAAAAACTCGGACTGCACCGCCACATTGTGCCCGTACGTCTGCCGGAGCGCGCCGCCACGCCCGTTCTGGAGCCCGTTTCCGCCCAAGAGGAGTCCTGATCATGTCACGAATCGGCGTATTTGTCTGTCATTGCGGCGAGAACATCAGCGCGACCGTCGACTGCGGCCGCGTTGCCGAGGTCTGCGGCAAGATCCCCGGGGTTGTGCACAGCATCGATTACAAGTACATGTGTTCGGATCCCGGTCAGAGTATGATCCGCGAGGCCATCCGCGAGAAACGCCTCGACGGCGTCGTCGTCGCCTCCTGCTCGCCGCGCATGCATGAGCCGACCTTCCGCCGCGCCTGCGAGGAAGCCGGCCTCAATCCCTATCTCTGCGAAATGGCCAATCTGCGCGAGCACTGCTCCTGGGTGCACGAGAAGGGCGAGGCGACCACGGAGAAGGCCATCGATCTGGTGCGCATCCTCGTCGAGAAGGTCAAGCACAACCACCCGCTCTTTCCGATCAAGGTGCCGGTGACCAAGACTGCCCTGGTGCTCGGCGGCGGCATCGCCGGGATCCAGTCGGCTCTCGACATCGCCAACGCCGGCCACAAGGTGATCATGGTCGAGCGCGAGCCCTCGATCGGCGGCCACATGTCCCAGCTCTCCGAGACCTTCCCGACCCTCGACTGCTCGCAGTGCATCCTGACGCCGCGTATGGTCGAGGTGGCGCAGCACCCCAATATCACCCTCTATACCTACGCGGAGCTGGAGAGCCTCGACGGCTTCATCGGCAATTTCAAGGCGCGCATCCGCAAGAAATCGCGCAGCCTCGACGAAAAGCTCTGCACCGGCTGCGGCCTGTGCACCACCAAATGCCCGAACAAGCGCATCCCGAGCGAATTCAACGCCCGGCTCGGCCAGCGCACCGCCATCTACGTGCCCTTTCCCCAGGCGGTGCCCAACAAGCCGGTCATCGATCGCACCCACTGCACCTATTACACCAAGGGCAAGTGCCGGGTCTGCGAGAAGGTCTGCCCGACCCAGGCGATCCGGTTCGACCAGGCCGACGAGATCGTTGAACACGAGATCGGGGCCGTGGTGGTCGCCACCGGCTTTAACGTCAAGGAGAGCGATTTCTTCCCCGAGTACGGCTACGGCCGTTACAAGGATGTCATCAGCGGCCTGCAGTTCGAGCGCCTGCTCTCGGCCTCCGGGCCGACCCTGGGCGAGATGAAGCGCCCGTCCGACGGCAAAACTCCCGAGAAGGTGGTCTTTGTCGCCTGCGCCGGCTCGCGCGACAAGGCCAAGGGCATCGAATACTGCTCCAAGATCTGCTGCATGTACACCGCCAAGCATGCCATGCTCTACAAGCACAAGGTCCACCATGGCGAGGCCTATGTCTTCTACATGGACATCCGCGCCGCCGGCAAGATGTACGACGAATTCACCCGCCGTGCCATTGAGGAGGACCATGTTCATTACATCCGCGGCCGCGTCTCGCGCATCTATGAGCGCAATGGCAAGCTGATCGTCCAGGGGGCGGATACCCTGCTCAACGCCATGCCGGTCGAGATCGAAGCCGATCTGGTGGTGCTCGCCACCGCGGGCGTGGCCAACGAAGGGGCCGAAGCCCTAGCGCAAAAGCTCCACGTCAGCTATGACGCCCATAAATTCTTCGTCGAAGCCCATCCCAAGCTGCGGCCGGTCGAGACCAATACCGCCGGAGTATTTCTTGCCGGGGCCTGCCAGGCCCCCAAGGACATCCCCGAGTCGGTGGGTCAGGCCTCCGGCACCGCCGCCAAGGTGGCCGCGCTTTTTTCCAAGGATGAGCTGACGCGCGAGCCGCTGATCGCCATGGTCAACCGCTGCGCCCCGCCGCTCTACTCGACCTGCGTCGGTTGTTTCCTGTGCCAGTCGGCCTGCCCCTACCAGGCGATCGAGCGCGAGGAGATCCGCGACCGCAGCGGCAAGCTGATCAAGACGGTGGCGCGGGTCAATCCCGGCCTCTGCCAGGGCTGCGGCACCTGTGTCGCGTTTTGCCGCTCCAAATCGATCGATATCCAGGGCTATACCCACGAGCAGGTCTATGCCGAGGTGATGGAGCTTTTCGCCTGAACCACCCCGGCGCCCGGGGCCAAGCCGGCCTGTTCCGGGCGCCGCATCACGGTGATGGAGCTCTTCGCCTGAACCACCCCGGCGCCTGCTTCGCGGCGGCGCCACAATCCGGAATGGAGCCCGGGCTGCCAGCCGGGCGGACTAAACACGGAAGAGATCATGGACTTTGAACCGAAAATCGTCGCCTTTGTCTGCAACTGGTGCACCTATGCCGGAGCGGATCTGACCGGCACCAGCCGGATCAAATATGCCACCAATGTGCGCATTATCCGCTTCCCCTGCACCGGCCGCATCGATTTCATGCTCATACTCAAGGCTTTCGCCCAGGGGGCCGACGGGGTGATCGTTTCGGGATGCCATCCCAACGATTGCCACTACACCTCCGGCAACTTTCACGCACGCCGCCGCTGGATCGCCTTCAAGGATCTGTCCGAATTCATGGGCATCGACATGGAACGGATCCAGTTTTCCTGGGTATCGGCCGCAGAAGGGGCCAAATGGGCCGAGGTCGTCAATACCACCGTCGCCAAGGTGCGCCAGCTGGGACCATATACCGCCTACCACGAGATGGCAGCAGCCGGGATCATGTAAAGGAAGAGGGAAGAGACCATGGATGTCTTGAAAACCAGGGCGCAGGAACTGCTCGCGAGCGGGACGGTGCAGACGGTGATCGGTTACGGCCAGGGCTCCAACGGACGCAGCCGGGCCCTTTTTGCGCAGACGCCACAGGCAGCCGAAACCCTGATATGGGATGATACCTGCCAGCAGAACCTCGCCACCTATCTCTTCAAGCCGGAGATCCGTCAGAAGGGCAAGGCGGCCATCGTCGCCCCCCTGCCGGTGCTCCGCTCCGTGCTGCAGCTGGCCTCGGAAAACCAGGTGCACGACGGGGATCTCATCGTGCTGGGTGTCAACGGCGGCGAACTCACCGAGATGGCGACCCTGCAGGAGATGGAAGCGCACGTCGCCGGCCGCGACCTCAGCCTGGATGCCAGGGACCACGCCCGGCTGCAGGAGCTCGACGCGATGAGCCTCAAGGAACGCTGGCAGTTCTGGCAGGAAGAGGTGGCGCGCTGTTTCAAATGCTACGCCTGCCGCGCCGCCTGCCCGATGTGCTACTGCAGCCGCTGTACCGTCGAATGCAACCAGCCGCAGTGGGTGCCGGTGCCCGCCCATCAGCTCGGCAACTGGGAATGGCACATGATGCGCGCCATGCACCTGGCCGGACGCTGCGTCTCCTGCGGGGCATGCGGCCGCGCCTGTCCCCTCGACATCCCCATCCATCTGCTGACGATCAAGATGGAGGAGTCCATTTTTCAGGAATTCGGGATCCGCGCCGGGGCCAGGGCCAAGGCCGAAAATGCCCTCTCCTCCTTCCGCGCTGAAGACAAAGAGCAGTTCATCATCTAAGGTATCGACATGGAAAACAAAACGATTCAACACACCCAGCTGCTCGCCCTGCTGCGCAAGATTCAGGAGAATGAGCGCCGACTCATTGCTCCGCAGCGCAAGGGGAACCAGGTCCATTTCCAGCCCGCTGGCGCGGTCGAGGAGATCCCCTTCGACTATATCCAGACTGCGCTCTCGGCCAAGTCGGTGCTTTTCCCGCCGGTCGAGGAGCTGATGCGCTATCATCAGGACGAAAACGGGGTGCAGATCGACGAACGCAACCCGGATCTCCTCCCGGAAACTGTGGCCTTCGGCCTGCGCCCCTGCGATGCCGCCGCGGTCACCTATATCACCCGGCAATTTACCGGGGACAAGCCCGATCTGCTCTTCAGAAGGCGGCTGGAAAAGACCACCTTCGTGACGGTGAGCTGCGCCCGGGCGGATGCGGATTGTTTCTGCACCTCCGTCGGCGTGTCGCCCGGCGATACCCGCGGCAGCGATCTGCTGCTGACCCCGCTGGGCGGCGAGAGCTATCTGGCCGAGGTGGTGACCGTCAAAGGTGAGGCCCTGGTCGCTTTGGCCCCGGAGCTGTTCGCCCCCGCCGCCGCGGTCAAGAAGGAGGAGCATCTGGCCCAGGTTCCGCGACAATTCGATCTCGAGGTGCTGCGCGGCAAGCTCGACAAGGCCTTCGACAGTCCCTTCTGGGAGGAGACCTCACTGCGCTGCCTCGGCTGCGGCGCCTGTACCTATGTCTGTCCGGTCTGCTCCTGTTTTGACATTCAGGACGAGGGCTCGCACAAGCAAGGAATGCGGCTGCGCTGCTGGGATTCGTGCGGCTCGTCCCTCTTCACCCTGCACGCCTCGGGGCACAATCCGCGGCATGTGCAGAGCGAGCGCTGGCGCCAGCGCATGATGCACAAATTCAGCTACATGCCGGAACAGCTGCAGGTGCCGGGCTGCGTCGGCTGCGGCCGCTGCCTGCGCGCCTGCCCCGCGGATATGAACCTGATCGAACAGGCCCAGGCCTGCATCGCTGCCGTATAAGCCGGGATACTATTGGGAGCATTTCTCATGGCTGAACAGAACGACTACAAACCTTTCCTGATGAAGATCGACAAGATCATCGATG
>DAOQAG010000035.1:0-27205 GCA_035353815.1 bacterium
TCTGGGTCAGGTCGTTGGTGCCGAAGGAGAAGAACTCGGCGGTCCCGGCGATCTTGCCCGCCTGGAGCGCAGCGCGCGGGATCTCGATCATCGTGCCGTACATGAACTTGATCGCCTTGACCTTGTACTTGGCGCAGACCTCCGCATAGACGCGGTCGACAAGGACTTTCTGATCGATCAGTTCACGCTCGTGGCAAACCACCGGCACCATGATCTCCGGATGGACCTTCTTGCCCGCCTGGGTCAGCTCGACCGTCGACTCAAAGATGGCGCGCACCTGCATCTCGGTGATCTCGGGGAAGGTGACGCCGAGACGGACGCCGCGGTGGCCCATCATCGGGTTGGTTTCGTGCAGCCCTTCAACGCGTTTGATGAACTCGGCGGCATCGATGCCCAGCGATTTGGCCAGCTCGGTGCGCTTCTCGGCCTCCTGGGGCACGAATTCGTGCAGCGGTGGATCGAGCAGACGGATCGTCACCGGCAGACCGTCCATCACCTCGAGGGTCGCCTTGATGTCCTTCTTCACAAAGGGGAAGAGCTCATCCAGGGCCTTGCGGCGCTCGGCTTCGGTCTTGGAGATGATCATCTTGCGCAGCGCGAAGAGCGGCTTTTCCGAATTCTTGCCGTAGAACATGTGCTCAGTGCGGAAGAGGCCGATGCCCTGGGCGCCGAACTCGAGCGCCTTTTTGGCATCATCGGGGGTATCCGCATTGGTGCGCACCTTCATGCGGCGGTTCTTGTCGACCAGTTTCATAAACTGGACGAAGCGGGGATTCTCGGAGGCGCTGATCATGGCCAGCTGGCCGACGTAGACGTGGCCGCGGGTGCCGTTGAGGGTGAACCAGTCGCCTTCCTTGTACTCCTTGCCATCGATCTTCATGATCTTCTTCGCGGTCTCGATGTGCAGAGCGGAGCAGCCGACGATGCAGCATTTGCCCCAGCCGCGCGCCACCAGCGCCGCATGCGAGGTCATGCCGCCGCGGCCGGTGAGGATACCCTCGGCAGCGCGCATGCCCTCCACATCTTCAGGGTTGGTCTCTTCGCGGACCAGCAGGACCTTTTTGCCCTGTTTGGCCCACGCCACGGCATCGGCCGCGGTGAAGACGATCTGGCCGCAGGCGCCGCCGGGACCCGCAGGCAGGCCCTTGGCAATCGCCGTGGCCTTTTTCTCGGCCCCTGGATCGACGATCGGATGGAGCAGCTCATCGAGCTGGGCCGGCGCCAGGCGCATCACCGCAGTCTGCTCGTCGATCAGCTTCTCCTTGAGCATGTCCATCGCCATATTGAGGGCGGCGGTGCCGGTGCGCTTGCCGACGCGGCACTGCAGCATCCACAGGCGGCCTTCCTGGATGGTGAACTCGATGTCGAGCATGTCCTGGTAATGCTTTTCCAGATTGGTGCGGATCGCATCGAGATCCTTGTAGGTCTTGGCCATGGCTTTCTGCAGCGAGGCCATGTGCTTGTTCTGCTCGTTCTTTGTCGCCTCGTTCAACGGCGCCGGGGTGCGGATGCCTGCGACCACATCCTCGCCCTGGGCGTTGATCAGCCACTCGCCGTAGAACTTGTTCTCGCCCGTCGCCGGATTGCGCGTAAAGGCTACGCCGGTGGCGGAGGTGTCGCCCATGTTGCCGAAGACCATGGCCTGGACGTTGACGGCAGTGCCCCATTCATCGGGAATGCCCTCGATGCGGCGGTAGGCGATGGCGCGCTTGCCGTTCCAGGACTGAAAAACCGCATTGATGCCACCCCAGAGCTGTTTCTGCGGATCATCGGGGAAGGCCTTGCCCAGTACTTCCTTGATCTTGGCCTTGAAGGCCTCGACCAGCTTTTTGAGGTCCGCGGCGGTCATATCGGTATCGGATTTGTAGCCCTTCTCCTTCTTGAGCTGGGCCATGATATGCTCGAGCTGGTGGCGGATGCCCTTGCCCTCGGCCGGTTCGACGCCGGCGGCCTTTTCCATCACCACATCCGAATACATCATGATGAGGCGGCGGTAGGCGTCGTAGGCGAAACGTTCGTTGCCGGTCTTCTTGATCAGGCCCTTGATGGTCTTGCTGGTCAAACCAACATTGAGGACGGTCTCCATCATGCCCGGCATGGAACTGCGCGCGCCGGAGCGGACGGAAAGGAGGAGGGGATTCTCGGTGTCGCCGAATTTGGCGCCCATGATCTTTTCCACGGCGGTCAGGGCCGCAGCGACATCCTTGATGAGCTCGGGCGGATTCTTCTTGCCGTTCTCATAATAATAGGTGCACATTTCGGTGGTGATGGTAAAGCCGGCCGGGACCGGAATGCCGAGATTGGCCATTTCCGCCAGATTAGCTCCCTTGCCGCCCAGCAGCTCTTTCATCTTGGCTGTTCCTTCAGCTTTGCCACCGCCGAAGGAATAGACGAATTTGGTTTTGGTCATTCAAACCTCCTGACTTGATTGCTCGTTATTGGATTATTTTTTGGTATGGCCTAAAAGCTTGTTATACGCCTCCTGGTTGCGGATCATCTCGATGCTCTTGATGACCGCTGAATCACCCGCAAACCAGGCCTTCCAGTATTGATCGCGGCCGAAGAGCTTGCCGGAGATCTCCATCTTCAGGTCCAGTTTGAGTTCATCCCTGGCTGCGAGCCGGTCGCGTTCCTTGACGTTTTCGAATTCGGCGCGAATGGCCTGGAGGTGGCTTTGAATCTGGGGAAGATAGCCTCCCTCCTTGCCGTTCTTTTCAAGTTTTTCCAGTTCGGCAAAGCCTTCGGGCTTATAGTCGAACTTTTTCGCCATGCAAAAGGCATGGAACTCCTCGAGCAGGGCATCATCCACGCTAAAGTCCGGGGAGAGCTGCGGATGGGCCGCGGCATAGTCGAGGCTGAAATTGAAGAACATCGAGCGCCGCAGCAGGGCGAGTTCATACCGGCTGGCTGACGCTTGCTTGATCTCGACATCGGGCTTGAGGCCGCCGCCGCCGAGGACGGTGCGCTGGTTGCGGGTCAGGTAGCTTTTAACCGGCTTGCTCTCGGTTTTCTTTTCCGCGGCTGCGGCCGGGGCATCAGGCCCGCCCTCGTCCTCCTCGAACTCCGTCTCCTCTTCGGCCGCGGCGGTTTGCGCATTCGCCGCGTCGCCGCTGTTGAGAAAGACCGACTGCGGGCCGAAATTGAAGACATCGGGCTTCTGGATATTGCGGCCGCTCGGTGTAAAATACTGCATGGTGGTGATCTTGAGCTGAGCCTCGCCGCGGCGGTCGAGCGGGATCACGGTCTGCACCAGTCCCTTGCCGAAGGTCGGAGCGCCGATCAGCAGGCCGCGATCGAGATCCTGGATGGCGCCGGCGACGATCTCGGAGGAGGAGGCGCTGTAGCCATCGACCAGCACCACCAGGGGCAGGCTGCCCAGGACCGGGTCCTTGCGGGCGCGATAGTCCTGGCGATGGTATTCACCGCGCCCTTCGGTGAAGACGATCATGTCGCCTTTGGCGACAAAGTTCTCTGCGACCGAGACCGCGGCCTCAAGCAGGCCGCCGGGATTGCCGCGCAGATCGAAGATCAAACCCTCGAGCCCCTGGTCCTTGAGCTTGACGATCTCGTCGCGGATTTGCTCGCCCGCGTCGCGGTTAAAGCTGCTCAGCCGGATCAAACCGATTCCCGGCGCGATCATGCCGCTGAACTGGATATCGGTCACCTTGATCTCGTCGCGCAGCAGGGTGAAGGTCAGGGGATGCTCTTCGCCGACGCGGTGGATCTTGAGCACCACCTCGCTCCCCTTCTCGGTGCCGCGCAGGCGGTGGGCGGTTTCCGAAATTTTCTCACCCTTGGTGCTCTTGCCGTCGATCTCGATGATCTGATCGCCTTCGCGGATGCCGGCGCGGGCGGCCGGGCTGTCAGCGAAGGGCTGTTCGCCGACGGTCGCATAGCCGTTGCGGATCTGGATGCGCATGCCGACGCCGAAGTATTTGCCGCGGGTGATGATCTCCAGCTCGTCCTTGCCGTCCTCCTCCAGGAAGACCGTGTAGGGATCGAGCCGGTCGAGCATGCCGTTGACGCCGGCGCGGATGAACTTTTCCGGATCGATCTCCTGGATATAGCGGTCGTTGATCTCCTGATAGATCTGGCCAAAGAGACGGATGTTCTTCATGGCCTCATAGTAGGGATCCTGCTTGGCCGGGGTGGCGGCATCGGGACCTTGCGCCTGAAGGGGTAAAACGGGGAGCATGACCAGTGCGGCCCAAAGCAATTGACGACAGGCTTTCATACACTCTCCTCTCCAGGGCGCTGCAGGTGCCGCTGGAATCTACTGAAAAACAGCTGCCAGATGTGGCGTTGGATCAACTCGACCGGGCGGTCGCCCGGAATGACATAGATGCGCTCCGGCTCCAGCGCGGCGAGCCGCAGATAGCCCTGACGCACCCGTTCATGAAACGCCGCGCCCGCGGCTTCCATGCGGTCGGCGGCGCCGGATCGCGCCGCGAGGCGGCGATCGACCTCCGCCAGCTCGACATCGATGAGAAAGGTCGCATCGGGAATCAGGCCGCAGGCGCCGATGCGGTTGGCCTGGTGGACGGCCTCGAGATCAAGATCGCGGCCATAGCCCTGATAGGCGGTCGTGGAGTCATAATAGCGGTCGCAGACCACCAGCTGGCCCGCGGCCAGAGCCGGCTGGATCAGCGTATCCGTCATCTGGGCGCGCGCCGCTTCATACAGCAGCAGCTCGGCCCAGGGCGAAAGGCCGGAAAGGGAGCGGTCCAGCAGGATCGCACGGATGCGCTCCGAGACCTCCGTGGCGCCCGGATCGCGCAGGGTGACCACCTCACGGCCGGACCGGGCCAACCGGGCGCCGAAAAGAGCGGCCTGGGTGGATTTGCCCGAACCGTCAATCCCCTCGAAGGTGATCAGCAGTCCGGCCTGCGCTGCGGCATTCACGCCGCCGCCTTGCGCCAGCTGCCGGCGGCGAAACGGAGATAGTTCAGGCTGAACCTGATCGTCTCATCGAGGCTCTGCACGCCCCAGACGCCATAGAGGCCCCAGCCAAGCAGGAACGCGGAGAGCCAGTTCAGGCCGATCTCGAAGAGCACGACAAAGGCGATGGTGAGCCACATCAGCCAGCTGAGATCGCCCACCCCGCGCAGATTCCCGGAGATGACATTGTTGAGCGCCTTGGGGATCTGGGCGAAGGCGAAAAAGTAGATGGCCATGCGCCCCAGCGCCATGACCTCCGCATCGGTGGTGAAGACGCTGATCAGGGGCCGGGAGAAGAGGATCATCAAAGCGACCATGACGATCACAAAGACCCCCATCACCCGGTGCGCCGTGCGCGCCATGTGAAAGGCGAGGTCGTTGTTTTCCGCGCCGAGGTTCTTGCCCATGGTGCTCATCGCGGCCAGGCTGAAGCCCATGTAGATCATCGAGAGCACGTTCTGAATGCGGACAAAGAGCGTCTGCGTCGAAAGCACCACCACGCCCATCTTGGCGGTATAGCCGGTGACCACAAGCTGCCCCAGGGCCCAGGTCAGCTGCTCGACCGTCGTCGGCCAGCCGGAATTGAAAAGCAGCTTGAAGCTCTCCCAGCGCGGCGAGGCCAGCTCGCGGAACGAGAGAAAAACGGAGACTTTGCGGCGCCGCAGCAGATAAAAGGTGACACAAAAGCCGATGCTGTGGGCAATGCCCACCGCCAGCGCCGCGCCCTGGACCTCGAGACGCGGCATCCCGAACCAGCCAAAGACCAGGGTCGGGCAAAGGGCCAGATTGATGCCGTTGATGAGCACGTTGACCAGCATCGAGTGCCTGGTGTCGCCGATGCAGCGAATGATGCCGACGGCGACAAAGTTGGTCACCAGCAGCGGCGCAAACCAGGCGAGGGTGCGCAAATAGGTAACGCCCGCTGTGCGGGCCAGGGCGACCTCCCCCTCCTCCTCGATCAGCCGGAACATATGAATGGCGCCGGAATACCAGGTCAGGCCGAAGAGAAAGGCCATGATGATGCCGATGATCATCGCCTGCCCGAAGATGTGGTTGGCCTGCCAGTAATCCCGGGCCCCGAGATGGCGGTTCATAATGATGCCGGCACCCATTACGAAGGTCAGCAGCAGGGTGAGAAAAACCACCACGATCTGGATCGCCATGCCCACCCCGGCGAAAGCCTCCGCGCTCAGCCGGCCGATGAAGATCGCCTCGATCGTCCACATGATCGTCTGCGAGGAGAGATCGATGACGGCTGGCAAGGAGGTCTTGAGTATGGATAGTATGGGGGCTTTGGTTTTCAAACGCGACCTGTAGATCTGGTTTTGAGCCTGTCCGGCAGAGCAGCACCATCCTTCTATTTGCAGCACGCCCTGCTGCCGCAAAATGGCGGGCAGCAGGGCGCGTTGGCATTAACAACCGCAGGGATCAATCGTAATATTCCAGTCCGAGGTGGGTGATCAACTCCTCGCCGCGCATATGGCGCAGGGTGTTTTTCAGTTTCATCAGCTGGATAAAGACATCATGCTCGGGATAGAGGCCAGGGACCGTCATCGGGCTCTTGAAGAAGAACGAGAGCCACTCCTGGATGCCCTTCATATGGGCACGCTGGGCGAGGTCAATGAAAAGGGCGAGGTCGAGTACGATCGGAGCCGCAAGGATGCTGTCGCGGCAGAGGAAGTTGACCTTGATCTGCATCGGATAGCCGAGCCAGCCAAAAATGTCGATGTTATCCCAGCTCTCCTTGTTGTCGCCGCGCGGCGGATAATAGTTGATGCGCACCTTGTGGAAAACCTGGGAGTAGAGATCGGGATTGAGTTCCGGCTGGAAAATGGTATCGAGCACGGAGAGCTTGGAGACCTCCTTGCTCTTGAAGCTTTCGGGATCATCGAGGACCTCACCATCGCGGTTGCCGAGGATGTTGGTCGAGAACCAGCCCGAGACGCCCAGCTGCTTGGCCTTGAGGCCGGGGGCGATCAGGGTCTTCATGAAGGTCTGACCCGACTTGAAATCCTTGCCGCATATCGGCACATTGTGCCGCTTGGCCAGTTCGAGGAAGGCGGGGATATCAATGGTCACATTGGGAGCACCGTTGGCGAAGGCAACGCCCGAGGTGATGGCGGCGTAGGCGTAGATCATGCTCGAGGGAATGGCGAGATGATTCTCGCGCATCGCCTTCTCCAGCGACTCGACGGAATCATAGACGGGATCGTGTTCCTGATAGATTTCGGTGCTGGCGCACCAGACGACCACGACGCGATCGAGCTTGTGCTCTTTCTTAAAATCGGCGATGTCCTGCTTGAGCTGATCGGCCAGATCCATCTTGTTCTTGCCCGACTTGACATGAGTACCGTGCAGGCGCTTCACGTAATAGTCATCAAAGACCGCTTTCATCGGCTTGATCGCTTGCAGTTCAGGGCGGATCTTTTCGATATCTTCCGTGCTGAGCACTCCGGCGGAAAGAGCGGCATCATAGGCATTGTCCGTAAAAATATCCCAGGCGGTAAAAACGATATCTTTGAGGTCAGCGAGCGGGACAAACTCCTTGATCTTGGGAGAACGATTGTCGGTTCTCTTGCCCAGGCGAATGGTGCCCATTTGGGTCAGCGAGCCGATCGGCTTGGCCAATCCTTTGCGAACCAGCTCCACTCCAGCGATCACCGTGGTGGCCACAGCCCCGAGTCCGACCAGCATGACGCCAAGCTTCCCCTTGGCGGGGTCGATCTGTATGCCTTTATCCATTATGACACAGCTCCTTTTGGTATGAGGTGAATTTATTCGTGAGCGATATCGGATGGCAATTTTTTCCATTTGGAGGTCGTCTCCGACCGCCAGATGTAAACCAGCCGTTGAATCGCGGTAAGATTGGCAAAGAAGGCAATGGCCACCAGCATGATGACCAGCCAGGTATCATTGATGTAGGCGCCGATACTGAGCAGGACCAGGCGTTCAGGCCGCTGCATCACCCCGACCTTGCAATCAAAGTTCAAGCCCTCGGCGCGGGCGCGGACATAACTGACCATCAGGGAACCGGCCATGGCGATAAAGACCACCATGCTGATCATTAATCCATGGGCGGCACCCATGCCGGTTTTATGAACGAAATAGTAGGCGAGGCCGAAAAAGACGGCGATCTCGGCATAGCGGTCGAGGGTGGAATCATAGAGGGCTCCGAATCGGGTGACGCGATTCGAGGCGCGGGCCACCGCTCCGTCCAGCATGTCCATCACCCCTCCCAGCAGCATCAAGGTGGCGCCCAGGCGCAAGGCGCCGCGGCCAAAGGCCACAGCGGAGGCGACAATGATGAAAAAGGAAAAGGTTGTGAACCAGTTGGGATTGAGATGATAGCGCACCAGGGAGCCGACGAGGGGTTGGATGAGCTGTTTGAATTTGACTTTAACGACGGGAGGAATCAGTTCGATCTTCATGATGTCCTATTCACTCGCTTCCTTTGAATTGCGCGACCGGCCGGCCACCATCACCACGAATTCGCCTTTTTTGACCAGAGTCGCTGAACCGGCGATCAGCACGGTCAGGGTGCCGCGCCGGATCTCCTCGAATTTTTTAGTGACTTCCCGGGCAATAACCGCCGGCCGGTCACCGAGGGTTTCGTGCAGCTCGCGCAGCAGGCGCTCCACGCGCAGCGGCGATTCATATAAAATGATCGTCCGGGGCTCTTCCCGCAGCGCCTGCAGCCGGGTTTGCCGCCCTTTTTTATGCGGCAGAAAGCCCTCAAAGATAAAACGTTCGGCCGGCAATCCGGAGACGATCAGCGCCGGGACGAATGCCGTGGCGCCGGGCACCGCCATCACACTGCAGCCGGCCTGCAAGGCCGCGCGCACCAGGTAAAAACCAGGATCTGAAATCCCGGGAGTGCCGGCGTCCGATATCAGCGCGACCGCCGCCCCCTGCGTCAGTTGCTGCACCAGCAGCGGTGCGGCCCGCTCCTCATTATGATCGTGATACCTGGTGAGAGGAGTGGAGATCGCATAGTGCTGCAAAAGTATCCGGCTGGTACGGGTATCTTCGGCGGCGATCAGGTCGACACCGGCGAGAACGTCAAGCGCGCGCAGGCTGATATCACGCAGGTTGCCGACCGGCGTGCTGACCAGGTACAACGTTCCGGGTTCGATCTCCGCCGGGTGCGCCTGTGCTGCGGCATTCCAGCTACCGGGTTCCTTCATCGCACCACCTTCCGGGCAACCATCTCTTTCCGTCCTGTCGAGGTTGCATGTAAACCGGATAATTTACTCATTAATTGGCATAAAGTCAACAAAAAGGATACCTCGCTCCCGGCTGAAAGGGGGGCTGCCCCGGCAGCGGGCCTGAGCACCTGATCAGGCCGGCGGATCATTCCGTGCAGCTCGCACAGGCGCCGCGCCGGCAGTAGAGCTGATCGAGCTGGATCATCCCTTGCTGGCGAATGGCCGTGCCCGCCGCCAGCATTGGCGCAGGAGGCGCGGCAGCGAAGAGTTGATGCCTCATTCTCCGCGTGACCTCGTTTTCCGGCGGTTTCGGGACAGCACGGTACAGGGCGCGCACGGCAGCGCCGAGATGCCCGTCCTCGCTCTCCTGCGCATACGCGAGCAGGGCGGGCAAAAAGACATTGACAACGATCTCGCGGCTGCGGCCGCGGCCGATCAGACGGATGCGTGGCCGCGGCGCGGCTTCCGGGGCCGCCAGTGAAAAATCATGGTGAAGCGCCCAAAAACCCTCGATCTCGACACTCGCCAGGGCTTCCAGCTCGAGCCAGGCGGTGTTCGCAGCGGCGCGGGGGGCCAGGATCCGCCGCAGCGGTTCGAGGATGCCGCGGCGTCTGAAGCGCACCGCCAGCCGGGCGGCCGCGGCGAGACGCCGCGTCGGAAAATTGGCCGGCCGCAGCCGGAAAAACCGCCAGGATTCCGCTGCCAAGGGCGTAATGCCGGCGGTGCGGCGCATCCGGCGCCAGAGGCGCTGCAGTTCCCGGACATAGGCCAGCGCATGCCTCTCTTGCGGCAGTAGTCCGGACACGCCAAAAAACAAGGCCTCACTGCAGCGGCAGGCCGCCTCTTCCTCCAGCTCCCGGATGACGGCACGAAGGAGGGCAAAGGGCAGGCGCTGCGCCAGGAGGCGGAATGGCTGCTGGTTTTTGCCATATCCCAGGGCATCGAGCAGACCCCAGTACAGGATCTGCTCCCACTCGTCCTCGCGGCGCATCTCCAGCAGGCGCGCGGCGTGCATGGCCAGGCGCTCCTCACCGGCTGCATCCAGCCGTGCCGCCACCGCGGGCGCTGCACGCCCGGCCAGCAGGCAGCTGCGTTTTTCCGCCGCCCCATGGTCAGGGCAGGCTGGAACCGGGAGAAGAAAGGCAGCGGGAGCGATGCAGAGCGTGGGTGCGATCGCGCCGTCCTGACGGCGGGCGATAAATCCATCGGGGCAGGCGCCGGCCACCACATGGAGGATCACGCGGTTATAGCGGGGATCAGATTGATGATGATGGAGGTACCAGTCCGCTGCGCGGATATGAATTTCCACATCGCCGCGCAGCAGATGGCCCTCGAGGCGAATGAGGGCATCGAGAAAATCGGGCCCGGCATCGAGGTTATGGAGGCCGCACTCGAGGACTTCAAGCTGGCGGCGGTCCAGGGTATGCCACGCCGCTCCGGCCAGGGCATGGCCCTGCCATAAGCGATGCAATTCCTCTTCTGGTCCTGACGCCGCAACACCGCCCATGGCGTCTCCTCGATGTGGTCAAACCCCGGTGGCCGTGCGATGATCCGATTTGCGGGAGTTCAACAGGGCTTCATGCCGTTTCAGTTCGGCCATCCAGTGCAGGATCTCGGGATCGCGGCCGACCTCTGCAGCGGGATCGTGTGAAAGCAGTTCGAACGTGCGTCCGCCCAACTCAGAAAAGAGCCGCTCGATCTCCCGCCGCAAGGAGATCAGGTCGATATGGTATTTGATGCGGCACCCCAACCCGCGAGCCCACGCGGCCATGCTCCCCCCCGCTTTTCCGGTCTGATCACCCATCCGCTCTGTTCCTTTCACGCTTTGCCGGGTTCTGGCTAAAGCAGGCAAACCTTGCGCACAATTTTGCTGTTGGCATAACGGAAAACGAAAAAATAGACACCCGCAGCCAGGCGCCGCTGGCTGAGATCCTGTCCATACCAGCGCACGACCTCACGCCCCGACGAGCTTTGATCGCGGTAGAGCAGCGCGGGCACGCGCTGCCCGCGAGCGTTGAAAACGGTGATTTCCGGCAGCCCTGTGAAGACCGAGTAGGTGAAGGACGTGGAGATCGTAAAGGGATTGGGCCAGGGCAGGTAGGAGAGCTCCCGGGTCACAGGCAAAGAATCGAGGCTCGCGGTGACCGCCGCATAGGCGTCGAGTTTGCCATATCCCCACTGGTTCGCCTTGGCCGTGCTGCTGACGCTCCTCGCCGTCGAGATCAGCAGCTGCCGGGCCTGGGCGGCGGTCAGATCGGGCTTTTTTTCCAGCAGCAGGGCCACCGTGCCGCTGACGTGCGGGGCGGCCATGCTGGTGCCCAGCGAAAGGCCGTGCTGGCCGTCGGGTAAAAGAAAAGCGTTGGGGTAACTGGCACTGGTGGAGGCAAAAACGCTGTAGCTGGAGAGGGGGTCGGCATCGGCCGAGAGGGTGCTGCCGATGATCCGGCCGGGGGCGGTGATCTCGGGCTTGGTGCGGTTGTCGCGGCTCGGGCCGGCTCCGGAAAATTCGGTCACATCCCCCAGCTTGATCGTTCCCTTGGTGTCCAGGGTCAGGTTATTGCCGTCGAAATCCTTCCAGGTTTTGCGGGTGGTATAGGCGCCGACGGCGATGACGCTCTTGCCCGTGGCTGGCACCGTCAGGGTCGAGCGGGTGCTCACCCCCTCGACAAATAGCACGCTCATGGTCTCGCTGGCGAGCCAGAAATCGACGGCCTCGCTGTTGCCGCTCACCTTGAGCTGCCAGGTGCCGCTGGCGGGGGCAAAGCCGGCCCGGTCGCTGATCTCGATAATGATCTCTTTATCGCGGTTGAAGGGATTGGGACCGCTGATGACCTCGCCGTCCCTTTCATAAAAGCCGTTCCAGACCATCACATAGCCGCTGGCCGTATTCTTGTCGTAATAGCCGCCATAGGCAATGGGACCGATGGTCTCGTTGGCCGGTGTGGTCAGGGTGATGGTGGCCTGGCTGCTGCCGTCGTACCAGCCATCAAGGAGGAGATAATCGTCATCGATCGCAGGATTCGCCGTATAGGCAGGAATCTTGAAAGAAACCGTTGCCCCGCTGCCGGTCGCGGCGACCCGGGCGTGACTGGCTTTGTCGCCTTCATTGCCCGCCGCGGCGATGAAGATCCGCCCCGGACCGGAGAGGGTGTCGATGAAGCGTTCGACGGCGGAGGTGCCATCGTGGGCGCCAAAGGTGGTGCCGAAACTCAGATTGATGACGCAGGGCAGACCGGCCGCAGCGGCGACGCTGTCGATGAAATCAATGGCGATGATCTGGTCATCCGAGCTGAATTCCGAAACGAAAGGATCGCGGTTGGCCTTGACAACGATCAGTCCGGCCGCGGGCGCCACGCCCGCATAGGTGCCGAGGCTGGCATCGCTGCTGCCGTCACCGGCGGCGATGCCGGCGACGTGGCTGCCATGACCGCTGTAATCGTAGGTCGTCAGTTCACCCCCCGCAATCAGAGCGGCATTGATCTCCGCCTCTGTAAAAATCGTGCCGCCATAGTACGCGCCCGGCTCGCTGAGATCGAGAATCGCCCGGATCCGGGTCTTGCCCTCTGCGGTGATGAAATCCTCATGACGCCAGTCGATCCCCGAATCGACAATGCCGATCAGGACGTTCTTCCCGCTCAAGGCGGTTGCGGTTCTCGCCTTGATGCCGCCGATCTCGGGGATGCTGATATCGGTCGCCGGTTTCGCCATGGTGGGGGACTCCAGCCACGCGACGCCCGGTGTCTCCGCCAGGTTGACCAGGCTGGCGGCGGGCATCAGTAGGATCGCCATGTCGCCGCGCTGCCAGCGCAAAACCCCACCGAGCGCACCAATTTCGCTACGCTCGAGGCGGCCGCTGGCGATCACGGGAATACGGCCACCGTAAGCCTTCTCCAGGGAAGCGGCCCCTCGGCCTTCCTGACTCATGCGCCAGCGCATGAAAAGGCGCGGATCCATCCGCCCCGTTTCCCCTCTTCCCATACCCGGCGTCATCAGCAGTACCGCCAGTCCCAGCACCTGCAAGGCCCTTTTCAACCTGCCCCTCCCATGGAGTGGTTACAATACCATCGTGATTTCTATCCCATACAACAAAACCTCCCCGGATAAAGTTCCAGGGAGGTTTCAGACCAGCGTGACCCGGATCACTTCGCAGGGATCAGCATCAGATAGAGGTCCAGCGTACTCTGCCGGTAGACGGGCGCTTCCCCTTTTTTGTGCACCGTATAGTCACTCGTCGAGCGCGCCAAGCCGAAACGGGGGTCAAAGTATTCATGCCCGGCGCCGTGCTGCACCCAAAGGGTGTCGCCGCTGTCGTGATCGATCAGGTAATTGACCAGGCGCGGCCAGTGCACATCCAGCACATGGAGCTTTTCGAATTTGGAGGCCGGGACCGTGATCTCCGCCCAGCCCGCGAGACGCGCCTCACCGCGGTACCCGAATTCGAGGGTGCGCGGCTGGCTGGCCGTGTCGAGTACGGTGAACTGGGTGTCGGCCCTGGCGCTCCAGGTGGTGCCAAAACCCTTCTCCTTGCTGAAGACCTGCCGGGGATAGGCGAAGGGGACGGGCGCACGGTAGGGGAAACCTGCCGCTGCGGCATAGGTCGCCAGATCGACCGCAACATGGGTGGTGATGCGGCCTTGCGGATCGACGCTGTAGCTATTCAGTTTGTTGTTTTCGATATAAAAATGGCGTTTGATCGCGGTGCTGGAATCGCTGCGGAGATAGTAGCGGGGGAAATACTCCATCGCATGCTGGATACGCCGCAGGCTGTCGGTGACATAGGAGACATATTTGATCTGGCTGCCCTCCGACAAGGGCAAATAGACCGGGACGGGAATGGATTCCCGCTTGCCGCAGCCGGCAAGCAGGATCATTGCGACGGCCAGGCAGGATCGAATCAGGTTTTTTCTCAAGAGTGTTCTCACATGGTAATGTCGTCAGTGGCCGCGGGCTGCACCAGCCGTTCCCATTGCGGGTTGTAGACCTCGCCCCGCAGGGTGGAATGGATCAGTTCGTACTGGTTAAAGCCCATGCGGTCGACGAATACAAAGATGACGCCGTTTTCAATATTCTCATAGTGCCAGATCTCGTAGGGTTTGGTATCCTTGCCCACGGTATGGCGTTCGATGTCGGAGGGCTTGCCGTAGCGCAGATAGGTGATGCCGCGATCGCTGCGCCATCCGGATTTGCCCGGCCGGGAAAAGTAGTTGGCCACGTACTCGCAGTCCTGCATATAGCGGATGCGGAAATCCTGGGTCAATGAATAGTCCGGAGGCGTCATTGCGGCCCAAAACTTGTAAAGAAAGGAGCGCTTCGCATCGGCCTCCTTGATGCTGCGATAGATATCCCGGTCCCCTTTGGAGCTGATCGCGAAGAGCTTGTCGAATTCCTCGTCCAGCTTCTTCAGATCGAAATCATCGAGAAAGTGCATCTCCTGGCTGCTCTGGGCGAAGACGGGCGCCAGCGGCTTGAGGCTGGGATTCTGGACCAGAAAGGGCTTGGAGCGGAGGAGCAGCACCGCGTTGGCCGAATCGGTGAGGGCATATTCGATCTTGTAGATGCCGCTGGGGAGATCGCTGATCGGGAACTGCCCGATTTCCCGGATCATATCCTGCTTGAGATCGCGTTCATGGATGACCGGGGGCACCTGCGCCAGGGCTTCGCCATGGGCATCGAGGACCCGGGTGACAACCCGGTATTTCAGGGCGTGGAGGTTCTTTTGCAGGTTGTAGATCTCGAAATAGTAATAGAGATCGCGTTTCTCGCCGCCATAGGTGAATTCGGGATTGGGGGTGATGCAGTAAAAGCGCTTGCGAAAGGAGTCGCTGCAGCTGCTGTCCCACGGGGCGATGGAATTGGCGAGCTGCAGATCGCTGAGGGCGAGCCCAGTGGCGAGATCGGAGGCGGCGACTTCCACACGCACGGAATCGAGGCTGTTGCGGCGGGCATCGCGCGCAAAGAGCGTGAGCTGGTAGCGATGGCCGGAAGCGACCGGATAGCGCAGCAAATCGACCAGCTGCCGGCTGCCCGCCACGGCCGCGGTATCCGCCAGGGTGTTACTGACGCGCCAGACCTTGTTAGCCCACAGGGAATCATCCTGAAAGATCTCGAGGCTCATCAGCACATCACAGATAAAACCGGTGTCGCTCTTTTCATAGAGCGGGCTCTTTTCCGGCAAAGAGTAGTAGATCTCGAGATAGGACTGACCATCGGAGCCGAGGAACTGGGCGACATCGATGCTGAGATCGATGCCCTTTTGGTCCGGCGCCGCAGCCGCCGCCAGGCAGAGCGGGATGAGCAGGATGCCAATGTACTTTTTCATACATGCAATCTCGCATTGATCGGATGAGGGTTAGGCTCGGAAATATACGCTCTGCATGGGAGAATTACAAGGAGAATTATACAGCAAAGGTCAGGGAGCGTACTCCCTGACCTTTGCGAGAGAAAAACTGCGTATGAAAATCAGAAGCCGAGGCTGAGCGTGAAGACGTTATTGCCGTCAAAGTACTCAACCGCGCGGTACGCATAGTCAAACATCAGCGTCAGACCGCCGAAATCCTTCTGGAAGCCGCCACCGGCCGTGAAGCCGTAGATATGGTTCGTGGCGCCTGTGGCATCCTTGTCGCCCGCCAGGGGCAGGCCGTAGCCGCCACGCAGAAAGATCATGTTTTCGAACGCATACTCCGCACCCAGATTGGCATAGTCATCATCATAGTTATTATTGACAATGGTGGTATGCAGGCTGAGCGTGTTCTTTTCGGCGATGTTGATCTTGTAGCTCAAGCCGAGATCGAGGGTCGAGGGCAGCTCATCCTTGCCCGCCACGACCTTGTAGAACGACGTGGAGCGTTCGACATCAAGCGGATCGGCTTTGAGGAGCAGGCCATTGCCGTCGTAGGTCATGCCCGGTCCGAGGTTGCGCAGGGCAACGCCGATACCGAGACCGTTTATGTCGCCGAGATTCTGATACTGCACGCCGATGTCAAAGGCAAAGCCGGAGGCACCAACGCGGTCGATCGTCTCGGAGATCAGCTTGGCCGTGGCACCCACCGAAACGCGGTCGGTGAGGGCGCGGGAATAGGTCAGGCCGAGGTTGAGGAACTGGGGTGAAAAGAGCGCTCCGGTGCCATCGGGAGCATCTTCGGTGGTGATAGCGATATCACCCATACCGAGGGTCTTGAAGCTCAGGCCGATGCTGCCAAGACCGCCGAATTTCGCGGCGACAGCCGCGTAGGTGACATCAATATCCGCCAGGTAGCTCATCTGCGAAAACTGCGCCGAAGCGCGATAGTTTACGCGATCGAGACCTGCGGGATTCCAGTAGATCGCATCGATACCCTGGGCGCTCGCGGCCGTGGCGCCGCCCATGCCGATGTAGCGCGCTCCGACCGGAATCAGCAGCTCGGAAGCCGCATTGGTTCCTGCCCGGTTGGAGGCACCTGCGAAGGCCTGAGCAGCCAGGACCACCAGGATTGCCAAGGTCACAAGAACCGTTTTAGAGAAAACAGCTTTCATATTCAATCTCCTATCAATTATTTGGCAGAGATGTCTCACGTTGAAATCCTTCGGTTGTGAACCCTGCAACGTGCGGCGGCTGGACGGCCGCCGCACGCCTGGCAATTAGTAGATGGTCAGGAACTGCTGCTCACGCACCACTGCCAGCTTGAGGATCTTGGTCTTGCCCACCTCGGGCAGATCAATGTGAACCAGGTAGACACCACTGGCAACCGGCAAACCGGCCTCGTTCTGCAGATCCCAGGTGGTGAACTGGTCGGGATCATTCTTCTCAAGGGCCCGGACGAGAACGCCGGAGAGCGTGAAGATGCGAATCGTTGCCTTGGCAGGCAGATGACTGAATGTGACGAAGCGGTTGAACTGGTTCTTCTCGACGCTGTTGAAGCCGTAGTAGGGATTCGGGAAAACCTGGATCTTCTCGATATCCTTCACGGCATCGGCCATCAGGTTGGTCGGGGCTGCCGTGCTGAAGGTGAAGACATCAGCCGGCGTATTGAAATGGTTGGCCTCGAGGATGACCTTGTCACCGGCCTGCGGCAGTCGGGCACCGCGGCGGCTCGGGACACCAACGTACATCAGGTCGGTGTTGGTGACGGTATTCAGCATGTCGTTGGTCGTGTACATATCCTGGGGCGTGGTCGAATAATCGCTCGCGAAGACGAACAAAAATTCGCGGGTGGTATTCATACCGCCCTGGGTATCGTAACGACCGGGCATCCAGACGCCGTTGACCAGACCGCCGACCGCATTGTTCTCATTGAAACCGACGTTGAGACGGCGCGGCGGATTGGCTTCCATATCATAGGCGGCAAAGCAAACCAGGCGCATGTCCTGATACGCATAGCCGGCCGCCGGATTAACGATGTATGGTGCAAAAGCAGGATCGGCCGCAGGGGAACTGGCCCGGCGCATGTAGCGATAGGCCATCGAGGCGTTGGGATCGTTGGGATCGATCGGGTTGCCGAGCTCATCGCACGCCGCAAAGCGGATCTCGACGTTCTTGCAGCCCGTGGCCGGCAGGCCGGTGCCGAAGAAATTATTGGCCCAGCCGAACAGCCCCGACCAGCCTTCCATCGGCCAGTTGGTAGCTGCACCGGAGGCATCGTTGAACGCGGTGAGGAAACGGTTGCCGGAAGGCACATAGTTGTAGCCGTTGTCCTTGAGACCGGCAGTGGTCGGACCCGTCACCTTGACCTGGACGCCGTCGATGATCAGATAATCATCGTCGCCGGCCTGATTGGTCTGGCCGCTCAGCTTGACCGTACCGGTGGTGACATCGGTGAGATCCCAGACGCTGGCACCCTCAACGTCGCGGAAGGTGACCTTGTATTCATGACCGGTCAGGCGGGTATTGTCGATGACCTCAGCGGTCACGACGCCTTCGCTCGTCCCTTCGCCATGGCTGACTTCGAGCATGGTGCTGTTGGCGGTCGTCAGGCGGACACCCGGTTTGGTCGACTGCGGCACCACACCCACAACCGTCATCGGGCTTTCCAGGGTCACCGTGGTGAGGCCCGGGGTGCCGTTGTAGCTGTAGGCGGAAATACCGAAGTAATACATGCGGCCGTTGGCCAGCGGTGCATCGCGCAGGCGATCGGTCGTGACGGTCAGGGTGCGTTTGATGCCGGTATCCTTGCCGATCTGGGCCGGCAAAGAGAGCACCAGACCCGATGCGGCATCGAAGGATTCCTGGACGATCGTGGTCACGCCGTTTTTCAGGTCATACGTGGCCAGCTTGATACCCTGGGATGAGGTCGCGCCGGCATTGGGCAGCTGATAGATATTATAGCCTTCGAAGGCGTAACCTTTGTCATTAAACTGCTCGACCTTGGCCACAGCAGCAGCATCGACAGCCCAGTTGAGCAGGATCTGCTGATTCAGTTCGGTAGCCAGCATGGTCGGTTTGGGTGGCGCACTCGGCAGCTCAAAGAGCACGTCGAAGGCGTTCTGGGCAAAACGGTCGTAGAATTTCAGCACCGAGACCGAAGAAAGGCGGTCGGAGCCCATCGCGCCGGCAACGGCGACGACGGTTTCGACGGTGTCACCCAGAGCAATCTCGGTCGGTCCGGAGACCATGAGGATACGGCGGTCGCCGGTGTTCTCATCGATCCAGCCCGTTCCGGTAACCGGGTCGCCGGGGACGCGGAACATGGTGGTAGCGCCGGTTTGCGGATCGGTCCAGGGGGTTCCTTCGGGATACTGCGGACGCGGTTTGTAGCCGCGCAGCAGGTTCCACCACTGCATGGTGCCGTTGTAGACGCGTTGATCCGGATCCGAGTCGGTCTGACCCGCCGCAAAGAAGGCGAACGAGGTCATCGGCAGGTTCTTGTACCCGGTACGTTTTTCCAGGCCGAAGATGCCCTCGCTGGCCGGATCATCGGAGGGGACCATCGGGCCGGCAAAAAAGTCGTACCCGCCCGCGGCCGGGGGATAGCCGGCAGCCGAGAAGGTGGGATCCGACGCCGCGGAGTTGTAGACATAGCCGAGGCTGAGAGTTGTGTCGCAGCCGGCAAAGTCGTCACCCGCTTCACCGTTGTCCGGATCCGCCCACTGGCAGACGTACATATCGCTGATGGTGGCATTGCCCGGGGTTTCGGCGCGTCCCTTGTAGATGGCGCGGAACTGCTTGAAGATGATGTTGCCCATGGCATCGGCGCGTTTGTACGCCCACAGGGTGATCTGGAGCTCGAGGCCGGTCGGCACACTGCCGTAAAAGTTGGAGCAGGCCGAGGCATCAAGATCGTTGACGATGAGCCAGACCACCTGATCGCCATTAGCATAACCGGGCTCGTCGCCATCGGGATAGAGAATCGGGGTGCCATCGGCGTTGAATTTGGGATTATACAGGCCGTCGCCCTCGGCATCATAGAAGGGCGCGCCCTTGTAGGTCGGCCAGTCCATCCAGTCAGCCTTGTAGGTGGCGCGCAGCTGGGCGATCTGTCCGGCGGTGACGTCGGCGGCATTAACGCTGTTGATTTCGGCCGCATCGAGGCGCAGATCATCGTCGGTCAGCGTGGCGAAATCCTTGCGGATACGCCAGATGCGGTTGACCTTGGCATAATCGTTCTGGTCTTCCGCGACGCCCTTGGAGAGGATGGCACCAGGGACGGTGCCGGTATCATAGCACTGGCCCTCGATACGGATGGCCGGCTCGATGCCGTCATTGACGACACCGCCCATGATGAAACCATCCTGGAAGATGACCGCGGTGGAGGGGGTGCTGCCGCGCGGGAAAAAGAGACCCGAGTTGCCATTGGGTTGGTTGGACGAGGTACCGTCGGCAAAGATCCACATACCGACGTTGCCGATATTCACCAGGGTTCTGGTCATATAATCCGCGCTGGCTTTATTCAGGTGCGCAGCCGGCAGGCTTCTCCCCTCGATCTTCGCATAGCTGGGTGCAACCTGGGCAAACCAGCACACGCTGAGGACGAGAAGAAGGATTACTAGTTTTTTCATTCGTGACCTCCGTAAGTACGATTTCTTTAGATGGGTCTAGTCCGCTTCACATCGAACTGCTCCGGGAGAGGCGCCCAAGGCGCTCTCCCGGGCCGGGTTTCCGGAGCATCCTTCCCGCATGCGGGATCAGAACTCCAGGCGGATACCGGCGCGGATCTGACGCGGCGTACCCAGCAGACGACCGCTCTGGGAGTTGGTGCCATTGCCGTTGAGGTTGATGGCATCGTACATTTTCCAGAACAGCTCACCGCCATGGGCCGCGGCGATCGAAGCGCTGGTCTGCGAATCGGATTTGAACCCATCATCCCATGCATTGCCGGTGCGCATGTAGACGTTGGTGACATTCTTCTTGTTGGTCAGGTTCATCGCATACACGTACAAGTTCGCCGCGACCGGGCCGAAATCGATGGTCTTGTCGAGGCGCAGGTCGACGGTATAGTTCCACGGGGTCATCGAGCTGTTGACCGATTCCAGCGGATTGCGGTTGCGTTGGTCGGCGATCTCACCGCCGGTGCTCTCATCCTGCTGGCCGAAGGCGCCTTCGCGCAGGGTGTAAGGATGGCCGCTTTGGAACTGGAAGAGCAGATTGGCGCCGAGTTGGCTGAGGATCGGGCCGCCATCATCCTTGCCGAAGCGGTAATCGACATTGACCGAGCCGACGTGCGGACGGTTGAAATCGAGCGGGCTGATGATCGTCGGAACCGCTACGCCCTGCTCGGTGCCGGCCAGTGAAGAGCCGGTGACCGAACCGGTGCCGAGCGCCGAGGAGTAGGTATAGTTGACCTGGGCAGCGACGCGGTTGGTGCGGCGCAGGGTCAGCGAGAGCTCAACACCCTTGGTGGTGGCGAAATCGCCGTTTTCCAGGAGGTTATAGTAGGCGACGGCATCGTTCGGACCGCCCTGAATACGGCTGGTGGTGATCCAGTCCTGGATGTCCTTGTAAAAGACGGTGACATCGAAGGAGGCCATCTCGGCGAACTGCTGGTTGAAGCCGACTTCATACTGGGTGGTGATCATCGGGTCGAGGCCGAAACCCGGCGTGGTGGTGAAGAAGTTGCCGCCACTAAACACATTGTTCAGATAATACATCGAGATGTAGATCTGATCCAGCTTGGGGGCCTGGACGAACTTGCCGTACTGGACGTGGAAGACGGTACGGTTGGTGGCCGGGAAGGCCAGACCGAGACGCGGGCTGACGTAAAGGCCCGGATCCTTCTGGACGACCTTATCGGCGATCAGGGTCTTGTTGGTCTGATTCCAGGCGGGATTGGCCATATCGGCAAAGGTGAAATCATCGTTGTCGATGTAGTCGAGGCGCAGACCGGCGTTGATGACCAGCTGCTTGGCCTCGAACTTGTCCTGAAGGTAGGCGGCGCCGTAGGTCGGATGTTTCGGGCCGTCGATGCCGTTATAGTTCTTGTCGATCTCGTTGCCCCACAGATCATAACCGATCATGCCGGTCGCGGTGGCAACCGACAGGGAGCCATAATCCTCCAGATTGCCTGCGAGGGCGCCGGCATAGATATCCGGGTTGTTCAGCCGGTTGGTGAACATGGCAAAGGGCGCTGCCGTGAAAGTCCGGTAGGTCCAGCGCTGGGCATCAGCACCAAACTTGATCTCGTGGTTCTTCAGCTGGGTGGTGAAATCGTACTTGCCGCTGATGTAGTTGCGTTTGGATTTCCCATAACCGGCCGGGGTACCCGGATCGGTGAAGCCGAAGCCGTAGATGTCGACGGTGTTGGTGACATTGGCCGTCGACCATTTCAGGAACTGATAGCCGGCCTTGGCATTGGCAATGCTGTCTGCATTCATGTAGTAGTCATCACCGAAGACCCGGTCATAGGTCTTGTAGCGGCGGTCGAAATAATCGAAACTCAACTCATGATAGGTACGCGGATTGACGATGTGCGTGATCTTGGCGGTGTAGAGGCCGCTGCTGGTCTCGTTATAGCCGATACGATCCAGGTTGGTGACGTTGCCGACACCGGCGCCGTTCTGGGCCTTGTTGTAGGAAAGGTTGGAGGCCAGACGGACGCGGATCTTGGAGCCGTCGTAGACCAGGGTGCCGGCGCCGTTGAAGGTATTGCTGTTGTTCTCGTAGGTCCAGTTATCGATCGTCTTCAGCTCCGGATAGACCTCGTTGTAGGTCGTCGTCACCAGGGGGAAATGGGTGGCATCGACCACCGTGGCGGCGTTCTTGAAATCGAAGCCCTTCCAGAAGCGGGGATCGTCATCCGCCCAGAAGGTGTTCTGGCCGGCGAAGAAGAATTTCAGCTTGTTGTTGGTGTAGGGAACCGGCCCGGAGAGGGTGGTGGTATAGTCGCTGTACCCCCAGGAGCTGGTGCCCAGGAAGGTCTTGCCGGGTTTGGCAAAGTTGTCGGTCTCACCCTGCAGCGTGAGTTTGTAATTGGAGGTACCCGAACGCAGGGTCGAACGGATGATACCGGCGTTGGCGCCGCCGAATTCGGCATTGTAGCCGCCGGCCTGGACCTGGAACTCTTCCAGGGCTTCGGGGATGACGGTCACGAGGTTCGAGCCGCCGACGACGTCGCGGGTGCTGGCGCCTTCGAGGATGTAGCCGATTTCCTCAGCGCGGCCGCCGCGGATGTAGATCTGGCCGTCCTTGACCAGAACGCCGGGCTGCAGCGAGATGATCGAGTTGACGCTGCGGGTCGGGATGTTCTTGAAATCCTCGACGCGCTGAATGCGCACAGCATTGGTGGCACTCTGATTGACCAGGGGACGTTCGGCGATGATCGTAATGTCACCGGCATTGAGCGCCTGGCTCGGCAGCTCAAAGTTGGTGCTGGTGGTCAGGTCGCCGCTGACGCCGACGTTGGTCACCGTAACCGTACGGAATCCAACGAACGAGGCGCGGATGGAATAGACGCCGGCAGGGACGTTGAGCATGAGATACTTGCCGTCCACGTCGGTGATCGCACCCATGGAGGTGCCGGTGATGAGCACGTTCGCGCCGGGCAACCCTTCTCCGGTCTCCTTGTCGACTACTTTGCCAGTAATCTTGCCGGTTTCTGCTCCGAACAGCAGAGCAGGTAAAATCAGGGTGCAAATGAGGGCGAATACGAATTTAAATTTCATAGAATAGCCTCCGTCTTGTATACGATAGACAACATCGTATCTCGCTCATTAATTGTCTTTTACGCCAACGGCGGTGAGAGTGCCGCCTGCGGCTGAACCCATCACGATTACCGTATTACGCTCGGTGCCGACAGCCACCGTGGTCGTGTAGAGGGCATCCGCCCCGCCGGCGGCCTTGACGGTCACCGTATAATCGCCCGGCGTGACCTTCTGGTAGGCCCCAATGCCTCTGTAGGCGACATTTTTCCAGGAGAACGAGCCGCCGGGACCGTCGACATAGATGTCCGCAGCGCCCGCATCGGCCGAGCAATGCACCGGCCGGATGGCGCCCACCGAGACCGTATCCACGATCGTCGCAGAGTCAAAAATACGCCGCTCCGTCAGTTTGAGGTAGGTACGATCCACACCCTCTTTGTTGAGGAGGACAAAGGTGCCGCGGTAATCGGTCGACAGCGAGATCAGCAGGTAGTCCCCATTGGAGAGGAGCAGTTCCTTGGTGCCGGAACCGTAATCGGCATGGGCAATGCTACCCTTAAAGTCGACGCTGCCCGCAGCCTTGCCCTGCACGGTGAGCGAAACATTGCCCATGTCCGTGGCAGCGTGAATGAAGCGGTACTCTGATCTCAACGGCGTGGGCGTGGGGCCTTCGGTCGGCACATCCACACAGCCCATGACCAGAGCCAGGGTGAGCAGAATCGCTCCAATCAGCAAATACGTGGACTTGTGTTGAGTCTTCATAATCATGCACTCTCCTTTGTTCTAGACCTTACCATCACGGTTTAGGTTGAATTGTAAGATTATTTTGAAACCTCTCACCTCCTGTGGCGTATAATGAATCAGTAGTGCGTGGGTTGAGTCGTCCATGTCCTGTTCATACACATACGCGGCCTAAAAACAAGGGGCGGAATGAATAACGGCAACCCCGCCGGAAATACAACGTCCCGGCCGGCTGCGCTGCACCGCCCCCCATGATACGTATGACCATCTTTGAGAAATTGAGTTCTGAGTCCGGAACATCGAGCACGGGTGTGAATGAACCACAAACCAACAATCTGGAACGAATTGGTGAATACCCTGGCAGAAAATAATCTCTGCCTGTAATTACGTCCTCAATACAATACTGCCGACCAGGGCCATCCTTGATTGTTGCACACTTTACGAGTAACGGATAGAAAGGCTGGTAAACCTTTTAAAATAACAGGTTTGTGTAGGAAATGAGATGTTTATTGCTAATGCTTTTATTTTCAAATATCTATACATATCCCGCCGGTCAGGATCTGACACCTCCCCTTCAATTTGACAAATATACATAAATTCTTGATTACCGTCAAGTTTTTTTTATAATTGTGCCTCATACTGCTGTCAAGCTGTCTCCCCCAGAACCGCCTGCAGAATCCGCCACAATTCCTCCTTGCCCCGCCCCGTCCGCGCGGAAAAAGTCAGCAGCCCAGTGCCGATTTCCCCCCCGATGGCGCTGCGCAGCCCGCTCAGCCCCTTGCGCAGTTCATTCCCCGAAAGTTTGTCCGCCTTGGTCGCCACCACCACATGCGGCTGCTGCTGCCCCCGTAGCCATTCGAGCAGCTGCGCATCGAGAGGCGAAAGCGGATGACGCACATCCACCAGAACTACCACCAGCCGCAAATGCTCCGCTTCGGTCAAATAGGATTCGATCAGCCCCTGCCACTGCTCGCGCAGGGTCTTCGAGGAGCGGGCATAGCCGTAGCCGGGGAGATCGACAAAATAGAACTTGCGGTTGACACGATAGAAATTGAGGGTACGGGTTTTGCCCGGAGTGGCACTGACATAGGCGAGATGGCGCTGATGGAAGAGCACATTGAGCAGGGTCGATTTGCCGACATTGGAGCGGCCGGCAAAAGCGATTTGCGGCAGCCGGTCGCGCGGCAAATCCTCAAGCCGTCCCACGGATTTGATATATTCGGCGGCGGTAATCTTCACGCCGCCGATTCCTGCAGGGGATTCTCGGGCGCCGCTTTGCGCTTTTTATAGACGGGCTCCGCCCCCGAGGTCACAACCGCTGCCGTGATCCGGCAAAAGCCGATCTCCTTGCGCGAAGGCAGATGATACATGATCTTGAGCATCGTCTCCTCAAGCACCGAGCGCAGGCCGCGCGCCCCGGTGCCGCGCTTGCGGGCGATGCGGACGATCTCCTGAAGCGCGGCGGTTTCAAACTCAAGCTCGACACCGTCCAGAGCCAGGAGCCGCTGGTATTGCCGCGTCAGGGCGTTCTTCGGCTCGGTCAGGATTTTGAGCAGCGCATCGTCGTCCAGCTCATCCAGCGTACAGATGATCGGCAACCGGCCAATGAGCTCGGGGATCAGACCGTACTGGAGCAGATCCTCGGGCTCGACCTGGCGCAGCAACTCGCTCAGCTCGAGCGCATCGCCCTTGACGCTCTCGGCGCCAAACCCGATAGCCATCCGGTTGAACCGGCTGGCAATGAGCTTTTCAAGCGATTCAAAGGCGCCGCCGCAGATAAAGAGGATATTGGCGGTGTTGATATTGATGAACTCCATCTCGGGGTGCTTGCGTCCCCCCTTCGGCGGCACCGCCGCGATCGTGCCCTCGAGGATCTTGAGCAGCGCCTGTTGCACGCCCTCGCCCGAGACGTCGCGGGTGATCGAGGGATTGCCGCTCTTGCGCGAGATCTTGTCGAGTTCGTCGATATAGACAATGCCGTGCTCGGCGCGTTCGAGATTATAGTCCGCCGCCTGCAGCAGGCGGACGAGGATATTCTCAACGTCCTCGCCGACATAGCCGGCTTCGGTCAGGGTCGTGGCATCGGCGATGGTGAAGGGCACCTGCAGAAATCGCGCCAGGCTCTGGGCGATCAGGGTCTTGCCGGTGCCGGTCGGGCCGATGAGCAGGACGTTGCTCTTTTCGAGCAGGACCTCGTCCGCGGTCGCGGCGTGGTTGATGCGCTTGTAATGGTTATAGACCGCGACCGCGATCGTCTCCTTGGCGTGCTCCTGGCCGATCACGAATTTATCGAGTTCGGCTTTGATCTCGGCCGGTGCCGGCATCCGATCGATGGTGGCGGTGGTACGTCGCGACTTTTCCCGGGCGATGATCTTGTTGGCGATGGTGACGCACTCGCTGCAGATGGTCACATCCGGGCCGGTGACGATGGTCTCCACCTGCTGGCTGCTTTTGCCGCAGAAGGAGCAGATGACCAGGCGGCGATTGCCGTTTTGTTTCTTCTGATCCATTTTTACTCTGCAATAAAGTGAAGGTTGCTACTTTTTACGGCTCTTGACCAGTTCCTTGCGTACCATGATCTCGTCGATGAGGCCGTACTCTTTCGCCTCTTCGGCGCTCATGAAGAAATTGCGGTCGGTATCCTTGACGATCCGTTCCATCGGCTGGCCGGTGTGGTTCACCAGGATCTGGTTGAGCTTTTCCCGAATGACCAGGATCTCGCGGGTCTGGATTTCAATATCGCTCGCCTGCCCCTGGGCGCCGCCCATGGGCTGGTGGATCATCATGCGGGAGTGCGGCAGGGCCGAGCGCTTGCCCTTGGCTCCGGCGGCCAGCAGCAGCGCGCCCATGCTCGAGGCTTGACCGATGCAGATGGTGGCCACGTCCGGTTTGATGAACTGCATGGTGTCATAGATGGCCAGACCGGAGGTGACGATCCCGCCGGGGCTGTTGATATAGAGATAGACATCCTTGGCCGGATCCTCGGCGGCCAGAAAGAGCAGCTGAGCGATGGCCAGGCTGGCGACGTTGTCGTCGATGGCGGTGCCCAGGAAGACGATGCGTTCCTTGAGCAGACGTGAGAATATATCATAGGCACGCTCACCGCGGCCGGTCTGTTCGATGACGATCGGTACGAGTCCCATGGCTTCTCCTCTATCCTAATGGGTTACATGGTCATGTTCGTGCGGTTCGTAGAGCGAACGCTGGAGTTCGGTTACCTGGGCCTCCCGGGCCAGGAAGGCATAGAGCTTGTCGTCCTCGATGGCGCTCCGGAG
>DAOQAG010000035.1:27305-44206 GCA_035353815.1 bacterium
GGGGCCTCGATGGCGTTCTGCTTGATCAGCTCGTCGGCCAGGGCCTCCTGGAAGCGGGCCTGGGTTTCGCGTTCCGCCTGGGCCGTGAGGCGCTGCTGGATATCCTCCTTGAGTTCCGCGAGGGTGTGGAAGGCCCCCAGGTCTTTGGCGAAATCGTCATCCAGCTCCGGGAGGCGCCGTTCCTTGACCTCCTTGACCGTGACCTGATAGTATTTTTCCGCAGCGGCTTCGCCGCTTTCGGGATCCGGCTGCGGCTGCAGGGTGAGGCGGCGTTCCTCGCCCGCCTTGACGCCGAGGAGTTGGCTGGTGATCTCGGGGCGGTCGTCATGCAGCCAGATGACCTCATTGGCGAATTTCTGCCCCACCACCGGTACACCGCTGCGGTCGAGTTCCTGGAGGTCGGCGACGACAAAGTGGCCGGCCTGGGCCTCGCCCTCCACCGCATAGATCATCGATTGGCGCGCCTGCAGGTTCTCGAGGGTGCGCTGGACATCCTCTTCCGTGGCCGTGTAGACCGTCCGCTCGACCGGCATGCCCTGAAATCCGCTGACCTGGAAATCGGGCCGGACGTCGAAATGGAGAGCGAAGGTCAGCCCCTGGTCCTCGTCCCAGGAGAGATCCTGGACGTAAGGGGTATTGAGATAGTCGAAGCTGTTCTCCTTGAAAAGTTGATCGATGGCTTGACGGATATAGACATTAAACACATCGGATTCAATGCTTTTACCGAACATCTTTTTGACAAGCCCGGGGGGGACATGGCCCTTGCGGAATCCCTCGAGACGAACATTTTTCATGGTGTTGGCATATTTCTCGTCCAGCTGGGGCTTGACGTCGGCGGCGGGCACGGAAAAGGCGACGATCCGGTGCCAGTTGGGCTGTGTGGTGATCTGGTACTCCACCTCTTGTTCTCCCTATAGGTGCGCAGTGTCAGGATTAGAATCGGACGGCCCTTGCAAGGGCCGGTGATGGCAAAAAAATCGCCGTCTGCAGGCTGGACGTGCAAATCCCCGAGTCCAGGTGCATCGGCTGCTGTTTTGGAAAGACGTGCGAGAGGGGGGAGTCGAACCCCCAAGTCTTTGGGACACTAGATCCTAAGTCTAGCGCGTCTGCCAGTTCCGCCACTCTCGCCGATCGGCACGGATAAATATAGAGATTATGGCCCTTAAAGTCAATTGCTTTTTCCGCTGCAAAAAACGCCCGGCAGGGATACGCTGCCGGGCGGAAGGCTCCTCCGGATACCCGATGAGGCGCTGCAAAGCTTGCGCAAGCGGAGAATGCGCGACGCAGCGGGTTTTTCTTCAGAACGGGCCGATCGCGCGCCTCACGGCTTGAGGATGCGGACATTGCGCGGCGCGGCGGGCGCTTCGGTATCGACTTCGCTGCTCTGGCCGAGGAAGCGGAAGCGCATCGCGTCGGCCAGCACGGTCCCGTCGGCGCCGCTGTTGCTGAGCTGCACGCCGCTGCCGGTACCGGCGGGCAGATAGACTACGGCCAGGCGGTTCCAGCGCCCCGCCTTTTCACGCTGGTTGATGGCGCCGCTGAATTTGCTGACGCCGTTGACCATCACGCTGACCGGGGCATTGCTCGCCTCCCGGCCGCTGTTGGCCGAGCTGGCGGCCCAGCCGTGCCACTCGCTGATCTCGTAAAAGCCGGGCACATGGATCGTGGGCGTAAATATCGCGGTCGCTGCACTGGCGGGGGTATAGGCGGCGGCATAGCCGATGCCGTCCTCGGTGTCATCCGCCCACTGCGAATAGCAGGGATTGCGGGTGGCGCCGAAGACATCCGTTGAGGGATCCTTGACCTCGGTCCAGGCTCCGGTCAGCACGGCCTTTTCGCTGGCGGGTGAGGTGTCGTTGTTGAAACAGTTGCCCACCATGATGTCGGAGACGATGGTGTCGGGCCGGGTGAAAAGCAGGATGCCGTCGCCCTTGATGTACTTGGGGGGATCGGCCATGGTGCCTTCGAGGGTGACGGATGCGAACTGCGCGCCGTTGTTCATCACCGGATCCTGGCCGCCAAGGAAGCGGTAGTAGGGTCCGGCATAGCCGGTGGCCGCCCGCAGTTCGGCATCACTGACAGTGATGTAGGCGCCGGTGGGATTGCAGATCGCCACGCCCTGGTCGAAAAAGCGCGCCCAGGCCCCGCTGGCGAGCTTTTGCGGTGCCGAGGTGGGCATGCCGAGGTCGCTGTCGAACTCGTCGTAATAGAGCGAGATATAGTAATAATCGCCGAAGGTGCGGCCATAGTAGGCGCCGGCCATCAGGGCGGTGGTCAGGCCGTAGCGCATATAGGCGAACTTGTTCTTCGAATAGGTGCGGCGCTTCTCCGGATCATAGTCCTCGAGCATGGTATAGACCGGTTGATGGGCATTCTCCCAGACGCGGTTGACGCGGACCATCTCCTCCCAGGTGGAGGCAAAGCGCATGAATCCCTCCCACATCATGCCGTCGCAGACCTCGAGGCTGTAATCTTCGAGGGCGCTGCCGGTATTGAGGGCGATGATCGAGGGCTGCCCGGGATGGATCTGCTCCAGCCGCTGCCGCTCGTACGCCAGCATCTTTTTGACCCCGTCCCCCCACTGCTGATTGACCCATTTCAGTCCGTGCTCATCGAAATCATTCACCTGATTGTAGTCCAGATCGATTCCGCCGGAGATGTCATCGGGATAGAAAAAGGTGCGGTACGCGTCATAAAAAATCCCATCGAAATAGCTGAAATCCTGTTTGGCCGGATCCCAGCGTTTGTCGATGAAATACTTCCACACCGGGATGCCGTCGACAAGCGGGGCGAAGGGGGTGATATTCTGCAGCATGCCGAAACCGACGAAGCGGACCGGAGTCTTGAGGCTGTCGCCGGCAGGGTGGGTGCGCTGCAGGTAGAAATCGCCGCTGGTGCTGACGCCGGTAAAGCTGGTGGGTGTGACTCCGGAGTAGGTGAACCATTCGTCGCCACCGAGCAGGCCATAGCGGTATTTATCCGAGGAGGTGGGAAAGCCCTCGGTGCTGGTCACAAAGATCTCGGTGTCGCCCGGCTTGGCGGGCTGGGTGAGCCGCGGCCGGTTGGGCCGGTAGATGAAGCAAGCGGGGGGAAAGCTGCCGGGCCAGACCCCCTGGCGGCTGGTGCCTAGGATGATCACCTCAGGATTGAGCACGCGGATGCTCTCGTTGAGCGCATAGGCATTCGGGCCAGCGCCGCCATGGACGACCAGATCGTAACGCGCGAAGAAATTCTGCACCGCGCCGCCGGTGATCCCGGCCGGCCGCTGAAACATGATGCGTGGAAAAGTGGAGGTGTATTTTTGCGCCCAACCCCCTGAAGTCATGCATACCAGCATCCCCGCCACCATCCAGCCACCCCATCCCCACCGCCTTGAAACCTGCATTACACCTCCCGATATGTTACATGATCATGGAAATCTGTCCTGCTGCACCGCTCCGGTGTCCCATGCTTGTCCCCGGTTCAGCGCGCAAGATGGCGGAATTGGGCCAGGTGACCTGGAAACAGGCGGATTTGCAGGCATAAAATGCGGCTGCAGCAGCCGCGTTTACTCTGCTGCAAATTTCCCGCCAACTTTTCTCTACAAGGGAGTGCGCGCCGCCATGCGCAGGCCGATCAGTAATAGCGCCCGAGCAGGACAAAGGTTGAGAGCCACAAGGCGCAGGCATAGACCGCAAAGAAGGCGATACCCGCCAGGGCATGCCAGGAGCGCTGCGGCAGGCGCCAGGAATTCTGCCAGAGCAGCCAGAACATCGGGGCCACCGGGATCAGATAACGGCCCTGGAATCCGACACAATGCGGCCCGCCCAACGGCGAAGCGGTCAGGTAGAGCGCCAGCAGCGATTGCAAGAGAGTGCCGAGGAAAACCGTCAGCAGCACCCCCTTTTGCCAGCGGGAGAGCCGCATGCCCTGGTCGCCCATCGCCGCGGTCAGGAGCACCGCCAGCACGGGCAGCAGCACCGTCCATGGCAGCACAACATCGAGCGAGCCGAGCTGGCCGAGATGGGAGCGCATATAGAAGAGCTTGAAGGTCCAGAGGCTGGCCAGCGCCGCCTTGACAAAGGTCAGGGGATGGTGCAGCAGCAGTCGCCGCTGGCCGGGGTAATCCGCGAAGGGGGCATTCCAGTTGAGATCGCTGTGCATCAGTCCATTCCACGCCAGACTGAGGCCATAACCCAGCACCAGCAGCACCAGGCCGGTGAGCACGTAGCGGCGGAGCGGCGGCCATTTCTCGCGCGGGATCAGGAACCAGAGCAGGGCAAAGAGGGCAAAGCCCGGCTTGGAAAGTGCAAAGGCGAGCAGGATCGCACCAAACTGCATCAGCTCCCGACGCGTCAGGGCAGCGCCGGGCCGGGCCAGCCTGAGCATGAAGGCCAGGGCGAAAAAGGCCAGGCTGTTGGTCACGGCATCCGGATTGAAGGCGCCGCCCAAAAAGAGGCTCATCGGCATCAAGGCGACCGCCAGCAGAATCCAGCGCCCGGTCGGGGCCAGGCGCAGAGCCAGGCTGATCAGGGTCAGCCAGAAGGCCAGAGCGCACCAGCGGCCGAGATACATCATCACCAGGGGCGAGGTGTGGAAGAGCCGGCCGATCAGGATGCCGGCTACATGCGGGAGGTAGCCGGCGGGCGGATAGAGGGCACTCGAGGGAAAGGCATAAAAGGCTTTTTTATCCGGCGCGAGAGCCAGGCGCAAATAGCGCTGCAGCCGGCCGAGGTCCTGGCGCTGCTCTTTGGAATGAAAACGCAGGCCTGGATTGACCTGTTCGATCGTCTCGATGACGCTCTCCGGCAGCGTTCCCCCCTGCACCCCATTCCGCGTTTCCGGCAGCAGCCCGCCGCCGGCGAGCTGGTAGCAGCGGCAGAAATGGACGTGCTCATCCGGCGCCTGAAAGGGCGGGGTCATGATCGACCAGGCCAGTCCGAAGATCAGGCCCAGAATCCAGAAGATGCGGTTCGGGGTGAAGGTGCGCTGCGCCCACGCCATCCCGCTCCCGGTCCCGGTGGACGGAGCAATCATCAGGGCGGTCTCCTCAGGGCTGTGGTGCGTTGCGCACCTGGTAAATTTTCACTTCCGGCCCCGGATTCGCCGGCGTCGGTTTGAGATCATAGATCAGATCGGCATAATCGGGTATTTCCGCGTAGGCCTTGCGCACGCCCAGCACGCCGTTGTCCTGAATCGGACGGTTCCACAGCTTGTCGGTCACAATGATATAGTCGATCCGGTGGCGCTGGACATAGGCCGCATTGACCGAATCATTGAAGGTAAAATTGACCAGATGCACGTTATAGCCGGCGAGTTCGACCTCGGGCGTGTACTGCTCGCGCAGCACCAGCGCCTCCTTGGGCAGATGGGTCACGGCCCAGTCGTAGGCGATCTTTTTGGTATTGACCTTGAGGAGGTAGGCATCGTAGGCATAGCTTTGCTTCAGCATCAACGCCCCGGGCACGAGGAGGAAGAGGATCAGGACGAGGGCGGCGGCAGCAACGGCGCGGCGGTGTTTGCGCTGTGCGGCGGGCCCGGCCAGGGCGGCGCCGGGCTGGAGGCGGTGCAGCACGAGGTCGATCAGATTGACGATGCCCCAGGCGGCCCAGATGGCGATCACCGGCAGCAGCGGAATCATATAACGGTCGAACATCAGTTTCCACGAGCCGATATAGGCATAATAGGTCAGGGCAAAAATGATGAGGATCCAGTACTGGATCCGGCGTGCGCGAATTTGCAGCACCACGCCCCCGGCGGCCGCGAGCAGCAACAGCGGGGTAAAGTTATCCTGCAGATAGGTGAAATTGGTGATGTAACCCGGGGCTTTGGTGGCGAACATGCCGCTCCAGCTCGACTGGCTGATGACCATCTGGAAGAGAAAATCGTGGGCGAAGGCCTTAAAGTCGAGGATGGCATAGGGCGTGGTGGCAAAAAAGGTCCCGACCGCGACGCCGAGGAGCAGTAGAATCCGGCTGAACTGCGGCACCCAGAGCCGGGAGGTGTAGGCCAGGGCGAGGATGCCGATCAGGCTGACCGCGGCCAGTTTCGGCGCCATGGCGTGGGCCTTGGCGACGATTTCGTCATAGTACTTGACCCAGAGTTCCACCGGGATGCGCTGCATCAGGGCCGGGGCCCACTGCTCGAAGCGGGCGAAGACAAGATAGACGAGAACCGCGGCGGCGAGCGCGGCGCCGGTCGCGAGGAGCATCTTGCGTCCGTTGCGCCAGGCACCGGCCAGGACCGCGCCGTAGTGAATCCCGTGGCTCTTCGCCACACCATAGAGATGGCCGGCGAGGATGGCGACAAAGAGGACCGCGCCGGGGATCTTGATCGAAACCGTCAGCCCGAAGGCGATGCCGGCCAGAATATAGTCCGCTGCGGTCCGGGTTTCGGCCATGCGCAGGGTGGCCCACAGGGTCAGGAGGACGAAAAGGGTGAGCGGCACATCGGTGGTGGCAAAGTGGCTGTGCATCACATGCAGGGGAGTGATGCAGAGCAGCAGGGCCGCGAGCAGCCCGGTGCGCATATCGTGCAGCCGTTTTCCCAGCCGGTAGACCAGCCAGAGCGAGACGAGGCCGAAAAGGAGCACATTCACCCGGCACAGGGTATACAGGGTGGAAAGATTATCCTGTCCGGCGGCGAAGAGAAAATAAAGCCGCTCAAAGGCATACATGATATACATCAGCAGCGAGGGGTAGAGAAAATTGTGCGGATTGAAATCGCCGCTGAAGAACTGCCGGGTGGCGAGCACCAGCACCCATTCATCGTTGTGATAGGCCATCGGCAGACCGAAGCGGATGCCGATCAGCCGCAGCACCGCGCCGAGTCCAATGATCAGCCCGAGAATCAGGGCCGCAAGCCACGGGGTCTTTTTCGTTGAGGTCATCATCGTCCGTCATTCCATGTTCACGGGATAGTGTTCCGGGCGAGCACTTTTTTAAGTTCGCTGACGAAGATCGGGGTATAAGCCCGTCCTCCCGGTTCGTTCATGTGGATCAGATCCGAGTAGAGGGACTGATCGTAGAATTGCGGGTACGCCGCGCTGGTGATCTTGATGAAGGCGGTATTCGTCTCGCGCGCGAACTGGTCATACCAGGCCAGAATCTGCTCCACCTTGGGCGAAAGCGGCTGCACGGTCGGCGAGAAAGCGAGAACGACCAGCGCGCCCCGGGCCCGGGCGGAGGCAATGAAGGCCTTGAGCACCGCGATACGGCGGGGATCGTAGACCGGCGCGGGATTCTTGTCGAGATCATCGGCAAAACCGTGCAGGGCACGGAATCTGGTTTTGCCGATGGCGACAAAACCGTTGTCGGTAGCCCCCGGCGTGTTGAAGTAATTACTGGCCAGACTGAGCAGGCGCGAGTTGTAGCGGTAGAGCCGCGACCGCAGCTTGATCTTTTCGTTGAACTGGCCCCCGGTGAGCAGTTCCGCGACAACGGGATGGTCCGCATAGGGGGCCATGGCGCTCATGCGCCCGAGTTCCTCCTCCGCACTTTCGGCCTGCGTGACAAAGTTGGGCAGCAGGTCGAGGATGATCACCTTAGGGGTATAACGCTCGAGCATGAGCTGTTCCAGGGCGTAGGCATAAAAGACGTACTGGCCATTGGCGCCGGCATTGAAGACCGTCATGCCCAGGCTGTCCTGCATCACGGCCGGGATGTAGTGGCGGAAGGTGCGGGAGGAGCCGAAACAGACGACCTCGCAGGGGCGGCTGAGGAGCCAGTTCTCCTTTGACCAGTTTTCGCCGTAGAGGGTCTTGCGGAAAAAGTGATCGATCACCTTGCCGAGGGTGAAATCGGCCGCGATCAGCAGCACGATGAAGAGGGCCAGCTTGCCGAGAAAGCGGCCGATTCTAGAACTGCGCGTAAATAAACTGGCTGCCATTGAAGATACCCATGAGAAGGATGAGGAGACAAACAGCGCCATAGACCGCCCAGCGCAGCGGCAGGGGACGGGCATCGAGCCAGGCGGCGAGGGAACGGCGCTCTTGCAGGAGATCGACCGCCAGCAGCAGGGCAATGGCCACCAGGCTGTAGATGAACTGGTCCATGGCCGGAATGAAGAGCCGCGAATAATCGGCCGAAAAGATTTTCAGCATGATCTTGTTGGCAGTGGCCAGGTCGCTGGCGCGGAAATAGACCCAGGCGAAATTGACCAGCAAAAAGGTCACAGCGATGGCCCAGCCGCGGCGCACAACAGCCGGAACATGCAGCGCGGCGGCGATGCGGTCCCGCCCCGTCTGGGAGAAGCGCGAGCTGACCGCGTAGAGGCCGTGCAGGCCGCCCCAGACGAGAAAGGTCCAGTTGGCACCATGCCACATGCCGCTGACGAAAAAAACGATGAAAAGGTTGAGATAGATGCGCGGTACGCTCACGCGGCTGCCGCCGAGGGGGATGTAGAGATAATCGCGGAACCAGGAGGAGAGCGAGATATGCCAGCGCCGCCAGAATTCGGAAATCGACCGCGAGAAATAGGGGCGATTGAAATTGCGCATCAGATCGAAACCGAGGATGCGCGCGACGCCGATGGCGATATCGGTGTAGCCGGAAAAATCGCAATAGATCTGGAAGGTGAAAAAGAACGAGCCCACCAGCAGGGTTGCGCCGCTGTGGGGATCGGGATTGCCAAAGACCGCGTTGACATAGATGGCGAGGCGGTCGGCCACGACCAGCTTTTTGAAAAAACCCCACAGCATCAGCCGCATCCCCGCGGCGGCGCGGGCGCCGTCGAACTCACCTTGGCGCCGGAGCTGCGGCAGGAGGTTTCCGGCGCGCTCGATCGGGCCGGAGACGATACTGGGGAAAAAGGAGATGAAAGCGGCATAATAGCCGGCATGCCGCTCCGCCTCGACCTTGCGGCGATAGACATCGATCAAATAGCCCGAGGCAGTGAAAGTGTAGAACGAGATGCCGACCGGCAGGATCCAGGTGAGCAGCGGCAGGGTGACCGGATGCCCGAGCGTACCGCCCAGATCCATCAGCGAATGCGATAAAAAGTTGAAATACTTGAAAAAGACGAGGATGCCGATATTGACCGTCAGGCCGAGAACCAGCCAGAATCGCCGCTTCTTCTCGCGCGCCATCCCGAGTCCGCACAAATAGGAGACCCCAATGGCGATGAGCAGCAGCACGAGATACTCCGCCTTGAAGCAAAAGTAGTAGAGCAGATTGCAGAAGAGCAGAAAGAGCCAGCGGTGACGCTGCGGCAGCATGAAAAACAGCAGCGCCAGCAGCAGGAAAAACCAGCCGAAATTGATCGTATTGAACAGCATAGCCGGCCTCGGAAGTACGGTTATTCGGATTCATTGCGCCCGCCAGGCGGCGCGGGCTGCCCCAGGGCATGACGCAGCAGCGCCAGCTCCTGGGCGAGCTTTTTGATTTGCTGTTCCGATTTGCTCGCCTTGACGGAGAAATAGAGACTCACCAGCGTAAAAAGGCCGAAGATGATCGGGATCATCAGCGCCGGGGCATAGGCAATGCCGGCGAGAACCGCCAGCTTTTCGAGCAGCGCCCGGTTGGAAGAGAAGAGAATCAGCAGGATCGGGATGACCATCCAGACCAGGGCAAAGCGCTCGCTGAGCTTGCGCTGGCGCACCAGCTGCACGATGAAGAGGAGAAAGAGCAGACCTGCGCCGATCGCCAGATAGAGGATCCGGTTGCCATACAAATAATGGGGAACGCTTTCCGGCATTTCACCGCCTCCGTCTTATTTTTACGATGGTGATCGCAAAGATCACCTTGATCATATAGAACAGGGTGTTCAGGCCGGTGATCGAAGAGGCGCCATGCGCCCGCTCCTTCATGACAATGGGGACCTCGCCGAGCCGGAATCCGTTCATCAGCAGCTCAATGGCGATGATCGGTTCGGGATACTCCTGGGGATAGTGCAGGCGCAGGTACTCCAGGGCACGGCGGTTGTAGGCGCGGAAGCCGGAGGTCGGGTCGGTCACCCGCTGCCCGGCGGCGATGCGGATGATGGCGCCGAGCAAGCCGCCGCCGATGCGGCGCGCCCAGGAGGAGACGATCTGGCTGCCCTCCGCATAGCGTGTGCCGATGACGGCATCCCAGCCGTTGGCTGCCATCGCATTCAGCAGCACCGGGATTTGCGCAGGCGGATGCTGGCCGTCACCATCCACCTGCATGACGATGTCGTGCCCCTTCTCCCAGCCATACAAAAAACCGGTCTGCACTGCGCCGCCGATGCCGAGATTCACCGGCAAGGTGACATGATTGATCCCCTGCGCCGCCAGCACCGCCGCGGTTCCGTCCGTCGAACAGTCGTTGACCACCAGCACCTCCACGCCCGGCCAGGCGTGCAGCGCGTCATGCGCCACTGCCGCGATGCTCTTCTCCTCATTATACGCGGGGATGACGATCAAAACCCGTTGGGTGGGAGCAGGATGTGGGCTGCCGGGCATCTTCCGCCTCACCGCTGAAAGATCCGGTACGATCCCAGGCGCATCTTTTGCAGACGGAAGGAGAGCGCGGTGCGCAGCACGCCAAAGCCGTACTTGACGCTGCGGCGGAAATTGATCGACGAGGCCTCGGGAAAGTATTTGGTCGGACAGGAGACCTCGCCGACATTGTAGCCGAAATAGACCGTCTGGGCGATCATCTCGTTGTCGAAGACAAAATCGTTGGAGCACTGCTGCAGCGGCAGCTCGGAGAGCAGTTCGCGCGAGAAGGCGCGATAGCCGGTGTGGTACTCGGAGATTTTTTGTCCGAGGAGGATATTTTCGAAGAGGGTCAGGAGGCGGTTGCTGATATACTTGTAGAGCGGCATGCCGCCCTTGAGTGCGCCGCCGGAGATGATGCGCGAGGCGAGCACCATCTGGTACTGGCCGATGGCGACCAGCGAGGCCATGGCGGTCACCAGCCGCGGCGTGTACTGATAGTCGGGATGGAGCATGACGACCACGTCGGCGCCGCGCTGCAGGGCTTCGCGATAGCAGGTTTTCTGGTTGCCGCCGTAGCCGAGATTTTTCTGGTGCACGACCGTATGGATGCCGAGCTTTTCGGCCACCGCGACGGTTTCGTCGGTGCTGGCATCATCGACGATGATGACATCATCGACGATATCGAACTGGATTTCCTGATAGGTTTTTTCCAGGGTCGCCGCGGCGTTATAGGCCGGCAGGACGACCACTACTTTTTTGCCATGGATCATGGTGAATTCGATACTCCTGTAGTGTAAAGCCGTGTTGGTGAACCATTAAAGCAGAAAGCGGTCAAAGAGCGCCTCGAACTGGCGCACCTGCTGGCCGAGTGAAAAGCGGCGTTCGACCCGCTGCCGTCCCTGCCGCCCCATGCGCGCGCGCAGCTCCGGGGCGGCGGCCAGTTCGAGCATGGCCGCGGTCAAGGCCCCGGCATTCTCCTTCGCCACCAGCCTTCCGGTTTCGCCGTCGACCACCATCTCCACGGTTCCCTCCACCGCGGTGGCGATCACCGGCAGGCCGCAGGCCATGGCCTCAAGCAAAACATTGGGGAAGCCCTCCCACAGCGAGGGCAGGACGAAAAGATCAAATTCAGCAAGCAGGGATTGGACATCAGTACGGCTGCCCAGGAATTCGACGGCATGGGCGATGCCCAGCCGCTGCGCCTGGGCTTCAAGGCCGGCGCGCTTGTCGCCATCGCCGGCAAAACGCCAGCGCGCCTGCGGATAGCGTTCGAGCACCGCCGGGATGGCGTCCAACAGCCAGGTATGGCCCTTCTGATACACCAGGCGCGCCACGGTCCCGAACACCAGCCTCTCCACCGCCGGCCGCATCGGCGGCTGAAATTTCTCCAGGTCAACCCCGTAATAGATCGTGCTGATGCGCGTGCTCTTCATGCCCCGCGAACCGCGGATGAAGGGATGGATCGAGTCCGAGACCGCCGCGACATGATCGAAGCGGCCGGCAAGGAGGCGGTAGGCGAGCACCTGGTACCACTCGAGCTGCCCGGTGATCACCTCCCAGGAGAGCAGCGCCTTGGGGCGATAGAAAAAGGTCGCCAGCGCCGAGATGATATCGGCATAAAAGAGGGTGCTCATCACCAGCTCCGTCTTGACGGCGCGCATGAGCCTGGCCAGGCGCCAGGGCAAGCGGGGATCGAAGCCGAAGGCCTTGGGCAGCACATGGGTGGGATAGCCGAGCGCCCGGAAGCGCGCCTCCAGCTCTCCCCCCTGTCCGACGCTGACGATGGTGATGGCGTACTTGTCGCGGCTGAGCAGGGAGGCCAGCTCGAGCAGCTTGAGTTCGCCGCCGCCGACGCCGAAACCGTTGACCACCAGCATGACCGATCGTTTTACAGCTGCCACCCGGGGATTCCTTTCCTCGTCCTTCATTATTCAGTCCTACCGAAAAAATCAGCGGCTGCGGACAAGTCGTTGGTAAATAGTTTCCATTTTTTGCAGATGCGCCTCCGGCCCGAAAAGCTCTTCCGCCTTGCGCCGGCCTGCCCGCCCCATCTCCGGCCACTGCGGCGCGCAGTCGAGCATCCGCTCCAGGGCCGCCACCAGACTCTCCTCGTCGCCGGCGGTGAAGAGAAAGCCATCGCGGCCCTCCTCGATCAGCTCGGGGATGCCGCCGATCGCCGCGCCGACCACGGGCTTGCCATGGGCGAAGGCCTCATAGATCGACAGCGGCGAGTTGTCATAGACCACCGAGGGCACCACGACGAACATGGCGCGCCGGACGATCTCGCGCAGCTCCTCGCCGCTTTTGTAGCCGAGGAATTCGACGTTGCGTAGCCCCTCCTCGCGCACATACTGCGCCAGGGGCTCGCCGAGGCGGCCGGTACCGATCACCTTGAGATGCGCCCGCGGCACCCGCTTCATGGCATGGACCAGCTCGGCGATGCCTTTTTCGTGCGAAAGCCGGCCCACATAGACGAAATAGCCATCGTTGTCGTAGCAGGGCGCGTAATGGTCCATCGGGATGGTATAGGGCAGCCACTCGACCTGCGACTCGGGATAACCATACTGGATCATCTTGCCGCGCAGAAAACGGCTCGGCGACAGATACAGATCGACCTGATTGCGGTAGGTCCGCAGCAGACGGTGCACATAGGATTCGAGCGTCACCAGCGCCGAGGCCGGCAGGGAATTGCGGAAGCAGCGCCCGGCGGTCGCATGCCAAAAATGCTTTCCGGCGCACCGCTCGCACACCTCTCCCTGCCGGTCGAGAAAGAGATAGTCCGGGCAGAGGATCTTGTACTCATGCAGGGTAAAGACGACCGGCAGCTTTTTCTTTTTCAGCGAAAAGAGCACCGCGGGCGAGAGATGGTGATAGACGCCATGGACATGGGCGATATCAGGCTTGACTGCATCGATCAGGGCCTCGATCCGGGTGCGGGCCTGGCGGTTGTAGACCACGCGCGCCGCCGCCTTGAGGCCGTTGACCGGTCCCAGATGCGCCAGCTCCTTGTCCGGCTCGAAATAATCGACAAAATAGCGGCTCCAGGGCGTCTCGAGATTGCGGGGATGATGCATCGCAAAGGGAATGACCTCATGCCCCTGACGCTGCAGCAGCTCGGAGAGGTTAAAATAGTAGCGCTCGGCCCCGCCCTCGATGTAGTAAAACTTGTGAATCATGAGGATCTTCATCGGCCATCCTCCCCGGCAGCGCCGCGCAGGCGATGGGCATCGATCACCTGCTGGCAGATCTTTTCATAGGCCAGGGCCTTGTGCTTCCAGGTGTGCTGCTGGATGATGGACTCGCGGGCGTGCCGGCCCATCTCCCGGGCGATCTCGGGATCCTCGAGCAGTCCGGAGATGGCCGAGATAAAAGCCTCCAGGTCATTGGGGGGACAGAGCACCCCGTCCCAGCCGTCGCGGATGATGCGCGCAAGCTGGCCGATGCGGGTGGTCACCACCGCCTTGCCGGCGGCCATGTATTCAAAGACCTTGACCGGACTGTAATAAAAGAAGGGCAGATTCGGATAGGGCGCCAGCACCACATCCATCAATTGCAGATAGTCGGGGATCTCGGCATGGGCGACATAGCCGGTCTGGATGACATGGCGGGTCAGGCCGTGCTTTTCGAGATAGCGGCGGATGGGCTTCTCCTGCCCGCCGCCGGAGCCGACCAGCAGGAAGCGGGTTTGCGGATATTTCGCCACGATCGCCTGCACGATGCGCAGGAGATTGTCGATGCCGTGCCAGGCGCTCATCGAACCGATGAAACCGAGCACCGGCCCGCCGTTGAGGCCGAAACGATCCGCCAGCGCGCGCGCCGCCGGCTGCGGCGAAAATTTGTCGGCATCGGCGCCATTGCAGACCACCGCGGTGCGCTCGGGATCGAGCTTGTGCTGATCGAGAAACCAGCGCTGCAGCTCGCGCGACTGCATGACGCTGAAATCGGCGTGGCGCAGCACCCAGCGCTCGATGAGCCGCGGGATGGCCGGAATACGCCAGTATTGCCTCTGGAAATGGAGCGCCTCGTAGAGCGGCGGACTATCGGCCTCGATGATCACCGGCAGATCGAATTTGCGCGCAGTTTTTATCGCCGAATAAAGATAAAGGTCGAGACGCGCCATCAGGATATCCGGTTTGAAGGCGGCTACCTTGGCCGCTTCGATGCGGGCGAATTTGCGGTTCTCGAGCAGCAGCTTGAGATCATGGATCAGAAAGGCAAGATGGCGCTTGAAAAAATCGCGCAGGCTCCGTTTCAGGGTGCCGGCCGGCGGTCCACCCGGCTGATCCTTGAACCAGACCAGCTCGACATCATGGCCCATCTTGCGCAGGGCGGCGAAGAGCTCCATCGGCTTGATCGCCGAACCCAGCGAGGCCCCGTAGATATCGTAAAGATAATTGAAATAGAGAATTCTCATGCCTGTTTCACTTTTTTGAACTGCCAGATTTCCTGCCAGGTGATGGTCTTCAGGGCGAAAAGCACAGCGAAATAGAGGGCGGCGGCCAGAGCGACGGCCGCAAAGACCGGCCAGCCGCGCAGCCCGTAGAGCAACGCACTCATGACCGCGGCGGCGAGGAGGGCATGGAGGATGAAACGCTTCTCCGTCAGCCGCACGATGCGCTTGAAGGCCAGGATCAGAGTCGCGGTCAGCACCAGCGATTCGGTGATGAGCGAGGCCATGCTCGAGCCCACATGCGCATAGTGCGGAATGAGCAGGTAGTTCAGCGAGGTGCTCAGGACCAGCCCGCCGATCTGGATGATCACCAGTTTGCCCTGGTTGTTAGTCGCGCCGAAAACCCCGGCGGCAAAGATGTTCAGAAAGAGCACCGCGGCCGTCCCGCCGAGGATCTGCAGGGCCGGGATCGAGGGGGCATAGGCCGCGCCGTAAAAACCGAGAATGACCGGCCGGGCAAGCAGAAGCACACCCGGCACCATCGGAATCGCCAGCAGCAGCAGCCACTTGAAGCCGCGGGTAAAGAGCCGGTGGAGATCACCGGCGTACTGCCCCGAGGCGCGCGACAGCGCCGGAAACGTGGCGATCATCACCACGGTCGGGACAAAATTGGAAAAGTCGATCAGCTTGTGCGCCGCGGCAAAATAGCCCCAGTACTCGGGCCCCTTGAGCCAGGAGAGCATCAGCATGTCGATGTGCGAATAGACCGTGGTCAGAAAGACCGAGATGCCGAACACCACCGCGCCGCGGAGCATCGGCAGAAACTCGCGCCCGCTTATGGCGAGAGCCGGACGGACGAACCGGCTGAAGAGCGGCCGCACGCAGAACAACAGACTCGCGGCCGCCGCGGCAGTGAAGGTCCAGGCCAGGCCGGTCAGCCCGCCGCCGAGCAGCAGCACGGCGATGCCCGCCGCCGTGGTGAGGACCTTTTCGATGCTCAGCGCCAGGGATTCCCACTCCATCTGCTCAAAGGCCCGGAAGAGGGCGATCGCCAGGTCGCGGAAGGAGCAGAGCACTGCGTAGAGGGTGAAGATCCAGACCGCCTGCACCGTCTCGGCATCATAGCTGCCGATCTCGAGATAGATCGCCACGAAGAGCAGGCTCAGGGGGATCAGCAGCAGCTTGAGCCCGGCCGTGTAGGCGAAATACCGCTGGGCGCGCTCCTTCTGCCGGGCGATCTCGCGCGTCACCCACATGTTCAGGCCGAGGTCATCGGCCAGCATCGTGAAAAACATGACGGTGGTGGCGAGGTTGTAGCGGCCGAAAGAGGCCGGACCGAGAATGCGCGAGGCCACGGGCAGGAGCAGCATCGCCATGGCGATGCGCAGGCCCTGCCCGATGGCGACAAAGAGCGTATTGAGGCGGACACTCGACACGCGGCGCTACTCGCGGGACCGGGCTTTTTCGGGCGTCGGCGAAGAGACCAGGAAATTGGAGATCGCCAGATACTCGAGATAGCCCTGGGTGAAGGCACGGATGGCATCGCCCGGGGTGCAGACGATCGGCTCCTCGTGCATGTTAAAGCTGGTGTTGATCACCGAGCTCAGACCCGTCAGCTTTTTATACTCCTTGACGATGTTGTAATAGACCTTGTTGGTCTTTTCGTCGATGAGCTGGGGGCGGGCGGTTTGGTCGACATGCACCACCGCCGGGCAGCCCTGCTGCATCGATCTGGAGCAGTTGAAGGTGATGGTCATAAACCGCGCCGGGTACTCGTTGTCGGTGATGTGTTCATAGTTCTCTTCCATGTCCTCGGCGAGGGTCACCGGCGCGAAGGGCATGAATTCGGTGCGTTTGAGCTTGTGGTTGAGCCAGTCGTTGACGGACTTGTCCGTGGGCTGGTAGAGAATGGTGCGGTTGCCGAGGGCGCGCGGGCCGTACTCCATGCGGCCGTCGAAGCGGGCGATCACCGAGCCCTTGGTCAGCAGCTCGGCGATGACGGGGGCGATATTCTCATGCCAGGTGTACTGCAGGCCCGCCTTTTTCAGTTCGGTCTCGATCTCGGCGTCGCTGTAGGAGGGCCCGAGATAGACATCGTCGAGCCGCGGCATGGAGTGAAGCTCCGGCCAGCCC
>DAOQAG010000036.1:0-11557 GCA_035353815.1 bacterium
GAGGTGCGCTCGGTGGCGCCCGGATAATAGACTGGAGCGTTCAACCGGCGGCCGGCGAGGTCCCGTGTCAGCACCTGATGGCGGTGAATATGTCCGCTCAGGACCGCAGTGAATCCCGCGGGGATATCGCTGCCGCGGATCACCTCATCGCCCGCGCGGAAGGTATAATTCTGGACGCCCACCTGCGCCCCCTCCACCGTCTGGTGCATGCACAGCAGGCGGATATCGGCGGCGCATTCCCTCCATCCGGTATTCTCGACCGCCTTGATAAAACCATGCCTCGGATCGTGGCGGATATTGGGAAATCCCGCCAGGGCGACGCGGCGGCCGTGCAGTGTCAACAAGCAGGTTTTCGGCTGGTCGAAAATAAGAATACCCGGATGGCTCTCGAGGAGGGAACGGGGGATATTGGAACGTTCGTGGTTGCCCGGCACGATCAGGACGGGGATGCCAAGGTCGGCGATGCGCAGCAGCGGCGCGAACGCCGCTTCGACGAGGGCGGGATGGACCCGGCTACGAAAGAACATGTCGCCGCCATGCAGGACCAGGTCGACTGCGCCGTCGCCAGCCGGCTGGAGCGCGGCAAGGTAATTGGCGTAAAAATCATCGCCCCGACGCCGCCGTTGGACGCGCGGGCGCAGCGGGGCGTCGAAGCCGAGATGGGTATCGGCGAGGAAGAGGATCCTTACCGTATCGGTGGCCGCTTCCGCCGCGGGTGCTCCCTCTGCGGGAGTGGAGACAGGAAGGCTCATGGGGGATTCATTGGCCCGGATTACTCTTTGGCCGCGCTGTTGAACATCCATTGCACCCCGTATCGGTCCCTGATGGCACCGTGCAATTCCATGTTAAAGAAGTATTTATAGAAGGTAAAGGCTTCCTCGGTCTGGTTGGGGAAGTTGAGGTAAATGCTGATGCCGGCCATGATCAATACTCCTGATATTCTCGTGGTCAAAAGTATTGGGATTATCTTTCCTACGTACCATTCAACACTCTTTCAGGCTGCTCTATTCATTGGATCGCGGCAATAATAAAGTCTTGCACTAAAATGAGCAAAGGCGGACACGTGGGTAATGTCCGGCTCAGCAATTCATTTCCATTCTACTGCACCTGTGGCTTTTTATTCTGCCCGCATTCCCATGCCTCGTATTCTGATGGAATTTTTCGTTTTCGCTTGACATGAGCAGATGCGCTGTTTAAATTATACCAGCGATAACCTGGGGCCCTTGCAAGATCTTTTTCCGCACTGACTTTGCATTTCGTTTTCACTCCTTCTGGATACCCCTCTTTTCCCGCGCTGGACCAGAGCGATTTTCAACCCTTCTTCTTTCTCAGCCTCATCATTCTTGTGATGTTCCGGCAGCGTGCTGCGGGCAGTGTTTGCGATCTGCTGTAAAATTCTGGAGGGCTGATTTATGAACAAGCGATTTGCCGTGCAATTTGCCATGGTCTGCGGCCTTTTGCTGGTTGCTTTGTACGTGACCGGCATGGCGCAGGAAGTGGACACCTTGCGCCTCGGCCGTATGGTGGTTCCACTGAAGCAGGAAATCCATTTCAAACTGGATCCTGCCCAAGAGAGCTATCAGGGCGTTGTCGACATCTCCCTTACTGTCCACGAGCAAACGCATTATTTCCGGCTGCACGCCAGGGAGCTGAAAATAGGCAAGCTTGTCCTGCAAAGCACGAACCGGAAAATTCCTGTCCGGTGGAGCACATCAAGGGACTTGCTGCGCATCAGCACCGGAAACCCCCTCCTGCCGGGAAACTGCACACTGCACATCGAATTTAGCGGGCGGATGGGCAGCCTCGGAACCGGTATTTTCAAGAGCATCGAAAAGGGCGATGCCTATCTGGCTACGCAGTTCGAGCCTGTCTATGCGCACACGGCCTTCCCCTGCTGGGATGAGCCCGGATTCAAATGTCCATTCCGTTTGACGCTCACGATCCCCGCAGGCTTGGCCGCTTTTTCCAATACGCAAATTGAAAAAATCAATAACACCGGCAAAGAACAAACCATTGTATTCAGGGAAACCCCGCCGCTGCCGGTCTATCTGGTGGCGTTCGCTGTCGGTCCGTTCGACACCATTCCCCTCTCCGGCATGTCGGTACCCGGATCGGTGGTGGTGCCCAGAGGCCAAGGCCATCTCGCGGCTGAAGCTGTGCAGACTATTCCCTTGATTTTTAACGAACTGGAAAGGCGGTTCGGGCCCTATCCTTTCTCCAAACTGGACCTTGTCGCTGTGCCAAGCTTCATGATGGCCATGGAAAATGCTGGCCTGATCACTTTTTATCCGCCTGTCCTGCTGATGGATCCAAAGGTCTGCACAGTGGAGCAAAAACTGGGGAGCTGGATCACCATCGCCCATGAGATCGCCCACATGTGGTTCGGAGACCTGGTCACCATGGCCTGGTGGGACGATACCTGGCTGAATGAAGGTTTTGCAACATGGATCGGCCTCGATGTCGCCAATACCCTTTTCCCGCAGTATAATCCATTCAGCTGGCAGATTGGATCCGCCCAGAGCGCCATGTCGACCGATGCCCTGCCCTCGGCAAGCGCCGTGCAACGGACGATCGGAGCAGGGGATGATCCCCAGCAGGCATTCGACGAACTCTCCTACAATAAAGCCGGCGCTGTCCTCGACATGGTCTCTGCGTGGATCGGGGCGGAGGACTTGCGTAACGGAATTCTGGATTATTTGGGCAAGAATAAATGGCGCGCGGCAGCCGCCGGCGATCTGTGGTCATCGCTTTCTGCGGCGGCCAGTGCGCCCCTGGACAGCGTCGTCGCTTCTTACATCGAGCAGCCGGGTGTGCCGCTGATTGAGGCGCAACTCCTTCCGGGTCCCCGGCTGCAACTGGTCCAATCGCGCTTTATGAACAGCGGATTTCCGGTTCAGTCGCAGAAATGGAAAATACCGATTGTCTTAAAATACTCGGACGGTGTAAAGACCTGGCAGCAGAGCTGTCTCCTGCGCGATGAAAGCATGATCCTTCCGCTTGAATGCATTATCATGCCGCAATGGCTGCAGATGAACGCCGGCGAGCATGGATATTACCGCTGGGATATTCCGGACAGCATGCTGCTGGAGATGGCGGTAAATTCCCAGAGGTGTATGAATACGCGCGAGCGCCTCGGCTTTCTTCATAATGCCGGCGCCTTGTTGTACGGAGGACGCCTCCATGGCGATACCTATCTGGAGATCATGCGTGCATTCTCCACCGATCCTGACCCTGAGGTGTTGCAGCGCGCCGGCAGCCCGATCGGGGCCATTCATGATTTGTTCCTGACGCCGCAAAATGCTGAACAATTTACCGCATACGTTCGCACGACCTGCCATTCGATCCTCGACAGGATCGGCAGGCAGAAGCGGCCGGATGAGAACTACAGCGTCCCCGCATTGCGTTCGATGATGATTTCCCTGCTGGTTGAAGAAGGCAAGGATTCCGGCATACAATACTTTGCCGATTCTCTGCGCAATGCCTATCTGACGAACCCGGAAACGGTGGATCCCGAATTGGTCGATGTTGTATTACGGGCCTCAGCGCGGCACGGAGATCGGGAGCTGTACAAAATATATCTGCAGCGTTTTGAATCGGCCACAACCCATGATGAACGGAGCCGTTTTGCCTATTTGCTGGGTGCCTTCCCTCAGCGGGAGAGCCTCGACCAGACACTGGACTACTTGCTGGCGCAACCTCTGAATCAGAACGATTTTTGGTATTTTCTTGCTGGTACTTTTCACCGCGAGAACAAAGCTTACGTGCTCGATTGGTTTTTTAACAATTATGCCGTTGTGACCACAAAGGTCGATCCACTGATGGTTTCCACAATTATTCCTGCACTCGTACGGATTCCTGCCGATTCGCTTTTAATCAAAGCCCGGGCCTTTTTTTCGGATCCCTCACGCAAGCAGCAGCTGCTCGATATCAATTTGAATAAAACGGCGGACCGGATCACCACCATGTTGAGAATCCGCGAGCAGGAAGGTCTGGCGGTTGACAGGTTTTTACAATCAAATTTTTGAAGAGTTTTTAATAATGCTCTGCTGGCAGTGCTTCATCAGGTATCTCGGCTGACCTATCACCCCGATGGCGGCAATACATCCGAGATCCATCCCCTGAAGCTGGATCTAAAGCATGCCTGGTTCTTGAGGTCGGCGCCCTAGCGAATCTGGACTATCGCCTGGGCCGTCATACCTTTTTCCGTTTCACCCCGGCACGCTGCAAGGAGTGCGCCTTTGTCACGGCGGGGGCCTGCATCTCGGACCGAGGTCAGTTATTCATAAGCGGATCGGGACGCACAATTTTTTCCAGATAGAATTGCTTGAAGGCCTGGTAAATTTCATCGCGAATCGTCCTGAAGGCCGTTAGTTGCTGCTCTTCGGTCCCGGTTACCGCCGCGGGATCCGCAAACCCCAGGTGTATTTGCTCCTTGACTTCGCCGAGGAAGACCGGACAGTTTTCCCGGGCGTTATCGCAAACAGTGATCACGTAATGGAAAGGCAGGTGGGTGAAGAGGAGGACCGGCTTGGGGCGGGCCGTGGAGATGTCGATATGTTTTTCGGCCATCACCCGGACGGCCAGAGGGTGGACCGATGCAGCCGGCTCGGTGCCTGCAGAATAGACCTCCAGGGCGGGATTGAAGTGTTTGAGAAAGGCCTCAGCCATCTGGCTGCGGCTGGAATTGCCGGTGCAAAGGATCAGGATGCGCATGTCGGGATACTTTCCTTTCAACCAGGTAACGTCGGCCGCCCTTCCGGCCGAGCGCCGGAGCCGGTGGCCCGAAAATAGCAGGTAACTCCGCAGCCGTTCGGTTCACTTTCGATTAGGAAAATTTTATTTGACCAACAGCAGCTTCCGTGTCTGCACCTGCCCGTCCGCTTCCAGACGGCAAAAATAGATGCCGCCCGCCCAGCTGCTGCCATCCCAGTGGATGGCATGCCGCCCCGCGGTCAGATTTCCTGAAACCAGCACAGCGACTTCCCGACCGAGCAGATCGCAGATTTTAAGGGTGACGAAGCCGGATCTGGGCAGATCGAAGGCCATTGTGGTCACGGGATTGAAGGGATTGGGATAATTCGGCAGCAGCTGCAGTTTCGCCGGCTGCCCTGGCGTCTGCGCCTCCACGCCAGTGTTACGGGCCGAGAAGGTGGCGATCATTTTGGTGGAGCTGCCGACCAGCAGCGAAACCGCCGAATCGGTGGAGGTGACCGTGCCGCTCCAGCCGTCAAACTGGAAGCCGGGATCGGGGAGGGCGGTCAGATAGACGAGATTCTTGCGGAAATAGAGTCCGCTCCAGGGCTGCGCGACTGGCGTCAGGGTGAGGGAGTTGAGTTGGATCCGGCCGCCCGGAGTGGAGCTGACCGTGATCCGGCCGTCGATGCCGCAGCTGAAATAATCGCGTACGAAGCCGCGCAGATAGCCCGGCCGTTCCTGGGCAAAGGTGGTCATGCGCTTGAGATGGTCGCTGGCGGTCTTTTCGCTGAGATTCCAGCGCTTGCGGTGGCGGACGGCCTCGTTGGCGATATGGCCGGCCATCCGGTTGATGGTATCCACGACCCGCGTGCTCTCGAAATTGGTATTGAGCAGATCGGCGATGAGATTGATGAACTGCTCGCGGATCCGCGGATGCTTGAGGAGCATGCGCGGCACCAGGGTCGACCAGGGCGGATTGGAACCCGGCCGGGTCTCGATTCCCGAGAGCAGATAGGTCAGGTGATTCTCCGACTGGCCGGTGGTCTCGTAGAGATTAAAGCCGAAATCGAGGTCAAAAAGGATCCAGCGCCATCTCCCGGCCGCGCTGCGCTCGCGCCAGTATTTCAGGTTGTTGGCGGGCCAGTCCTGGCTGTTGTAATAGACCTCGGCGGCGTAGTAGAGCAGGCATTCGTCGAGATCGATCATGCGGTTGACATAGGCATAAGCGCTGTCGCTGGTCATGTCCTGGGTGGAGATATAGTTGATGAATTGCTGGTAGTGGGTCGCGTCGCCATGGATCACCTCCATGTTGCCTTCGAGCATGTCGATGCTGTCGGGATCGACGCCATGGCGGTTGGCGACATAGTGCTCGCTGATCTTTTCGCGGATGTTGTAGATACCCCAGTACTCGCCGTTGATAAAAGCCGCGGCCGGGCGATACTCGAGATAGTCGATATCCAGATCCTTCACCAGGGTCTGCATCATGGCATCGCGGATATGGGTGTAATAAAAATCGTTGCCCGAGTTTCTCAGGATAAAGGACTTGAAGGTGGTCAGCCAAAAGCCCGGGAAGAGGGGATAGTCGATTCCGGAAACCCCATAGTCATTCTTGAATTTCACCGAGATCGATTTCTGGGGAAAGGAGCGGGTATAGGCGCCGTAGATGGCGATGCCGCAGTTCTCGGAAAATCCGGGCTTCTTGTCGTCCTCAAAGAACTCGACGTGCGCCGGCCGCTCCCAGTCCATCCAGAAATTGGCCCCATAGTTGGGGGCGGTGGCGGTCCAGCCGGGACCGTTGGCGTAAATGCCGTAGGTATAGTCGAACAGATTGTTGGGATCACTCGAAAGGGAGATGACCGGCAGGTCGGTGGTCTCGTTGATGAAATAGGTGTGAATAGCGGTGACCGAGGGCTGGTGCCCGGTCTCGATGCTCACCGCCTTGAGAACCGAGGTTTTGGCGATGGTGACCGGTCCGGTGCTGAGGATCGACGAGGAGTCCGGATCGCTGCCATCGAGGGTATAAAAGATCTTGCCGCCGCCCGAGCTCAGGGTGACATTGACCGCCGCAGCATAGAATCCCGCCGCCGGGGCGACGGTGACCGCGGCGGAAAGGGGGAGAATAATGCGGCCGGTGTTGGGGCCCCCCGGCGAGGCGGTCTGAAAGGCCCAGGCCGTCGCGCCGTCGCTGATCCGGCCCCAGGCGATATCGGCGCTCATCGCCGGCGCATCGACCCGGTCCACCACGGCACCGGCGGGGCTGGTCAGCACGATGCTCTCCCCCGAGGCGCTGATCTTGAAGTTGGTATGCCAGTAGCTCCCCTTTTTATCCTTGTCGGAGGCAAAGACGAGGAGGAAGCGCCCGGGCGCCAGTTCGGCAACGCCAAACTGCCATTTGCGCAGCGCCGGATCATCGCTGAGGCCATAGCCCTGCAGCTGTACTGGCGACGTGCCGCCGTTGTAAAGTTCGATATAATCCGAGGCGTTGCCATCCTCGTCGTCAATGGTGTTCTGATTGGAAGCCATGATTTCGTTGATCACCAGGCCCTGGGACCATCCAAGGCCTGGCCAAACGATCAACAGCAACATCAATACGAATCGGTACATCAGCTACTCTCCCTCACTGCTATCCGGATACTGGAACGGGCCATACATAGTAGACCATGATCTGGTCCTCAAAATACATAGAGTTTTGGCTTTATGCAACCATTTTCACCGATGGCGGGCCAATGGGTATCGGCATAAGGTTGGCGCAGAATGGTATCCGTCCGGGTGCTGATCCGGCTCTTTCCCTGGGCGCCGATGCGGGCTCTTTTCACTTGATATTGGCCGGGTGAATGAGTATACTGGTAATAAGCCAGAGACGGCGGTGGTGCCGGTTCGTTTTGGCTTGATAACCTGCAAAGAGGAAAACTTTTACAGCGGTGCAAATCAGGAGGAGTAGTAAGGCAAAAATGATCTCGGCCTGCGGACTGGATTGCTTCGGCTGCGAGTGTCGTGAAGCCACCCTTTCGGGGGATATGGAGAAGAAGGCGGATATCGCAGTGCGCTGGTCCCAGAATTACAGCGCCACGTTGACCGCTGCCGACATTCACTGCGTCGGCTGTACCGAGGCCGGCGAGCACTTTGGCTGGTGCGAGCAGTGCCCGATCCGCGCCTGTGCGATCTCCAGGAGCTACAAGACCTGTGCCGAGTGCGCCGAGTTCCCCTGCGACAAGAGCCAGTTCATCCTCAGCGCGGTGCCCGACGCCAAGGCCAATATCGAATCCCTGCGCGCCCACTGAGGCGGGCGGGGATGGATCACGGGGCAGCGGCGATGTTCTGCAGGGCTTGGAGACCTTCGGTCTCGGCCTCCCTGGCGCCGTCGTTCTGGACCGAGATCTTGTTGATCAGGCGGCTCTCCTGACCGAAGGCGTGCGACGTGCCCTCCCAGACCCCGACCACGTCAGCCGGTGACACCTCTTGCTGCCCGGTGCAGACATGCACCAGGACGAGCAATGCAATTAGGCATAAAACCATTTTGGGAAGGGAAATGCACCTCCGTGCAAATCCAGGTCCTTGATTCGCAGCAGAACTTGGGCTCTTTCTCATTCTGGTCATTTTCCATATACATCAAGCAGCTGCAATCGCGTTGCCTCCAGCCGGCGCTCCATGATTTGAGCGAACCGCTTGAGCATCTCGTATCCCAGGGAATGGTTTTTTTCGCACTCCGCGCGGATATAGCGACCGTCCAGGGCGATGACCTCGGTATCCAGCTGGGCCCGGGCATCAAAATGCCAGAAATAGGGGGGCAGCAGCCAGGACCAGCCGAGGATGTCTCCCTCTTCGACCGACTGCAGGATGATGGGGGGATCTCCTTGCACCGGGATCTCGATGTCCACCCGGCCTTGGCCAACGAGGAAGAAATCGTTGGCCTCTTCTCCATCCCGGAAGAGGTAACTGTTGGCTGCATATCGGTGATTGCTCGCACAGCCGGCGAGCAATGTGATGAATTCCGGCTTGAGGCCCTTGAAAATGGCATGCGCGCTCAGGATGGCTTCCAAACTTTCCATACCTTCACTCCCTTCTGATAGGTACCTGCGATCACATCGAAGATAAAAAAGGGAAAGCAGTAAACCGGATCCAAGGATGGTCAGCATGGGGTGGGGGGCGCAGGGTATACTTAAATATAATCGGCAGCGAATAAAAAGCAAGCAATTACTGCTCCATTGCCCGGTTCCGCGCTATCGGATCGCCCATCAGCTTGCGCATCGGCCAGGACTCCCCCAGCGAGAATATGCTGGAAATAGCGGGAGCAATACCGTCGGTGCACTGCCTTCTCCCCGCATCCTCCCGGCCGGGGCCCTGCACCAGGATCAGCTTCTTCGGGAGTAACTGCTGCATATCCCGGTTGTGGTTATGTCCATCATCAGGAGAAATAATAAAGCCGGTCCGCGGGAGATATCCCGGGACCGGCTTTTAGCTTTGAGCAGGAAGGTGCTGGCTGGTCTATTTTTCCGCCGGCAGCAGTTCTCTGGTTTTCGTTCTGGCGGGCATAAAGATACCGATCACGCCTTGAACACCGACGGTCATGACGATGTTAAGGAAGAAAGCGAGGAAGGCGAGAAGCAGCAGCGCCCCGCAGAGGGCGGCGAGGATCATATAAAGATTGAACTCGCCGTTGAAATAAAGGGCTCTGCGCAGCATGCCATGCAGTCCGGCCATGCCCATGAACGCCCCCATGCCGATGCCGCCGATCAGGTGCGCCCAGAAGTGGAAACTGGCGAGCTTTTGGCTCCAGAGTCTGGCGCCGTTGGTCAATATCGGCAGCAGCAGATAGATCGCCGAGTAGAGGGTCATCGTCAGGCCGACGAGCACGGCGACGTGGACGTGCGGGCCAACCACCCACTGGGTGTTATGGAGGATGCGGTTCAGCCCGAGGTCCGCCTGCATGATCCCCGCCGGCACGGCCAGGGCGAAACCGAGCAGGCCGCCGAGCAGGAATTTGAGCGGATTGGTCATCTTGAGCGGCCGCGCGCTCCAGAGGGTGATCAGGGTGATGGCGAAGGCCAGTCCCTGGGTGATCAGCTCGAAGGCCGTGACCATCTCGCCGGAGAGGATCTTGAGAAGACCCGGCTGCGCCTGATCGGACATCAGGTGGTGCGACCAGACGGTCCAGGAGACCACCATTTCGACAAAGAGAGCGGCCCGGGCGATGTTCTCCATGAAGAGCTTTTTGCCGGTGATCATCGTCGCCAGCAGATACCAGGTGCCCGCGACGAAGATCAGCACCAGGCCGTCGGCGATCAGGTCCAGTCCCCACCAGTACCAGTTCTTGTAGAGCAGGGCATCGATGGCCGAGTGCTTGAGATCATAGCCGAGCAGGGCGGCGACCATATAGACAAGGATCAGCACCCCGGTGAAGGTGAGCACCAGGGCATTGAACGCAGTGTCCACCGTGCCACGGGCCACCGCCGCAACCGGCAGGGGGACCAGATGCTCTTTTTTCTTCTTCGAGAAGAGATTGCGGAGTCCGGTGAGGCCGAGGGCCGATTTCAACAGCGGCCACGCCGGCTGTTTTTCCCATCCCTCCGGCGTGTAGGTGATCGTCTTGAAGATGTTGACCACCCAGAGCAGAGTGCCGACCATCACCAGCGCAATGCCGAGGATGAAAAAGGTGCCGCCGACCACGCTGAACTGGCTGAAATCGGCGGGCAGGGGCCAGTAGAGGGTATAGAGCGGCGAATAGTGCGAGACAAAACCGGCAAACCAGAAGATGAAGGTCCCGATGGTGATCAGCCAGAGGGTCCAAAGCCCCATCTTGATGCTCCACAGCGGCTTTTTCATCAAAAAGGGGACGAGAAAAAGAAAGGCCCCGAAGACGATCGAATAGGTGGAGCCGAAGATGCCCACCAGGGGATGCGCGGTCATGATGGCAAAAAACTGGGTTTGGGTGACCGCGGGGATCTGCGTGACCTCAAAGATCCGCATGATCATGCCCTCGACCACCACGAAGAGATAGTAGACCAGGCCGACGACGACGAAACGCAGGGTCATTTTTTGCACCGGGGTCAGGGTGTCCGGCTTGAACAACCCCGCTTCGCCTTTGAGAAGGGTTTGGAAAAAGTTCATGGCGCCTCTCCTCCTGATGGGGTTATTCAACGACTTCAACAGCATCACGGACGATCATGTTGATGCCCTTTGGTCCGGAATATTCGGTCGAGCGGATCGAGTAGAGCCCCGGCCGGTCGAACTGCCAGAGGATGTCGTTGACATGACCCGGCAGGACCTGCATCTGAAAGAGCATCGAGTTGTCCGGACGGAACAGCCCGAAGCCATAGGTCAGATCGTCGGACGTGACGATGAAGCGGGCTTTTTCGCCCTTTTTGATGACCAGCTTCCCGGAGGGGAGGACGAAGCGGTGATCGACGACGTGGATGACAAACTCCCGGTCGGCCTTGATCTCTGCCCGGTTCAAATCCATAGACTTCCATGGGATAGTCTCGTGGGTGATGATATGCAGCGAAACGCCAATGACGATCAAAAGGCCGACGAAGGCATAAAAAAGCCCGGGTTTGACAGCCGTACTGCCTTGCCGGGTTACCTTCCAGGAGAACCACGTCATCAGCGCCAGGATCGCCAGAACATAACAGGTGTAGGCGATGGTCTGGCCCAGCAATACTACGCTTGTGTCAACCATAGTCCTTCCTCTTGTTAATGGGTTAGGATTTAATGAGATGGTATAGCACACGTGTGCTGAAATATACTAAATTCAAGTTTCCGGTGCAAGAGGGTCCTGATCCGGGAATCCCTCGAAGTCTGGTTCCTACCCATCCCCGCGCTCTGTTTCCCACCAGAGCATCCTCGAAATCTGGCTCCCACCCGA
>DAOQAG010000036.1:11657-18977 GCA_035353815.1 bacterium
GAGCATCCTCGAAATCTGGCTCCCACCCGAGCATCCCCGCGCTCTGTTTCCCACCTGCTAACTCGCGCCAAGTGGGATTATTCGGCGAGGGTGCGGTAGAGGCGGATCTCCACTTTCTCGGTGGTGATCAGACCGTCTTTGATGAACCAGGCGATGTACTTCAGAAAGCTTTCGACCTTGGCTGCGGTATCGACGATTTCGATCACAATCGGAAGGTCTTCGGAGAGGCGTTCAATCTTGAAGGTATGGATGGTCCGAGTCCTGGGGCCAAACCCCATGATGCCGCGCAGCACGGTCGCCCCCGCCATATCCATATCCCGGGCCTGCATGACAATCCACTCATAGAGTGGACGCCGGCCGTACTTGTCGCTCTCGCCCAAAAAAATCCGCAGGATGTATCCCTCTTCAGGTGTCTGCATCGTTTATCTCCAGAGTGAATGCGCCATCCAGCGGCCGGCCCACACCGCCACCAGGCCGAATGTGATATGCAGGGCGATATTCAGGAACGTGAGCAGGGTCTCACTGTCAGCCGCCAGGCGCGCACTCTCGTTCATAAAGCTCGAAAAGGTCGTGAAACCCCCAAGGATGCCGATGAAGACGAATTGCCGCTGCATGCCTGGCAGGATGCCATGGTTCTCGGACAAATAGGATAAAAAGCCAATGACCAGGCAGCCGAGCAGATTGACGGTCAGGGTCCCGTAGGGAAATGAGACATCCTTGATGCTCTGCTGGACCAGACCGCTCAGGATATAGCGCAAGATCGTGCCGATAAATCCGCCCAGGCCGATCAGGAAGATATTTTGCACAGGTCACTCCCTGAAGTTGATGTGAATGAGATGAGCAGTTCTGCGACCTGCTGGCACAAATAGAAAACTCCTACCCGGTCCACAAGTCCATATGAGCAAGGTAGGAGTCATCAGCGCGAGCGCAATAAAAGGCGGACTCCATCGCCGCTGTAAATTAGCTTTTTCCACGCGTAAAAGCAAGCAATTTGGCGCGGGCTCAGGGATGGCGGGGGATTCCCGCCCTGCTATCCGGCAGAAATGATTTGAATACCATGCTAATAATTGTTATCATACAGAGTGGACCACCTACGCCTGCAGTGGGGAATTCCAATGACGACCGATATCGCCTTCACTCTGGGCATCACCCTCTTCAGCCTGCTGGCGGTCAAAGCCGTCCTTTCCCGTCTGCCGGGCGATCTCGGCTGGTATCGGTTGATACATCCTGTCGAAGGAGGATTCATGCGAAAACGATTAATTTTGTCCGGTCTGATGCTCCTGGCTGCGATGGCGGCAGCGCAATCTACCCTGCCCCGCTACGATCAGCGCGCCGGTTTTCTGCTGGCCGCGCCCGGCGCTTTTGACGCCGGGCTCTACGGCTTTATCAACCCCGCGACCCTTGGCTATCTCACCCTCCCTGAAGCGCAGATCTGCTTTGGATCGGACGCCAGCGATATGAAAGCCGAGCGCCAGTGGGGTATCTTTGCTGGCAGCCGCAATGCCGGTTTCGGCTGGTTGCGCCAGGGCGAAGTGGACGAGTATCGTTTCGCTCTTTCCGGCGGCGAGGGGGCGTTTTCCATGGGGGTTGGTTATGGCTGGACCAGGGGCGCACTCCAGGACCACAAGCTGGTATCAGCCGGCACCTTGCTGCGGCCGGGCCGGTTTGTCTCCATCGGCCTCAGTGGCCTATTTTCACAAAACCACCCTGAGCGCGAAGGCCTCCTCGAACTCGCCCTCCGGCCGCTGGGAACCGACCGTCTCACCCTCTTTGGCGATCTCGCTACCGAGGGCAGGGAGAATCTGAAGAATTCCTCCTGGAGCACCGGCGCCGTGGTGAAGCTCCTGCCCGGTCTCCATCTCACCGCCCGGCGTTTTGACACGAGAACCTGGAGCGCCGGCTTGTCCTTCAGCCTGGGAGCGGCCGGCCTCTTCAGCCAACGTTCCTTCGCGAAGGACGATCAGGAGGATCGCAGCTATTACGGCATCCGCCTCGGCGGCCGCAGGGAAACCCTTGTCCAGCAAAAAAAATCCCGATTCTACTCCCAAACCCTCCGCGGCGGGATCCGCTACCAGAAATTCCGCTGGTTTGACGACGAATCCCGCTCGCTCAGCGGCCTGCTCGACGATCTCCAGGGCGTCATCGACGATCCCGCGGTCGCCGGCATCGCGCTGAACCTCTCCGGCCTGGCGGCCGGCCCGGAGATGGTCTGGGAGCTCCGCGAAAAACTGAAAGCGGTGCGGCAGGCGGATAAGCATATTATTGTCTTTCTCGAACGCGGCGGCATGACCGAGTATCACCTCGCCAGCATCGCCGACTGCGTCGTCCTCGATCCCGAGGGCATGCTGCAGCTCCAGGGCTATATCATGGGCCGGACCTTTCAGAAGGAGATGCTCGAGAAGCTGGGGCTGGGATTCGACGAATGGCGCTTCTTCAAGTATAAATCGGCGAATGAACCCCTCTCCCGCGACAATATGTCGGATGCGGACCGCGAGCAGCGCCAGGCCCTGCTCGATGATCGCTACGCCGTGGTCCGCGAGGATATCTGCAGCGCGCGCCACATGTCCCCCGCGCAGTTCGATGCCCTGATTGACAGCACTGTGGTCTTTAATGCCAGCGATGCCCTCAAGAACGGGCTGGCCGACACCCTCGGCCGCTGGATCGATGCCGACAAGATCGTGGCAGCGCTGGAAAAGGGCAAGAAGCCTTTTATTTCGGGGAGGCAGCTGGCGAAACAAACGATGCCCCGGCTGGAGTGGGGCGCGCGGCCCAAAATCGCTCTGGTTTACGCCCTGGGCGTTTGTGACCTCGAGAGCGGCATCCGGGCGCGCAAGCTGGAAAAGATCTTTGCAAAGCTGACCGGGGACCGGAGCATCAAGGCGGTGATCTTGCGCGTCGACTCGCCGGGCGGCGACGGTCTGGCTTCGGACCTGGTCGCTGAAGCGATGAAAAAATGCAGTGAGAAGAAGCCGGTCATCGTCACCCAGGGCAGCGTCGCCGCCTCGGGCGGATACTGGCTCTCCATGTACGCAGATACGGTCGTCTCCGCTCCCTTCAGCATTACCGGTTCCATCGGCGTCATCGGCGGCTGGGTCTGGAACAAGGGGCTGGGGGATAAACTCGGGCTCAAGTCTGATCATGTTCAGGTGGGGGATCATGCGGATCTGGGATTCGGCATCCAGCTTCCCATCGTGGGCTTGCAGGTGCCGGACCGGAACCTCACCCCGGAGGAGCGCAGCCGGATGGAGCAGATGATCCGGTCGATGTACAACGGTTTTGTCGGCAAGGTTGCTGCGGGCCGCGGTCTGAGCGCTGATTCAGTGGGGCAGATCGCCCAGGGGAGGGTCTGGAGCGGGCTTGCCGCACAAAAACTCGGCCTGGTGGATGTCATCGGCGGGATGGAGAAGGCGATCGCGCTGGCCAGGGAAGCGGCGGGAATCCCGGCCGGACGCGAGATCACCCTGATCGAGTATCCCAGACCCGCCCTGTTCGAATTCTCCCCTTTCTTTTCCGGCGCCAGGGCAAAGACAGCGCCCTCGTCCGCGGCGAATCCCGAATGGGAATACCTCAAAACCATCGCCGGTCATCCGGGCCAGCCGCTGCCGCTGCTGCCGCCGGATTATATCATCCAATGATTTGTGCTGCAGTGAGCCAACCAGCCGCCTGACCCCAGGCGGCTGGTTAATGTATGGTTATCTCCTGGCCGAGAATGACCTGGATAGCACATCCTTCCGACCCGCCGGCCAGCGAGGTCGGACACAGCCGGTCGAAGCAGCCGTGGTGGTATTTGGCACTGGGGGCTTCGGTCCATGCATTGATGGTGATGGCCTGATCCCGGACGAGTCTGATGTGGACAAGCGGGATGGCCATGGTGTAATAGCGGGTTCCCATGCCGCCAAAATTCACCTCCAGGGGATAGATGTGCTTGCGGTAGCGGGCGGACTCGGGAGAGTCGATACCCGTCGGATCCGCGGCGTAACCGGTGCCGGCCTGGAGGCTGCCATTGAAGATCTGCAGCCCATAGCCGAGCAGAAGCTCGGCGCCGTTGTCCGCGAGGCAACCGGTCCGGCTGTTATTGTCCGTGTCCAACGCCAGGTTCAGATTGAAACCGGTCAATGAATCCCCCGCAAAGACCGGCAACTCCGCCGCATCGGCAGGAAACGCGCCATGCATGGTCAGCCGGACGAACAACCAGGTGTCGTCGACACCGAGCTCCAGCCTGTCGATGTCGACATAGGCCGCCGGATAGATCCCCGGATTGTCCCCCTCCTGCCCCGTCACGACCCAATCCGCCTCAGGATCCTCGATCACCGTGGCATGCCCCAGCACCTCATCAACATACGCCGCGCTCATGGCATAGTAATTCCGCGGCGGAGAATAGTCGCTGATGCAGCGGACCGCATAGCCCATGGTGTTGGGATCGATATCGTTGCGAATTTGGGATGATAGTGCCGCAAAACTCCGGGACCAGCTGGACCGGGAATCGAACGGGCTGGAGGTCCAGAGGGCGGCTCCGGCGCCGGTATCGCGAAACGGGGCCCTGCCGCCCTCAACGACCCGGTAGCCGGCCGGCAAGATCGCCAGGCCGCTGGTGTTGGCTGCACCCTGGTTCCAGGCCTCCCAGCCGGGATGGGCCCCGAATAACTTGACCTTGGCTGCGATCCCGGTACCGCGCCAGCCCATCTCGCCCACCTCGCCGGGGCTCATTCCCAACGCCGTTTCCAGTATCGCCCAATCTCCGCCGCCGGCAACATGCCACCCTGTGGGGGCGATGTTGCGGCTGTCGAGGACGGCCCAGCCGTTGTAAAGATGGCCATAGAGCGCTGCCGTATTGTCCTGGTTGCCGATGTCGCACCAGGCGCCGGTCACAGCCTTCAGCCAATCCGTGTCAGCGGCCAGGTTGGGAAGAAGGTCCCCATTCCGGTAACGGGTTACGCGCAGGTTCTCCGCCATCCACCAAAAATCACCTATTTTCACGACGGGATAGATATGGCCCTCGCTGTCCGTGACGCTCCTGGCGACCGCAAGATCGAGGTGCGTTTGCCCGGTTATGGAAATGTTCTCCTGTTCCCGGGAGTAGATGTTGGGACCGGTGATGCGCAAACGATACAGGCCGCCGGAGATTTTATTCATGTTCTTCCCGCTCTCGGGCTCCCCTGTTAAAATCGCCAAAGCGGCGCTGCTGCCGGATACCTGGTCCGGGGCGTCCGCGTGGGCGCGCAGCCCGGCCGCTGCGGCAAGCGCCGCGCCGCCGCCATCCAGCAGGAGCATTTTCCGGTGGATCCGGGTTTCGCCGGTGGCAAGGAGATAGATGTAAATCCCCGCCGCCACGGCGCGCCCCTGGGCATCCGTGCCGTCCCAGATCGCCAGGCCAGAGCCCGCCGGCCGGAACCCGTCGAGCAGGGTTGTCACCCGCTGCCCCAGCACGTTGTAAATCTGAAGCAGGACGGGCCCGGGGCCGGGCAGCTCAAAGGAGATGATCGTGGAGGGATTGAAGGGATTGGGATAATTCTGGTGCAGAGCCATAGCTGCGGGGACGATGGCTGGTTCTTGTACTCCGGTTGTGGAGATGGGGATGAAATACCGGCCTTCGCTATCGGTATAGTCGCTGAAGCGGCGGGTTGAATCGGTAACATCGATCAATTCGACGCGGGCGTGCACGACGGCCGTTGCGCCGTTGCCGAGGTACTCCACCCCGTTATCCAGCACCGTCCCTTCGAGCGAGGCCTGGGCAGACAGGGAAGGGGCCAGGAACAGGACCAACGCCGCCAGCAGGAGGGGGCGCAGACGCCGCAGGATCAACCGCAAGGCTCCGATCATTGCTCATCTCCTGTAGTCAGGAAACCTCCACGAATTCAGCCGCTGGTGCGGTTGAATCCAACTCCTCTGCGCCGGCGGTGCTGAATATTCTCGCCAGGCATGGTGTTAACAAGTATACGAAGATGCTCACTCATTCGAAAGGCAAATATCATGGCTGGAAATACCGTGCGTTTGCACCGGGTCCTGCGCGCTCCTGCGGAGCGCATTTATCGCGCTTTCCTGTCCCCGGATGCCATGGCCAAGTGGCTTCCGCCGCATGGCTTTACCGGCCGGGTGCATCATCTCGATGCCAGGGTTGGTGGGAGCTACAGAATGTCTTTCACCAATCTTGCCACGCAGCAGAGCCACTCCTTCGGCGGCGAGTACCTCGAGCTGGTTCCGAACGAGATGATCCGCCATACGGACAGGTTTGATGACCCCGCTCTGCCCGGCATCATGCGCGTCACGATCACGCTCAAGGCGGTTTCATGCGGCACCGAGCTCAACATCGTCCAGGAGGACATCCCGGAGGGGATTCCGCTGGAAATGTGCTATCTGGGCTGGCAGGAGTCGCTAGAACTACTGGCCAGGTTGGTCGAGCCGGAGATTCCCGCCTGAGGCAAGCTCCGATCAGCCGGGCGGAGGATGTTCGCACTTTATGCAGAGCCGCTCACTGCCCCGGTATCATTCTGGATGGAGGAAGACGATGAAGCAGGTAACCGGAATTATGCTTGCCCTCTTTGGGGCCTGTGCGATTCTCCCCCTAGCAGCCCAACAAGGATCGCCGGGACCGCTAGTGATGACGTCTGGAACTCCGGCTGCTCAGGCCAATGCCGGCTGGGCAGTTTTTACCCGGACCGTCAAGACCGGAAAAACGATCGTCGTTACATTGGTGGATTCGGCTGATGTGAAGGGCAAGCTGCTTGCCGTCGACCCGGACGCGCTCCGCATCGAGGGATCCGGGAGCGCGATGGTCATCGCGGCCTCCCGGATCATGCAGATTCGTTATGCCGGTATCCGCAAACGCAACGTCCTGAGAGGCTTGCTGGCTGGATGGGCATGCGGTGCTGTAGCAACCGTGGTCATCGATCAGAACTCTGCACACCCCTCCAGCGTCGGCGAAGCGGCGGGACTAGGCGGCTTTTTCATCGGCCTGCCCCTGGGTGCCGTTGCCGGACTATTGATCCCGGAGGGCCGGCCTCTTTATGAAACGGTTAACCCGCCGGAATAGTCTCCACCTGCAGCAATCCCAGAGCCGCCGCTCTGACCCAAGGGTCGTCGCACCGGCTTCAGGGTCGCGGACCTGGCCCCCTTATTTGCCCTTGGCATAGTCGATCATCCCCTGAAAATCGACCACGACCACAGGCTCATTGCCGACCACCCAGGCGTCATGACCGGAGGGCAGCAATGACACATCCCCCGGCCGGGCGTCGAATTCCGTGCCGTCATCCATGCGAATGTGCAGGACCCCCGCGACATGATACTGAAAATGCGGGGCCTCACAGCTTGCGGTTTTGGCGA
>DAOQAG010000036.1:19077-26906 GCA_035353815.1 bacterium
AGAGGAGGGCTTTATGGCAAGAAAAATGGCAGGGTTGGTCGTGCTGGTGGTTCTGGCTGCGCAATTGACTTTTGTCCCGTTACTGGCGCAGGATGGCAAGGAATGGTTCGATGCGACGACGGGCAAGCCTGCCGCCAGCCGGGATGCGGTGTTGTCGGCCCGTGACTCTGGTGCCGCCGCCAGCCGGGATGCGAGCCCGTTGGCCCGTGAATCGGTCGCTGCCGGCAATGTTCTCTGGGATTTAACGCACGGGGTTTACCTGCAGTATGAGCCCGCCAACAGGTACAGTATGATCTGCGATTCCCTCCGTGCCCGGCGTTATACGGTCGCGACCACCAGCAACATTTCAGCCGCCGACCTTAGTGCCTATACCGTCCTGGTCATCAGCCTCGGGTCCGCCTGGGAGGGATCCTATACAACAGCGGAGCGGGATAAAATCGTGGCTTTTGTGCAAAAAGGCGGCGGGCTTTTGGTTATGGGTGATAATCCCCAGTTTTGTCCTGATGGCAATCTGGCCTTGATTACGGAGACCTTCGGTATCACCCTCGGCCTTTCCAACCAGGATGAATATTCGCTCACCGGTTTTTCAGACCATTACATTTGCGGGGGCCTGACCCGGCTCAACTGGCAGGCCTGGGGCGATCTCGGCGTTAACGCACCGGCGAGCGCGATCATTTTGGGACGCTATAATCGTATCGGCGTCGCTGTTGCCGAAGCCGGCGCCGGCCGGGTTGTGGTCACCGGGGATATCAACTTTTGCGATAACGAATACCACCTGAACTATGACAACAAACTCCTCACCTATAACATCTTCGATTGGCTCGCCCAATCCACCCACGCCTGGACCGGTGATATTTTCGATTTCAATGATGGCACTACACAGGGATGGACGCACAGCAAGGTTATCCTCGGCAATGGTGTCATCCCCGCCAGCAATTTACGCTATGAACTGAAGGATGAGGTCAATTACCCCAATGCCCCGGGAAAGGATCCGGTGGGGGACGGCATGATGTCGCTTGGCCTCAGCACGCCGGGAGGGCTCGGCATGACCGATCCCGGTTCTCCAACGTGGGGGATTGTGTTCTATTCGCCCGAATTGGCCTATTCCAGCGCGTGGCAGAACGCTGCCGGCGTCGGTGTCCGGATCGCCGAAGGGATGGGCGGGTCCGGCGTGATTTTAGCTGGCACGCTGGCCATCAGCGGTTTTGATCAGGACGCCCTGCAAAATTTCCTGCTCAAGATGGAGCATGCCGAGACCCTGATCCACGATGATTTTCAGGATGACCAGGCGGTCTGGAATCACCTGACCTTCACCTGGTCGGGCTTGCCCGGACTGCCGGCCAATTATATCATTCACCGGATTGCCCTCTCGATATCCGGAACAACCGCGGGCGAGTATCTCCCGGGCGGCCTCTTTTTCGATGCGGTGGCGCCGGTCCGGTCTGCTTCCGCTCCGAATCTGCTCTGCACGGCCGGGATGCTCGATTTTGGCGTGGCCGCGGTCGGCCAATGGCCGGAGATGAGCTTTCTCCTCAGCAACACCGGCAATGCCATGCTCCTGGTCGACCCGCCCCTGATCGCTGGTCCCGATGCCGCGCAGTTTCAGATCGTCGGCGGCGCGGAACAATTCAGGCTCCGGCCCGGCAGCAATCGGACGATGATCGTTCGCTTTGCTCCAGGCAGTGCCGGCGCCAAGTCGGCCCAGCTCAGGATCGCCAGTAACGATCAGGATGACGGACTGCTGATCATCAGCCTGACGGGCATGGGCACGGGCGAGAGCGGCCGCAAGGTCAGTTTCGTCGTCGCCACGCCCCCCAGCACTCCAGCAGGGGATCTGATCTATCTCGCCGGCAATTTCAATGCCTGGGATCCGGGACCGGGACAGGCGGGTGTTGACGGCCAGGAGCACAACCTGCAAATGGAACAGATCGGCGCACAGCAGTGGCGCATCGATCTGCCTTTTCCGAAAAGCCAGGCCCTGGAGTATAAATACACCCGTGGCCGTTGGGACATGGTGGAGAAGGGGCCGGCAGGCGAGGAACTCAGCAACCGATTGGTTGCAGCCGGAGATGCCGACCTCAACATCACCGATGCCGTCGCCGCCTGGGCGGATGTTGGTTCTGCCGTCGAAATCAGGACAGACCAGCTGGCGGCCGACTTCGGGCTGCGGCAGAATTACCCCAATCCCTTCAATCCGGTCACCCTGATCCGTTATGATCTGCCGCGGGCGACGCCGGTCCGGCTCACGATCCATGACGCCCGCGGACGGCAGGTGCGGACGCTGGTGGACGAGCGGCAACAGGAAGCAGGGGAGCACCATGTGCTCTTCGATGCCTCCGGGCTTGCAAGCGGCCTCTATCTCTGCCACCTGCGCGCGGGCACCTGGCAAACGAGCGGCAAGATGCTGCTGCTGCGCTGATGCGGAGGGGCGCCGTTTTTCATACCACCATGTACAACAACGGGCGAACCGTCATGAGGCTTCTTTTAGCCGCCATCCTGCTCTTTTTGCCGGCCGTTGCGCCGGAGGCCCATAAGATTTTTGCCGGAGAGCGCCACACTCCCCCGCACGCGGGGCCGCCGCTTTCCGGATTCAAAACGGGAATCTTGCGCAGCGAACAGATCTGCAGTTTTACGTTTCGCGGCGATATCCATGTGCACATCAATGCTCCGGCCGGGCTCTCCCCGGACAGCAAGCTGCTGCTGATCCTCTATGCCCTTCCCAATGGCAATACCCTGGATCAGACCTTCGGCAAGCGGCTGCAGCCGGAGGACGACTGGCATTATGACATCCAGCACGCCGGGGCGCAGATCCGTTTTGTGCGCGCATTCGATCCCCCCTATGCGCCGGTGCTGATTCTCCTGCAGACCCGGCAGCGCAGTTGGCCGCTCTGGAAGGCCGCCCACCCCCGCGATCATGGCGCGCAGATTATCGCACTGACCGATACCTTGCAGCATCTTTTTGGCAGCGGCCGGAAGGAGGTGATGCTCGCCGCCCACAGCGGCGGCGGGCGCTTTATCTTCAGCTTGATCGATCAGGAGGGCGAGATTCCGGAGGAGATCAGCCGCATCGTTTTTATCGATGCGAACTATGGATATGAGGAAAAATATGCCGCGCCATTGGCGCGCTGGCTCAAACGGGGAAAGGATCATGTTTTGCTGGTCCTGGCCTATAATGACAGCCTGGCGCTCCTGAACGGCCGGCGCGTGGTCTCGGATACGGGAGGGACCTGGCATCGTAGCGGGCGGATGCGCCGCGATCTCGCCCGCTATTTTACTTTTGCGGCGCACCAGGATACCGCCTTTCAATGTTGGTCGGCGCTGTCGGGACGGCTGCAGTTCCTGCTCAAGGAGAATCCGCAGCGGGCGATCTGGCATACCCAGCAGGTGGAGCGCAATGGTCTGATCCATGCCATGCTGGCGGGGACGGCCCTGGAAGACCACGGCTACCGCTACTGGGGTGAACGGGCTTATCAAGAGTTCATCGGGGCGGGGAGTCAGCTGCTCCCCGTGCCCGCCATACCGCCGCGCTCGCCTGGCGCTTGCACCGGGACGCCATTCATGGCGGCCATGGACACGGCCGCCGCTGCTGACCGTGAGGAGGCCGTGTGGCGGGAATTGCACTCAGGCAACGTTCCGGACTTTCTGCGACAGCCGATTCTGATCGAACGTCGCTGGGCCGATGCCGCCGGCGATTCGCATCAGGTGGTCTTCGCGGTGCTGCCCGATTATCTGGCCATCGGCGGGGACTCGGATTATGTGCGCATGCCGATGACCGCGCTCACGGCGCAGCGGGTGGCTGATGCGTTTGGCGCGATTCTGCCGACGCGCAAGCTGACCGATGCCATCTGGGCGGCTGCCGCCATCAAGCTGGTCCCGCAGTTTTATGCCCCTCAAGGCGACCGCAATGAACGTCCGGCGACTTTTTTGCGGCATCACCTCGAGATCGAACAACAGCGCATGGCCAGGGGCGGGCTGCCGGGGCAGCTGACGGGCGGGCACAAGAAGGATATCGTCCTCAGTAACCTTCTCGCCGATCCGCTGCGCCCCGGCCATCTTGTTCTCTATGGCTGGCATCAGCTCGACGGCCAGCCGATCCAGCCGCTCACCAATATCCATGCCGGTCGCTATGTGGATTACAGCCATGGGGTGCGGCTGCTCTCTGATCAGCTGCTCATCGATGGCGTGCCGCGGCACATGGAGGAGATCCTTGCCGATCCCCTCCTGTATGCGCTGATCAGTGATGAAAAGGGACCGATGCCGCTCACGCACTATCCGCGTGTGCCATAGTATCACCGGCCCCAGAAGTTTACCAACAGGAGGTTTGCATGATCTGGAAAGAGTTGATTGCGCGCGAGCTTGAGGAGGCCTTCCGGGTCTCCGCGCAATTATTCGACCTGGTTCAGGAGAGCGATCTCGGCTGGAAACCCGCTACGGGCAGCAACTGGATGACCACGGCCCAGCTACTCAAGCATATCACCGAATCCTGCGGCGGCTCGTTCAAGGGGCTCCTCACCGGGGACTGGGGCATGCCTGAGGGCGTGGACATGAGCCAGCTGCCGCCGGAGGAGATGCTGCCGCCTGCGGAAAAAATGCCGGCCGTCGGCAGTGTCGCCGAAGCCAGGCAGCTGCTCGCGGCGGATCAGGCCGCTGCGCTGAGGTTCCTGGAAACGGCGAGCGAGGAGAGGTTGGCGACCACCATGTCTACGGTGCCATGGGACGCGACCGAGATGCTTCTCGGTCATCGAATGCTGCAGATGGTGGAGCATATGAAACAGCACAAAGGCCAGCTGTTCTATTACCTCAAGCTCCAGGGCAGACCGGTTCACACCGGGCATCTCTACGGCATGTGAGGCCAGAGCGGGTTTGAAAGGCCCCGCCTGGCGCATCCGACCCGGCGCGAGCGCTACGGAGTACCACAGGGACAAGGTGGAAAGGCCCCGCCTGGTGCCTACGGCCCGGCGCGAGCGAATACGGTTTACCACAGGGAAGAGGCAGCCGGGCTGCGGCGCAGCGTTTTTCAAGCGCGCTATCCGGCTATCTGGTCAGCCGCATCAGGGCTTCGAGATAGTAGTAATCGGCATAGATCAGGGAGGCGTCGATTTCCGATCCGGCCGGTTTGTGGCCGGTGGCATGCCGCAGAAAAGCCTGGCAGGTTTCACCGCCGAGATACTCCGGCGTGGAGAGGCGGCTGAGCAGGGCGATGGCGGCCGCACGATAGCGCTGCGCCGCGGCCGGCCCGGTGACATGCTGGCCCAGCTCGAGCAGGGCGGAAGCGGCGATCGCCGCCGCGGCAGCGTCTCGGGGGGCCGCCGGAATGGACGGATCGTCGAAATCCCAGTAGGGAATGAGGTCGGCGGGCAGCCGCGCAAGAAAACGGTCCGCCAGCCCCCGGGCTGTTTGCAGGAACTCGGCCTTGCCGGTCTCCCGGTAGGCCACGGTATAGCCATAAATCGCCCAGGCCTGGCCGCGCGCCCACATCGAGCTGTCGCTGTAGCCCTGAACCGTTACCCCCTTGATGAAATGACCGTCCGTGGTATCGAATACCCCCACATGATAGACGGAATAGTCGGGCCGGATCAGGGTCCGCATGCTGGTCTCCGCGTGGCGGACGGCGATCTCCGCCAGCCGCGGGCTGCCGCCGTGCTTCGCGGCCCAGAAGAGCAACTCCAGGTTCATCATGTTGTCAATGATGGTGTTGTGCGGCCAGCCCATCCGCGCGCGCATCCCGGGCCAGGAGAGGATCGTGCCCACGCGAGGATGGTAGAGGGTGGCCAGCGAGTCGGCGGCGCGCAACACCATCTCTTTGCAGGCCGGATCGCCGGTCAGCCGGAAGGCCTGGCCGTAGCTGCAGAAGAACATGAAGCCGAGGTCATGGCTCTCGGCCGGGACCTCGAGGAGCTGTGCGAGCGCGGATGTGGCACCCTCCGCCGCTCGCTGCAACACCGTATCACCCGAACACTCATAGGCATACCAGAGAATACCCGGCCAGAAACCGCTTGTCCAGTCGTGCACGCTCACCCGGTTCCACTCTTTCTCTCCCCGCAGGATGTGCCGCGGCATGCTGTCGGCGTCGGCACGCACCCGCAAGGTGGCGCGGGTTTTGGCCACGCAATAATCGCGCATCCGGAGCGGATCGAAGGTGCGGGCGGATGGAGCGGCAGGGTGACAGGAGGCGGCGAACAGCAGCGTTCCGGGCAGGAGAAGGCTTGTCGGGATTTTCATATCACGTGAGGATCTCCAAAAAATAATAACCAAAAACAGGAAACAATGGGGTTGCGCGCTTCGGGCCAGCGGTGCAGCCTCCCGCAGCATACTACCCTGTTGGCCTTTCGGGCCAGCCTCGCAGCAATCCGCAGCATACAATGCCGGCGCACGGTCCAGGCCGGCGGCGCAGCCTCCTGCAGAATGCTATTCCAGCATACCGTTCGGGCCGGCGGTGCAGCGCGGTCACCATTCACCAGCCGCTGCTGACGCGGCACTTTTGGCTGCTGCATTACAAGAGGAGATCAAGATGAGTACACTGGATTGCCGGCTCACGGCCGCCCCATTTTCCATGCAGCGCTGGCAGGGGCTCTTTTGGGCCGCCGTGTATGCCGTTGCCATGGGCATCCTGGAGGCTATTTGCGTGGTTTATCTGCGGCGTCTGATCGATCCCGGCATGAACGACCTCAGCCATGCGGTCACTATCCTCGGCCGCACCTCGATCGAGCATGTCCGCGAGATCTGCACGATGGTCATGCTTATTGCCATGGCCTGGGTGACCGGCGGCACCTGGCGCTCCCGCAGCGCGTGTTTCTTTTTCATGTTCGGGATCTGGGATATCCTCTATTATGCCGGACTCGTCTGGTTCGTGCAGTGGCCCTCATCGCTGCTGGAATGGGATTGCCTGTTTCTCATCCCCAAGCCCTGGTTCGGTCCGGTGCTGGCGCCGGTGCTCATCAGCGCCTATTTCATCATCGCCTGTACCCTGGTTTTCGCACAGGAGCTTGCGAGCCTCCGCTTGCGCCTCACCTGGCCCGCTCTGGCCCTGCAGCTCGCCGGATGGGCGCTCTGGTACTACTCCTTCGTCCGCGATTCGGAGCGCATCCTCGCCCAAGGGTATGGCGGCGTCCACTACTCCTGGCTGCTCTTCGCAGCGGGGATGCTCCTCGGCCTGGGTGGTCTTGTCCTGGCGCTCGTCTCCGGCCGGCAGGCCGGCCATGCCGCGGCCGGGAGCGCCTGACACGGATCATGGGTCGTCAAGGCCATTGCTTACCAGGCGCGGCTCAGACGGAGCATGCCGTGCCTTGAACCGCCGTCGAGCTGCACGCACCAGCCATGCCAGGGGCGGGTGAAAAAATAGCTGCTGCCGATGCCGAGGGCGGCGCCGGCGAGAACATCATGGGTGTAGTGCCTTTTGGAGGCAACGCGGCTGTAGCCGACAAATGCGGCCGCCGCATAGGCCGGGATGGTGACAGATCCACCATAGCGTTTGCGCATGAATTCGGCGGCACAGAACGAGAGCGAGGCGTGCCCGGAGGGGAAACTATGCTCTCCACCATCGGGCCGTTTTTCATTGACCAGGTACTTGAGCCCAAAGGTGACGCCCAGCGTCAGTGAGGCCGCCCGGGCGAACTGCAGCGTGCCCTGGAAGTCATGATGATACCAGGTCAGTCCGGCGGCACTTGCCGGCAGGACGGCCAGGAGAACATCGCCGGCGGTGCGGATGGCATCCTGCTCGCCGGCCTGGAGCAGGCCGGCCGCAAACAGCACGATCGCCATCAGCAGGAGAAATAGAGGACGCACGGCGGATCTCCTTTTACGCATCTTTACCGTAGATTTCCTGCATG
>DAOQAG010000036.1:27006-31626 GCA_035353815.1 bacterium
CCTACTTGCCGAAATAGCGCAGGGCCAGGCAGGTCATATCATCCGACTGTTCCTGGGCGCCCGCAAAGGCTTGCACGTCCCGGATCACTCCGTCCACCAGCCCATCGAGGGGCGCGGCGGCGTGGGCCTGCAGTGCCTCCCGGGTCCGGGTCTCCCCGAACATGGCTTCCTCGGTATTCATCGCCTCGCTGATGCCGTCGGTGATGAGGAAGAGGGTTTCTCCCGGCTGGAGCATCACCACATTGGACTCATACTCGAGGTTTTTCAGGGCGCCAAGAAAGACCCCGCCGCGGTTTTCGAGCTGGCGGACCTGTCCCTCCTTGCTGATCAGATAGGGAGGATTATGGCCGCCGTTACAGTATTCAAGCGAGCCGTTGCGGGTGTCGAAGATGCCATAAAAGACCGTAACGAACATCGAGGGCAGGCTTTCGTCGACGAGCACGGTATTGACGCTTTCGAGGCAGGAGTCGGAGGGGATGCCCTTGAGCGCCGTGGCCTTGAGCAGGGTTTTGCTCACCGCCATAAACATCGCGGCCGGGATGCCCTTGCCGGAGACATCGCCGATGATGATGCCGACGCGAGACTTGTCGATCAGAAAGAAATCGTAGAGATCGCCACCGACCTCGCGCGCCGGGATCATCTTGGCGAAAATGTCGAACTCCTTGCGCTCCGGGAATGGGGGAAAGGTCTTGGGCAGGATCGAGGTCTGAATCTCGGTGGCGATGCCGAGTTCATGCTTGATGAACATCAACTGGTCACGCGACTGCATCGCCTCCTTGAGCACGCGGAGATCATTCAGCGACTTGTTGATGGTGATCTCGAGATCATTGAGGTCGATGGGCTTGATCACGAAATCAAAGGCGCCGCGGTTCATCGCCGTGCGGATGTTTTCGATATCCCCGTAGGCGGAGACGATCACGGAGCGGAGAGCGGGCTTTTCCTGCTCCTTGATCCGGGTCAGCAGGGTCAGTCCGTCCATCTCGGGCATGTTGATGTCGGTCAGGACGAGGTCGATGGTATCGTCTTCCGCCAGCCGTTCGAGGGCCTGGACCCCGTTGTTGGCGAATTTGAAGGAAAAGAGTTCCTCGCGAATCTGTTTGCGGAATTTTTGCAGGATGAGCTGTTCCAGATCCGGTTCATCATCCACAACCAGGATTTTTGCTGGCATTGGATTCTCCTGAGAAAAATCGTTATTTGGGCAAGCGGATTATAAATTCTGCGAATTGGCCTTCTTCAGATTCAAAGAACAGCTGACCACTGTGCTGCTGGACGATCACGTCATAGCTGATCGACAAGCCGAGGCCCGTACCCTTGCCGGGCGGCTTGGTGGTGAAAAAGGGAGTAAAGAGTTTTTCACGGACCGCCGCGGGGATGCCGTTGCCGTTGTCGCGGATGCGGACCTCGATCTGATCGCCGAGGTCCCGGGTTTTGACCGAGAGTATCGGCGAGAATTCGCCGTTGCGTTCCTGTTTCTTGCGATGGGCTTCGTAACAGCCGTTGGTGATGATGTTGAGAAAGACGCGGCTGACATCCTGGGGGACGATATCGAGCTTGCCGATCGCCGGATCGAACTCGGTCTCGATCTTGATGTTGAAACTGCTGTCCTGGGCGCGCATGCCGTGATAGGCCAGATTGATATCCTCGGCGAGTACCGCATTGATATCGGTGGGCTGGCGCTCATCCGATTTGCCGCGGGAGTGCTGTAACATGCTTTTGACGATACTGTCGGCTCGTTTGCCGTGTTCGATGATCTTGGCGGCGTTCTGCTGCAGGGTATCGAGGATCTCCACTGCTTCGGCCTTCTGGTCCGGTTCCATCCGCCCCATCTGGGTGGTCAGCACCTCGCGCAGCTCGGCGGTCAGATCCGTGATGAGCACGGCAAAATTATTGACAAAGTTGAGGGGGTTCTTGATCTCGTGGGCAATGCCGGCGGTGAGGGCGCCCAGGGCGGCGAGCTTGGATTGTGTGATCAGTTTTTCCTGGGCGGACGCGATCTCGGCCGTCCGTTCACGGATGGTCTGTTCGAGGGCCAGGCTGCGTTCCCGCAACTGGCGGGTGCGGATGCGGACCAGTCCGAAGATCAGGCCGCCGGCGCCGAGAATGTAAAGAATCCAGGCCCACCAGGCCGCGTACCACGGCGGTGAGACTGTGAAGGCATAGAGGTCCTCGCTGCTCTCCTGTTGAAAGATATTGCGCGCCTGGATGCGGAAGCGATATCTGCCGGCGGGGAGATTGGTATAATAGCGCCGGGTGTCGCGGCTCCAGGGCAGCCAGTTTTCGTCGAATCCCTCCAGCCGGGAGCGGTACTCGTTTGCGCGCGGGTTGAGGTAAGATGAAGCGGAAAAATCGAAGCGCATCGAATTGAGGCGAAATGGAAAGTTGGCTCCGGCCGGGTCCGCGAGCCGGCCCCCCGGACTCGCAGCGCCGTAATAGACGGCCGAGTCGCCGGCCAGGGCCACACGGCGGATCAGCGCCGGGAAGGCGGTCAACTCCGTCCGCGAAGGTCCCGGTGCGAAGCGGATGACGCCGTTGGCGGTGCCGTACCAGGTCACGCCGCCGTGTTCCGGATAGATGATGTTGACCACTTCACCGGCAATTCGCGCCAGCTGCGCCTTTTCCAACTGGTAGGCGCCGGCCGCGGATTTTTTATAGACAACCGATTCCTTGCCCAAATTGATCCACAAATGGCCATTTTCATCCGCCGCAATGATCCCTTCATCCGGATTGGTGCCCAATCCGATATCATCAAAAAATGGATCGCGTGCAAAGCTGTTTTGCGCGGCGTTGAAACGGTAAATCCCTTTTTTCGTGCAAAAGAGCAGGTGGCCTTCCGGCTTGAACACCGTCACGCCGCCGGGGGGCAGGCCGTAATCCGCGCCAAATTTGTCGATGTCGGGTTCGATCAGCCGGTCCGCATGGAAGGTCAGCCGGATCACGCCCGAGTCCATGGTGCCCAGCCAGACGACGCCCGGGTCGCTCTCGACCGCAAGCCGAATATATTCGTGGATGCCGGCGATGCGGCCGACCCGATCGAGACGGTGGCGGCTGGAGGCCTCATACCGCAGCAGATCGATGCCTTGATTGGTGCCGGCGACGATGAGATTCTTCTCCAGGCTCAGGTTGCACAGGCATAGAATCGGCCGGGAGAGGTCCTGGATCAGCGTCGCCGGAAAGGCGGTTTTGCCCTGAATACGATAGACCCCCTGGTTGACGGTAACGAACAATTCGTCCTGTATCCTGAAAAAGTAGAAGGACTGGGCATTGCCGACGATCCCGGTGACCAGCTTGAAGCGTCCATCGCTGTCATCGAGATAATAGACCCCGTCGTTGGCGGTGATGTACAAAAGTCCGTGCTGCCGGATAAAGTCGGAAGGACCGGTGCCTCCGGGAACCGTAAACTCTGAAAACGGCGAATTGTATTCGAGCACGGCCACACCGCCATCCATGCCCACCCAGAGATTTTTCTGCCGGTCGATGAGCATGCAGCTCACCGTATTGGAAAGGAATCCATTATCCTTGGTAAATTGCTGCAAGATCCTGCCGTCCCTGGAGAGGATGACGAGCCCATTGGCCATGGTACCCAGGGCAAAACAGCTGTCCGGGGTGACGACCCCGACATAAAGCGTCCCCTGGCGCAGCAGCGCATCGGCGGCGGTCGGAAAAGGCCGGATCGCCTTGCCATCCCACAGATACAATCCCCGGCCAAAGGTGCCGATCAGATAGTGCCCGGAGCGGCCCGGAAAAGGCAGCATGACATGGATCCGGTCGTTGGCAAACTGCCCGCCGCCGGGGAGCAGCACGAGTGAATCCGCCTGCATTTTCATCAGGCCGATACCGTATTGCTGTACGTAGAGAGTTTGATCGATCCAGAAGGAGTAGCCAAACTGCTGGACCGGCCGCCAGACCCGGACCCGCCAGCCCCCGGCAGAGTCCGCGGCAGGCGCGGGCTCAAAACGGAAGAGCCTTTCATTGGTCTGGAAGTAGATCCCGGCCGGCGTTACCTGCGTCGACCAGACGTAGTTGAACTGCCGGTCTTCGGGCGCGATATAGTCCAGCAGGGAGCGGTACTGCATGGCTCCTGCGGCGTCCGCTTCGAGATAGCCCAGCATACCGGAGGAGCCGACATAGATCCGGCCCTTTTCATCTTTGGCGAACGAGCGTGCGAACGAGTGATTGGCATTCAGGATCAACCGCCAGCTCGTTCCGTCGAATTCCTGGACGCCATAGCCGTCGCCGATGTAGAGAACCCCCCGGTCGTCCTGCTCGATGGCCCAGAACTGCGTGTGCCCGCCGAACTCCTTGCTGGGGTAGACCGACATGAAAGGCCGGCCAGTTTCAGCCGGGCGGGCGGTTGTGCCGAGCAGCAACAGCAGCAAGAGCATGCGGCCATGAGTCATGGGCCGCCGCCGCGATCGCCCCGTTTCAGAGCCGCGCCAAGTCGGGAGGTTTGGCGTAATACCGGTCCGCTCCGTACTCCGTAACCTCCATTTCATCATCGACGACCATCCCTTTCCTCTTGCTCTGCCCGGGGTCCGTGCCGGAAGGCATCGGCCATATCAGGCCTGGCGAAAATTACCCAAACAGCAGCTAAAATACAAGCAGAATTGAACGCCTTTTTGC
>DAOQAG010000036.1:31726-42710 GCA_035353815.1 bacterium
AGCTTGCCGGTGCGGCCGATGGATCTGTCCAGATACCGGAACTCGGCGAATTTTTCCCGGAGGGCAGCGTCCGGCGCGGCGGGCAGGCCATGCTGGCGCAGCAGGAGGATGCCCTTGGCGCGGATCGCCAGCTCGAGGTAGATGCGTAGATAGCAGAGCAGATCGACGACCACGGCCGGGGAAAAATGGTCGCGCAGCGACAGGAGATATTGCCCGAACTTGCTCCCGGAAAAGCGGCCGCTCAGGATCATTTCGAGCAGGGCCATCTCTTCGTCCATGCTCAGTGTGAGCCACTTGCGCAGCGAGCGCTCGCTGCGCTCATAGACGGCGATGATGCACGCCGGAAAGGTCACCAGGATCACCAAAGTCGACAGCAAGGGGGGGAGAATGAAATGATTGAAGGTTGAGTGCAGGAAAGCAGCCGCCAGCCAGGCCGGCCCCCACGCGGCCAGCGTCGACCGGCCGGGCTGATCATGGCGCCGCTTGCACAGGATAGCGAAGAGGGCGGTGCACGAGGCGTGCATGATCGCGGTGCCGAAGCCGCGGACGAACCAGATCATCAGGCTCGGTTCGGCCAGTTCATGGAGGTAATACATATTTTCGACCACTGCAAAGCCGGCGCCGACCGCGGCGCCATGAATCGCCGCATCGACGAGAAAGCCGATATGTTTTTTACGGATGAGCAGATAGACCGGCAGGGCCTTGGCCCCTTCCTCGATGATGGGGGCCAGATAGCGGCTGTAGAGGATTACCTCCATCTGCAGCTTGTGAATGAAGAGCAGGTTCAGCCCCATGCAGACCACAGCGGCGGCCGCGCCCTGGAGCAGGCTGGAGACGGCCGCGGTGCCGCGCACCAGCTTGTAGCTGTCGAGCAGCAGCAGGACCAGGGCCAGGAGCATCACCGGCGCCAGGCTGAGGATGATCTGGAGGGCCATCATAGGATTTTCAGCGAGGCCATGAATTCCCGGCTGCGATGCCGGCCCTCAAAGGCGACGGCATAGCCGAATGACACGGTGGATTCGAAGCGCGACAGGATCACCCATCGCAAGTCGGATTGCATCCCGACAGTGGCGAGAGCGCGGCGGCTCCCCAGGGCGGCGTCCGGGCCGCCATGAGGCCGGTCCGGATTGGCCAGGACGGCGCCGGCGAATAGCGCCGGGCGCAGCCAGCGGCAATAAAGGCTGGTGAAGCCAAGTCTGCTGAATCGCAAGGGCGGCAGGTTCCACTCGGCCATCGCCTTGCCGTAACTGCGGCCGCCGAGGGCATTGAGTTCCAGGCCCGGCAGGCTGTAGAACTCGCGGTAGCGTTTTTCCGTACCGCGGTCGACCCAGTTGTTGCCGAAACCGCCGAAGAAAAAGTTGGCGAAGGGGTTGTCGGCGCTGCCGAAACTGCGGCCGGCGGAGGTGCGTAGCCAGAGCGAGGAATGGTCGAGCGCCAGGGGGATGCCGTAGTCGAGATGTCCGTAGAGCCGCAGGTAGAGACGGCCGTTGACCAGGGAGGCGGCGGCGAAGGCCCGGGCGCGGATCCCTTTTTCGTCATCGACAGCGCCGAGGGACTTGCGGACATACTGATAATCCAGACCGATTTTTGTCGTCGACATTCGGTCGTAGGTGGCGGCGATATTCTGATAATCCGGCAAACGGTCCATGCCGCCGTTATGCCGGACACTCAGGTTGAGGTCCAGGGTGCGGGGCTTGTCGAAGATCAGGCTCTTGCTGTACTCCGCTTGCAGGTAGTAGCCCTTGCGGCTGGTTTTGGTCGGACCGAAGAGGTCGTAGAAATCGGCGTGGTTAAGACCGGCGCTGAGGCTCCAGGCCCACCAGTGCCCTTCCAATCCCAGATGGAGCCGCTCCTTTGCAGGCAGCGCGCGGACCGGGCTGTAGAGGGCCGAGAGGGTCACGCCGGCGGCGCCGATGAGATCGTTGAAATTGGCGCGCCAGCCGGCGGCGGCACTCTCCTTGTACCCGCGGACGACGGGCCAGGCCGAGCCCAGGCGCAGATGAGCGAGGGGATGATAGGGACCGGCAGGACGGAGCAGGGAGTCGGGGGTGATCCGCGCCGGCGAGCCGAGCACCCAGCTGCGCACGACCGGGTGCTTTTTGGCAACCGCCGTGCCGAGAAAGGTGACCGCACTCACCCGTTCGGGCACCTGAAGGGCGATCTTGCCGGGGATGAAACCGCGTCCGCTGTAGCGCATCACCAGCAGCGAGTCGCCGGGCAAGGGCACGGGCTGGAAAAATCCGGTCTCGGCATTGCTGAGGACCTCCATGTCCGCTTTGGCCCAGTCATAGCGGTAAATATTGGAGACCCCTGAATAATAGGAGGAGCCATAGCTGTAACGGCCGTCGGCTGAAAAGACAAAACTCTCCGGCAGGTTATTCTCGAAATCGAAGAGCACAGCAAAGGTGTCGGGCCGGGCGGTGGCAATCCGGACCAGCTTTTGCTTTCCGGAGATCTCAACCAGCGCGGCGGTCAGCGTGTTGCCGTCGGGTGAGATGTCGAGATCGCACAGGTCCTGGCCGTAGGGATAGGTATGGATCTGTTTCCACTCCCGCCAGGGGTAGGGGATAGCCACCAGAGTCGAGAAGCCGTTGAAGTGGCGCACGCCCCAGAGCGTGCTGTCGCCGGCGCAATAGGCGAGGTCGCCGAGGCGCCCGTCCTTGATCAGCCGCTGCGAACAGCCGCTCCTGATGTCGACGATGTTGAGGTCACGCCAGCGCTGGTTGTCGCTGGTGTAAAACAGGGCCCCCGCTGCGGCATTCCAGGCCAGGGAGGTCACCGAGTAGAGGGTGGGCCCTTTGACCTCGCAAATCGACTCGAGCTCACCGCTGGCGAGGTCGAGTGCGGCGATATGGGCGACCTTGCCGGGATAGAGCACCGCGGTGTAGAGCTTGTTGCAGGCGGGATCGTAATAGCCGCGCGAGACCGAGCCGAGAGCGTGGCGGGAGAGGGGCCGGAAGGGCGTCACGGGATGGCAGCGCAGGGAATCAAGATTGGCCTGCTGCCACTGGTGCTCCCAGGCCACCCAGCGGCGCCATTCGGCTGCCAGGCTCGTCCCAAAGGCCTTTTTAAATTGCGTGGCGAAGTAGCGCTTGCTGCCTTCGCTGCGCCGGTACCACTCCAGCACCTTTTCCGGGCTGTACTGATAGGCGAGATAGCTGACGAAGCGCGCGCCATAGAGGTAGGAATTGGCGCCGACCTGGAAATCGATCGCCGTCCCTTCCGCCTCGAGGCCGACCACGTCGTAGAAGGGGGCGCGGTCGCAGACCATGGCGCGGAAGACCATTTCATCATAGGAACCCTGGGCCCGGCCCAGGCCGCCGGCCAGCCAGGTCTCCATAAAGACCGCGATGCCTTCGAGGTACCAGCGCGGACTCAGCAGCCGCGGCGTCGTCAGGTAGGCATAGAGCACCGACTCCGGGTCGTCGGCGGCATCCTGGACCTTGCCGAGAAACAGGGTCCGGAAGAATCGGTCGCTGGCCGCCGCCTGGTCGGTGGTGATGACGTGCACGGTCTCGTGGTTCATCAGCCAGTTCATGCGCTCGTTGGCCGGGGTGGTCTCATAGATGTAATTATGAGGGGCCAGTTCCATGCGGATAAAGTTGCGGGGCACTGAAATGGCGCCGGCGTTGCCGTAATCGCCGAAATCCTGGAGGAATACCGTGGTCTTTTCCCGCGTGGAATAGCCAAACAGGCGCCCTTCAAAAAGACGGGCGTTGAGAAAGCAGCGGGAGAGGTGGGGAATGATAAATTCATGCAGCTTGCCGAAATAGATCAGATCCATGCTGCGGGTGGACTGGATGCCGATCTGGCCGGAGGCGGCCGAAAATCCGAACGCCAGGAGGAGAAGGAGCAGCAGGCTGCGGAGTGTTCCGGTTCTCATTTCTGTTCTATCCTCGTGCAAGCAGAAAAACGTTATTGCCGGACGTCGTCATCCCCCGCCCTGAATAAACAGGCGGCGGTGCCCGCTGACGGGCATCGCCGCATGATGGTGTAAATCCGGATAAACCCCCGCCTCCCGATCAGAGGGCGCCGGCGCGCGCGAGCGTGCCGGGGTGCGCGAGCGTGCCGGAAGGGAGCGGCAGGATCGTCCTATTGTTCGGCGCCGGCCTTGCCCGCCGTGGCGTCGATCCGGCCCGCGAGGGACCGGCCTTCGGCGGTCTGCAGGGCAGCGAGGCTGCGGCCATCGAGCGTGATGAGGGCGGCGATGGATTTGCCATCCAGGGTCTGGAGGGCGGCGATGCTCTTGCCATCCAGGGTCTGGAGAGCAGCGATGGTCTTGCCATCCAGGGTCTGCAGCGCGGCAATGGTTTTGCCGTCCATGGTTTGCAGCGCGGCGATGGATTTGCCATCCATGGTCTGCAGCGCCGCGATGCTCTTGCCATCCACCGTCTGCAGGGCCGCAAGCGTCTTGCCGTCGAGGACCGACAATCCGGCGAGGACCTTGCCGTCCAGTGACTGCAAGGAAGAGAGCTGCCGGGAGTCCAGGGACTGCAAGGCCGGGATCGACCGGCCATTGACGGTGTTCAGGGCCGCGATGGTCTTGCCGTCCATGGTCTGCAGGGCTGCGATGGACTTGCCATCCAGGGTCTGCAGCGCAGCGATGGTCTTGCCATCCAGGGCCTGCAGGGCGGCGATGGTCTTGCCGTCCATGGTCTGCAGCGCCGCGATGGTCTGGCCGTCGAGCGTTTGCAGCGCCCTTATACTGCGGACATCCATGGTCTGCAGGGCGGCGATGGTTCTGCCATCCACCGTCTGCAGCGCCGCCGGGGCCAGACCGTTCAGGGTCTGCAGCGCGGCGATCGACTTGCCGTCCAGACTCTGCAGCGCCGCCATGGCCGCCTTGTCGGCGACGATCTTTTGCACCACGTCATTCTGCAGCACCTGCTGCAGCTCGCTGTCGGTCAGGGTCACATCGCCCGTGCTCATCTGCTCGGTCTGGAACTTGTCGGCTTTCTGGACCGCGCCGATGGTCCCCTGGGTGGTGGATTCGGGGGGCCAGGGATAGAATCTTGCCAGAACCAGGCCGATAAGCACCACGGCGGCAGCGCCGGCCAAGAGCCATTTGTACTTCGGTGACATGGGGTCCTCCTTTTGTCGGTTAAACATTGCAAGTATGGAATGTCGATCACGTTTGTGCAGGGAAATGGTGCGCAGGATCCGGCCGGAGAGATCAGCGGGCGGCTCGGCCTGCGGCACATGGGCGAGCAGCCGAGTCATTTCGGCTTGCTCGTCGAAGCGGACCTGCTCGTCCGGATGCTGCTGCAGCCAGGCTTGCCAGACACGGCGCTCGGCCTCAGTCAAATCTCCGTCGAGGGCCTTTTGCATCAGGGTAGGTATGGCGTCAGGCTTCATTCTTGATGCCCATTCCGGCAAGTATCAGTTTCAGGGCGTGACGGGCCCTGAAGAGCTGCGATTTGACCCGGCTTTCGGAACGCTCCATGATACAAGCGATCTCCTGATAGCCGAGGTTCTGAAAATGGCGCAGGACGATCAGGGCGCGGTCATCCGGCTTGAGGTGCATCAGGGCCTCCTGGATCGCCTCCGTCAGTTCGAAGGAGGGCTCCGCTGCAGCCTCGATGCGGCTCTCGTCCAGGCGGCTGCGGCGCTGGTTGCGCCGGTACTCGTTGATCGCCTCGTTCATCGCGATGCGGTAGATCCAGCTGAAGAGGGAGAGCCCGGTTTTATAGGAATCGAGCTTGACGTAGACCTTGACGAAGGTCGATTGGGTCACCTCTTCGGCGAGAATACCGCTGCGGGTGATGCGCAGGGCCAGGTTATAGACCGGTTTTTGATACCCGGTCACCAGCTCTGCGAAGGCGCGGTCATCGCCGTTTCTGCAGCGGGCGATCAGTTCATCTTCCTGCTGTGCACTCATACATACAATCCAGATGCGGAAAAGTTGCCTGGCCGGCGCAATTTTTATTTAATTGTGAATACGGTATCGAGACCGGCATACTTAAAGATCTCGACAATATGCGGATTGAGGTTTTTCAGGATGAGTTGGCCGTTCTTTTGCATCAGCCGCTTCTGCGTCGCGATGAGCACGCCAATGCCGGCGCTGGAGATATACTCCAGTGCGCTGCAGTCGATCTCGGTCTCTTGCTCGACCTGATTGAAAGCCTTCATGGCGCTCTCCTCCTGGGAGGCGTCGAAGCGTCCGGCCAGGAGCAGGGCGCCCTGCTCATCTCGTTCGATCTTGAGCATAATTCCTCACTTTATATATTTGACCAGGGTGATGATGCTTGTTCTTTCCTCACGGGCATACTCGACCCGGTCCATGATGGTATGGATCAGGTGCAGGCCGAGGCCGCCGGCGTGGCGTTCCTCCAGAGCGGCATGGGTGTCCACCTGGGGCGGCCGCGAGACGTCAAAGGGGTCGACGTCGAAATCGCGGATGCGGATGGTGATCGCCTCCGGAGTTCTCTTCAGGGCCACAGCGACGTCGCCGGTCGAGGTGCGGTTGTGCTCGACCGAATTGGCAAAGACCTCTTCCAGCGCGAGTTGCAATTCGAGAGCGGTCCGGCCGGCAATGCCATGGCCGGCGAGGAAGGCATTGAGAAAATCGAACAGAGCTTCGAGGGAGTCCAGTGATCGTTTGAAAGCGCGCTCATGCATAGGGCCGTCCCGTGGTCTAGATATATTCCTGCCGCAGTTCCATCAACAGGTCGTCGGTCAGCTGCTCGCTTTTGCGCAGCTCGGCGAATTTGTCGAGCAGGTCATTGCTGGTGATCCGGCGTTTATCCTCGAGGGGAATATCGTCGATGATCTGTCCCTTGTGCATCATGATCGTGCGGTTGCCGAGATCGAGGGCTTGCTGCATGCTGTGGGTGACCATGATGGCGGTGAGCTGTTCGCGCTCGATAAAATGGCTGGTCAGCTTGATCACCTGGGCGGCCGATTTGGGATCGAGGGCGGCGGTGTGTTCATCCAGGAGCAGCACCTTCGGCCGGGCGATGGCGGCCATCAGCAGGGTGATCGCCTGACGCTGGCCGCCCGAGAGCGAGCCGATCACATGGTCCAGCCGGTCTTCCATCTGCATCTCCAACTGGCGGAGTTCGCTGCGGCAAGCCTCGCGCCGCGCGGCGTCGAGGCCGTGCAGCGGCCGGATGTGCTTGTTGCGCAGCCAGGCCATATGCAGATTCTCGAGGATGGTCATTTGCGGCGCGGTGCCGCTGAAGGGATTCTGGAACACCCGGGCGATGTCGACGGCGCGCTGATAATCGCGCAGGCGGGTGACCACCCGGCCGTCGATGCGGATTTCGCCGGCGTCGGGAAGGAAGGAGCCGGCAATCGCATTGAGCAGGGTCGACTTGCCCGAGCCGTTGGTACCGATAATGGTGACGAAATCACCGCGGTTGACGTGCAAGGTGATATTCTGCAGGGCGCGGGTTTCGTTGATGGTGCCCGCGTTGAAGGTCTTGCACAGACCGGTAATCTCGATCATCGGGTTCCTCCTCCGCTCCGTGTAGCTGCGGCGCCGGCTTCGACCGGTGACATCAACCTGGCGTTGTGGATCACCTTGGCCGCTGCTGCTGCGCCGGCTTCCCCAGCCACCGCGATGCTCCTGCCGCCGCGGACGATCAGGTTCGCCTGGCGCAGCAGAGTGTCACCGAGGGTGATGCCGTTCGCCCCGGCCACGTCGAGGTTTACTCCCAGGGTGAGCTTGTGGTAGGTTTCGAAGGGGATATCCGCGGGCTTCTCCCCCTTGATGATCCGGTCGACGAGCGCGGCGGCCTGTTCGCCACTGCTGCTATACTCATAGCCGAGCACCGCCAGGGCGCCGTCGCCCAGCCGTTCGACATCACTCAAAAATATCGGGATCCGGCGCGGCCCGGCCGCCTTGACCACCGCTTCGAAGGCCGAGTAGACGATATTGTCCGGGCTGAGGACAAAGGCGTCGATCCCCTTTTGCGCCAGCGCGACGGCCGCCTGGTAGACCTCGGCGGAGCTGGTAATGGTCGCCCCTGCAAAAGTGACCCCCGGCGCCGCCTCTGCCGCCCGCTGCAGGTTTTCGACATTGAAGACGGAGTTGGGCTGGGCCGGGTCCCAGATGGTGCCGATGGTGAGCGGACCGGGGCGGATCTGGCGCACGAGCGCGAGCGTCCGGTCCATCGGCACCCAGCCGTAAACGCCGGTGACGTTGGGGAGGTGCTCTGTGTCCGAGCGGCCCGCCTTGATGAGGAAGGGATTGGCCACCGTGGCGAAGACCACCGGGCGGGACTTGATCTTGTTAAGCGCCACCTGGGTGCAGCCGGTGGAGATGGTGACGATGACATCCATCTTTTCGCGCTCGAACTGGTCGAGGATGGTGCTGACCGTGGGCAGCTCGCCGGCGGCGCTCTCGAGCTTGATGCGGCAATTCTCGCCATCGCGATAGCCGCGGCGGCCGAGCTCGCGCACCAGGGCGTCGCGCGTGGTGTTGAGCAGCCCGTTCTCGGTCAGCTGCACCACGCCGATCTGCACTTTTTTGCCCGAGGCGGATTTCGCGGCGGAAGTGGCGGCGTGCCGCATGAATACGGCCGCGGCGAGAGCGGCGACGATCACAAGCCCGGCATACAAGGCGCGGCGCCTCCCGGGCTGACGCAGGAGCTGCAACCAGCGGCGCTCAACGCCGGCCGGCTTTTTGCCACCGCCCATCGATCTGGAGAGAACCAGGGTCAGCAGGACGAACACGGCGGTGAGCAGCTTCAGGTCAATGGGATTCATTCCCGCATAGAGGGCCAAGGCGATCATGCCGCGAAACACCACCGCGCCGAGGATGACGCTCAGCACCCGCAAGAGCATGCTCCGGCTGCGGATGAGGGACTCGCCGATGATCACCGCCGCCATCCCGATGACCACCGTGCCAAGGCCCATGCCGATGTCGGCGAAGCCCTGATACTGCGCCACCAGCGCGCCCGAAGCCCCGGTGAAGCCGTTGGCGAGGGCCACCCCGAAACGGGTCATCCGCCCTACATTGATGCCATTGGCCGCCGCCATGACCGGATTGTTGCCGGTGACGCGCATGGCGATCCCCAGGTCGGTGCGGAAAAAAAAGGTCATCAGCAGCCAGAAGAGGAGCATCACGACCGCAAACACCGCGGCGGTCCAGACCTCGGGATGGAGGCCGGGATTGACGGCGGCCAGCCATGAGAAAAGCGTCCGCTGGTTGAGCAGGGGGAGATTGGAACGCCCCATGATGTGCAGGTTGATGGAGTAGAGCGCGGTCATGACCAGGATGCCGGCCAGGAGGCCGTTGATGGCGAAGCGGGTATGGATAAAGGCCGTCACCCATCCGGCCAGAGCGCCGATGGCAAAGGCCGCCAGCAGCGCCAGCAAGGGATTGATGCCCAGGGTCATCAGCACGGCCGCCGCAGCCGCCCCGGCGGTAAAGCTGCCATCCACGGTGACATCATTGAAATCGTGGATGCGGAAGGTGACAAAGACCCCCATCGTCATGATGGCATAGAGAAATCCGAGATTCAGCGCTCCAACCCACAACTCCATGCGCTCACCCTTTCAGTTCGATGATCCCGAGCATCCCGTTGCTGAATCTGCTGCCTCCGAGCAGATGCTGTACCTTGAGAATATCCAGTTCGGTGCCAATCCGGCCGAGCTCCTCCGCGAACTGATCGAGGTTCTTGCTCACCGGCCCCCGGGAGAAGACGCCCGCATGGAGATGGGCAGCGGACTTGCCCGTGAACAGCATTTGCTGCGCGGGCGGAAGCGCGGCGCGATCGCGGCAAACGATGCCGGTGGCGGCGATGACATGGTTGGGATCGGCCGGATCGACCGGAAAATTGATCCAGGTAGCGACATGGTCGATCGCGTAGAGATCAAAATCCGGCCCCGGGCGGTTCTCGCGCAAAGGGACCTGCTTGAGATTCATCCCGAGGATGCCCTTGCTCTCGGCGACCAGGACCACGCCCAGCAGCGGCGTGGCCAGGGGCTGTGTGAGGATCCAGTCGAGGAGCTGGTCGAGGGTGATAAAGCCGTCGAAGGCCGCCAGGCAGCGGAAACCGCCGTCGAAGGCAAAGCCGTTGAGGAAATGGCAAACGGTACCCTCGCCCTGCCCCGAATAGAGCATAAAATCAGCGGCGGAGCGCTTGACGGCGGGATAGAAATAGAGGTTGCGGTTGAGGATGACGGCCTCGCCAAAGAGCCCCTTGTACTCCGCCCAGGTGTCGCCGATGGTCGCCAGGCCGGTGCCGTAAAGCAGCTCACGCTGCGGCAGGGTGACGACATCCTCCTGGTCATACCCCGCCGCGGCAAATTTGTCCTGGCTGCCAATGAGGCGCAGAGTTCCGGGCGCCGCGCCGGGCAGCTCCCGCAGGCTGAAGGTGACGCCGGCGATGGTTTCGCTGCGGTCGCCGGCCGCGGCTGCCGGGGCGAGCAGGGAGAGGCATTCCTCCGCGGTGGCACAAATGCGCAGGATGCGGTCAAAACCGGTCATGGCGAAGACCTGCCGCACCGCCTCGGTGGCCCGGTAGAGCAGGATCTCGCCGCCCACCCGGGCGAGCGCCTTTTGCGCGATGAGAAAGACGCGCAGGCCGGCGCTGCTGAGGAAGGGCACCTCCGCCAGATCGACGGCAATGCGCCGCTCGCCATCCATGATCATCTCCTCGAGGCGGCGCTGGATATCGGGCGAGGAGATGCTGTCGATGCGCCCCGATATCGCCAGGCAGGTCATGCCGGTCGTACGCTGTATGCTGCAAGTGGCCATCCGGTTCTCCACCGGTTACAGGTTAGGGGTGGCTGACCACCTCGATAACGGCTACGTCCTCCGCCGTACTGCAGGGGGTTTCGCGCCCGTCATCGACCGTCAATTTGACCCGATAGATCCCCGGTTTTTCGAAGAGATGATAGAGCGTACTGCCGCTGGCGCGCGTCCCGTCGCCGAAATCCCACATGCAGGTGAGATTATCGCCGTCGGCATCGCCCGAAGCGGTGGCATCAAAGAGCACGGCGTCATGCGCGCCGCCGCAAAAGGCCTTGCGGTCCG
>DAOQAG010000037.1:0-19516 GCA_035353815.1 bacterium
CGAGAAAATAATCCGCTGTGCTGGTTTGCTTCTTGCCCAGCCAGGCGCCCAGCAGCGTGACGCCGGCCAGATAGACAAAGACAATCGCCAGATCAAGTGACGCGAAGGACATTGGGCCGTTTCCTTTCCGGAGTTGTGTCCCCTAATTTACGAAAAAACGGACGATTTGCAAGGACAAACTGCGCATGGCGGGGGCGGCAGCCCGAAGCAGGAGCATAAAAGCGCCGAAGAATTTCCTTGCTTATCAGGGGCAGAGTAAGTATATTTCAAATTATTTGAAGGAGTTATGAGGGCAGGACATGAAGAATCCCTACAAGCGGAATGACGTGTTCACCTGCCATTATTCCCGGCATGCCGCATTTGCCAACCGCGTCTCCGCCTGGCATGTGCTGGTGGCCAAAAAGTGCTACCCCCAGGGCTGCCTCGAATTCAAATGGTCCTGCGCTCTGCTCAACAAGGGCAAACGCTGCAGCCGCGGCTTTAACCGCATGGGGCGGCTCTGCCCGGGATGCGCCCACTACCGCGATGAGAAGGTCCATTACCAGCCCTGCCTGCAGCTGACACCCGCCGGCCTGGCCCGCTTTCAGCAGGATCTTGAAGCCTTTGATGAATGGGTTGCGGAGCACCAGGGCCGGGAGCAGGATGTGACGCTCCGCATCGCTGCCGTCAAGCCACGCTTTCTCAAGGAGATCGACAGCCAAGGCGCCCGGCTCCGCCTCGATGGATTTCTTCTTATCGCCCGGGAGGGCTTCATCGGCCGTGACGCCCTGGAGGAGTCCTTTTTTGCGGTGATCACACCGCAGCAGCAGGAGCGCCTTGCCTTGGCCCCCGGAGATCTGCTCGACGCGCGCGGCGCCTTTTCCCTGGACCAGGGGCGTATTCTCTTCCCCCGTCTCCACGCGCTGGAGGTGAGCGAGCGCATCGGCGCTGCGGCCTGGCGCAGCAGCCAGGCTCTGGTGGCCCGGCAAAGCGCCCGCACCATTTCCGGACAGCCGGAGCAGTGTCTGCAGTGCTGCCAGGGCGCCCTTGTGGATGTGATCGACCGCCGCAGCCGGCCGGAACGCCCGCGCCGCGAGCTGATCTGCCTCGAAGGCATTGAGAACGAAACCGCATGCTATTACCAGACCGCCCTGCAGCTGGAGGAGAACGCCTCCGGCTGTCCGGTGCGGCATAAATTCCATCCCTAACGGAGCAACCAAGCAGGAGCGTATGGCAAAAGGAATCACGACCCGCGAAGCGGACTATTCCCAATGGTATCTGGATGTCGTGGCGGCGGCGGAACTCGCTGAACACGCCGCCGTCAAGGGCTGCATGGTCATCAAACCCACCGGGTATGCCATCTGGGAGATGATCCAGGCGCAGTTGGATAAAATGTTCAAGGCCACCGGCCACGTCAACGCCTATTTCCCTCTCTTGATCCCGGAGAGTTTTCTCAAGAAGGAGGCCGAGCACGTCGAGGGTTTCGCCCCTGAATGCGCTGTTGTCACCCATGGCGGCGGCAAACGGCTCGATGAGCCCCTGGTGGTTCGTCCGACCTCGGAGACGATCATCTGGTCGACCTACAAGAACTGGATCCAGAGCTATCGCGATCTGCCGATCCTGATCAATCAGTGGGCCAATGTGGTGCGCTGGGAGATGCGCACCCGCCTCTTCTTGCGCACGACCGAATTTCTGTGGCAGGAGGGCCATACCGCCCACGCGACCGCCGCGGAGGCGGAGGCCGAGACCCTCAAGATCCTCGACGTCTACCGCACCTTCGCTGAAGAGTATATGGCGACCCCGGTTTTTTACGGCCTCAAGACCGAGGCTCAGCGTTTCGCCGGCGCCGTGCGCACCTACTGCATCGAAGCGATGATGCAGGACCGCAAGGCCCTGCAGGCGGGCACTTCGCACAATCTCGGCCAGAATTTCGCCCGGGCTTTCGACGTCACCTTCCAGAGCGAACAGGGCCGGCTCGAGTATGTTTACGCCAGCAGCTGGGGGGTTTCAACCCGGCTCATCGGCGGACTGATCATGACCCACAGCGATGACAATGGCCTGGTGCTCCCGCCGCGCCTGGCTCCGGTCAAGGCGGTGCTGGTGCCGATCTGGAAAGAGGATTCGGAGCGGGAGGCCATGGTCGCCCGGGCGCGCGAACTGACGGCGGGCTGGGAAGGGGCGCTTCAGTTCCGCATCGATGATCGCGACCAGTACCGTCCCGGTTATAAATTCAACGAGTGGGAGAAGAAGGGCGTGCCGGTACGGATCGAAATGGGACCCAAGGATGTCGCCGCCGGTCAGGTCGTCCTGGCCCGGCGCGATACCGGCGCCAAGATCACCGTGCCGCAGGAGAACCTGCTGCCGCGGATCCAGGCCTTGCTCGAGGAGATCCAGCAGAACCTCTACGCGCGCGCCCTGGCTTTCCGCGAAGCCAACACCTTCACCGTCGATACCTACGCCGAACTCGCGGACCAGATCGAAGCACCGGGCGGGTTTTTCTGGGTGCACTGGTGTGGCGCGCCGGCTTGCGAGGAGAAATTCCAGGAGGAACACAAGGCAACCATCCGCCTCGTACCCCTGGACGAGAAGAAGGAAGAGGGCGCCTGCATCGTCTGCGGCAAGCCCTCCCACCAGCGTGTCCTGGTGGCCAAATCCTATTAACCCCCTCCGGGCGGCTGTGCTCAGGCCCGCCGCCCGATTCTGTTGTGCGGAGGAAACATGTCGAAGAACAAGGATATCGTCGAACTGGAAGTGCCCAGCAAGGTGCTGCGCATCCAGAACGCCAGTTGTCCCAATGGCCACAGCCTCATGGATGAAAGCCATCTGATCAGCGGCTATCCCTCTGTGACGGTTCTGGCCAGGTACGACGACGAGATGGGACAAGTCCATCTGGATCCGATCTATGGAAGCTTTAAAAATATCTCGCAGATCAACGTGCCGGAGGGCGAGCTGGTTGAGTTCCTCTGCCCGGTCTGCCAGGTGAGCCTGCAGGATGCCGGCCAGCGCTGTACGGTCTGTTCTGCGCCGATGTTCGCCATGCAGCTGCCCAAGGGCGGCATCGTCGAGGGCTGCCTGCGCAACGGCTGCCAGTTCCACAACCTCAAACTGGTGAGCAGCGACGAGCTGGTCCAGCGTCTTTACGAATCCCACAGCCTTGACGCCTACCTGTGAGCCGGCCTTCACAGCAGGGGACGAAGGCGGGCGCCGCTGACTTTCGCTCCGGGTATATTGCCGTCGCCGGGCAGCCCAATGTCGGAAAATCGACGCTGGTCAACCGGCTGCTGCAATTCAAGCTGTCGATCACCACGCCCAAGCCGCAAACGACGCGGCATCGCATCATGGGGATCCTCACCGGCGCGCACTACCAGATGGTGTTTCTCGACACACCCGGATTGATTCTGCCCAGCTATCGCCTGCAAGAAGTGATGATGAAATCGGCGCACCGGGCGGTGGCCGATGCCGATCTGGTGCTCTTCATGGTGGTGGCCGCCGCCAAGCCGGAGGCGCGCGACCTCGAAATCCTCAGCGATCTGACCGCCGCCGGCAAGCCGCTCTTCCTCGGCGTCAACAAGATCGATCTCGTCGAGAAAACAGCGCTGCTGCCCTTTCTCGACGCCTGGAACAACAAACATCCCTTCGCCGGAATCGTGCCTTTTTCGGCGCGCAGCGGCGAAAACTGCGATGTCCTGCTCGAGGCGCTGGCGGCCCGGCTTCCGGCCGGAGCGCCCTTTTATGATCCGGAGGCCGTGACCGAGCATCCGGAACGCTTTTTCGTCAGTGAGATCATTCGCGAAAAGATCTTTGCTAACTATGGCGAAGAGATCCCCTATTCGACAGCGGTGATCATCGACGAATTCAAGGAGGGGCGACCGGGCCGGAAGGATGTGATCAAGGCCAGGATCGTCGTTGAGCGGCAGACCCAAAAGGGCATCATCATTGGCAAGGGCGGCGCGATGCTGCGCAAGCTGGGCGAGGAGGCGCGGATCGACATCGAGGCCCTGCTGGAGCGCCCGGTTTTTCTCGAGCTCTGGGTGGCGGTGCGCGACAAATGGCGCAAGAACGATACATTTCTCAGGGAATTTGGCTATGAGGGGTAGAGGGCTGAGCATGAAACGGAGTTGTCCGATCCTCATCACCGCGGTGCTGCTGCTGGCTGCCGGCTGCGCGCGCCTGCGCTACGTGCCGGTCGCCGGTGATCCCATCATCCGGGTCGGCATTGTCGAGGATGAGGATTCCATCTATTTCGAACCGCAGAACGATTTCACGGTTCTCTCCTGGGCGGAAAAGGAGAACTTTCAGGCGCTGGAAAAGGGGCTCTGGAAGGCGACAGTCCATTCACTCGTCCCCCATGCCCTGCAGTACCAGATTCAGCTGTACGAATCTCTGGACGGCGCGCGCGCCGAGGAACAGGCCCGGCGCTTGCGCAGCAAAGGCATTGCCGTGGTCCTGAAAAACCAGGGCGAACAACTCCAGGCGGGCGATAAAATGCTCATCGACCGCACTTACCACCGGGTGCTGCTGGATCAGAACTTTGATTCCAGCACGGAGGCCGAGGCCTTTCTCGCCGGTAAAAGCGCCCTCAGCGGCGGCAAGGTGGTACGCAGCCTCGATGATGTCGCCATGGGCAAGATCGCCCTGCAATCCCCGTCGGGCCACACCACGATCCTCACCCAGGCGCTGCGCATCACCGGCGCCAACGTGACCCTGCGCGATGTCGAGGTGGGCAGCGGTTATCACTGGGCGCGCAACGAAGCCCGCACCTACGGCGGCGAGCTGGAATTGCGCATCAACGCCCGGGGCAAACTGACGGCGATCAATGTCGTTCCTCTCGAACTTTACCTGCGCGGCGTCGTCGCCGGCGAAATGGCCAACACCTTTCCGCAGGAGGCCCTCAAGGCCCAGGCCATTATTTCCCGGACGATGTTCCTCAACAGCTTTGGCCGCGTTCATCGCGGCGCCGAATTCGATGTCTGCGATGATGTCCACTGCCAGGCCTATGTCGGGCTCTCGCGCAACAGCGAGGCGGTGGAGAACGCAGTCTCCGCGACCAAGGGCCTGGTGCTGACCTGGCATGATGCCCTCTGTTCAGCCAGTTATTCGGCGGTGTGCGGTGGCCATACCGCGGATGCCGCGGAGGTGTGGGACGGCGACGGCGAGCCGTACCTGAAGGGTCTGCTCGATACGCAAACAGCGATCGGACAGTTCGACCTGAGCCGGGAGGAGAATGCCCGGATCTGGGTCGACTCGGAACCTGATGTATGCTGTAATCTCGCGGCGGCCGGCCATCCCGATTTTGGCAAATATGCCGAAAAGTATTTCCGCTGGGAGCAGCGCATTGCCCGTGTCGAACTGGAAAAATCGATCGCCGAGTACGCCGGCACCTCCCTCGGCAAACTGGTGGACATCGTTCCCCTGCAGCGCGGCGTTTCGGGCCGTCTGGTCAGCATCAACTGCATCGGGACTGACGAGAGTGTCGTGGTGCGCAAGGAACTGAACATCCGCCGTGCTCTCTCGAAATCCACGCTCTATTCCTCCTGTTTCGTCATCACCCGTGAGGGGCTCAAGGACGGGCTCGCCGAGACCTTTGTTTTCCGCGGTGCCGGCTGGGGCCACGGGGTTGGGCTGTGCCAGTTGGGCGCCGGCGTCCGCGCCGCGAAAGGGGAGAGCGTCAGCCAGATTCTCGCCTGGTATTATCCGGGAACCCAGATCAAGCAGCTCTATTGAGGAACTCTGCCTATGACAGGACAGGAACCATCCCTCTGGCTTTATATCCTCCTCGGCCTCTGCGCCGGCACCTTGTCCGGTTTTTTCGGCATCGGCGGCGGCATCATCATCGTCCCGGCGCTGGTCTATTTTGCCGGATTCTCCCAGCAGATGGCCACCGGGACCAGCCTGGCCATCCTCCTGCCGCCGGTCGGCCTGGCTGCCGTCCTGGTCTATTACCAGAACGGCCAGGTCAATCTCAAAGCAGCGGTCATCATCGCCCTCTGCCTCTTTTGCGCCGCCTGGGCCGCGGCCCATTTCGCCAGCAAGCTCAATCAGCTGCACCTGCGCCTCGCGTTTGGCGTGATGATGATCGGCGTGGGCATTTTTATGGTCCTCAATACCTGGGCCAAAATGCATAAATGAGCCGGGTTGCGGATCTGCAACATATCCTTCTTGTCTTTGTCGACGGACTCGGCATCGGGCGCCACGATCCGGAGAGCAATCCCTGCTGCCGGCCCGGATTGCGCCTGCTCCATCAGTGCGAAGAGACACCCTTCCCGCACCCCCTCGCACCCGCAGGCCTGGCCCTGGGCCTCGATGCCAACCTGGGCGTCGCGGGACTGCCGCAAAGCGCCACGGGGCAGACAGCGCTCCTGACGGGCATCAATGGCGCCCGTCTCCTCGGACGGCATCTCAACGCCTTTCCCAACAAGGCCTTGCGCGAGGTCATCGCCGTACATAATATCCTCAAGCGCTTCACCGATGCGGGCTTCCGCGCCGCCTTTCTTAATACCTTCCGGCCCCCCTTTTTTGACCTCGATCCCTTCGCCATCATCTCGCACCTCTCCGTCACTTCGGTCAGCAATCTCTATGCAGGCCTCAAGTTTTTTGACCTCGACGATCTGCGCGCCGGCCGCTCGGTGAATCAGGACATCACCGGCGCCTCCCTGCGCGACCACGGATTCGATGTGCCGCTCTATTCTCCACAGGAGGCGGGGGAGATCATCGGCCGGGCCAGCCAGCACTACGATTTCAGCCTCTTCGAGTATTTCCAGACCGATGTCGCCGGCCACAGCCGCGATTTCAGCCGTGCCCTGCCGGTGCTCATCCGTCTCGAGGATTTCCTCGCCAGCATCCTGGCGACGGTCGATCTCACGACCACCCTGGTGCTGGTCACCAGCGATCACGGGAACATTGAGGACCTTGCGGTCAAGGGACATACCCGGAATCCTGCCATGACCCTGCTCTTCGGCTGCGGCTGCAGCGAGATTGCCGCACAGCTGCATACCCTCACCGACGTCACCCCCGTTCTGCTGGCGGCACGGGCGGGCGCCTGAGGAACGCCATTTCCCTCTACACATTCTCTCAGAATATCGTGGCGGTCGTTCCCGAAGCCGTATCGGACACAAAAAAAAGGCTCTCCTGCGGGAGAGCCCTTTTTCGTACATCAGGACGGGCAAGGCGGCTGCGGATCGCTCGTCAGCGGAAGAGGATCCGCGCCTCCGGGTCGGCCACATAATCGATCGTATGTCCCGGCACCCAGGTGCCGTTCTGCAGGAACTCGGCGGCGTTGTGCAGGCTGCCATCCGGCCGCAGTGCACTGGTGCTCCGCACCTCGGTGATACCGTTGGCGTTGTTTTCGACCGTTTCATGCGATACCCATTTCCCGGCCTCGCCGGTCATGGTGCCGTGCGTTGAGAAGCCTGCGGTCGTGAAGTAGGAATAGGCCAGGCTGTTTCTGGCCTTGTCCCAATACAGAATGGTTTCGCCGCCATAGATGCCGTCATTGACCGAGTGCAGGATGCGGATGGCTTGTCCGTTGAGAATGCGTTCCCAGCGCATGACGTCGTGCATCGGGGGCGCGCCGGCTTCCCCAACGAATGTGCCTTTCCAGGTCTGGTTCAGGTAAGGCTTCAAGGCCTGCAGGTGCACGTTCAGGCTGTCGGGCCCGGCGGCTGCTGCCAGACCCGGCGGAATGGGCGGTTGCTGGGCGAACGCGGCTCCGATGAGCACGAAGAGGACGAACAGCGTTTTTTGCATGGTTTTCTCCAATCAGTAAGGCCGTTTGCGTTGGTAGATATGCCAACACAAACGGCCTTTTTATTATTCGCTCCGGCGGGCTCAACGTCATTGCTGCGCCACTTTTTGCCGTCTTTTACAGCCTGCTCCTCTAATAGCTGTGCGAATCGAGCTTGACCTTGCCCCGGAAGATCCAGTAGATGCTGCCGGTGTAGGCGAGGACCATCGGGACGCCACAGGCGGCGATGATCAGCATGATCCGCAGCGTTTTGGCCGAGGAGGCGGCGTTGTAAATGGTTAGGCTGTTGGCCGGCGCAGAGGCGGAGTAAATCAGATTGGGATAGGTGCCGATGCCGAAGAGCAGCAGGAGCGTCAGTACCGCCGCACAGCTTGAGAGAAAGGCGCGCATCTCGCGGCCGTGAAAGATCTCGCGCGGGATATTGGCGATCCACAGCATGTTGACCAGGGCGACCCCGAAGAGCAGGGGGGTGGCGCGGATGGTGTCGGTCATGTGCGGCACATAGAGCAGGGTGAACATGGTGGTGGAGATGTAGCACAGGACGAAGACAATGATCGTCGAGCGGGTCCACTCGCGGATCTGCTGCTGCAGTGCCCCCTCGGTTTTGAGCAGCAGGTAGATCGAGCCATGCATCGCGAAGAGCGCGACGGTGCAGATTCCCACCATCAGGGTGTAGGGGTGGAGAAGGCTCCAGAACGAACCCTGGAATTGGCCCTGGGCGTCAAGCGGCACGCCCCAGGCCATGTTGCCCAGGGCAACACCGATCAGCAGGCTGGAGAGAATGCTGCTGACGCTGAAGCTGATATCCCAAAACTTGCGCCACCAGATCATCGGCTGCTTGCTGCGGAACTCGATGGCCACGGCACGGAAGATGAGGCCGAAGAGGAGCAGCATGAAGGCGACGTAAAAGCCGGAGAATGCGGTGGCATAGACCTCGGGAAAAGCGGCGAAGAGGGCGCCGCCCCCGGTGACCAGCCAGACCTCGTTGCCATCCCAAATCGGGGCGATGGCGTTGAGGAGGATGCGGCGGTTTTCGTCGCCGCGCGTGAAGAGATGCAGCGCGCCGACGCCAAGGTCAAAGCCGTCGAGCATGGCATAACCGGCAAAGAGCACGCCCACCAGGAAGAACCAGATGGTGTTGAGATCGAAAGCCAGGTTCATGCGCGATGTCCCTCCATGCTGGTGTGATCGTCAGGGCCATGCTGGATCTTGTCGTTCAACAGGTAGATGAACAGCAACAGCAGCAAGGTGTAGACGATGAAAAAGAGGGCCAGGGAGAAGAGGATCTCTCCGCCCGAAACATTGGGTGAAAAGGCGTCGCGGGTTTTCAGCAGGTTCTGCACAATCCAGGGCTGGCGGCCGATCTCGGCGGAGGCCCACCCCAGCTGGTTGGCGGCCTGGGGGCCGAGTACAGCGAAGACAAAGATCCACAAGAGCCAGCGCTGCGCAAAGAGCCGGCTGCGGAGAAGGAGCAGCAGCGCGGCGAGGGAGAGCAGGATCAGTCCCATGCCAAGAACGACCATCAGATGATAGGTCTGGAAGACGACCTGCACCGGCGGCCGCGCCTCGGGGGCGAAGGCGCGCAGGCCGGTCACCGGCGCCTGGGTGTCGCCGTGGACCATCCAGCTCAACATCGCCGGGATGCGCAGTCCAAACGTCACCCGCTCCTCTTTTTCATTGACCCAGCCGAAGAGATACATGTCCGCCGGCCCCTCGGCCGCATAATGCCCTTCGAAAGCGGCGAGTTTGGCCGGCTGATGGACGGCCACGCCGAGGGCGCTCTGATGCCCGGTCACCAGCTGCAGCAGCGAGGCGATCACCGCCATGGGCAGGGCGATGCGGAAGGCGGCCTGGCTGAGGGCGACGTGGCGGCGCCGCAGCAGGTAAAAGGCGGAGACGCTGAGCACCAGGAAAGCCCCGGCCTGCCAGGCACCCGCCAGGCTATGACTGAGACGGTGCAGGGTGGAGGGATTGAAGACCAGCTGCCAGAAATCGACGATCTCGGCGCGCAGGGTATTGCCGAAGCCAACGACGTGATGACCCGCCGGCGTCTGCTGCCAGGAATTGGCCACGATGATCCAGACGGCGCTGAAATGGGCCCCGAGCGCAACCATGCAGGTGGCGAAGAAATGGGTTCGCGGCTTGACCCGCTCCCAGCCGAAGAGGAGAATGGCGAGAAATCCCGATTCGAGAAAGAAGGCAAAGATGCCCTCGGCCGCCAGCGCGCTGCCAAAGACATCGCCGACGAAGCGGGAATAGACCGACCAGTTGGTGCCGAACTGGAACTCCATGACGATGCCGGTCGCCACGCCGAGGGCGAAGATCAGCCCGAAGATGCGCGCCCAGAATCGAGTCATCTGCAGGTAAAGCGGATCCTTGCTCCGCAGATAGCGCGCCTCCATGAGCACCAGGAGAACGCCCAGTCCAATGCTCAGCGGCGGGAAGAGATAGTGAAAGGCGATGGTAAAGGCGAATTGAATGCGTGACAGCAGAAAGACATCCATGGCGTCACTCTCGCGGTTGATGAATGTTCAAGTGTAGCGGCCAGATTATTCGGCCTGCCCCAGCAGATAATTGGCCAGACCCATCTGCTGGATCTGATCCAGCTGGGCTTCAAGCCAGTCGATGTGGGCCTCCTCATCCTTCAGGTTGGCGTCGATCAATTCGCGGGTGCCGTTGTCGCCCAGCTCGAGGCAGAGACGGATGCCGGCGTTGTAGGCCTTGACGGCCCCGGCTTCGGCTTCCCAATCGTTCTTGAGCTGTTTCTCGACCGAACCGCCGATATTGAGCGGATTCAGTTCGTTGACGATCGGCTGGCCCTCGAGGAAGAGAATGCGGGCGATCAGTTTCTCCGCGTGTTTCATCTCGTCGATGGCGCGTTTTTCAATGGCGGCATGGAGCTTGCCATAGCCCCAGTTGTCGCACATCTCCGAATGAACGATGTACTGGCTGATGGCGGTCAGTTCGTCGGCCAGGTAGGCATTCAACGCGGCAATGATTTTGTCGTCGCCTTTCATGATTTCTCCTTTCAAGATGAGGTATGAGCTCTGTGTCGGGCTGGCTGCGGCCCGGGATGCCCCGGGTCGTGCCCCCCGCTTTCGCCGCACTGCAGCTCAGGGGATCAGGGCCTTGAGCAGTGGGGCATACCATTCGTTTTTGGTCAGATTGTAGACGGCAAATCCCGAGCCGAATTCCCAATAGCCCCAGCTCATGGCGCGGTTTTCAGCCTGGCGTGCGGCCGCTTCCGTCCAGAGCTTGCGCGAGTTCATGTCGGCCTTGTTGAAAGCTCCGAATTCGCCCATAAAGAGGGGCCGGTTGTTGGTCCGTGCCCAGTTGCGCGCGCTTTCCAGTTCGTTTTGCAGTGCCGTCATCTCGGCGGCCGAGCCCCAGGTGGTGCCGAGCCAGGCATCGGAGCCGGCATTCCAGCTCGTCCCCTGGTGGGTGAAGTGGAAGGGATTGTAGTAATGGAAGGTGATGATCAGGTTGTTTTCCCCGGCCGGCAGAACCAGTTTGTCGAGGGAACTGAATGCGTTCCAGTCGGGCGGGCCGATGACCAGGGTGCGATAGGGATTGGACTGGCGGATGACGGCGATCGCCTCGGCCAGGTATTGGTTCCACAGTACCGCGTTGAGATTGGCATTCGGCTCGTTAAGGGGTTCGAAGAGGAGATCGGCGGGGTAGGCCTGGTAGTGTTCGGCGATCTGCCGCCACAGCGCGAGAAAGCGCTCCTTGTGGGCCGGGGGATCGCTAAAGATCTCTTCATAATGATGCATATTGATGACGATGGCCATGCCGCGGTCGAGGGCCTGCTGTACCGCCCAGTCGATGCGCGCAAAAAAATCGTCGCTGATGGTATAGGGGCTGGCGGTCTGGGCATGCGTCGACCAGCGGATGGGAAGCCGGATGCCGGTGAATCCTGCCTCATCGAGAAGCTGAAAGTAGCGCGCCTCGAGGGTGATGCCCCATTCGCCCTCGTTCGGAGCCTCGAGCGCGTTGCCAAAGTTGACGCAGCGGGCAATGCGCTGATTGACGATGAAGGGATCGAGGGGCGCGGTGATTGGCGTGTATTTGGGCTTGACGACCAGAGGCGGTGTGGGTTGTTTCTTGCACGCAACAAGGAGGAGGGCCGCAGCCAGCAGCAGCGGCACCGTTTTTCTCAGGGTATGATGCATAGGATTCTCGCGCAAAGAGGTCAGGGAAACAGAGCAAGTTAGGCAAACTTGAGGAAAAAGGCAACGGGAATCTCGCGATGGTCCGGATCGGCCCGGCGCAGGAGCCGCGCCGGTATTGCTGCCGGCCCTGAGTGGGGGGCTCGCGAACAGTCCGGTCAGCGCACCTGAATTGCGTCCTTTGATCGCGTCGCTGCCGGCTCTGAGCGGGGGGCTCGCGAGTTAGTCCTGCCGCGCCATCTCCTGCAATTTGCCCAGGTCTCCAGCGGCGTCGATGCCGGCATGTCCGCCGGTCTGTTCGAGAATGATCTCCCGCCCAGTCGTCTCTTCAAGCCGCAGTGAAATGGTGCCGCCCAGGGTCTCTGCGATCCGGTTGGTCATCCCCTGAAGGGTGGGGGCGTGCAGCAGACCGGCCTTGGCGCGCTCGGCGCGGATATGGAGCCGGTGGTGGCGGTCGCGCACCTGCAGCAGGATCTCCGCGTCGCCGATCTCCAGGGCTTCAACCTGAGCGCCGGTGTAGGTGGCGAAACGGTAGAGATGGTGGAGGTGGTTTAGCCCGATAATAAAACCGGGGAAAGCGCCGCGCAGCCACGGAATGATCGCCACGGAGGCCATGAAGCTGGTGCCGGGTGCAGCAAAATGGTTACTCTGCAGCCAGACATAGGCTTGCGGGAAGGAACGGCCCCAATCCTTCTCGATATAGCCGCGGCCCCCGGTAAAGTCGATCTCGCGGCCGTTGAAGAGCACGCTGCCCTTGAGTTCGTGGGAAAAACTGACCACCCCATGGTAGCATTCCATGAAGGGCACCCATGCGTACCAGCCCATGGCACCGGGGGAACGAAGGGTGACTGGCCATGGGATAAAGGGACCGAAGTCAATCTCCCCGTTGAGCTGCCAGCCCTCGGCCTCGATGTCGAGCGCCAGCCCGCGGCGGCTGAACCGGCTGGCGCCAAGGCGCTGCTCGAGGCCTCTGGGATCGGCGCAGAACTGCTCAGCCGGCACCCGATGATAGAGGCTGCGGCCACTACTGCCGTCGAGGATCTGTATAAAAGCATGATCCCGCTCCGGCTCCCGATGCAAGCTAATGCCGGGGATCAGCGCCAGGCTGTTTTCCCCGGCCTCATCGACGCATTTGTAATACCAGCCCTCAAAAAAGGGCGCTTTGCTTTTTACTCCGTGATAACCCTCCGGATTCAAGAACGAGCGCATCGCGATCACCAGAACTCTCCACAGGGTAAAAACTTATTGGAGGATTAGGACTGCCGACAAGCCGAGGATCAGCAGGGCGGACATGCCCAGATGGATCTGCACATTCCAGCCCGCCGCGACCTTGAGCGCCTCCGGCTGGTCGTGGTGGCGTGCAACCTGCCGCCAGGTGCGCGGCAGGAGGGCGTAAGGGAGCAGGGCTGCCAGCAGAGGCCAGCCATGCGGCAGGACAATCATCGCGAGGATGAGCAGGTTGGCGATGAGGAGGAGATGAATCAGCAGAAATCCCCAGCGTCCGCGTTGACTGCCCAGGCGCGAAACCAGTCCGCGTTTGCCGGCGTTAGAATCGGCTTGAAGATCGATCAGCTGCCCTATCCAGAGGATCGAGGCCGTGCTGAGTCCAGTGACCGGCATGGCGGTGAGAATGTACGGGTGGAACAGTGTATTCTGGCTGATGGCGGCAACCAGGATAGCCATGGGGCCGAAGGCGAACCAGACCGCCGCTTCGCCAAGGCCGCGATAGGCCAGCTTGACCGGGGCGGCCGTGTAATATTTGCTGAAAAAGGCCGAGAGCAGATAGAGGCCTGCGAGCCAGGGCCAAAGGGCCTTGCGGGTGAAGAGGAGGAGGAGCAGGGCCGCGGCTCCGGCGACGATCAAGCCGATCCGGGCGACGCGGTACATCCCGGGGAGGAGATCGGGGTGCTCAAGCAGTAAACCGCTGCCGCCGCTGAAATCGTTGCGGTGCAGGTTGATCCGGTCGGTCCCCTGCAGGGTATCGAAAATGTCATTATAAACGTTGGTGGCCGCATGCAACGCGACGCCCATCACCAGCACCATGGCGAAACCAGCCGGAGAAAAATGGCTGCTGATGATGACCGCCAGCAGAGTGCCGGCGCCGAGTGGAGCGAGGATCGAGGAAAAAAAAGGCGCTCGCATCAGGGCGAAAAGGCCGGGCTTTATGGCTGCCATGGTTTGTACTCCTGTCGGGTTGGTTGCTCTCTTCTTAACAGCGGATTGCCAAACTGCATTCCTGAACCGGGTGAATTCATCTCCCGGCCTGGAGCTCCTGATCCTGCAGAGCGCATTCGGGGAGCTGAATTCCGCTGAATTTTTTTGATCCAGGCGATAAGTTCTTGCCTAATATCCTCTTTTTCCCTATACTTTAGGGATTGAAAACAGGCTTCCGTACCTCCCACGGAGACGTGCGCTATGGATTTCCCCTTGTTCCATCTCGATTTCATTGGCAACCGCATGCTCATTGCCATCACCGCCATCGTACATGTCCTCATCAACCATCCCATGGCGGTCGGGGCTCTCCCCCTGGCCACGCTGCTGGAATGGATCGCTTATCGCCGGAAATGGGCGGATCTGGATCAGCTGGCCTACAAGATCACTTTCGTCGTTTTCATTATCACCACATCGCTCGGGGCCATGACCGGCGTCGGTATCTGGTTCACCACCTCGCTGGTCAATCCGGACGCCATTGGATCGCTCATCCGGGTCTTTTTTTGGGCCTGGTTCAGCGAATGGGTGATCTTTTTTCTCGAAGTCATTTTCATCATGATCTACTTCCTCTCCTGGAAATCCTGGAGCGGAGACAAAAAGAGACGGCATCTCCTGACCGGCCTCGTGCTCAGTATTTGTTCCTGGCTCACCATGGCGATCATCACCGGCATTCTCGGTTTTATGATGAATGCCGGCAAATGGGTGCCCTACACCCATGAATGGGCACCTGAATCGAGCCTCTTCACGGCTTTTTTCAATCCGATCTACCTGCCCCAGCTGCTCTTCCGTTCCGCCGTGGCCTTTCTCTCCGCCGGCATCTTTTTTCTCTTTCTCATTCCCCTGTTCAAAAAGGTCACCTTCGAACTGCGCGGCCGCGCGGTCCGGCCGATCAGCCTCTGGGTGCTCGCCTGGCTGCCACCGGCGGTTATTGGTGCCCTCTGGTACTGGCAGCGGATCCCGCCTTTCATGCAGGCCAACGCCCCGATCGCTTTGACCACCCAGGCTTTTGTGAAATGGTACCACTCCATTCTCTGGATTCTTCTCGGCATGGCGCTGATCGTGCCTCTGACCACCCTCATCGGCGCCATCAAACCCAAAAAGCTCCCGGCCGCCCTGCTGATCATCCCCTTTCTCGCCGTGGCGACCTTGATCGGCACCTATGAACGCCTGCGCGAGTTTGTGCGCAAGCCCTGGGTCATCCAGGGCTACCTCTATGCCAACGGCCTCCGCGCCCAGGATTATCCCCTCTTCCAGGAGGAGGGGGTGCTGGCCCGCGCCACCTGGGTGCACCACCATCAGGTGACCGAGGAGAACAAGCTCGAGGCGGGCGGAGAGGTGTTCATGGTCGCCTGCAGCCGCTGTCATACCCTGAGCGGCGTCAACAGCGTGCGGACCCGTTTGCAAACGCTCTTCCCGGCCGACAAATGGCAGGAGGATCAGATCGCCGCTTATATCAGCACGATGCATAATGTTCGCATCTTCATGCCGCCCTTTCCCGGCAGCGATGCGGAACTGAAAGCCTTGAGTGCCTGGCTCACCGCCAATCAGCATCTGGCCCTGCGCGCCGAGGGCGGGCAGACCGCCTTGCTGCCCAGCGCGCCGGTGCTGAAATAACGACGCGACCGCATGCAGGCGGACCGGCCCGCCGCGAGTTCCCGGCCTCCTTTATTCAGGTAGCTCACCAACGAAACAGGAAAGACCGATGAATCCTCTGCCCTTGCCCCATGACATCCCCTTGCAGATGCCCCTGCCGGAGGGATTGGCCAAAATCCTGCTGGTGCTGCTTTTTCTCGTCCATATTCTCTTCGTGAATTTCATGCTCGGCGGTCAGGCCCTGGCCGTGATCCTGGAGATCCTTGGGCTCTGGCGCAAAAAATATGACCGCCTCGCCTACGAGATTTCGACGACGGTCACGGTGAGTAAAAGCCTGGCGGTTGTCCTCGGCGTGGCCCCGCTCCTGGCCATCAACGTCACCTATACGATCTATTTCTACTCCTCCACCATCCTGGTCGGTTTTGCCTGGATGATGATCATCCTCATGGCAACGGCGGCCTTTCTGCTCACCTATCTGCATAAATACACCTGGGAGAGCTGGGGGGAGAGCCGGCGGGCCCTGCATGTTACCGTGGGCGCCGCGGCGCTGGTGCTCTTCCTCAGCATCGCCCTCGTCTTTATCACCAACATCAATCTGATGGTCCTGCCGGCGTACTGGCCGCGGGTGGCGGGCTTCCTTTCGGCGGTGCTGCTCCCGAGCGCTCTGCTGCGCTACCTCCACTTCCTGCTCGCCACTCTGGCGATCGCCTCCCTCTTTGCGGCCGGCTGGTTCGGCCGCAGCGGCTTCGACCTGGGGCGTCTCCCCGGTTTCACGCGCGGGGAGATCATCGCCCTCTTTTTCCGCATCGCCCTGATCATCACCCTCCTGCAGTTCCTGGCCGGACCGGCCCTGATCCTCTCCCTGCCGGTGCAAGGCCACTCCCTGACCGTCTGGCTGCTGATTCTCGCGGGGGCCGCCATCGCAGTGGTGTTTGCCTTCCTGCTTTGGCGGGCGCTGGACCGTTTGCCGCAGCAGCTGGGCACGCGCTACCTGCTCATTCTCACCCTGTTGCTGGGCACGGCGCTGCTCATGGCCTTCGGCCGTCATTTCTACCGTGAGCGCGCCGTTGCACCGCACCGCCAGGCGATGCGGGCTAAAACCGAGACCATGCTCTGGGATTCACGCGCCGCCCAGTCCCGCGCGCGCATGGGATTGACCCGGGTGGTTTACACCTCCGCAGGGGAGAAGGGATTCAAGACCAACTGCGCTGCATGCCACGGCGAAAGCACGACCATCGTCGGGCCGCCGCTCATGGAGGTGCGCTCGATCTATGCCGGCGATCCCGATGCCCTGGTGGCCTGGGCCAAGGCTCCGGGTGTCAAACGCGGCGGGGCGCCCATGCCCTCATTCAGGCATCTGCCGGATAAGACACTGCACGAGATCGCGGAGTATATCCTCGGCAGCAAGTGAGCAGGATCCGGAATATTTGTTTCTGTCGAACCGTTACGTTCAGTACAATCCGGACCATTTCAATCCCGCTCTGATGAGGAAGTGATGCAGAAACAAATTTTTTCCCTGATCCTGGTACTCGCCATCTCCGCCACCGCTCGGCCGGAAATCGTCACTCCGGAAGGTTTCGGGCAGATTACCGGCCATATCCATGACGCGGCCACCCGGGAGGCGCTCATCGGCGCCAATATCCAGGTGGTCGGCACTACCCTCGGCGCCGTCTCTGCGGCCGACGGTACCTTTACGATCCTGCGGGTGCCTGAAGGGACGATCGCCCTGCAGGTCTCGATGATCGGTTACAAGGCGGTCATCCAGCCCGACCTGATCGTCACCCCCGTCAAGCCGCTCGAGGTCAACATCGGTCTGCAGCAGATCCTCCTCGAAGGCGCCAGCATTACCATCAAACCGAGCTATTTCGAATCGGTCAGCGACAAGCCCCTCAGCGTGCAATCCCAATCCTATGCTGAAATCCGCCGCCTGCCGGGCGGCTATGAGGATGTCATTCGCGCCGTCTCTATTCTGCCGGGCGTCGCCCAGGCCCAGAACGGCCGCAACGACCTGATCGTACGCGGCGGTGCCCCCTCCGAAAACCTCTATGTCATCGACGGTATCGAAGTGCCTAACATCAATCACTTTGGCACCCAGGGTGCCACCGGCGGGCCGCTGAGCTTTGTCAATCTCGACTTTGTCGCCAACACCACCTTCGCCACCGGGGGATTCGGGGTGCGCTACGGCGACCGCCTCTCCTCGGTGACCAACATCGAACTGCGCCAGGGGCGAGAGGACCGCTGGGGCGGCAAAGGCACCATCTCCGCCTCCCAGTTCGGCCTCAACCTCGAGGGACCGGTGGCCAGGAAGGGAAGCCTGGCGCTCTCGGCGCGGCGCAGCTATCTCGATTTTGTCTTCAAGGCCGCAGGATTCGCCTTCGTGCCTGAGTATTGGGACTTTCTCGTCAAGGGCGATTACCAGCTCGGGCCGCACGATCAGCTCGCCTTGACAGCGATCTCGGCCATCGATAATGTCAAGCTCTTCAATGATACCGCCGAGAAGCGCTATGACAACTCCCGGGTGGTCAAGAGCGATCAGTACGAAGCGGTCGCGGGCCTGACCTGGCGGCATTTGTTCGGCATCGGCTACTCCACGGTCAGCCTCAGCAACAACCGCTTCCGCTACGATATGCTGCAGGCCGACACCACGCAACAGGCGATTTTCACGAATAATTCGCTCGAGCGCGAAACCTTGCTGACCGCCAATCTGGTCGTCAAGCCGGCGCGGCGCACCGAGGTGACCCTGGGCGCCCAGGCGCGCGCGGTGCTCTTTAACAGCACCATCCTCGTGCCACCCTTCACCAATCCCTTTGGCGAGGAATTTTCAGTCGATGCTCTGCTCGATACCACTGCCCTCAAGGGATCGGCCTGGTTGCAGCTGCTGCAAAAGAGCGGCGCCTTCACCCTAACCCTCGGCGGCCGCTATGATTATTTCAACCTCATCGAGCACGGTTCGGCCGTCTCGCCCCGTGTTGCGCTTGAGTACGATTGGGGCGCCCTGACCAAATTGAGCATCAGCGCCGGGCGCTACCATCAGGTGCCGGCCTATGTCTGGCTGGTTGCCAATCCCGTCAACCGCCGCCTCAAGCAGATCCAGGTCGATCAGTATATCCTCGGCCTCCAGCATCTGCTGCGCGACGACCTCAAACTCAGCCTCGAGGGTTATTACAAGAGATACGGCCGCTACGCCGCCAGCACTCTGCAACCCTGGCTGGTGATGGCCAATACCGGTGCGGGCTATGGCGGCGCCGAGGAGGGTTTTGCCTCCTACGGGCTCGATCCCCTGATCAGCGGCGGTACGGGCTGGGCGCGCGGCCTCGAGCTTTTCGCGCAGAAACGTCTTTCCCAGGTGCCGTGGTATGGGCTGCTCAGCGTCAGTTATGGCGAAGCCAAATTCAAGGGGCTCGACGGCATCCTGCGCCCGGGCAGCTTTGACCAGCGCTGGATCGTCAATCTCGGCGGCGGCTGGATCCCCAACAGCCGCTGGGAGTTCAGCGCGAGGTTCCGCCTCGCAAGCGGGCGGCCCTATACGCCCTTCAATGCCGATTATTCCCGATCGGGCAGCCGCTACAATAGCGCGCGCATCGCGGTCAACCACTCCCTCGATCTCCGGGCCGACCGCCATTGGCAGACGGGCGGGATGGTGCTGATCACCTTTGTCGACATCCAGAATATTTACAATCGCAAGTTCAGGGACGTGCCGCGCTGGAATGCCTTTAAACAGGAGGTGGATGCAACCTCCAGCATCGGCCTCCTGCCGACCATCGGCATCAGCGCCGAATTCTGATCAGGGATGGGATGGAAAAGAAGAGCCCGGTTTGCG
>DAOQAG010000037.1:19616-24136 GCA_035353815.1 bacterium
CCGGGCTTTTTTTTTATCGCGAGCCCTATTCGGTGGGGACGAGAACCGTGGGAAGAGCCCGGTTTGCGCCGGGCTTTTTTTTTATCGCGAGCCCTATTCGGTGGGGACGAGAACCGTGGGAAGCGCCGTGGCGAGATCGGGATAGGCGAAACGGAATCCGGCCGCGGTGAGCCGGGCGGGCACCACCCGCGCGCTGCTGAGCAACATTTCATCCGCCATCTCACCCAGAACCAGGCGCAGGGCGAAGGCGGGGGCGGCTAAAAAGGCGGGGCGGTGCAGGGCGTGCGCCAGCGTCCGGGTGAATACGGCGTTGGTCACGGGCGCGGGCGCGGTGAGGTTGACCGGCCCGCTCGTCACTGGATGCTCGAGGAGGAAAGTTAGGGCGCGATGCACATCCGCCATCGCCACCCAGCTCCAGTATTGCCGGCCGTTGCCCAGCTTGCCGCCCAGACCCAGGCGCAGCAGCGGCAGCAGCCGGGCCAGCGCGCCGCCGTCACGGTCGAGAATGATGCCGAAGCGCGGATGGACGACAGGTATGCCGGCCGCGCGCGCGGGAGCGGCCGCCGCTTCCCACGCCGCACAGACCTCGGCCAGGAAGCCGCTCCCGGCCGCAGCCGATTCATCCAGCAGCGTCTCGCCGCGGTTGCCGTAAAAGCCCGTCGCTGATGCGCTGATGAACACTGCCGGCGGACGGCGCAGCCGGGCCAGCGCTGCGGCCAGGAGCCGGGTCCCCTCGCAGCGGCTCTTCATGATCCGCTCCTTGCGGGCACTGTTCCAGCGGCTGCCCAGGTTCTCCCCGGCCAGATGAATGACCGCATCCAGCCCCTCCAGATTGTCGCGGTCGATCTCCCCCTTGGCGGGATTCCAGAAAATTTGCCGGGCTGAATGCAGCGGCCAGCGTCGCACCAGGGGATGGATGTCGTGACCGTTCTGCTCCAGATGACGGACCAGACCGGTCCCGATCAGCCCGCTTGCACCGGTGATGGCGATTTTCATCTCTGCTCCCGGGTTTGTCCGTACTGCTCCTTGAATTGGAGGATTCGTTGACTGGAGATAATATTTGCGATGATCCAAAAAAGCCTTGATTCCTATTGAATATATTACATAATTTAATGATTAATTAAAAGTTTTATCCGACAGGATCCTGATGAAGCGACCGATCCTAGAGATGCGTCATATCGGCAAGCGCTTTCCCGGCGTGGTGGCGCTGGAGGATGTTGACTTTGACCTGCTCGCGGGTGAGGTGCATGTGCTGCTCGGCGAGAACGGCGCCGGCAAATCGACCCTGGTCAAGATCATCAGCGGCGCCCATGCCTGCAGCAGCGGACAAATCCGCCTCGACGGCGCCGAGGTCCGTATCGATTCCCCGCGCCGCGCCCAGGAGCTGGGCATCGCCTGCATTTATCAGGAACTGACTCTGGTCCCAGGGCTAACCGCCGCGGAGAATATCTTCCTCGGGCGCGAGCCGCGCCACCGCAGCAGCTTGATCGACCAGAACCGGCTCAACGGCCAGGCCCAGAGCCTGCTCGACGAACTCAACGCCGGCATCGCCGCCACCGACCGCGTCCGGGATCTGCGCGTGGCGCAGCAGCAAATGGTCGAGGTGGCGCGCGCCCTCTCGCTGCAGGCGCGCATCCTGATCATGGACGAGCCCACATCGGCTCTGACTGCACAGGAAATCGCCGGTCTGTTCGCGGTCCTGCGCCGCCTCCTCCAGAGCGGCGTGGCCGTGATTTATATCTCCCATCGCCTCGAGGAACTCTACGAAATCGGCGATCGCGTCACTATCCTGCGCGACGGCCGCCACATCGCCACACGGCCGGTCAGCGCCACCTCCCGGGAGGAACTCATCCGCCTCCTGGTCGACCGCGAACTTGCGGAACTTTACCCCCGGGTCAGAGTCACCCCCGGGCCGGAGGCGCTGCGCGTTGAACACCTCAGCCGCAATGGGGTGCTGCACGATATCTCCTTCAGGGTGCACCGCGGTGAAGTGGTGGGTATTGCCGGGCTGCTCGGCGCTGGACGCACGGAGCTGGCGCGCGCCCTGTTCGGGGCCGATCCGATCGACAGCGGCCGGATCTTCATCCACGGGCAGCCGGCGCGGGTTCCCTCTCCCCGCAGCGCCATCCGCCAGGGGATCGGCCTGCTCACCGAAGACCGCAAAACCCAGGGGCTGGTGCTCGGACGTTCCGTGCTGGAGAACACGACGCTACCCAGCCTCGGGGCCTTCTCCCGGCTGGGATGGATCCAGCTCGGACGGGAGCGCACCGCTGCCGCAGCTTGGGCCGACCGGCTGCATATCCGTACGCCCGGTCTCGGCCAGCAGGTCCGCTATCTCAGCGGCGGTAATCAGCAAAAAGTCGTTCTGAGCAAATGGCTCTGCTCGCATACAGATATCCTCCTCTTCGATGAGCCGACGCGCGGCATCGACGTCGGCGCCAAGGTCGAGATCTATCAGCTCATGAATCAGCTCGCGGCCGCCGGCGCCGCCATCCTGATGATTTCCTCGGAACTGGCGGAGATCCTCAGCCTCAGCGACCGGATTCTGGTGATGTGCCGCGGGCGCCTGGCCGCGGAATTCCCCGCCGATCAGGCGACCCAGGAAAAGATTCTTCATCATGCACTCGGAGAAAACTAGGTGCACCTTTCCCCGCTGGTATCCCATTACGGCCGGCAGTTCGGCATCCTCCTCGTTCTCATCTTGCTTTCCCTCCTGCTTTGGGGCCTCAGCCCGCACTTTATGACGCTCTCCAATTGGCTCAACATCGCCCAGCAAACCGCCCTCAACGCCATCATCGCTGCGGGCATGACCTTCGTCATCATCAGCGCCGGCATCGACCTTTCGGTCGGCTCGATCCTGGCCCTGGCGGGCGTGGTGATGGCTGGCAGCCTCAAGGCCGGCGCCCCGGTACCCCTGGCCCTGCTGATCGGCCTGGCCGCCGGCTTTGCCTGCGGCTGCGTCAACGGTCTGCTCATCGCCCGCGGCAAACTGCCCGCCTTCATCGCCACCTTGGGGATGATGAGCGTCGCCCGCGGCGGAGCCCTGATCTTTACGGACGGGCGGCCCATTTCCGGCTTCTCGCCGGGATTCCGGGCCATCGCGAACGGTGAGTTCCTGGCGGTGCCCATGCCGGTATGGGTGATGGGTGTGGTCTACCTCGCGGCGCATCTCCTCCTCAACCGGACTCGGTTGGGCCGCTACACCTATGCCATCGGCGGCAATGAGGAGGCGGCATTGCTCTCCGGGGTCCATGTCCAGCGCTATAAAACCCTGGTCTATGCCTTCTCGGGCTTGATGAGCGGACTGGCGGCGATCGTCCTGACGGCGCGGCTGAATTCCGCCCAGCCGATCGCCGGCATGAGCTATGAACTGGACGCCATTGCCGCGACGGTGATCGGCGGCACCAGCCTGACCGGGGGGGAGGGACACATCATCGGCACCCTCATCGGGGCTTTTATCATGGGGGTGCTGCGTAATGGACTCAATCTGCTCGGCGTCTCGTCGTTCGTGCAGCAGACGGTGATCGGGGCGGTGATCATCATCGCTGTGCTGCTCGACATGGCCATCAAAAAACGCCGTATCTGACCGGAGGAGACTGCCATGAAGAAACTTGTCTTGCTGCTGCTGATACTGGGACTCCAGGCGGGCTGCCGGCAGGGGCCAAAAGAGACCGGCACCCCGGCCATCGCGCTGGTGATGAAGACCCTGAACAATCCCTTTTTCATGGAGATGCAACAGGGCGCCGAGGAGGCCGCGAAAACCCGGCAAGTGCAGGTGATCGTTCAGGCGGCGGAGCGGGAGGTGGACGTCGAGAAGCAAATGCAGATCATCGAGAATCTCATCCAGCGCCGTGTCGCGGCTATCTGCCTCACCCCGGCCGGCTCCCGTGAGGTCGTTCCGGCCATCCTTAAAGCCAACCGCGCCGGTATCCCGGTGCTGATCGTCGATTCCGGAGTCGACTCGGTGGCGCTGGCCGAGGCCGGAGGCCATGTGGCCACCTTCATCGGCTCGGACAATTTCGATGGCGGCCGCATCGCCGGCCAGATGATCGTCGACAAACTCGGCGGTAAAGGGAACGTGGCCATCCTCGAGGGTGTACCGGGGCACGAAACCGGCGATTCACGGCTGCGGGGATTCCATGCCGCCATCGACCGTGCTCCGGGCATCCACGTCGTCGCCTCCCAGCCCGCTAACTTTGAGCGGGATCAGGGCTACAGCGTCTTCCAGAACATCCTGCAATCCCATCCGGAGGTGCAAGCGGTCTTTGGCTGCAACGACATGATGGCCCTCGGGGCCATCGAGGCGATCGCCGCCGCAGGCCGGTCCGGGGATATCCTTGTGGTCGGCTTCGACGCCATCGCCGACGCGCGCGAGGCGATCCAGGCGGGCCGAATGGCCGCCTCCATCGCCCAGAATCCGCACGAGATGGGACGCCTGGCGGTCGAAAACGCCCTCCGTGCGCTGCGGGGCGAGACCCTCCCCGCCCGGATCCCGGTGCCAATCGAACTGGTGCGTTAGC
>DAOQAG010000037.1:24236-42256 GCA_035353815.1 bacterium
CCGTTGCCAGGCTGCCTCCGTTGGCCGGTACCGATCGAACGGGTGCGTTAGCCCGTTGCCAGGCTGCCTCCGTTGGCCGGTACCGATCGAACGGGTGCGTTAGCCCGCTGCCAGGCTGCCTCCGCAGGCTGGTGCCGCCGCCCCCACAACGTAAAACGTGTTTTTGCCCTTGTTTTTACCTGCTAAAGCGCTATCTTACAGTATGAAAGCAGCACGCACATCCGCTGGGGCGCTGCTGGCTGCAGTCGCCCTGCTCTTCACCCTGCTGGCCCTTTGGCGCGGCTCCTGGCGGACCGCCAGCGAGGATTGGAGCAGCGATTTTTATCTGCGCCTGCGCGGGGATCGCTCCCTCGATGCGCGCTGGGTATTCATTGCCGTTACCGCCGAGGATGTGTACGATCTCGGCGGATGGCCGGTCACCCGCGATTATTACAGCTATCTGCTGCACACCCTGCAAGCGCGGGGTGCCCGCATTCTTGCCTTCGATCTGCTGATGGAAAGCCCGCAACGCGGTTACCCGGAATTCGACCGGATTTTCGCGGACGCTCTCGCATCCGCCGGCACGGTCTGCCTGCCCATGGCCTTTGAAACATTCCAGCCACCGGTGCGCGGCCAGAAACTCTTTCAGGCCGGACAACCGACCTGGCCTCATCCCCTTTTCCGGGACCGCCTGGCCGGCTGCGGTTTCAGCAATCTGCCCCCCTCCGGCATGATCCGCCGCCTCCCGGTGCTCGCCGCCGAAGCGGACACACTTCGCCTCTCCTTTGGCGCGGAGATGGCGCGGCAATTCTGGGGCGGACGCGCCTTCTCCGGCAGCGGCGCCGCGCTGGTGCTCCACGATGATCAGGGGAACATCCGGCGGATTCCCCTGGACGGCAATGGCCAACTGCGGATCGATCCCGTCAGCGGCAAGCGGATCGAACAACTGAACTTTGTTCACGCCCTCCATATGCTGCGCGATCAACCTGGCGCGCTCGATCTTACCGGGCGCATCGTTCTGGTCGGTGTCACGGCCCCCGGCCTTGCCGTGAGCAAGTCGACGGTCCTCAACGCCGCCTTGCCCGCACCGCTGCTGCAGCTCATCGCTGCAGAAAATATCATCAGCGGGCGCTGGCTCGCCCCTCTCCCGGTGGTCTGGCAGATCCTGCTGGTCCTCCTGCTTTGTGCAGCCTGCGGTTTTATTGCGCGTCGGGGCGGCAGCGCGCGGCTCGCCCTCGGTGGCGCCGCCCTTGGCGCCGCCGTCCTGGCCGGCGGACGGCTTCTCTTCCTCACGGGCCGGATACTGCCGCTCGTCTGCCCCCTCGGCGCTCTCGCTACTGCAGTCGCCGCCCTCTCCGCCGCACGTATCCGCCGGGAGCGCTCCGCCGCAGGTCTGCTCCGGGCCGAGCTGCAGTCAGCGCTGGAAAAACAGCACCTGCAACTGCAGGCTGCCCGCGCGGAATTGGCCGGACTGCTAAAACAGCGCCATGCGAACGGGGAGGATGAGGCCCTTTTCGCCAAGCAGCAAGAGATTGCCGGGCTCGAAAAACGCATAGCGGATATCCGCAGCCTCTCCCGCCTGGAGCGGGAGAAGCCGCAACGGAAATATGATATGCTCTATCATCCCGACAGCCCGTTGGCGGAAGTTGTCCGGCTGATCGAGCTGCTCGCTGCGGCCGATCTGGCGGTCATCCTCCAGGGCGAAACCGGCACCGGCAAGGAACTGGCGGCCCGCGCCATCCATGCAGGGGGCGCCCGCCGCGATGCACCCTTCCTTGCGGTAAACTGCAGTGCCCTCTCCGCAACCTTGCTCGAGAGCGAGCTTTTCGGCCACGAAAAAGGCAGCTTCACAGGCGCCATCGCCCGGAGGCGCGGACTCTTTGAACAAGCGGACGGCGGCACCCTGTTTCTCGATGAAATCAGCGAGACCTCCCCGGCTTTCCAGGCCAAGCTGTTGCGCGTTCTTCAGGAAAAAACAGTGCAGCCTCTCGGCGGGGAAAGGCCGGTGAAGGTCGACGTGCGGATCATCGCCGCCGCCAACCGCGACCTCCAGGCCCTGGCGCGGCAGCAGGAGTTTCGCGAGGATCTGTTCTACCGCCTCAACGGTATGACCCTGACCCTGCCGCCGCTACGGCAGCGTGTCATGGATATCCCGCTTCTGGCGGATCATTTTCTCGGGACCAACCCGGGAAACGGCCGGAAAAGTCTTGCGGCCGACGCCCTGGCGCTGCTGACGACCTATGCCTGGCCTGGCAATATCCGCGAGCTCGACAATGTCCTGCAGCGCGCCGCCCTGCTTGCCACCGCAGCGGGCCGCAGCACGATTCAGAGCGGCGACCTTCCCGAGGCTTTGCACGCCACCCGTCCGGCGGCGTCCACCTATCTCTCCCTCGAGGAGCAGATCCTTCACTCCCTGCGGAGCCTGCGTTTCTCCCACGCCTCAATCGCCCTCACTGCCCAGGCCCTGGGCGGGCGCGACCGCGGCACGATTACCGAATATTTGCGCGGAATCTGTTTTATGCACCTGGTCGCGGCGGATTACCGCATGGATCCGGCCATCCGTGCTTTGACGGCCAGCGACGATCCCGTGGTCCTCGCACGCGCCGGCAACAAGATGCGCGCCTATATCGCCAACCTCTCCGCGGCAGGGGATCTCTCCCGGCTCTATCAGGGCCTCCCGCAAAAATATCATCCCTACTTGCGGCTGCTGCTCGAGCATCGCGACCGGATCATCTGAGCGCCTCCGCTTCTCCATTTGCGGAAAATTTCCGCATCTTGCGGATTTCCGCAACTTCCGGACGCGATCCAGCTGGAATAGATCAATAATAAATTGTTCAAAAATATAATCTTGACGACGAACCAGAATCGTGGCATGCTCTTTGTCTTCATCAGGGCACGGCGCACACGGCGCCGGGTAACCATCCTTAATCGGGGAGGCCCTATGAAACAAAGCTTGTCATGGTGCGTAGCCATTCTTGGAGTATGGTCCATCTCGTACGCATGTGGCCCGTCAGCCGGTCCAAACCGCGCCGCCGGGATCGGCCTGCGCTCGTCCTATTGGGACATGGCCGGCAGCAGCAACCGCATCGTCGCGCACAGCTTCGATGGCGAGGCCTGGGTGGATTTCAGCGGGGCGGGCGGCCACCTTTACCTGCTCTCGCGGGTATCGGACCGGCTGATGCTGGAGTTGACGATGGGCAGCGCCGGGTCGGTTAACGGCGTGCACGATTGGGATAGGGACGAGGACTATGATGTCACTGCGGTGATACCGATCACTCTCGGCGTCCGCTGCGACCTGCTGCCGCTGGACAGCTCCGGCCCTGCGCGTCCCTACTTCAGCGCCGGCGTCGGTCCCTATATCGTGGCCAAGGCGAGTGTGCACCATGGCTGGTTCGATGACGAGGTCAGCGCGGAATGGGATGCCCATAAGGGCGCCTATCTCGGGGCGGGCCTGGATTACCGGTTGACGAGCTGGCTGTGGCTCAACTTCGATGCGCGTCACCATTTCGTCGAGATGGATGCGGATAATCCCTACAGCGGCTTTGAATACGGGAGCGGCCTGCAGTTCATGTGGGGCCGCTATAAAAAATAATTCAGGATAAAGGGATGCTGATGAAGCGCACGTTTTTGCTGCTCTGGCTGCTGGGTTCTCCGCTACTTCTCCTTGGACAGGGCATTACCCGCAGCCACGGATTGGGCGTCCGCCTCAGCTTCTGGAATATGATGGACCAGAACATGCGCTTCACCCTGGATGCGTCCGCCGTGCGGGGCAGCGTCGATCTCTCCGGCGTCGGCTTTTGGCTCTCCTACCAATCGCGGATCCAGCGCAACTGGTTCATGCTCTTCGACCTCGCCACCGTGGCCAGCATCCATTCGGACCTGGTCGGCGAGCGGGAGAATGATGCGCATGTCTCCACCGTTATTCCCCTGCTGCTCGGGTTCCGTCATTATCCCTATGGCGGCCGCTTGCGCGGTTCATTGCAGCCCTATTTCGGTGTGGGCGCCGGGCCCTACTATGTGACCGATTTTAATGTTAAGGAGGCTGATTCCGGCATGGATGTCCATATCGAGGGATCAGGGAAGACCTTTTATGGGGGGTATGCTTCTGCTGGCGCTCAATTGCACTTCACCAGCTGGCTGGCCCTGACCTTCGATACCCGATACCATTTCGTCGACTGGCGCAGCAAGGGCGCCTACAGCGGGCCGGAATTCGGAATCGGCATGACTCTGATGTGGGGCCGAAGCCAGGAAATGTTTCAGGTGTTAGGCAGCAAGCTGATCGTCGAGAATCTCTATCCCGCCTACTATCAGTTCTACAACACCTATCCGTTGGCGCTGGTTACCGTGCGCAACCTGACCGGTTCGCCGATCGAGATCAATGTGCGCAGCAACATCGAGGGCTATACGCCGCGTCCCCGGGAGAGCGGATTCATCCGGCTGGCAGGCCATGAAACCCGCGACATCCCGGTGACGGTGCTTTTCGGGCCCAAAATGCTCGAGGTCGAAAACCGCACGCCCGCCGTGCTCGACCTGGTCATCGAGGGGCGGGCGGGAACCACGCTGCGCAAGACCGTGAGCGCGGGACTGACCATTCACCAGCGCAATGCCTGGGATGGGGACATGCAAAAACTGAAATTCTACATCACCGCCGATGATCCACAGATCATCAAGGAGTGCAGCGCGCTGACGGCCAACCGGCCCGGGTCCCGCGAACCGGAAGCCCTTGCGACCGCACGGGCGATCTTTGATCACCTTTCCCAATACGGCCTGCGCTATCGTCGCGATCCCAATATCCCCTTCTACAAGGACGACCGGGTGCTCTATCCGCGCGAGACCCTTCAGGCAGGCGGAGGGGATTGCGATGACCTGACGGTGCTCCTGGCCAGCTATCTCGAGAGCGCGGGATACGCCACCGCCTTCGTCGAGGTCCGGGATCCCGGCAAGGAGATGGCGCATCTCTACCTGCTCTTTTCGACCGGCCTGGGTCCGGTATCGGGTGAACTGATCAGCTCCAACGAAAAACGGTATATCGCCCGCACGGCCCCCGGGGGAGAGACCCTTCTCTGGATCCCGCTCGAATGCACGCTGTTGGGGAGGAGCTTCGAGGAGAGCTGGATGACAGGCGCTTCCCAATATCTCGATGAGGCTGTGCTGCGGAACGGCCTTGCAGAAGGCTGGGTCACGATTATCGATGTCGACTGACCGGCCTGCTGCCCTGTAACCTGGAGGGGAGTGTAATGAAACGGAATCTGATCGCTGTATCCATGTTCCTTCTTGTGGGGACGACCTTGCTCGCCCAGCCTGCCGCCCGGATCCTCTCGCTGCAGGGCTCGGTGCAGATCCGCCGCAGCCTCGAGGAAAACTGGCGGCTGGCGGCAGCCGGCATGCCCCTGGAGGCCGGCGATACCATTCTCACCGGCGAGAACAGTGAGGCACAGCTGCGGACTGCCGACGGGGCCCTGCTGCGGCTTGGCGCCCAGGTCATTCTCGATGTGGCCGATCTGAAACGCCTCAGCGAACGGGAGATGTTCCTCTGGCTCATCAGCGAAAAAATCGACCGGCTCCCGCAGCGGCAGGAGAAAACACCCCTCCGCTTCGGCCAGATCACCTCGGTGCACGGAGAGGAGAAAGGCCGGCCGGCGCCGGTCCCGGGAGAGCGCGCACAGCGCTGGCGCGCCGAGGTGAATGGCCTGCTCGTGCTGCTGGTCAATGCCTATTCAACCAACGCTGTGGTTAAATGCCACAAGATCCTGCGGCGCTATCCCGAACAGGAAGACTGCGGTGAAGTTCATTTTTATCTGGGCCAGACCCTGGAGTCGCTCGGCCAAGCCGGGCAGGCCGCTGAAGCCTATCAGGAGGCGGCACAGAGAGTGCAGTCCGGAGGTTGCAGCAGCCCTGCTGCCGCCGAGAGATCGCAAAAGGTCCGGGAATCCCTGCAGCGGTTGCGCGGCAGCCAATCCATGAATGAGGGAGGACAAGACGATGAATAAAGTTTGCATGATGTGTCTTGCCGCGGCCGTGGCTCTTCTGGGCGGCTGCGATATCGATGATCCCTACCAGAATGTCGACAATACCCGCTATGTCGCCACCGATGAATTTGAATATGAAACCCCTGTCGAAGGCCGGCATGCCCTCGATCTGAATGCCATCAACGGCAAGGTCGAGGTGATCGCCATTCCGGGAGCGCAAACCGTGCGGGTCTGGGGAGAAAAACGCGTGGCCTCTGACAACGATGAGGACGCCAACGAGCACCTCGATGACCTCGAGGTGCGCATGATCGCCGATGATGAGCGGATCAGTGTGCGGACCGCGCAGCCCGAGAACACCCATGGCCGCGACTACCGTGTCGATTACAGTGTGCGCATCCCTGCCGGATGGGCGGCCGTCATCATCATGGTCAACGGCGCGGCCTATCTCGACAATCTTTCCGGCGATACCAGCATCGAGCTGGTGAATGGCGATGTGGTGCTGCGCAGTATCTATGGCAGGCTGGAGACGCGGGTGACCAACGGGGATGTGGATGCCAGGATGGTCCTGGCACCGGGGGGACGCTGCGATCTGAGCACGGTCAACGGCCGGATCGATCTCATGGTGCCCAGGATAACCTCGGCAGGAGTCACGGCCGGTCTGACGACCGGATCGATCTCCGTCAGCAATCTGGAGCTGCATGAGGCGGTGCGCACAAAGCGAACCCTGAAAGGTGTGCTCGGGGATGGCAACGGCGAAATTCTGCTGCAGACGGTCAACGGCAGCATCGCCCTGAACGGGGAGTAATTCAGCGAAGGGCTCTCCTGCTCTTCGTCGCGGGGCAAGGCCCGGAGATCAGGAGAGCGCCGCGCCGATGGCCGTGGCATATTCGGCGTCGGCGGGAAAAACGAACGCCACGGGGTAGAGATTGGAGATTTCGCTGAGGATCTTCTGGCCGATCCGGTTGTTGCTGCCGTTGCCGGTGACCACGACGGAGGTGTAGCCCTGGCCCTGCGCGGCGAAGACGGCCAGCATCCCGATGACCTGATAGGTCATGTTGATCAGGCCCAGTGCGATATCCTCCTCCCGGGCGGTGTCGAGCATCTTGGCAAAATTGGCAGCGGTGGCGTCGCTTTTCAAAAAGCTGATCCCTTCATCCGCGATATCCCCGATCAGCAGATCGACGTTGCGGAGATCGCCCTTGCCGGCCATGCGCATGATGTTGGCAAAATCGGTCGTCTTGAGCAAGACCTTCGCCAGCCCCATGATCGTTCCTCCGCCGACGCCCGTGCCGCCGAGATGGGTGATCCGCTCCTGCGTCGCGGTGATGAAGACCGTTCCGGTGCCGATGTTGGCGATGAGCACCCGCTCCTGCTGCTGCAGAAAGAGGCATCCCCGTCCGATTGAAGTGATCTCATCGACCTTGCGCGTCGGGATGGCGAAAATATCCCCATGAATCTTGCCGGCGCCGACGCCGGTGATGATGATCCGCTCGATCTCCGAAATCGGGATCCCCTTTTCCAGGGTCAGTTTGCCGAGAATGCCCGTCGCCGAGGTAATGGCATCGACGGCCTTGGTCTTCAGGCGGCAGACGATTTCATTCGCGGCTAGGGCGACCGCTTTGGTCGTGGTGCTGCCAATATCAATTCCTGCGATCATGGTGACTCCTGAAAGTGACTGTGCCGTCCCCGGTTCAGCCCTCCGGTTTTAAGTCATTCAAAGAGCGTGCTGCGGCAGGTGATCCAATGAATGGGGCCGGGCGGAATTAGCGGCATCCAGGGCTCGAACCGCTCCTTAGCGCAGCAGCAGCATCTTGCCGGATGCTTTCTCCGCCCCGGACCGGGCGGTGAAGAAATAGAGCCCACTGGGCATGGTGAGTCCCGCACCATCGCGGCCGTCCCACTGAAAGCGGTGCTCGCTGCCGGCGGGAAGGGCCTCGTAGCGGCGCACTTCGCGGCCGAGGGCGTCGGTGATCAGGAGCTGCAGCCGCTCGCTCGGGCGCGATGCCGGCAGGAGGCAGAGGATGGAGGTGGAGGCATTGAAGGGGTTCGGATAAGCGCCGGCCAGGCGAAACCCGTCCAGCGCACTCTCGCGGCGCGCTTCCACCCCGGTCGTCAGGGTAAAGTCGATGTAATTGAGGTTGAATCCTCCCCTTGAGGCCTGGATGCGCAGGGTATGGCTCCCCGCAGTGAGGGCGGCCGTGGTGCTGGCGTTTTGCCAGGTCTGCCAGCCGCCGGTGACCGGCAGGTCGAGCGTGGCGAGCAGGCTGCTGCCGTCGATCACCTTGATCTGGCCGGACTTGCTCTCCGCGGCGATGCGAAAATCCATCCGGTAGCTTCCGGGCGCCGTCACTTCAACCTGATAGACCAGGTAATCCCCGGTATCGATATAGCCGACATTCTCACCGCCGCCTGTATCCGATGTAGTCTCGGTCTGCACCCCCTGCATCTGGACATAATCCTCAGCCTGGACCCGGCCGGGTACTGGGTCCTTGCCGGCGACGTCATCGCGCAGATTGTAGACCGGCTGGGCGGCGAAGGGGGCGAGCTGCCCGCCGTCGCTGCTGTGCACCGTGGCTCCGTTGTAGACCACCTGAATCACATCGTGCTTGACCACGGCGCGGTCGAGGGCGAGGCGCAGGAGGGTGGGATCCTTCGGGTCGCGGGCGATGCCCATGACGCCGCTCACCCCCCAGTTGACCAGGACCGTCCACTCCGCCGGGGTGCTGGTGGCAGGATCGGCCATCGCCTTGTTGAAACCAACTAGCACGCTATCGCCGGCCGCATTGACCGCCGCCGCATAAAACTCCGGAGCGCTGCCCGGGTTAGAATCGGCGAGACGGGTGATACCATAGCCGTAGGGATAGAGGGGCCGGTAGGGATTGTCACCCCAATTGATCGGGATATCGGCCATGGCGCGCGGCCAGGAGTGGGGGAGCTTGCCAGAGGGCGGGTAACTGCCGAAGAGGACGTCGGTGATGCCGCGGCCCTCGGTGCCGGGGAGCCAGGCGGCGATGAGAACGTCGGCCCAGGGCAGGATGGAATCGATGAGCATCGGCCGGCCGGAATAGAGGAGGACCACGGTCTTCAAGCCCGCTTTCTTCAGCGCCCGCACCGGCTCGACGATTTTGGCGGCGAGCTGGAGATCGTCCTTGTCGCCCTGGCTCTCGGCGTAGGGAGTCTCGCCGATAACGGCGATGCCGAGGTCAGCCCCGGCTGCGCCGGAACCGTCGAGAGAGTAGGTGAACTGGACCGCCGGGGCCTCGGCGCGCAGGGCCTCGAGCAGGGTCGTGCCGTCGGTGACATCGCCGCTGGAGCCCTGCCAGCTGATGGTCCAGCCGCCGCACTGGTTGCCGAGATTGTCGGCGCCGTTGCCGGCGACGTGGATGCGCCGGGCACTGCGGGAGAGGGGCAGGATGCCGTCCTTTTTGGCGAGCAGTACCAGGGACTCGCGCACACAGGCGCGGGCGACCTCACGATGGGCGGCGCTGCCGATCGCCGCGGTGAGAGCCGGGTCGGTCGAGGCATCCTCGAAGAGGCCCATACGAAATTTGATGGTGAGGATGCGGCGGACCGCGTCATCAATGCGCTCCATCGTCACCTCTTTGGCGTTGACCGCGGCGGCCAGCTCGCGGATGAAATCGCGGTAGCTGTCCGGCACCATGCCCATGTCCATGCCGGCGTTGACCGCGGCGACGATCTGGGCGTGATAGGTGTTGCCGGGCAGCCGCTTGATGCCGTCGTAGTCCGACACGACAAAGCCCTTGAAGCCCAGTTCGCCCTTGAGCACCGTGGTCAATAGATAGCGGTTGCTGTGCATTTTGGCCCCGTTCCAGCTGCTGTAGGAGGGCATGATCGTACCGGCGCCGGCGGCGATGGCGCGGGCATAGGCGGGCAAATAGAGGGCGCGCAGGGTGGCCTCGTCGCAGAGGGTGTTGCCCTCGTTGACGCCGCCGCTGGTGCCGCCATCGCCGAGGTAGTGCTTGGCGCAGGCGAGGATGCGGTCGCGGCGGCCGAGCGTATCGCCCTGAAAGCCGCGGACCTGGGCAACGCCCATCATTTCCGCCAGCTCCGCGGTCTCGCCGAAGGCCTCATAGGTGCGGCCCCAGCGCTCGTCGCGGACGACGGCGACGCAGGGGGCGAAGGTCCAGTCGATGCCGGTCCCGGCCACCTCGAGGGCGGCGATTTCTGCGGCCTGGCGCACCAGGGCGGTGTCCCGGCTCGCCCCGAGGCCGATGTTGTGGGGAAAGATCACCGCGCCCTTGACGTTGTTGTGGCCGTGCACGGCGTCGATGCCGTAGAGGAGCGGGATGGCCAGCCGGGTGGAGAGGGCCTGGGATTGCATCCGGTCGTACATCTCCGCCCAGCCTGCCGGGGAGTTGTTCTCCGGCGCCGAGCCGCCGCCGCTGAGCACTGAACCGAGGTTATATCCGGCGATATCAACCTCGTTGGCGAGACCGCCGCGGTCGGCCTGGGTCATCTGGCCGATCTTTTCGGCCAGGGTCATGCGGCCGAGGAGATCCTCGACGCGGTCGGCGATCGCGGCGTTCGGATCGAGATAAGTCTGGGCGGATGCCGACAGGGTGAAGAATAATAAACAAGTGAGTGTAACCAGATAAAGAAAAGAATGCGATTTTGACATCAGGTCGTTCCTTCGTTTTATGCCAACCAGATTCGGGACGGATTAACTGAACAGCTCCGCCACATCCTCCCGGGTCAGCTGTTTAAACAGGCTGCCATCGGTTGCGATGAGCTGGTTGACCAGGGCTTTCTTGCGCTCCTGCAATTGCAGCATTTTCTCCTCCACCGTCGCGCGCGTGATCAGGCGGTAGATGAAGACCGGTTTGGTTTGGCCGATCCGGTGCGTGCGATCGCTCGCCTGCATCTCCACGGCAGGATTCCACCAAGGATCATACAGAATGACATAGTCGGCTGCGGTTAGATTGAGTCCGGTTCCGCCGGCACGTAAACTGATGAGGAACAGTCTGATATCATCTTCTTGCTGAAACCGTTCGACGACCGATTGCCGGTCCCTGGTCTGGCCATCGAGGTATTCATAACGCCACTCCTCGCGATCAAGATGACGGCGCATGAGATCGAGCATCTTGACGAATTGGGAAAAGATCAGGACCTTGTGATTCTCGGCCAAAATCTCTTCCAGGGTCTCTTTAAGCAAGGCGAATTTTCCCGAATCCTGATGGTGGGTGGGGTCGACCAGGAAGGGATGGCAGGCAATCTGGCGCAGGCGGACGAGCCCTTCGAGGACATTCATGCGCGCCTGATCCATGCCTTCTGAATCGATTTTGGCCAGGATCTTTTGGCGATAGTGGTCGCGCCATTGCTGATAGATCTTTTCCTGTTCCGGCAGCATATCGCAGGTAATAATTTGCTCATGGCGCGGAGGGAGATCTTTCGCCACCTCCTCTTTTTTGCGGCGCAGGATGAAGGGGTAGATCAGTTTGCGTAAAGTCCGGGCAGCCGATTCATCCTTCCCTTTTTCGATGGCAATAGCAAAGGCGCGTTTAAAGTAGTGCAGGTTGCCGAGTAATCCGGGGTTGAGGAAAGAGAACTGGGACCACAGCTCGATCGTGTTGTTTTCTACCGGTGTGCCGGTGAGCACCAGCCGGTGCCGGGCCTGGAGCAGCTTGGCGGCTTTAGCCGAGTACGAGAGCGGATTCTTGATCTTTTGTGATTCGTCGAGAATGACATAATGGAAGGGAATATTTTTAAGAAACTCAATATCGCGCAGCATAATGCCATAGGTGGTCAGAATCAGATCGCAAGCGTAAAAATGGTCTTGATCCCGGCTGCGGTCAAGCCCGGTATGGATCGCGATCTCTAAATCAGGAGCGAATTTGGCCGCCTCCTGCTGCCAGTTAAAAACCAAAGATGTGGGGCAAATCACCAGGCTGGGCGCAGTGGAGCCGCGCTCCCTGGCCCGCTGCAGCAGCGCGAGGGTTTGCACTGTTTTCCCCAATCCCATGTCGTCCGCCAGGCAGCCGCCGAAACCAAATTCCTGGAGAAAACAGAGCCAGTCATAACCCGTCTTTTGATAAGGCCGCAGCGTACCCGTGAAGCCTGCCGGCAGATCCTGTTCTGCAATTTTGGTGAAGGACTTGAGCTTCTTTTGCAGCCGGCGAAATTCCTTGTCATCCTGCCAATTCCCGGAGTCATCGTGGAGGAGATCCAGCAGGGTGATATGTCCGCGTGCCACCCGGGTTGACTTGTCACCCATCTCGCCCAGATTATAGAGGTAGTGCAGTTTTTTCATCCATTCATCGGGCAGGCGGGCAAAGGTACCGTCGGTCAGCTTTACGACAGGTGATTCGCGCCGCAGGGCTTGGATCAATTCTTTCTGCTGCAATACCACACCGTCGAAGCTGAAGCTGAGTTTGACATCGAACCAGTCAATCTCCGTCGCGATGCCGATCTGAACGCGCGGCGCCGAAGTGCGGACGCGGTAGTTTTTCAGCTCCTGAAGTCCGGAGAAGAAAAAGTTTCGCGCCGCGAGATTTGGACCCATTTCCAGCAGCCAGGGCAAGGCTTTTTTAGCTGGCACCAGGCAAGGCCCTGAGCCGGCGTGGTTCAAGCCGCTTGTTTTGAGAATCTCCAGGGCGGCCTGCTCTGCCGTCGGATCGCGGGAAATTTCCGTGATGGTCTGGTCTTCAGGATGATAGGCCAGTTGGACACCGGCGGGGCTGTCCGCAACCACTTCGAATCCGCCATAGATGAACCATGGGGTGATCTGCAGCCCCTCTCTGATCTCGGCCAGATGCAAATTGGTCGCAGCGAGCTCCCCGACTTTATGGAAGGTACACCCGGTCTCTGACAAATCGACCTCCATGCCTTGCCGGAGCGCAGGCAAGGCTTCGGCCAGGAACTCGGGAAATTCCTTCTCCGGGATGGAGATTGGCTGGGGATGCTCGAGAAAAATAGCCAGCGGCCTGGCATCCTGAATTCCATCGATTTTAAAGATCGAGTTTTTATCCGCCGCATAGACCGGATGGCTGCTGAGCAGGTGCAGGTTTCCGTCTACCGGCTGGGGCTCACCGTCGACCGTCAGGGCGGGGTACATCAGGAAACGTTCCTTTTCTTTTTCAATATGCCATTCGATGTGGGCATTGCGGTCGACAAAATGGTAGAGATCGCTCAGGGTTTGACGCAGCCTTTCCTGAAAATAGATCGGCGAAGCGAGGTAATCAAACAGTTCCCCCGGCAGAGTGCCATAGCGATGATAATGATACTGGAATGGGGTATAGGAACTGGTGCCGTCGAGGTGTTCGAGACCTGAAAGCATCGCCAGAGCGATCTTGTCGCGGGGATCGTGGCGAGTATTCCATCCGAGATCCGCCTGGGATACGGGCTGTACCCGGCCCAATTCGCCGTTCTTTTTGATATAGGCTTTACGCGGCTGCAGCAGAAAGAAATCATCCATGAAAGCGAGATTATAAATCAGCTGCCACTCTGCAGCCCCCTTGCGCTGTGAATCCAGCACATTGCTGGTTTTTTCGTAAAAGCGTTGCCAGCTTTGGGTGTCTCGCTCGTGGGTGGACTGGCCTTCACGAAGGTGCTTTTGCGCGGCAATGGTAGCGGCAATAAAATGGATGCAGATCTTTTGCGAATGACATGTGCAGCGATAATGTGCGCGATTTTCCTCGAATCTGGCCGTAACCAGATGTTCACGGTGACCTTCGCGTACCGTGGCCTGATAGGTATCGTCCGTGATATGGGCAAAGTGAACGCGACCGGCATTGCACAACTGTGCGCCCCAGGAGAAGAGGGTGCTGCCGGCGGCGTGCTCCAATTTCTCCAATCTCAAATCAGCGGGCATATGGTTTTGCTATCCTTATCTTCACGGTTGGCGGGTCGGTCAGGTCGTTTGAGCCCAAATAAGAGAAAAATGCGTACAAGGAACCGGCAATTTGCTACAGTCATAACCCGGATTTTGAACGTGACTCAAGATGATGCGGAAATGCAGGACCGCGCGAAACGGGATGCCGGCGTCCAGGAGGAAATCAGTCATGGGAGTTTTGGCAATACGTCTGGTTTGCAGAATAAGTACCGGGACCCCATATCCATTATGAAGCCGCAGGGTAGCGCGCTGCTTCGGGGAAAAGGGGGAAATGACGACTCCAGATCGAGCAGCTTTTTAACAAAAGGTACGCATCCGCAAGGACCGCAGTCACGATCATACGGCTGATTTAACATGGATACTGCTCTATTCTCTTCAGGTATTCAGTACATCATTCTGATGACAGTTACACAAGGGTTGAATTTACCCAATTCAGGCCATAATGTCAATGGTAAACAGCTCTCAGACGCCTCTGTCGGGCAGACTTGCCGGCGGATTGCATGATTTCCGGAATTTCCCTTGCTTTTCAGGTCGGTGTTGGTTAAGTTTGTGAAATTTGGCAGCATTGCGGAGGCCGGAAATGCCCGGCCTGTGAAATGGAGGAGGGGGATAGAGATCAGACGCCTGACCACGGATGATTTTCGCGGTTTTTGACCTCCAGCCCAGCCAGGCCTGTTGTCAACTTCATCCGGACCCATGGGCCCGGATTTTATTTACCAGCCCGTCCTGAATTCACAGGATAACAAGCCATCCCATTTTACCTCCGGCAGGTTCCTGAAGGCCGGCTGAGTCCCTGCAGAATTATAAAAATAGTACGCGCCCCGGTATGATTCCGAAGGTAACCCCCGATGAAAATCTCACTCTTTTTCCTCTCCGTCTTATTCCTGGCCGCGTTTGTAATTTTGAAGATCGCTTCTCCTGAACTTTATGGCCAATTGATCCAGGAGGATAGCCCCATCGAATGGGCACAGGCTTTTTTCTACCTGGCGTCCGCCTGCATTTCCCTGGCGACAGCGCGGCGTTTTGTGAAACTGCGGCAGTCGCTGCATGCCGGCCTCTTCATGATTTTGGCAGTCGGACTTTTCTTCATCGCAGCTGAAGAGCTGAGCTGGGGTCAGCGGCTCATACACCTTTCGACCCCGGAGTATTTCGCCCAGCACAACAGACAGAACGAAATAAATCTCCATAATTTCAATTCGATTCAGCCCCACCTCAGCGATGCCTACATCCTGGTCGGCGGGTACGGAGCGATCGCCTGGCTCATCCTCCGCCTATTCGCCTCCAGGCAGCGGGCCCGGCCCGGCCATCTCGTCAACTTTTTGGCCCCCGACTGGTACCTGAGTCTCTATTTCGCGCCGGCCTGCGTACTCTATACGATCTTTGGCTTTATCCGTCTTCCACAGGATGGCGGATTCCTGATTTGGCGGGACCAGGAAGCTGTTGAATTCCTCCTCGCGACCGGATTCCTCTTGTTCACGAGCGCTGTGTTTTTCAAATTGCGCCATCGGTCAGAAAGGGCAGATCGGAACAGTGGCCATCCTTCGCCGGCCGCTGAATAACAGATACCCCCTCCTCTCAACCGAAGGAAGCTCTTGATTTTGGCACTCGGATTGGATATGTTGAGTAAAATCCCCAACAACATTCACCTATTTAAAAGGGTGGCGACCTATGAACGCGAAGAGCCTTTTTACCGCTGGATTATGTTTGCTCCCCGGGATGGCTTTTGCCCAGATCCCGTTCAACGGCCTCGAAACCAACATGGGCAACCTCTATCGCCTCGCGCCGGCACAAACCCGCTCGATCAGCCCGGAAAATTTCAGCGGAGAGAAGGGAAAGGGCGGAATGGCGCGCCTCGAGGACAAAGAGCAGCCCAACCAGGCCAACGCTGCCAATGCTGCGCGCGACCTCGGAGCAGGGTGGAAGGTCAACCCCTTCATCCGCATCAAGTCCGGCGAGACCTTCACCCTGGCGGAGATCACCGGCTCTGGCGCGATCCAGCACATCTGGATGACACCTACCGGCAACTGGGCCTTCTCGATCCTCCGCATCTACTGGGACGACGAGAAGGAACCCTCGGTTGAGTGCCCGGTCGGGGCCTTTTTCTGCATGGGCTGGAACGAATATGCACCCCTCAGCTCGCTGGCGGTCTGCGTCAATCCCGGCAGCGCCTTTAACTGCTACTGGACCATGCCGTTCCGTAAAAAATGCCGCATCACCATGGAAAACCTCAACGATGCCGAGCCCATGACCCTCTATTACCAGATCGATTATGCCCTGGCCGAGGTGCCCACGGATGCCGCCTATTTCCATGCCCAGTACCGGCGGGCCCAGCCCACGGCGGACGCGGTCTATACCATCGCCGAGGGGATCAAGGGCAAGGGACAGTATGTCGGCACCTATCTGGCCTGGGGCGTCAACAACAACGGCTGGTGGGGCGAGGGCGAGATCAAATTTTTCCTCGACGGCGATGAAAAATATCCGACCATCTGCGGGACCGGCACCGAGGATTATTTCTGCGGCTCGTACAATTTCGACCGCAGCGGCAAATACACCGAATTCTGCACGCCCTATTCCGGCCTGCATCAAGTGATCCGCCCGGATGGGACCTACCGCTCGCAGCAGCGCTTCGGTCTCTACCGCTGGCACATCGCCGATCCCATCCGCTTCGAAAAGGAGCTCAAGGTGACCATCCAGGATCTGGGCTGGCGCCATGGCGGCCGCTATCTGCCACAGGGATCGGATATTGCTTCGGTGTGTTACTGGTACCAGACCTTGCCGCACGCGCCCTTCCCCCAATTGCCCGATTGGCGCGCCATCGAAGTCAATTGACCGCACCTCGCCCGCTGTCGATCTGCTGCTCCATGGCAGGGCGATCCGGACGACCCGCCGCAGGGATGGAGGCGGGCCGGGAAGGAATGGGAGGGATCTCCGGTTCAGTGGGGAGCGGAGAGCCGCGAGGTTGCAGAGGAGCTGGCGGTTTCGGTGCAGGGGATCCGGTGTTGTTCTGCGAAGGCCTTCAGCACCGATTTGAGGCGCTTGTTTTCCGCGAAATTATAGCAGGAGAGGGGGATGGCCTGGTGGCTTTCCGTTTTCAGGAAAAGATCCACCCGGCTGGGGTGAATGGCGAAATGATCGATCTCCGCGGCAGCGATGGAACGCAATTTAGCCCAGAGGCCGGGCTTGAGGTGGAGGGAGCTCTCCTGGATCACCAGACGCGGGAGTCCGTTGCGGCGGGTGTGCATCAACACATAGATACCGCTCAGCAGGGAGGCCAGGAGCAGCACGGCATAGATCGGGGCCCAGGGACGATGCTGGATCAGGCTGGCTGCCGTTTGCAGCGCGATGGCGAAGAAAGCGAGCAGAAACGAGATGATCGGCCACTTCATTGATCTTTTGGGATCATCCCCCAAATAAATAGTCTCGTCCATGACATCCTCCTGCATGGTTGGCTGCTGCGGCTCTTCGCTTTCGCTCCTCTGTTTAAACATACAGGATTGCGGGCATGATGTCAAGGGAAAAAAGCGCCACTCTGGGGCGGGACCAGGAGCGGCGGACGCGGCAGGGCAGCAGGCGGGAACGAGAATTGGGGGCGCCACAGAGGCGCAGCAGAGCGGCGAAAGCGGCAACAGATGGGGACGAGAATTAGGGGCCACCCGGAGACAGGGCAGAGAGCGGCGGACGCGGCAGTGGGCTGGCTAACTCTTTAAAGTTAACCTTGGGTGCGGTTTAAAAAAAATCGCAAAAAGCGAGAAATCCCTTGCTATTTTAATTACCATTTTGTACTTTACTTTAGTAATCATCTCCGCTATTGGCCGCTTTCTGAAATCGGTAACCAGGCAGTCGATCATACTCGTGCATCCATACTGAATCGTGGCGATGAGCAGTGCAAACCACTCTCGCTGCGATTTTTTGTTTTAGGGCGGAAAACGGACTCCAGCGGACCGGCTGTAAACGCTTTAAGGAAAGGTTGAGTCAATGGAAACCGGTACTGTCAAGTGGTTCAACAGCTCCAAGGGGTACGGCTTTATCACGCGCGAAGCCGGGGATGACGTCTTCGTGCACTACAAGAACATCCTGGGCGAGGGGTATAAATCCCTGGATGAGGGTGATCAGGTGCGTTTCGACGTCGGCCAGGGCCCGAAAGGCCTCCAGGCTACCAATGTCACCAAGGTCTGACTTGACATAGCCCTCCTTTAAGCCCCGTCTGCGAGCAGGCGGGGCTT
>DAOQAG010000038.1:0-42195 GCA_035353815.1 bacterium
GGCCTGCACGACCCGGGTGCGCTTCGGTTCGGTGCTCTTCTCGGTGCGGCTCTCTTTGGCCGGAGCGGCCGCGACGATCACCTTGCTGCCCTCGCTCGTGCTCACCCCGGCGTGCGGACGCACGCTGCAGGAGAAGGCTATCAGCGACAAGAGCAGGGCCGCGCTGGCGACCGGCCAGTGGCGTTTGCGATTAGCTTTCATCTCTTCCTCGCACTGTTTCATAAGATCTGGGATTATTAATTGCTCATCATCCGGATGAGGCCCGGCGCCATCGGCCGTTTGCCGATGACCAGTTCCTCAACCGGTTTGACCAGGACCACATACATCCTGCCGCTGCTGAGTCCGCTATTCCCGCCCAGCTGCACGGTTCCGGCAGCAAAGGACTTGGCGTAGACGGTCAGAAGCGCCGTGTCGCTGGTTTTGATGCTCATCTCCGTCCGGGTCCAGCTTGAGAGCCAGTCCGGCACGCTGGCCGCTTGCGCATCGTAGGCCACATAGATGGTGGAGGCCTTTGGGATGGTGAAAGAGATGAACAGGGCACTGCTGATCTGCCGGTCCTCATTCGCCGTCTTGAGCCAGAGCAGGTTCTGCAAAGGCGCCGGGATATCGAGGAGCGCCAGGGTGCGGTCGAGATAATAGGTATCTCCGGTATGCAGCCAGCCCCACTGGTACGCGGTCGGCATGATCAGTGCGGCCGAATAATCGGTCTGCAGCCAGTAGCCGCGGGCGTTGTTGGCGCTCATGCGGTTGGGTACCGCCGCCAGATCGAGAAGGTTGCGCGCGATCAGGGTATAGACCATATTCGTCTGATGCCGGCCGGTGACCAGCTTGACCGACTTTTGGTCGGCCGCCAGGAAGGCGGCGTAGACCGGCACTTTTTGCATGATCTGGTAATTGCCCGCCACCTGGGCGGCCGCGGCCTGAACCGGCTCGGAGAACCAGGCGATCAGGGTATCGGCCGCCACCACCGAAACCCGGCAGAGATAGGGCGGCTCGGTATCGGCATGGCAGGCGAAACGCCCGCTGGCGGCGCTGGTGCTGCTGTTCTCCGCATCGTCGACAGCGTAAACCTCGTATGAATACTCCTTCGCCTCCTGGAGATGGGCATCGCTGTAGCGTGTATCGCTGACCACAGCGATCTGTACGCCATCGCGCAGGATGCGATATTTGGCGGGGAGGTCCCCGTCGGCGGCCGCGGCCGGAGCCTGCCAGACGAGGGTCAGGCTCTGGGTGGTCAGGTTGTCCGCACTCAGCTCGCGCGGCACCAGAGGCGGCACCGTGTCGGCGACACTCTGCTGGCCGATGGTCAGGGCCCAGTCGCCGCTGAAGGGCGGGGTCAGGGTGACCGTGCCACCCAGCTGGACCGTGAAATCAGCGCTGACCGCACCGGTCACGGGATTGATCCACCGCGCCGGCAGACTGCCGAGATAGCCGGAAAGGTTGAGGGTGACCGCGCCGCCCACGCCATTATAGGCAAAGTAGTATTTGCCGGGAATGGTCATGAGATTACCGCTGCTGATCAGCTCGGGATGCGGGTCCATCTCCGCAAAGGGGATGGCATCCATGAACTTGTTGAGGATCTCGACCCATTTCTGTTCCTCCGGCAGGGCCGCGGTGTCATAGCCGCCCTTGTCCGGCGCATAGGTCGTGAAAAAACCGGAGGTGTAGTAGCCGCCGTTGGCGACGATCTCCCACAGACCGACGCGACTGGGTCCGTTGGGACCCTCATCCTGATCGGCCGGATAAAAATAGCGCGGTTCGCCGTTCACCACCGGTTTGTTATAGATATGGTCGCGGCGGATATCACGGACGTAGTACGGCGTCTGCTGCATGATCGCCCCCGACCAGGCCAGGGAGGCGAACGGAGCGCTCGTGCCGCGACCCGAGGGATGCAGGGTGATGGGATGATCATAGGGATCCAGCGCATAGATCAGCTGGCCCCAGGTCTCGTATTCGGAGATCGGCCGGCCATAGTCGGCAATGATCTCTTCATATTCACCGGTGATCACCCAGATCACGTTCATCGCCGCATAACGAGCCACGAGATAATGGCAGAACTTGCTGAACTGTGCTTCAGTGAAATTAGCGTATTCCTGCGCCCAGGTGAAAAAGACGACCGGGACAATGCCCTTGCTGTTGGCATACTCGATGCGTTTATCGATCCACTGGAAATAGCCGGCATTGAGACGGTCGTAATCCTTGGTTTCAGCACCTTCAGCGAAGCAGGTCCCGCCCTCATTCTTCCAGAAGCCGAGGCCGTTGATATAGCTGACGACGATGGAGTGCAGGGCAGTGTACCCCTGCGCTGCGCGCAGATCGATGTAGCTCTTCCAGCGGCTTTCGTAAGGCAGCATGGAGGTGAAGCCGCGCCACGAGGTGTCACCGCGCCACTGCCAGGGCGTGCCGTCGTCATACATAAAGCTGTACGGGCGCTTGGGATTGCGGCGGACAAAGCCGTGCAGTCCGCTCTCGACGCACTCGAAGGAACCAGTGGCGTTGAGTCCGGCGTTGGTGCTGGTGATCTTGAATGTCCACTTCCCCACCTCGGTCGGTGCAACGCGGACCTTGTAGATGTCACCCAGGTCCCAATAGCCTTCGATTTCCAGGGTTTTGGTCGGCCCGGTGAAGACGCCCTTCAGGGTCACGTCGCGATAGCGATTGGTCGTCGCCGCCAGGCCCGTTGCGACCAGGGTGATGTCGATCGGCTGGTATTTCCCCACGGTGGCGGGATTGAGCGCATGGGTGGTGAAACTGCCCGAAAAGGCAGCAGCCAGGGCGTTGCCGGCATTGTCTTTCGCCGCCGTGCTGACCGTCACGGTATAGGTCGTGTTGGGCTGCAGCAAGCCGGTGGGCTGGAAATAGAGGGCATTGCCCACCCAGCTGGTCGTCCCGGCCACCGTGGGCGAGATGGCCCACGCCGCCGCCGTGGCGGTCGGATTCATCGACTCGCTGAAATGAACCAGGATGTCGGCATCCACAGCAACGCCCTCGCCCGCATTCTGGGGATCAAGCCGCACCACCTGCGGGGGCGTCAGGTCCCTGTAGCGGTAGAACTTGAAATTGCTGTAGGTGATGCCGATGGGCACCTGGAAGCCGCCGCTGCGCGAGAGCATCCCCGAACCGATGCGAATACGATGGTCCGGCGGCGCATATTCCGCGCCGAATGAGGAATAATCCCAGGTCTTGATCAGCACGTCATCCAGGTACCATTTCATCATCCCTTCGCCCCAGATGAGGCGGTGGTGATAGACATGGGTTTTGTCCCAGGCAAAGGGACCCACCGCGGGGTCTTCGAAGGCGTGCGGGTCATCATCATAGCCGCCGTTGAAGGCCGCGACATTGAGACGCAGTTTCATCCGGCCCCACTTGTAAATATCGCCCGGGGTGTAGCCATAGATGTGAATATAGCATTTGTAGGGATTATGCCACTGGGTGATCCCGTACCAGCTTACGTCCAGGTCCTCATCCCACATGCTGAAGAGATTGTAATGCACATCTTCGGAGCCGGGGACCTCTACGCCGGCCTTGTCATGGCCGATGTTGGGAAAGACCTCGTTGCTGGCGTATATGCCCTTCACATCGAACGAAATTTCGCCCGCGGAGCAGCTCGGGATGCTGTACTGAATATAGTCCAGGGCGGTTTTGGTGGTCCACCCCGTTGTGGTCAGCGTTCCGCCACGCTGGGTGCCGATGGTTTTTGCGGTAGTGAGCGGATCGTCCAGTTCCAGGACCTTGGTCCCCGATTGTGCGGAGGCCAGGGAGGCCAGGGCGAGCAGCCAGATGGCCATCCCTGCGATTCGCGACGCCATATTCTTCAGCGTTTGCAACTTCATGAAATCTCCTTGATTCAGATAAACGCGATTCGCCGGTACGTTCCCGTGAGCATTACTTGGCCATGGTCATGCGGCGGACCGCCTTGAAGCCATTGATCTCCAGGGAGTAGATGTAGGTTCCGGTCGGGACGACGATGCCGCTTTCGTCGCGTCCATCCCACTCCTGGTTGTACTGGCCGGCCATCTGGTTCTGGTTGATCAGCAGGCGGATGAGTTGGCCGCGGATGTTATAGATGGCCAGCTTGACCATCCCGTTATCCTTCAGGGTATAGCTGATGCTGGTCGAAGGATTGAAGGGATTGGGATAGTTCTGCGCCAGCAGGTATTCGGACGGTTTGGCCACCGCCACGGCGGTCTTGGGCCCGTTGTAATTGATCTGGCCGTCCAGGGCGATATCCGCCAGCCAGTAGTAGTAGACCACCCTGTCTTCGATCTTGTAGTCTTTAAAGTTGTAGTCATGGCGGATCTGGGAGTTGACCGCACCTTCGATCAGCTTGTCGTTGATCTGCATCCGCTCTCCATGGGGCGAAGTGCTGCGCAGCAAATGGAAGCCCAGGTTGTTGGTTTCCGACTGGGTCGTCCAGTTGATCTCGTTCACGCCGGGCAGTGCAGTGGCGGTGAAAGCCGCCAGTTCGACCGGCGTCGAGACCGAGCGCGTCATGCCGAAGGTGCGGAAATCATGGCTGTCAAAGCCGGAGGCCAGGGTGTAGAGATCCGAGTTGCCATAATAGGTGCGTGTGCCATAAACGACCGTCGAATCATTCCAGGCGCGGATGTAGACGACATTGCCGGTGGTCAGGAGGTCGTGCGTCCAGATGACGCTGAATTTGCCCTGATCGGGCTCGAAGGGATAGCCATAGCCGATGAAGGTGGTCCCGAGCAGGGAGTCGTCATCAGTGGGGCGGCCAAGGGAATCGGGATCGTCGATCTGGCCATCCGGACCGGTCCAGATGAGCTGGACGAGATCGCCGTGCATTTGCATCACATTCCCCTTCAGGGGGGTGGTGCCGTCCTCATCGAGGATACCGGAGGTGGACATGGCCTCGAAGGTGCCGGCCCAGGCGCCGAGCGCCATGGCGCCCAGAAGCAGGACCAGAAGCCGGAATACGCGAGTCTGTTGTTTCATCGTCATTCTCCTTTACGACATATGGATTAAAGATTTTGCTTCGGATTGGGATAGCTCCAGGTCGTGGCGGCGTTGGTGCCCTTGACCCACAGCACATAGCCCACGCCGGGATTGAACTGGATGGAGGTGGCCGCCGAGCCGCTTTCGTTGAGCCAGGTGCCGTCCCAGGCGGTCCCGGTGCCGCCCACCAGCCAGGCAACCTCGTATTTGTTGCCGATCCAGCGCATGAGCTTGTCCGACTTGCCGCTGGAGGAGCTGCCGATGGCGACTCCATCGCTGGCGAGTTCGCTCTGGGCGAGGGAAAGGGCGACCGGATAGCAGCTGCCGATAAAGTTCGGTCCCGGGGCGATCGCGATCTCGCGATTGGCAGCGCAACTCACCTTGCCGGTGAAGGTCAGGACCGTGTCGACCGAGGTGGAGCGGAGGACCACCCAGAAGGAGTGATCCGGATCGAGTTTCAGGGAGGATTCCTGATCGCCCGCCTGGGTCATCCATTTGCCGTCATAGGCGGTGCTGGTTCCCTCCACCAGCCAGGCGATTTCATAATCGCTGCCGTTCCAGCTGAGGATCTTGTCGGCCTGCCCGGCATTGGCAGCGCCGTTCAACTGGGTGCCGAGAACGCTCTTGAGGCTGTTATCGGCCGGGACCAGGGGCATGGAGACCAGGTTTTGCCCCTTGCGCAGCCCGCGGCTGAAGACGCCGATGCGGTCAAAGGTGTGTAGAACCATGCCACCCGAAAGGGCCTGGACCAGATAATAGCGGGCAAAGGGCACGGCTTTGTAATTGACGCTCTCGGTGAACGAGGAGGTCGTGCTCTCGGCAACCGGCGTAGCCGGGGTGAAATAGGGATCGCTGGAGGCATAGACGCGATAGAGATCGGCGCCGGCCAGTGCGGTCCAGTAGACCTGGATGCCGGTGCTGGTCAGGGTGAGATAGACCTCCGCGGCGGTGACCGAGGCCGTCACCTCGGTCGAGGGCAGACTTTCGTTGCCGCTGCGATCGTAGGCGGTGACAACGAGATAGTAGGTCTGCCCCTCGGTCAGGTTCTGGATGGTATAGGAGGTGACATTGCCGACGTCGACCATCTCGGGATAGACCGAAGGTGCCACGCCGTAATAGATGCGATAGCCGGCGAGATCGCTCTCCGTGTTGGCATCCCAGGTCACCAGCAGCCCGCCTGCAAAACCCGGGGCCGCGAGCACCAGCAGGGCCAGCACCAGGCTGACTGCGCCCACCCTGCCGGCAAGATACCGCTCCCGTTCACCCCTTCCGATGCCGCTGCGGACAACACGTGCATATTCGATCATGAATCTGCTCCTCTGCTACATTCAAGGCCTGTTTGTTTCTGATCCTGGCGCGCAGTGCCCCGGCCGGCGGGGCTTGTCGCAGCCTTTGGGGACAGTGCCGCCATTCGCATCTGCTTAGGCATATGTCGTGCCAACTCCTGGCGCCGGCGAATAAATAAAATCTTCAATGGTGGCGATTGAGCTAAATTGTTCTATTTATTTGTTTTACAAGATCGGTTTTTCTTTTTTAATAATTGTTTAGTAAATATTTATTTAATGCGGAAAGCGCCTGAAAGGGACACAGCGAGGGGGCGGGTGTGGCGCCGATGTCTCATGCCGGGGGTGCAGTAGGGGTGGAGCAGAGGGAGGAGCGGGCAAAAAAAATGGCCCTTGACGGGCCAAGTCTGCCGGGTTGATGGCTGGTATCACGAGGATACGACGCGGATGCGGTGGTTGTGCAGATAAGTGTCGGGGGAGCGGGTGCGCAACCATCAACCCGGAAGAAACGGGGTATGCCTCAATTGACGGGCAATCTTTCTCTGTGGGCGATGATCTTGTCCACTACGGTGATGATGTCGTGGGCCTCACTGGTGGAGCGCGGTTTGACGCTCTGAAAGGTAACGCCCTGCTCGGCGGCGGTTTTACGGATGCGATAGGTGAAATCATCCGAGATGAGGATGACCGGCAGGCGGGGACGCAGTCGGCGGATGACAGGGAGGATCTCCGTGCCGATCTGGCCGTTCATGTCAATATCCACCAGCAATAAATCGATCTCGTTCTCCAGCATTTGCAGAATCGCCTCGGCGCCGCGGCGGACGCATTCCACGCGGTATTCGGCCGCCAGCTGTTCACGCAGCGTCTCCTCCAGATTGCGATCGCTGGTGGCGACGACGACCGTCCGGGCCGGTTTGCGCGGTGTTTGCATGGTCACTGGTTGCACCTTTCGTAAAGTCCCTATCCAAGGATGTGATGGCGCAAATCCCTGCCGCGGACCGTCCCGTGATCCTCCCGACCCAGCCGGACGGCATCTGCAGGGCTGCAACAGACTGCATTATCATCGCAAACAACTATTGTGCCAGAATCTGCACATTTCCAGAAGCTTTTGAATTATTGTTTTTATTATAATTGTGGTAAGACAAGCAACGCGGAGACAGCCGGAGGCGGGCGCGGGCGATGGGAAATGTGACCAGTGAAGCCGATTCAGTTCCGTCGATATTATAACTCTTTTTATATAATACAGTTATCGTCGTTGCATTTAGTGGACATGGTGCCCTGCAAACGTACCAGCTTTGTTACATCCCATAAAAAACCCCGCGGCGGGCCGCGGGGCGCATATGCTATTCCTCTTCCTCCCCGGTGAGATCGTCGAGGCCCTCCTCATCGAGAAGCTCCTCCTCCTCCTCTTCCTCTTCCCCGGGATCTGCAGCCGCCGCCGAATGGCGCGGCCACTTGATCTTGTGGTGTTCGATGAGGCGGTAGATGGTCTTGCGGTTGAGCCCGGCGACCTTGGCCACCTTGGCGATCGTCTTGTATTTATCGAGCAGGGTTTCGATGTACTGCTTTTCCCACTGCGCGATGATCACCGCCTTGGCCTGCTTGAAATCCATGTCCTCGGTGACCTGGACGAACATCTTCTTCTGCCGCGGCAGGATGTCTTCGGGCAGATCATCGAGTTCCAGATCGCTCTTCTGCGCCATGGTGACCATATGCTCGATGGCATGCTGCAGCTGCCGGACGTTGCCGGGCCAGTTGTACTGCTGCATCGCCAGCAGCGCATCGCTCGAGATCTTTTCGACCTCGATCGGTCCATAGTGCCGGTATTGACGCAGGAAATGATAGACCAGCAGCGGGATGTCCTCGCGGCGCTCCCGCAGCGGTGGGATCGAGAGCCGGATGACCTGAAGCCGGTAAAAAAGATCCTCGCGCAGCCGCTTCTCGCGCACCAGGTAATCGGGTTCCTGGTTCGTGGCGCTGATGACCCGGACATCCACCTCGCGTTCCTTGAGGCTGCCGAGGCGGCGCACCTTGTGATCCTGCAGAACACGCAGCAGCTTGTGCTGCAGATCAAAGCTGACCTCCGAGATCTCGTCGAGAAAAATGGTCCCCTTGTCCGCTGCCTCGAACAGGCCGGCCTTGTCGATGGTGGCGCCGGTAAAAGCCCCCTTGACATGACCGAAAAGCTCGCCCTCGAGCAGATTGTCGGGGAGGGCGCCCACTGCGACCGGGACAAAGGACTCATCGCGGCGCTGGCTGTGATAATGAATGCCCCGGGCAATGACATCCTTGCCGGTGCCGGTCTCGCCGACGATCATGACCGATGCATTGGTCAGCGCGATCCGCCGCGCCTTTTCGAAAAGCTCGAGCATCACCGGCGTGCTCCCGACGGCCCCGTAAAAAAGGGAATTATCGGTCAGGTCCAGCCGGCTGCGCAAATAGGCGTTTTCGTGCTGCATCCGTGCGAACTTGAGGGCACGCTCGATCGGCTGGAGGATGTCGATGTGCGTCTGCACCTTCTGGATATAATCAAAGGCCCCCTTTTTAAACGCCTCGACCACATTGGGGATGCTGCCGTATCCGGTATAGAGGATCACCACCGCCTCGGGATCGATCCGGCGCACCTCCTCCAGCACCCGGATGCCATCGTCATTGGCCGGCATCCGCATATCCGAAAGGACGATCATCGGCCGCTCGCGCGCATATAGCCGGATGCCATCCTCCGCATTCATGGCCGTAAGACAGCTGTATTGACTCTTTTTAAGCAATCGCACCAGGGAGTCCAGCTCGGAACGGTCGTCGTCGATCACCAGAATCGTGCGGTCGCTGGCTTTTTTGTCACCCATTCATTATCCTTTCTTGACCAGGCTTTTGGCTATGGGAAAGAGGAGACGCGCCGTGGTGCCGCTGCCCGGCGTGCTCTCCAGTTCCAGTACTCCCTTGTACTGCGCGGCGATGCTGTAGCTGATCGGAAGCCCAAGGCCGAGATGATCGGGCGTTCTGGTCGTATAAAAGGGATCAAAGGCATGGGCCAGTTCGGCTGGACTCATACCGGGTCCCGCATCCTGGATGGCCACCACGGCCATGCCCTCGCTCTGTTCGCAACGCACACTCACCTCGCCACCCTCGGGCGAGAATTCGATCGCGTTGCGCAGCAGCTGCAACAGGCATTGTTCCAGCATGATCTCATTGGCATAGATGATCACCGGCTCCGGCCGGGCCTGCAGGCGCAGTCCTACCCCCCGCTGCGCGGTGAGGAGCTGGCTGACCTCGACCGACTTTTCGAGGATGGCCGTGAGCTGCACCAGCTTGCCATTGCCGTTCTCATCCGGACTGAAGGCATCGAGGGCCTGGGTGAGCTGGGAAAGCGCATAGATCTGCTCCTGAATGGTTCCCAGTTCCTGGCGGATCCGCGGCCAGTCGGTCCCGGTTGGTTCCTCGAGTAACAGACAGCCAATCTGATGAAGGATGGAGGCCAGCGGCTGATGGAGGCGCGAGACCACCTGATGGGCGAGTTGCCCCATATGGGTCATTTGCCGGCTGAGTTCGAACTGGCGCTGCCGCCGCTTCTCCCAGGTGATCTCGCGGATGGCGAGGAGAGCGCCGCGGACCCGCTCCCCCTCGACCCAGGGTTCGACCTGCCATTGCAGGGCCAGTTGGGGCGCTGCATACTCCTGTTCGCCGCTGCTGGTCTGGCCCTGTTTCACCGCCGCTTGCAGGGCCACGGCGGCCTCCGGCCAGCCGATCGCCTGCAGGCGCCGCTGCAAGAGCTGGCCCGCCTTGAGCGTTTCACCCAGATGGCGCTGCAGCAGATCGCCAAAACAGCTCTCGATGCGCAGTTGCCGGTCTACCGATATTTTTTGCACGTTTTCGTTCACAGTTACCTCACAATCCACCTCTGCCGGGCAGGGACGAGCGGGGCCGCGCCGGGCCGCTTCACCAGGCGTGGGACACCCCCGCCGCGGCTGGGGCCGCTTCATCGAGTCCCGGCAACGTGATCACAATTTCAGTTTCACCGGTGTGGCGCCGCTGCATGTCGAAGGTGCCATCCAGTTCGATGATCACCGCATAGGCCATGGCCAGCACGATATCTTTCGAGTTCCAGGGCGGGCGCGGCGGCAGCGGCTGGTTCAGCCCGGACCCCGCGGTCCTAAAGAGAAGCCGCAGCCCCAGCGTGTCCGGGCGGAGCTGCTCCACCTTGAAGGTGATCGCGCCGGCGACGCCGGCCTGGTCAAGGGCATGCAGCAGCAGCCCGGTGAGCGCTTTTTGCAGCCGCACCCCGTCACAGGTGAGAGAGGGCAAATCCTCCGGCAGGTCAAGTTCGATATGCATGCTCTTGTAGGGACGGCGCCACTCGGCGACAAAGTGCGCGTTCCGCACCACTTCGACGACGGAGACAGCATCGACGGGACCGGGGGCATCGGCCCCCATAGGTTCGATCTGATCGAGGATCTCCGTGATCTCACGGACCTGCGTTTCGAAGAGGTCGATGGCCTCCTGGAACCGGTGCGCGCCGCCCTCCTCATAGAGGTTTTCGTCACGCAGCACCTCGAGCTCGCACTTGAGAGTGGTGAGCGGATTGCGGATATCGTGGACGATATGGCCGGCGAACTGGCAAAGATTGGTCAATTGCAAGGCAAAGTGGTTCTGGCCGCCCGTGCCGCCCGGCCATGCCGGGAGAACGGCGACCAGGCCGAGCGTCAGTTCCGGATTGGCCGGCAGCGGGGCCACCCAGAAATGACGGGCACACTCCGCAGCCGTGCTGCTCTCGACATGGCGGCCGCTCCCCTCCTTCCAGCTGGCGGCCAGGGCTGCGGCCACGCTGCTGCGTGCCGGCTCGGGGAGCATCTCCGCCAGCGGCCGGTCCAGCGCATCGCCGGCAATGGTCGTGCGCCAGGGGGCGTTGACATAGAGCACCGCGCCATCCCGGGTCACCGCCGCCACCGCCAGCGGCAAACCGTCGAGCAGCGCGGAGAGCATCCGTACCATCGCCCGCTGTTCATCCGCAACAAGTTGGTTCAGGGGATCTTCGGCCTCTGCGGCTGCAGCCGTCACCTCATAAAAACAGACCGCCGCACCCAGGAGGCGGCCCTCAACGAAGAGGGGCGTAACCTCGATGCGGCAGTGGAGGTGATGCTGGCGAAGCAGGATCTGGCGCATCTTGCCCTTGACCAGGGCATACTGGAGGGCATCATGGAGGGCTTCGAAAAAGAGGCCCGGATGTTCGAACATGGAATAGCCCAGCAATCCCTGGGGCGGGACGCCGGTAAACCATTGCTGGCGGTCGTTGACCCACTCGATCCGGCCGTCAGCGTCGGTGAGAATGACACCGACCGTCATGCGGGAGAGCACCTGTCCCGCAAGCAATTGCAGAAATGAGGAAGCGTTCGCCCTGGATTCCATCCGTTCCGATCACCCAGCCAAATCCGATCCGCGCCGCTGCCCCTCTGATGTCGTCTCTACGAATGCCTGATCCGGGGAACGTGAATAAATCGGCCCATTTGAGCCACCTAAATATAGCGACTATGCCCCATTTATGCAACAAATTTATTATTTATTTATTAAATATTTTATTTTTTCGCCATATATGTGACATCAATGCCCCACCATCACTCTACCGGGTCCGGTGTTCTTTTCAGGACACCCCCAAAAATCTGGGTCCCACCGGCTTAAATCTGGATTCCACCCGCTGCGGCAGCCGCTTCCGCCGTGCCGCATTACGGCACCCCTCGACATCAACTCAGCCAGTCCCATCCGTACTCTCATCTGTTCCCCCCCTGCCCGCGCGCCTGTGCGCGACGCGAGGTGTCAGGTGGGAACAAGATTTCGGGGGGTACACAGCACGAGATGTCAGGTGGGAGCAAGATTCTGGGGGTAGACGGCACGAGATGTCAGGTGGGAACAAGATTTCGGGGGGTACCCGGTGTGCTTTTTGCTTGAAATTCGCAGTAAAATACTCTATCTTTAGTTTTATTGCACAGGAGTTTTTCTGCCGACCATACGTCCCCCATCCCGGCGCACCTGCATCGGCTGCCGCAGCGTCAAACCCGCCAGCGAGGTCATGCGCCTGGTCCGCGATGAGCAGGGCCTGGTGCGCTTCGATCCCCGCCACGAATTATCCGGACGGGGTTGCCACCTTTGCCCCTCCCCTGCCTGTCTGGCTGCCGCCATCCGCCGCCATGCTTTTGCGCGCGCCTTCCGTGCCCCGGTCCCCGCTGCAGCGGCCGCGGAATTACCGGCCCGCTTTGCAGCAGCACGCACCGAGTGGATCGGCCGCTTCAAGCCGGCACAGCGCACCGCTTTGATCACCGCGCGTCTCGAGGAGGCCTTCGGAGAGCCACTCCGGCAGACAGGAGAAGATCCGCTCGCCACCCTGATCCTCACGGTGCTTTCCCAATCCACCAATGACCGCAACCGCGACCTCGCTTTTGCCCGGCTGCGCGCGGCCTTTCCCGCCTGGGAAGCGGTCAGCCAGGCCGAGCCCGAGGCCATCGCCGCAGCGATCCGGCCGGCCGGGCTCGCCAATCAGAAGAGCGTCCGCATCCGCGACATACTGCGCTGGATCCAGGCCACCTATGGCACCCTGGACCTCACCTTCCTCTGCAGCCAGGACCCCCTGGAGGTGCAAAGCACCTTCATGCAGCTTAAAGGGGTCGGCATCAAGACCATCAGTGTGGTCCTTATGGCCAGCTGCGGTGCCGATGTCTTTCCGGTCGATACCCATGTCCATCGTATTTGCCAGCGCCTCGCCCTGGTGCCTCCGCACGTGAATGCGGAAAAAACCCACGTACTGATGCAGCCGCTCGTCCCCGATGGCAAGAGCTACTCCCTGCATATGAACTTGCTCAAACTGGGCCGGAGCATCTGCCATGCCCGCAAACCCGACTGTGGCCGCTGTCCGATCGCCCTCTGGTGTCCCTCCTCCCTTGCCCATGAAAGCGACTAAACTATGAAGCGTCTCGCGCTCCTCATTCTGCTGGCGCTGGCTTCAGCCGCAGCGCCCGCCTCCATCAGCGTCACCCTTCGCCATTACCCGACCGCTGCCACCGTGCAGCGCGCCTTTGTGCCCGGCACCTTTAACAATTGGGGCCCCAACGCCAGTGGGGTCATCGCCGCCGGCGCCCCCTCGGAGATGGTTTGGATCGACAGCCTCGGCTGCTATGTCAAGCCCTACACCCTCACCATCGGCACAACCTACAACTACAAATTTCACGAGCACCTCAACGCCTCGGGCTCCTCCTGGCAATGGCTGAGCGACCCGCTCAATCCCCTCTTCAATGCCGGCGACAATAACAACTCGGTTCTCACTCCCGAATCCCTGATGCTCTTCGAACTCTCCCCGGCCGAAGGGGCGCTGGTCACCAGCACCGCGCCCTATCTGACCGCCGGCGCGTTCGTCGCGGAGGGCGACTCCCTGCTCCTCGCCGCTTCGACCGTCATTATCGATGGCACGGCAGCCGGCACGCTCGAGCGCGCCTATATTCCGGCGCTGGGGCTGATCCGTTTCCCTCTGCCCGCCCTGGATAACGGCGAACATACGGTCGAGCTGCATCTGCTCGCGCGCAGCGGAGCTGCCGTCACCGCCAGCGTCCGCTTCACCACCCTGTCCGGTGATCTCTTTTTCATGACCCCCTCCTGCGACAGCCTCTTCGCCGGCGAGAAAACCATCCGCTGGCGGGTCAACCGCGACTTTGCCGCGGTCAAGAATCTCACCCTGCTGCAGTCCGGCAAGAGCCCGGTCGTGCTCCCTCCCGAGCCGGATGGGGAGTACAGCAGGACCGTCACCTGCAGCCGCGGCGTCAACACCTTTGTGGTCGGCCTGGCCGATCTTGCCGGAGCGGTGCAGTACAGCGACACATTGCGCCTGCGTTATCCCCTGCCGCAGACTCCGGTGCCTGGCATCACCCTGGCCCGCAGCGGCGCCAGGATCAAGATCACCGGCAGCGCCCGCGACCCGCAGAGCAAGGCCATGCAATACTGCTGGAGCACCTCGATCCTCAATCCGGAGCCCTTGCCGGCGCTCGACGGCAGCAGCGATCTCGTTCACGAGATCGACCCGCCGCGCGCGCCCGGAGACTATGGCATCAAGCTCACGGTCAGCGATGCCGATGGGTTCAGTGGCAGCGCGGAGGCCTTTTTCACCATCGGTGCCGACAGTGCGGTGGTGCTTCCCGTCACCGCTACGGTGCCACAGTGGGTGCGCGACGCCCGCATCTACTGTCTCTTCTTCAAATCCTTCACCTCGGGCGGCCGCATCGCCGATGCCATCCCCCGCCTCGAGTATATCAAGGCGATGGGATTCAACATCATCTGGGTTCTGCCGGTGATGGATGTGGAGGGGGTCATCGATCAGGGGGCCAACGTTGGCTACAATATCATCGATTTCCGGCATGTCGATCCGGTCTATGGCAGTGATACCGATTTCAAGGAGTTTGTGAGCGCGGCGCACGCGGCCGGACTGCGGGTCATCCTCGATATTACGCCCAACCACTCCAGCCGCTCCCATCCCTTCGCCCTCGATGCCCGCGCCAACCGCAAATACAGCCGCTATTACGACTTTTATCAGCACGAACCGATCAGCCACGACACCAACGGCCTGGGCCAATCGGTCTCCAGCGATGGCATCGTCTATTACAGCGGCTTCTCCGATGCCCTGCTCAACTGGAACTGGAGCGATGCCGAGGCGCGCACCTATATGCTCGAGGTCTACAAGTACTGGCTGCGCGAGTTCGAGATCGACGGTTTCCGCTTCGATGTCTGGTGGGGACCGCACCGCCGCTATGGCGTGAATGATTTCGACAAGCCACTGCGCCTCGCCCTGCGCACGGTCAAGTCCGATATTCTCTTGCTGGGCGAGACCGCCGGAACCGGCAGCGGGACCGAGGACAATTATGCCGACAAGGGCGGCGGGATGGACATGGGCTATGACTGGAATCTCTTCAGCTCCCTCAGTGTCTTTCCCAGCCCGGCGACACTGCAGCTCCGCCTCGCCAACAGCAGTTACCGGCCCGGATCCAACAGCTTTTTCCTGCGCTTCCTCGAGAACCAGGACGAAGACCGCGTGATCTATCGCTACGGCGGCGGCGAGCAGACCCTGCCGGTTTCCACCGCCCTCTTCATGGCCACGGGTTCGCCCCTGCTCTATGCCGGCCAGGAGGCCGGTATGGGATTGTACGGCAGCTCGCTCGATGTCCGCCGCCGCGGCACGATCAACTGGAGCGGCCTCTATGCGCCCCTGCTGACGTCGCACTACCAAAAGCTGGCGCAGATCCGCGCGCAGTTCCCCGCCTTCCGGACGCAGTTCGAGGACAGCAACGGCGACGGCCAGATCACGAACAGCGACCGCAACATCCAGCTGCGCCTTGAAACGGGAGCCGTTGTCTACGCCATGGCCCGTCCCTTCCGGGATGCCAACGGCCTGGCGCTGATGAATTTCAGCAACCAGGTTCAGGCGCTCGCCCTGGCGCTCAAGCCGGCGGATTGGCTCCTTTTCAGCGACCCCCTGCGTCCGGAGGGGCTCTATTACCTCAACAACCTCTATGCGGGCACCAGCCAGATGCTGCGCGGCTCCGAACTGGACACCTTGCGGCTGACGCTGCCGGCGTATGGCGTCGCCGTGTTTACGATCGCGACGCGAGAACAGCATCTGCTTCTTCCGGATCTGGATGCGGTGGCGGGGCGCGACACGGAGATCCAGCCCGAGGGCTTTTATCTCAGCGGCAGCTATCCCAATCCCTTCAACGGTCCCACCGCCATACGCTTTGCGCTGCCGGTGGCGGGGCCGGTCGAGGCGGTGATTTTCAACGCTTTGGGGCAACAGGTGCGGCGCTTATGGCAGGGGGTGATGCAGGCCGGCGAACATGAGTTGATGTGGGACGGGCGCACCCAGTCCGGGGCCAGCTGCCCGAGCGGGCTGTACCTTCTGCGTTTGCGCCAGGGGGTGCACATGGTGGTGCACAAGATGGCGCTGGTGCGTTAGTCGCGGTGAGGGTGTGGATGCTTCAGGGTTAAATAGGGGGAGCGATGCGGTGGAAAGAAGGCGCGGCAGATCAACTCCGGCCCGGCCGGCCCGCGTCTTGCAGTGCGAAACGCCGGGCCGGGGTTCTGGTGAATCCTAGTAGTAGTTGCGCCGCCGCCAGAAATCGTGCAGCGAGTAGTTGACATAGACCGCCAGGTAGTTGTTGCGGATCAGGTGGCTGTTGAGGGTGCCTTCCTGGCCATATTCAAGGGTGACGTTGAAATTGAACACCGGATTGATGGCGATGCCCAGCCCCAGATCCAGCGCCAGCGCGTCGATAGGGGTGTCGCCAATCTCCATATAGGAGCTTTTATAGCGGCCCCCGAGCCGGTAAGAAAAAACCCCCGGGGCCTTGCCCTTGGCGCTCGGGATATATTCCATGCCGGCGGAAAGGCGCTGGCTGTTGCGCGTGTTCAAATAGGGATTGGAAAAATCGATCGCGGACCATTTGCACAGCTCGTAATCAGCGCCGGCGCGCCAGCGGCTGCCGTGCTGCAGGCCGATGCCGATGCCGATGCGCTGCGGCAACTTGATATCCTGGATCCGGTCCTCTTCCAGCTTGCTGGTTTTGCTGTCGTAGGTGAAGGTACGCTCGCCGACCGTCGTCAGGCTTTTGGCCGGGGCATAGGTCAGTCCGAGCGTGCAGATCCATTCCCGGAACGGCGCACAAGCCTGCAAGCCGTAATCAAAATAGAGGCCGTAGGCGGAGCGCTCGGTTTTGAGAAGATACCCTGAAAAGCTGCCGGATGCGGCCGCCGATTCCGTCTGGGTGATCGGGCCGCCGACATAGGAGGTATTGATACCCAGGGCCAATCCTTTGAAGATCCTGAAGGAATTCCCCCAATAGACCTTGCTCAACCCCCCTGTCCCCTTAAAAACCTTGTCGATGGTGGTCAGTTCGCCACCGATCTCGTCCCTGGAGTGAATGGTATAATCGACGTAGCTGAAGGGAACGAACCCGGCGCTGGTCGTCCACCGCTCCATCAAATAGAGTCCCATCGAAAAATAGTTGATATTGATATCACCGGTGTGCTGCGAGGTCTGGCCCGATTCGGAGCGGTTGAGCATGCCATAGGCGCCCAGTTCCGCGATGAAGGCATGGGGCAGGACCCCCAGGTAGGAGGCCGGGTTGGCATGATTGATGAACTGCCCCGACTGCAATCCGATCCCCGCGCCGCCGAAGGACTGGTTGATGCCATAGCTGTCATCGATCACCTGGCCGATGCCGAACATCGAATAGGGCGAGTTCGGGGTTTGCGCTTGCAGGCCAGGCGCCAGCAGCAAGGCCGGGAGCAGGGCCAGCAGGAGGTATTTTTTGGTCATGGCATGAACTCAGTAAGATAGATAATAGATTTTCAGCCTGGTGTGCTTGTTTCCGGCGTCAATGATCAGCCGGTCCAGTCTGCTCTTCAGGGTGGTGGCGGCCATCGAGACCACCAGTCCCTTCTCCGGATCGACCCAGGAATCCGCCAGCTCGTTGTTCAGATAATCGGTGATGTTGAAGGTGTAATAGGTCTCTTCATCGTAGAATTCATCGACGCTGAGCGTTCCGGCGGCGATCTGGCTGGCGGAGATACGGTTCAGCTTGTCGGCTTGCTGCAGGATCAGTTGTGTCGGGAGCTCGAACTCCCTGTAGCTGTTCTTTTCTGGAGCGAGCATGAGCTTGGCTTCAACGAGCTTGCCGCGTTCGCGCAGCAGCAGCTCACCGAGGGTAGGGAAATCGACCCGCATCACCACGCCGATGCCGCCCTTGAGGAAAGCCTTGCCTTCGGTCAGTGTGGCGGGCAGAGCATGGCGTTGTTCGGTCAGCGCCGTGAACGGGGTGGCGGTAAAATCATGCTGGATGGAATTGAACTGGGCATTGACATTGTAGAGGTTGAAGCTATTGACGATCTTTTCATGCTCGATGCCGCCCCGGCTCGCATAGAGCCGCAAGCTGACCGTGGTGGTGCCGGCGCTAAAGCCGACGATGGCGCCCGGGTAGGCCTCATCGGGGCGCAACATCAGGCCGTGAAAGTAGTCGATAAAGTGGCTCACGTCAGCGAGATCCGCTGCGTCCTCCTGCATCCGGGAAAACAGCGCCTGGCCGATGGCGTCGCTGATCGGGATCACCAGGGTATCGGGCGTGCGGTGCGGTCTGGGCGAATAGATCAGGGTGCCGATGGGCTCAGGGTCGTAGTCCAGGGCCACGGTGCTGGTGTTGATCTGCTCATCCTGAAGATCGATTTTTTCGCGCAGCTGATGAACGTTGATCTTTTGGCTCACTGTCGTGTCGCCGGTGACATACTCGTTATAGGTGAGAACCAGGCGGAGAGAGTCATAGACATCATCGGCTTCGACATCATAGCTGGCCGGAATACCAAGCTGCAGACAGGAGGTGCTGGAGATCTTGCCGAAGCGGTCATCCTGGGAGATGCCGACCAGCATGCTGCCGGTACCCGAATTGACGAAGGTGTCGAGAATCACCGTGGAGAGGCTGACCGTGAAGGTATCGATGACCGTGAGACCGGCCTGGGATTCGATGTATTTCTCACCCAGGGCAGGTTCGGTGGTGTTTTTGCTGCAGGCCAGGACGAACAGCGCGGTGGTGACAAGGAGCAGGGAAAAGAGCGCGATGCGCATCCCGGCGGCCAGCCGGGGATAGGATATCATAATCTAGTGGCCACCCATTGATTGAGGGGGTTGGGGATGAAAGCGCGCGGTGCGGCTTTCATCGTGTGCAAGATCGGAGCAACACTGCTCTGCGGCGCCTGCAGCGCGCAGAGCAGTGTAGGTCCGGAGGAACGAAGGTCAGGGTTCCAGGATCGTGACTTTATCAAGGTCCTTCTGCTCGGCGCCAGGGGTGAATCCCCACAGATCATCAAAGTAGTAGCTGGAATTCCGCCCGGTGGCCACATAGCCGCGGTCGCCGATGGCGAAACCGACCGCCTCGGCCCGACCTGAGGCCTCGAGCGATGTTTTTTGCGTCCAGCGGTCCGTCGACGGATTGTAGGCCCAAGCCGTTGTGCCCGCGGTGCCCTGACCGCCGGTGGTGATAAAGCCGGTGCCGTTGATGGCGAAGGCGACCTTGCTCATGCCCACGATATTGGTATAGTCGTCATCGAAATCCTTGCTCGAGACATCCGCAATCGCGTTTTTCTTGGTCCACTTGTCGCCGGCGGGGTCATACTGCCAAAGGTCACTCTCGTAGGTGCCATTGTTGAGGCCGGTGCCGACATAGGCCTTGCCATCGATGACGAAAGCGACGGCATCGCGCCGCTTGGCGCCGCTCATGCTGACCTTTTGCGTCCACAGATTGGTGGCGGGATCGTACTCCCAGAAATCCTTGAGATAATTTTCGTCATCGCCGGTGCCGACGTAGCCCTTGTCGCCGATACCGAAGGCAATGGCGCCATAGCGCGCCGAGCCGCCAAAGTCGGCAATCTGGCGCCAGCTGTTCGAGGCGGGATCGTACTCGTAAAAATCCTTGAGCCGGGAGTTGCCGTCATAGCCGGTGCCGACATAGCCTTTGGAGGAGGTGGCGAAGGCCACGGCGCCGTTCCGGGCTGCACCGGGGAAATCAGCCTTGCGGGTCCAGTTGTTCAGCTGCGAATCGTATTCCCAGAAATCCTTGAGGCGGTTATCGCCATCGTACCCCGTGCCGACATAGGCCTTGTCGCCGATCACAAAGACGACGGCATCGGAGCGCGGCACGCCGTCAAAGTCGGAGAGTTTGTACCAATTGCCGACCAGATCCTTGTTATTATCGTTATTGTTGCTGCAGCCGCTGGCGGCGAAGAGCGCCAGGGCCAGCAGTGCGATCACCAGCAGTGCGGCCGGTGCCGTGCGGCTCCGGTATCCGTTGCGGGAGTTTTGCGATTGCCGTCCGTTCGAACCGCTGAAACCGTTGGTCATACTTTCCTCTCTTTACAGTGTTGCAGCGCGGTGATGCGCCCGTTGTGCCAATTTTCCTGGATTAACTCAACGTTCATCGATCTTGCCCTGTCTGCATGGTTGTACTCGGCAGGCCGGGAAAGGTTCCTGATTATGTCCACCCATAAACCTTTTATAATACATAAATTTTCAGGCAAATGCAAGCCTAATTCTGGGGGGCCATTTTCTTCCCGTAATCGAGCAGATTATGGGTGGTGAGCAAGGGAAAGTTGGGCGAAACGATCGGGAAGGGGACGTTCTTCTCGGTGGCGAACATATCGATCCGCGTCAGCTTGATCTTTTCAAAGGCCTCGGTATTGATCTCGATCCGATCCCCATACTTTTTGCTCAAGGCCACGAAATGCGGATTGAGTTCCTTCTCGATGACCGGGAGATAGCTCTTGTAGAACTCCGCCTCCTGGCCCTGTTCGCGCAAATAGCGGTTGCGCTGATAGGTGGCGAGCAGGTTGTCCTGCCACATCTGCACCGTGCGCTGCACCAGGGGGGCGCGGTCATACCCCTTTTTGTAGGCGGCCTCCGTCACCACCAGGTCCCGGACCAGGTCGGCGAGGGCATTACGGAATTCAAGGCCGAACTCCCCGCTGGGGATCTGGCGGTTGCGGAAGACCAGAGGATGCCGCAGCAGCAGTTTCTGCAGATCCCGCACGGTCCAGAGCTGGTCATCGAGGACCATGAAGGGGAGGTCGGCGATTTCATCGAGCGACTCGACGGGTAGGGAAGTCCGGGTTGTATCCTCGGTATTCCAGAGCTGGCGATTGAGCAGCTGTTTTTTCTCCGCATCGCTTTTCAGGTAGAAATCAGCCATGACCTTCGCCACCCGGGGGAAGGTCTGGCCGTCGAAGCGCAGCGTCTTGCCGCGCATCAGGCCGCCGACCCATTCCGCGTAGGCGGCGGTGGCGTGCTGGCTGCGCAGCTTGTCGGTGACATCCTGCCAGCGCTGCCGGACCTCCTTGTCGCCCAGCACGAGGCGGTCGGTCCAGCCATCGACCCGCGCGACCAAATACAGACCTTTCTCCGCCGCAAAGGGCCCCACCACCTCGCCCTTTTTCAACGCAGCGGCGAAAAAATGAGACTTGAATTCGTCGGGTTCCGGCCCCGACCAGGCCAGCTCCCGTTTGGGAATCGTGGCGATGTCGCCGCCATAGCGGGCGAAGCACTCCTCAAAGCTGCGGCCCTCCTGCAAACTCTCGCGCACCCGCCGCGCCATGGAGCTGTCGGCCATCGAGTAGTAGGAGAGCTTGTAGGTTCTTCCGGCCAGCTTGTACTGCGCCTTCTCTTCCATGGTATCGAGAGCCACCCGGGTGAAAAACTCCTCGTTGAAGAGCCACTGCCGCATCGCCTGCTCCTTGCGGCCCTGCAGGTAGAGCTGGAACTGCTCGTTCTGGCTCAATTCGTTCTTCTCCCCCGCCTCGAGGGCATAGAGCTTTTCCGCGATCAATGAGTTGAGGACGATCTTGCGCTGAATGTAATTATCCCCTTTGCAGAAGGGCGGGCGGATCGTATATTCCGCACGGGTGATGAATTCATTCGTCGAGATGGTCCGGTCGCCAACGCGGGCGAGAATGGTCTCCTTTGGGCCCTGGGCGCGATGGCAGGCGGTGCCGAGAAGCAGCCCTAGCGCGGCGCTGATGAGCAGGGCGTGTGCTGACCTGTTGAACATCTGATGCGTTCCTTTAAAAATAAGCGTTCCCACCGCAGCCCGGAGCCGGGGTGGGAACGAGAGGACGTGAACTCTTCCCACTCCAGCCCGGAGCCGGGGTGGGAACGAGAGGTCGTGAACTCTTCCCACTCCAGCCCGGAGCCGGGGTGGGAACGAGAGGTGGTGAACTTTTCCCACTCCAGCCCGGAGCCGGGGTGGGAACGAGAGGTGGGGTTGCTGTCGTCTGGAAAAAGGGCCCCTCCGGATCAGAAGGAGACGCCCATGCTGTAGCAGTGCGCCGAGCCGAGCACGCCGACGGAACGGTAGGCATAATCGAACTTGACGCCGACATTACCCATCATGCGCAGATAGACGCCGCCGCCGACGGTCGGACCGAACTCCGTCTCGGAGAGGCCGAGGGCCTTGTAGCCGCCGCGCACATAGAGCGTGCCGGTGGAGGGCAGCGTAAAAGCGTACTGCGCGCCCACATTGATCGATTCGGCGTTGTTGTTGGGGTGCAGGGCATCCACGGCCAGGGTCAGACGGCTCTGGGCGGTGGCGATCGGATGCAGGGCGACGCCAACGCGGAAGATCAGCGGCAGCTCCCAGCTTTCGAGCTTGAACTGGCCGGCGGTGTTGCTGTAGTTGCCGGCCTGATCGGGGAGAATATCGATGGGGAAGGTGAGATCCATGCCATCAAAGCGCATCTTGGTGCCATAATTGGAGATGCTCATACCGATGGTCATGCCGTCCTCGCGCTTGCCCGAGAACGAGAAAAAGTTGGTGCTGACCATGACGCCCAGGTCGAGAGCCATAGCGCTGGCATTCATGTGCCAGATCTGCGAGGAGATATATTTGGCCGAGGCGCCGAACGAGAACCACTGCGCCAGGCTGCGGGCATAGGAAAAGCTCACAGCGAGGTCGGAGGCATTGAACAACTCGCCGGTGCCCTCCTGATAATCCATCGTGGTCACGCTCATATCACCATAGCCAACCTGGTTGATGGCCAAGGCCAGGGTGCCGATGCGCGGCAGGACCAGTCCCACCCCGGCATAGGTGGTATTGATGTTGACCAGCCAGGGTTGGATCGAGAACTGCGCTTCGCTGCGCGGCATGAAGGCGAGGCCGGCGGGATTCCAGTAGGCGGAAGAGAGATCGTTGGCAACGCTGACATAGGCGTCGCCCATTGCGGCGCCGGCGCTGCCATAGCCGATCTCGAGAAAGTTGGCCGCGGTAGTGCCGATGCGGTACGGCTTTTGCGCGACGGCTGCTCCGGCGCAGAGGAGCACGACGAGCAGGGTGAGACCTGAATTCTTGATATGCATGTCTTGTACCTCGTAAACGTTTGAGTATTCAACTCCCAAGGGGATTGTGGGAGCCGGCTTCTGCAACCGGAGGCCGGCTCCCGCCCGCTTATTTGACCACCGCGAACTTGCCCATGAAAGTGTCTCCCGTCAGATCGGACTTGACGTAGAAGACATACACACCCGCGGCGATTTCCAGCCCCTCACTCGTCTTCAGGTCCCACTGGGCCATGCCGTTGGCGGCATCGTTCTGCACATCCAGCTCATCGATCATGACTCCACTCATCGTGAAGATCTTGATGTTGCACTGCGCCGGCAGATGGGTGAACATCAGACGGCGGCGCTGGTTGAGCTGCCAGTTGCTGACCGAGGGCTCCATGGAGTTGGTAGCCACATAGGGATTGGGCACGACCTTGATGTTGGCCATGTTATAGGTGATTTGCGCCTTGTCCACCGCGCCCTGTGGCATGATCTTGAAGGTCACCGAATCGGAGGCCATGTAGGGCCGGGTGAAGGTCATGCGGTAGACATCATTGGATTTAGGCAGATTGGCTTCATCCGCGACATTGTTGAAATCGATGATGAAGGCCGTGCCGGCCCACCACCCCTTTTTGTTGAGCGGACCGACGAGGATGCGGTCCTTGAGCATGTTGAACACCCCGTCCTTGTCGAGATCCTGCACCACCAGATCCAGCTTTTCATAACTGCCGTCCGTGTTCACAAAAGATTTATTGACGACGTAAAAGCTGAAATTCTGGCCGGTCAGCAGCGTGCTGCTGGGCGTGATGCGAGAGTTATTCTCGTTGCGGATCGTGGTCTTGTTGAGGACCCGGCCGGTGTAGGCTGAGGGATTGTCGGTGAAAACGATGTCATAATCCCAGGGGAAGTACCCGGTCTCCACCGAGGTCAGGGTGATGCGGATGTTGGCCGAGCCGGTCAGCCAGCCCGACTTTTCATAGTTGTAGCTGGCCTGGGTGGTCATATTCGACAGGGTGAGATTGATGCCGTCGAAGATGTCGGTGCTGATCGGGCCGTCCTGATTGAAAATCCAGTAGCCGAGAGTATCCTTGTAGACGAGATTATCGTAGGCGTAATGGCTCGGGCTTTCCGAATAAACCAGAATGTTGTTATCGGACATGTCATAGACCGCCAGGCCGTTGTTGAGATAGGTGAGGCCGCGATCATACTCGGAAACGGAGTAGAGCGTATCGACCATGAACTTTAATTTGTACTCATGGCCGGCCTTGAGGCTGCCCTCGGCGAGGATGCCGGGGACGATGCGGCCGCTGCCGACGCGGACGCCCGTGGTATCCATGGTGATCTGCGAGGGCGTATAGCCGGAGGCGGTTGTGCGCGGGATGACGATCTGGATATTTTTCCCGTAGGCCGTGACCTCCTCGGCCTCGTTCTTTTCGATGACGATCTCGTTCTCGGAGGGGGCGATGCCGGGTTCGATCTCGGGAGCGCCGTAATCATAGGCCACCAGAGCATAGTAGTAGGTGCGCCCGTTCTGGACGGTATTGTCGGTGAAAAAGTGGACGATACCGGTTTCCGATCCCAGATAGTAGCCCATGCCGTTGACCATGCCGAAGTTGGTAAAGCCGGAAATGCTGTCCTTGAGATCGCACTCAAAGATCGGATCGTAGAGACTGGCCGTACCATAGCCGTCGGTGATGGTGAGGGCGTCGGCGAAATACTTGTCGGTAGCGCGGAAAAGTTTGTAGCCCTCAAAATCGTTCTTGTTGCCGATGAAGGGGTCCTTGGTGCGCGTGTCGGCGATATTGTCCCAGGTCAGGATGACCTTACCGTCGCCCGCGGTCGCCGTCAGTGTCGGCATCTTGGGCGGGGAGGCGAAACGGTAGTCGCGCTCGTAGATGATCTGGACGATCTTTTTCTGTTCGAAAAGCGCCGGAGCTTCGTGCCCGGAGGCAGTCAGTCCGGTCAGCGGATCGTAGGAGTGCAGCTCGCTCATCGAGATGCGCTCGACGCGGCCCTGATAGAGCGGGAAGGGACCGGAGGCAAAGGTTTCGACGAGGTTGGAAACCTTGCCGAGGTATTCGATCAGGGTATCGGCGCTCATAACGAACCACATCGACTTGTCGCCGCGGAACCAGTGGTCCTCGGAGGAGTGCGACGGGATCGGGTACATCTGGAAGGAGGTCAAACCCACCATGTCCGATTCGGTGACGTCGGTCTTGGCGAAGTTGGGTTCGCAGCCATTGGCGCCATCATAATCCGGCATGTGGTTGCACTCGCCCTGATCCGGGCCGGTATAATTGAGTTCCGAGGGGCCGACGCCGTCGAGGCCGACATCATCGCCCGCGTACTCGCTGATTTCGTAGATCCCGTTGCCATTGAGGTCCTCGCCGTCCTCCCAATCCTGATCCTCATCCGCGGCATAGTGCGGTTTCAGCTCATCGAGGGAGTATTCATAGGTTTCGAGGAACTTGTTGAGGTCGGCGATGCCGGCGGTCGGGCCCACCATCACATTGGTGGGATCGCCGGGATAGCCGTTATCGCGTTTTTCATCGATCAGGCCGTCGTCATCGTTGTCGACGCCGTCATAGGCCAGGCCGGGGCTCTCGAGGTAAGCGAAGCCCATGGTGCCGGTCGGCAGGCCGCCGCCACCCAGGCCGTCCTTGTCCCAGGAGTAAGCAAGATCGAGTTTGCGGTTGAAGTAGCCGAATTCGTCGTCGGCGTTATCGCCACCGATGCCGTTATCGACCCAGTAGCCGAAAGCCATATAGGGCAGATCATAATTGGAGATATTGGCGACCGTGTATTCCCAAAAGATGCAGTCGCGGCTCTGGGGATTGGACCACTGGAAGCCGCGCTGTTCGACACGGAGGCCGATGCCGCCCCAGGGATTGCCGACCTGCTTGGTCACCTTGGAGGGGTCGAGGTAGCCGATCTTGATGCCCGGGCGCGGATAGTATTTGTACTTGTCTTCGGGGCCGAGGTATTCCTGATCCTGGGCGTCGTTGACCACATAATAGGTTTCCTGCTGGGCATAGAGGACGCCGCGGCCGAAGCGGCCGTCCCATTCACCCGGCCACTTGAGGTTGCGTCCCTTGGCGGGCCAGCCAGCGGTGGGCCAGGATTCCACCTTGTTGCTCAGGGCCGGATAGTCGCTGGCGGGATTGAAATAGCCGAAGCAGGGATAGAAGCCCCATTCTACTGTGCCGGTGGGATCGGTATCCATCTCTTCGCGATAGCTGGTTTGGAGGAAATAGAGGTCATGGACATCGGTGCGGGACTTGATCTGCAGGGTATCGGTCACCGGTACCGAGTTGTCATCGACGTAGACCTTGGCGCCGATCAGCAGGCCGATGCCGTCGGTCATGCGCGTGCCCTGGTCATTGTTGGGCCATTTGGACCAGAGGCCGCCGGTGGCGCCGCTGACCCACTTGCCCAACTCGGTGGTATTCTGAAAATACTCGAAAACACGGTTGCCGCTCATATACCCTTCACGACGGGCCGTGATGTCTCCCGCCTCATCTTCCGGGCCGTCATAGAGCATGCCCTGCGCCTGAACGAGCGACAGGGTCATGAGCAGGATGAACGCCATATACAAGAGTGTTTTTTTCATGCAAGGTTCCTTTTCTGAAAGTCCGTCCTGAACAATGATCCGGAAGCGGTTTAGAACATCACGCCCATGCCCAGCTTGACCAGGCGCGGGGTGGCATACATCGACGGGTTGTGGATCCGGTCATAGTAGGTGTTGAAATTGCTGCGGTGATTGGCCAGATCCGAGTCGCGAACGATGGCCGTATAAGCCCGGCCGGTATTGCCGTTGACGCCCCACTCGTTGAGGGTGTCAAAGAGGTTGTAGATATTCAGCGTAAGCCGGGTTTTGAGCTGCTTGAGCAGCTTGACATCATAATAGGCGCTCATGTCCACGCTGTAGGTGCTGGGCATCTTGGCGTTGTTGGGATAGAGGTTGACCTTGGCCAGCTGGCTCTCATCGAGCGGCGACCAGGTATAGGTGGCACCCGAGTTGTAGTAACCGGTAAGGGTGGTGCCGTATTTCATCGTATTATAGCCGAGGGTCACGTTCAGGGTGTGACGCTGGTCCCAGCTCATCGGGATCAGGCGGCTGATCGGGTCCATGCTGCTGCCGGCGCGGGTGAAGGTGGTCGTCGGGTTGTCGGCGTTGCCGCGGGAGTACTGCAGGGTATAATTGGCGTAGGCCGAAAAACTGCCGGTGACGAAATCGTACTTGACCTCCAGGCCCTTGGCATTGCCATAGTCCTTGTTGCTGTAGAGGCCGTATTCGATCTGGTCGTAGGTGGTGATGACCTTGGCGCTGAGCAGATCATAGATATCACGATAGAAGAGCGAAACCTCCAGACCCATGCCCTTGATCAACTCCTGCCAGAGGCCGATCTCGTACTGGACGGTCCGCTGCGCCTTGATCTGGGGATTGCCCATGGTGGTCGAGTAATCGGTCGGCGAAACCTGCAGGGAGTGGTTATCATAGAGGGCATAGAGCGGCGGCATCTGGAAGAAATGGCCGTAGCTGAAATGAAGCAGCGCGGCGTTGCTGAGCTGATAGGAGAGGCCGAGGCGCGGGCTGATCTGCACCTTGGCATCCGCCTTGGGGTAGAAGGTCTTGCGGTTCAGGCTGTCGGCGAAGACCAGTTGGTTGCCCGGATTGCGCAGATCCGAGGGATAGACCGTATTCGGATCGAAATAGTCGTAGCGCAAGCCGAAATTGATCACCATTTCGTCGTACTCGATCTTGTCCTGGATGTACGCCGAAAGTTCTTTCGGCTTGACCTTGTAGATGTCGGAATAGACCGAGGAATCGGAGTAAACGACCGGCTCGTAGAGTTCATTTTCCAGGTCCGTGCCGTAATACTTGTTGCGGATCGTGCGCGACTGTTGATCGAGATCATGCAGGGTATAGAGCACGCCGCTCTTGAGGCTGTGGTTCTTGGTGGCCTGCCAGGTCACATCCAGTTTGGCGTTGGTATCTTTCAGCCAGCGCAAGGAGTGGCTCTTGTCCTGGCCGCCGGTATAGAAACCGGGGCCGTCATTGGTCAGGTATTTATCGTGGAGGTAACGCGAGTCGGTAGGATTGCGATAGACATAGTAGCCGTTGAAATTGTCCAGATAAGAGAGTTTGGCCTCGTAGAAGAATTTTTTGCTGATCATGTGGTTCAATTCGAACGAGAAAAGGTCCGAGGTGCGGTACGTGGTGCCGCGGCCGTCCGGATTATACTTCCAGGTATGCGAGTAGCCGTGCCATTCGTCGTCGTTGCGGGTGTAGAGCAGCGACATGCGGACGTTTTTGATCATATCGAAGGCGAGCTTGCTCATCAGGGATTTGTTGACGCTGCGATTCATCGGCACGTAGGCGCTGTCGCCGGTGTGTTCCGAATACCACATCATCGGATCGATGGGGATAAAGTTGCTCAGATCCCAGGGATTGAAGCGGCGCACGCCGTTGAGGTGGTTTTTGTTGTCCTGGTAGCGGCCGTTGACGAAGAAGGTCGGGCCGGATTTCCATCCCGGCAGGACCGGGCCACTGAGCTGGAACTTGAAATCCTGGTTGCGCAGGACATCGTCGTCCTTGAGGCCGAGGAAAATGGATTTGTGCGTCGTATAATAGTTGCCGAGATCTTCGGAGATCGAGCCGCTGTAGCGTTGACCGCCCGACTTGGTGACCGCGTTGACGATGCCGCTCATGGCGCGGCCGTACTCGGCGTTGAAGGTTCCGGTGATGACCTCGAGATCCTGGATCGCTTCGGTTTCCAGTTCGACGTTGCGGCCGCTGCCGCCGAAGGACTCGGTGACCTGCATGCCGTCGACCAGATAGGTGACCTCATTGCTGCGACCGCCGCGGAAATGGCCGTTGACGACGCCGGCTTGCATCGAGATGACGGCGCCCATATTCTCGACCGGCAGGGCGTCGATCTGCTGGGAGGAGACGTTGCGCACGGTGCTGGTCTGATCTTTTTTCATCGCGACCTTTTCGGCCTGGACGATGACGACTTCGCCCTCGAGCACCGTCTCTTTCATGCGGATCTTGCTCTCGGTGGTGCGGTTAACCGAGACCTGGACATTTTGCATGCGCACGGTCTCAAAGCCCATCATCTGGGCACGCAGGGTGTAGGTGCCCGGGGCCACATTGAGGATGAAGAAATCACCGTTGAGGTCGGCCACAGCGCCGGAGCTGGTGCCTTCAACGATGATATTCGCTCCCGGCAGAGGCTGTCCGCTTTTGGCGTCCAGCACCTTACCGGAGATCTTGCCCGTCGTCTGGGCCAGGAGGAGTCCGGGCACCAGAAGCAAAAGCAGGAGCCAACCGAGGTTCCGTTTCATCTTTCGCATACCTCTTTCCTTTTGTTATGCAGCTGGTTAGTATGGAATGCACGCGGCGATGCAAGCGAACATCGAGACTTGGAATGGCCGGCAGCGTTCCGTTTTTTTACGAACACTCTGCGTCCTCCCTCCGCTGTACACGGAGGGAGGGCGCACAGGGTCCAGATGCAGCGGCAAGCGCGGCCAGGCCCGGCGGGATCGATGTCAAAACGAAAGCCGCCGCGGTGCGTTGGCGCCGCGGCGGCTGCGGAGTGCTTATTTCATCAGAATCATCTTGTGCATGGAGCTGAAGGTTCCAGCCTGCAGGCGGTAGAAATAGACGCCCGAGGTCAGAGCCGCACCATCAAAATCGACGGTGTGGACACCGGCGGTCTGGCTGGTGTTGACGAGAGTGGCCACCTTCTGACCGATCATATTGAAGACCTCGATCGTCACCTTCTCCGCCTTCGGCAGGGTGTAAGCGATCGTGGTAGTCGGGTTGAAGGGGTTGGGATAGTTCTGCGACAGGTTGTAGGACTCGACCGTGTTCACATCCTTGGTCTCCACGCCCACTACCTCTTCCTGATCGCCAATCCAGGTGAAAGACCAGTACTGCGGGCTGGTCCAGGCATTGTCGGCATTGAGGTTGGAGTAGGAGAGGACGCCGGCGCGGACATTGGCCACATCCGAATCGTGGAACATGATCTCGATCGGAATGCGCATGCCGTTGACCGGATGGAAACGGGTATCACCGACCGCGCCGTGCGTGACCAGCGAATCGAGCGGGATCTTGAATTCGGAAGCATAATCAGCCGCACCAAAATTGACAAAGGCATAATTGGTCGGCGTATTGTTGGGGAAAAGGGCAAAATCGCCGCCGGCGCCATTGCCCCACATAAAGCCGGTGGTCAGGCAATAAAAGCTGTAGTCGGGTTCAGCGCCACGTTTGAAGACGGTGTGGACCGAAGTCTGGTTATAAAGGCCGATGTAAAGCTCGATGCCATCATCCTCATACCAGTTGCCGCCTTCAACAAAGCTGTAGACATCATCAACGGCATCGGCAGCGACATAGAGGGCATCATCATCGATCGCCATGTAGACGGTAACGGTCAGATCGTCATCACTGGAGAACTCGCCGTAGGCGATGTTCGAGGTCGAAGGCTTCAGGATGAAGGGCTTGATCCCCGAGGCGATCCACTCGCTCATATCGCCATCGGCGACGAAGTTGGTCGGGGGATTCAAGGAGATGGTCGGGATACCCTTGGCGACATTGGAGATGGCGCCGCTGAGACCGGCCGGGCCTTCATTGCTCGAGGCATCCTTGCAGACCACAGCGTAGTAGGTATCCTTGGTTTTGTCATTCAGAGCGGCGTAAATGTAGTGCGCAAAGGTCTGGGTGCCTTCCGCGACCTTGGCAGCGATCAGGAAAACGCCGGGGGCGGTGACATCGGTGATGGGCTTGGAGCTGGCGTAGACATTGTAGACTTCCGCCTCTTCGCCCGGCACATCTTCCCAGATCACCAGGTTGTAACCATCCTGCGGAACAGCGGAGACGCCGGCCGGGGCATTCGGGGCGACCACATCGATCACCGGAGTGCCGGTCCAGATGTTGGAGAACCAGACCTGCTTGCCGGCGATGGCCGAACCTTCGGCCATGATACCGAGCACGGAGGCCGCTTCAGGCTTGAAACCGGAGGTGCCGTCCGCATACACGAACTCGCTAAGCTTCAAGGCATAGCGGTGCCACAGGCCATCGGTGATCGGGGTGAAGACCGAGCCGACCTTGGCGGTGCCGTCTTCGAACTGGAAGCGGATGGGCCCGACCCCTTCATCGGTCTTGCAATAGAAGGAGAGGGAATCCGAATCCCAGACGGTGGAGAGGTCGACCGTCGGGGAGAGGTTCCAGCCAATGCCGGACCAGCCGTTGCTCCACTCATTGCCCTGGGTCCATTTGATAGCGTTGGTTTTGGCGACCACGCCGGCGCCCTCTTCATAGACGCAGGAGGACTGACCCCAGGTCCAGGGTCCCGCCATGAAACCGGCAGCTTCGCGGCCGTTGAAAAAGACCACCGGCTTTTTGGCCATATGGATCAGGCTCAGATCATCGAGATAGAACGAACCGGTCGAAAAGTCGCCTTCACCGGCGCCGCTGATCGAGATCTCAAAGCCGTAGCCCTTGATCTTGTTGACATCCAGCTTGTCATTTCCGGAGATGCCGGCCCAACCGGTGCGGTTGAAGGCGCCGCCGTTCCACTCATCCATCAAATCCTCGCCGCGGCCATCGAGCAGCGGCAGCTTGAACCAGGTCCAACCCGGGTCGTTGTCGAGAACATACTCAAAGCTGTAGTAGAACTCTGTTTGGCCGGCGCTGTAGGTGGCGTTGCCACTGGCCGCATCGCTGACTTCGTAGAGCTCGAAACGGATATGGGCGCGTCCGGGCAGGGACTGCTTCTGCTTGATGTTGTACCAGAAACCGACGGAATCATACTTGGACCAGTCCCAAACCGCATTGGAGTCCGGTTCGAAATGCTCGATCTTGCTGTAGCCGCCCCAGCTCTCCTTGTTATGAGCGCTGTACTCGAAGAGCATCGAGCCGGCGCCTTCCACCTTGGGATCGGTTACATAGGTGAGATGGATCCAGCCATTTTCGGGGGAGGCATTGGTGTTGACCTCATAGTGCTGGCCGCCATGGTTGGACTTCCAGTTCCAGAAGTTGGTGTCCGCCGGAGCGGAATCAAAATTGAAGATCATCTGCCCGAATGCCAAGACCGGCAGCAGGGCGAAGACCATGACCAATAACGCTTTCTTCATCGTGACTTCCTCCAGTTGGGATTGATGAAACAGCTTTTTGGTGGGTGGAGCGGCGCGGTCAAGCGAAAACAGAAAAGCACACCGCGCAGGTGGAGACAATTTATGAAACCTGGATGGCCACCTCCTTTCCACTTGAGAGAAACATTCACTCCTGATGGAGATTGGTTCAACGCAAAAGAATCAGCTTGTGCAATGCGCGGCTCTGCAGCGTGCCACTGCGGTGCTCGAGATCGGCGAGGTAAAGCCCGCTCGGCAGGTCCGGCACCCAGGTTATCTGGTGTACTCCGGCCGCCACCGGACCGTTGGCCAGTTCAGCGACCTCGCGGCCGAGGCGGTCAAAAATGCGCAGCCGGGCCCTGCCGGCCTCCGGGACCTCCCAGGAGATCGTCGTGGCGGCGTTGAAGGGATTGGGAAAGTTGCGCACCAGCGCAGGATGTTCCGGCATGTTGGCGGCACCGCTCTGCACGCCGGCGGCCGCCCGTTCAATGACCAGGCCGTTGAGCAGCGAACCCCAGCCGCTCAACTCATAGCCCCAGAGATATTCGCAGCGGACATCGATAATACCGTCGTTCACGGCCACGTCATCGGCCGTCAGCTCGAGCGCGGTTTTCGGGCCAGGAATGGCGGCGAGATCGAGGCGGTCCGCCACCTTGCGCCCCTCGACATAAATGTTAAAGACGCGGTCCTCCGGCTCGGTAAAGGTCAACTCCGCCATCTTGAGGGTCACCTTGTAGCGCCCTTGCGGGAGGCGTACCTTGTAGTCGACCAGTTCGTGCAGCTCGGTGTGATAGAGCGTATCCTCTTCGGTGTCGCGGATATCGATGCCGACGATCGGCTTGCTGCGGTCGCGTTGTGCGCCATCTTGATAGCCATACTCCACCTCCGGGCCCCACTCCTGATCGGTCAGGTAATCGCGCCAGGCTTTACCGCCGACATTGATTTTGACCGGCAGCGCCAGTGGTTTGGAAACGAGAATTTGCTGCAGCTGGGCGCTGAGTTTGTTGGGTGGAGTGAAGGTGTCCTTGATGTTCATCGCCACCACATTGTTGCGCTTGCTGGTATCGAGGGCGGAGACCGCCAGTTTCACGGTCTGCTGATCGGACTGCAGGGCGGCGTTGAGGATGGTGATGCCGGAGATGGCGAAGTTGGCTTTGGTAGCGGTGGCCGGATCGATAGCCTCGCTGAAGCGGACGGTGACGGTATCCAGATCAGCGCGGGCCCAGAGCACGCAGGGGGGTATTTTATCGGTGAAGCCAAGGTCGGTGCCTTTGGTCATGCACAGGACCATGCAGCCGTCGCGGAACACCACATTTTCCTTGCGAAAGGTCACCCGGTTGCCATTAAAGGTATGTGTGCCCATCGTCCAGCGCACCGCATCCCAGCGGTCGAAATCGTCCCGCCATTGCTGGGTGAAATTGTTGCCGCTGCCGGTGTTGCCGGCGCCCGGGGTGTAGCTGGCATAGCTGACCCAATCGTACCAGGCGAAGAGGGGGAGAATCCGGTCATCCCAGGGGCCGACCCAGCCCGCCGATTCGGAGCTCCAGAGATTCATCATGATCTTCTGGGGATATTTGAACTGGCGAATGTGCGCCTGATCCTGGCGGTAAATCTCCGCGCCGTCGATGAACCAGGCGATATATTCCGGAGTCCATTCGAACGCATAGGTATGGAAGCCATCCTGGGGGACAAAATCGACCGCATGATGGCTGTTGCGCCACTTCTGCCCGGGGCCGATCGAGGTGACCTGCACATCGTCGCTGTAGCGGCCGAGAATCTCGTAATCTATCTCATTCCAGTCGGTAGAGTCGGTGATGTCGTGATAGGTAAAAAAGGAGGCGAGAATGCCATTCCCCCGGGGGGGCTTGCAGGAGGTTTCGAACCGGCCATAGAGAAAGGCCTCGCGGGTGCGGTATTCCGCTCCCCAATAGGATAGAGCAAAAACGCTGGATGTCAATAACAGCAGGAGCACCACGGCGTAGCGCACGTGACCCATGCGTTCTCCTATTCATCAACCAATACTTCCAAGCACAGCGTACAGGATTGGAAAGCCTTCCCGCCCAGGGTTCCAAGGTGGTAAAATAGCACAATTTTTTTAATTTGTAAAGAAAAAAAACGCGTGATACGGAGCTGCTGTTTTTTGCTGGGCGGGCATGACCCAAAACAAATCCCGGGCAGGCCGCAAGGGCGGCACTGCCCGGGGTAGAGAGGGGAACGCGCAATCTTCCGGTGCGGAACAGGTCGCTGGCGTGCTATTGCAGGGTGAATTTTTGCTTCAGGTCCGCGACACTTACCATGAATTCGCCGGGTTCGAGCAGCGGCTTGCCGTCCTGCCCGATGAAACTCATCTCCTCCGCGCTCAGAGTGAAAGAGATGTTCTTGCTCTCACCCGGAGCCAGTTCGATCTTGCGGAAGCCCTTGAGACGTTTATTGGGCGGCGTAAGCGAGGCGACCAGATCGCTGAGATAGAGCTGCACCGTCTCCTTGCCGGCGAGGGTGCCGGTATTGGTCACGGTTACACTGGCGGTGACCACCTCCCCACTGGCGACCGTGCTTTTGTCGAGGTGCAGATCGCTGTAGGCAAATGTGGTATAACTCAGGCCGAAGCCGAACGGCCATTGCGGATTGTAGCGGTTGGTGCCGCCGGTGTTCTCGGTGACGGCATGATCATAGAGGACCAGATCGTTCGGCCAACGCGGATACGTGACGGGCAGGCGGCCGCTCGGATTGCAGTCGCCGAAGAGGATGTCCGCGGTAGCGCGTCCGCCCTCCATGCCCGGCAGCCAGGCGAGCAGGATGGCCTTGACCCCATCCGCCACCGGGCGGATGATGCGGGGCCGGCCCTCGGCCAGGACCAGCACCACGGGTTTGCCGGTTTTCACCAGCGCCTTTACCAGGTCGAGCTGGGCATCAGGGAGGGTGAGATCACTGATATTGCCCGGGGTTTCGCAGTAGGGCTCCTCCCCGATGCAGGCGATCACCACATCCGCCTTTTTGGTGGCCTTGACCGCCGCCGGAATGTCGACTTCATGATCGTAGGCGCTGCCGGGCAGATAATTCACCTTGTCGGCGCCCAGCTTGGCGACGATAGCCTTGAGGAGGGTCAGCTTGTCCTTGGGCATGAGATCTTCGCGTTCGCCCTGCCAGGTGTAGGTCCAGCCGCCATTGAGGGTCGAGAGGCGGGTGGCGGTGGGTCCGGTCACCAGCACCCTGGCTGATTTATGCAGCGGCAATAGGGCGCCCTCGTTTTTAAGCAGCGTGATCGCCTCCTGCGCGGCCTGCAGATTGAGGGCCGCGGCCTCGGGGGTCGCAAAGCGCGCCCGCAGCGATGGATCGGGATAGGGGTTGTCGAAGAGCCCGAGCTGATATTTGAGCGTAAGGATGCGGCCGCAGGCCTCATCGATCCGGCTCATCGGCACCTTGCCCTCCTGGACCAGCGCTATCAAATCCCGGGAAAAGCTGGTACCGGACGGGACCATGCTCATATCGATCCCGGCCATGACGGCCAGCCGCACCGCTTCCTTGTTGTCGGCCGCAATGTGATGATATTGCCAAAGTTTGACGATGTCCGCATAATCGCTGTCGATCACGCCGGTAAATCCCAGCTCGCCGCGCAGCAGATCGGTCAGCAGATAATGGCTGACATGGACCGGTTCACCGTTGATGTCGCCCGAATTGACCATGACGGTATGGGCGCCGGCGGCGATGGCGGCCTTGTAGGGCGGCAGGATATACTGGCGCAGATAGCGGTCGGGGAACCAGGCCGGGGTGCGATCCTTGCCGCTCAGTGGTGCGCCATAGCCAATATAATGTTTGAGGCAGGCCGCCACCTTGTCCGGTGCGGCGATATCATTGGGGTCGCCCTCCTGACCCTGGATATAGGCGGTGCCCAGGGCCGTAGTGAGAAAAGCATCCTCACCGTAGCTCTCCCAGAGCCGCGGCCAGAGGGGCTGCCGTCCGGAATCAAGGACGGGATTAAAATTCCAGGGAATTCCCGAGGCGCGGATCTCGATGGCGGTGATTTCGCTACTCTTGCGCACCAGCTCCGGATTCCAGGTCGAGGCCATGGCGATCGACTGCGGAAACAGGGTCGCGCCTCTGGTGTAGCTGGCGCCATGGATGCCGTCGATGCCATAGAGGACCGGGATCTTGAGCCGGCTTTCGCGCGCAACGTTCTGGATTTCGCTGATGATTTCGTTCCAGCGCTCGAGGGTGTGGGCGTGGGTGCCGACATTGAACAATGCGCCGGCGCCCTGATCCAGGATCACTTCCCGGAGCTTTTTAGGGTCCAGCGCCAGAGGCTCGCGCAAGCCGTTGCTGTCGGCGACACAGACCATCTCCAGAGTGATCTGGGTCATCTGGCCGACCTTCTCTTCCAGGGTCATCTGGTCGAGCAGGTTCTCGACGCGCACCGCGATAGCCGGCTGGGCCATGCTTTGTACGGCCGCCAGCATCAGCACAAGCGACAGGCAATAAAAACGTGCTCCTCTCATGGTTCCTTTCCTTGGCAGTAATCGGATAAGCTATTTTGATAATATACACATAATATCGCGAAAATGCATAAAGTTTGATCCAGATCACAAAAAAAAGAGGCGTGGAGAAAAACACTCAGGCGACGGATCCGGCGGCAGCGATCGCCGGGAGCCGGGCGATGGCTCTGTAGCGCCAGGCAGCAGGTTGCCGGAGTTGGCAGCGGGGCAGGTTGCCGGAGCCGTCTCCGGGCGCTCACGGTGGAGCGGGGGCGCCCGGTTTCAACGCAGGAGCATCAGCTTGCGCACGAGGCGCTCGTGCCGGCCCGCGGCAGCATACTCCAGTACATAAAAATAAAGCCCTTCGGCAGCGCGCCGCGCCGCGCCATCGCGGCCGTCCCAGCGTACCACCTGGGCGTCGGCCGGCTGCATCCCGGACGCCAGCTGGCGCACCTCGCGTCCGAGCAGGTCGTAGAGGGTCAGGCGGATCTCCCCGGGGGCGGCGAGGCGGAAGGCGATGCCGGTCTCCCCGCTCTGCCCGGGCCGGAAGGGATTGGGAACGCTTTGCGCCAGGGAGAGTCGCACCGGCTGCTGCGCCCCGCCCCGGTCCGTCACCGCAGTGGCACTGCCCAGCCGCTCGATGCCATACCAGACCGTCTGGTCCTGGCTCAGGTCGAGGATAAGGTTAAAGAGGCCTCCCGTTCCGGGGACGATCTTGCGTCCGGCGCCCCGGGGTGCGCCGCTGACATTAAGCGGACGGATGCGGATCGAATCCGCGCGGAGGGCGAGGCTGAGGCTCAGCCGGACGGGTTGCACCTGGGTGGGCGTCCGGCCCCAGTTGTTGTGCAGGGTGGTCATGCCATCCCAGACCATGGCGGTGTTTTGTGCCGCGGTCGAGATGGTAAACAGGGAGGTGCCGGCGAGCGGCAGCGCCTCGCCGTCGAGGGAGAGCCAGCTGCAGGAGGCAAAGCCGCTGGCACCATGCAGGGTCAGCGAGCCGAGCGCCGCTTCACCGGTCTGGTCCAGCATCCCGGTAAAGGCGATATAGCGCGGCGTGACGGTGGAGAAAAATCCGGCCGGATTCCAGACGAGTTCGCCGGTGTCACTGATGAAGGGGGGCGCCGGCGCCGCCGGCACGGTCTGCGGATCAAAGGGCGCCGCGGCGGCGAAGGTGGTGTAGCGCACCTGGTGGATCAGGGCGAGCTCACGCGGAACGATCTCGGGCCCCTGCCAGCTGCTGGCATCGTTTTTCGGCAGGGTCAGGACATCGCTCTCCTGCAGTGCGATCTCCACCGTCTGCTGCGCCGGTGTGATCATCCCGTCGCGGAAGGCCGCGGCGCAGGCGGGCATCAGGGCCATCATCGAGGTGTTGCGGCTGATGCCGAAATAACCGTCGATGAAATCGTTCTCAAAGGTGGCATCACTACCGCCGTAATCAAAAAGCATGACAGCATCGGCATCCGCCAGGGCGGCGTAACTGCAGAGGAAGAGCGGTCCCTCGGATTGGTAACGGTTCGGGAAGGCGTGGTTGTATTCGCTGATGGTAAAGGGCTTGCCGGCCACGGCGGTCGCATTGAGGACCCCGGCGATCGCCCCGCCATCCGTGGCGAGCACCATCGCCGTATTGTTGACCGTCCAGTCGGAGGCCGACCAGGGAATGTCGGGAAAGTTGGGGTGATCCCAATAGGCATGATTGTCGATATAATCGAGGGTATTCTGCGCGATGATATCGCCGGGGCCGATGTTCCAGTTGGTGCCCACCACGGGCACGCGCACGCCCAGCTCCTGCTTCAGGAACCGGCTCATTTCGGCGAAAAACTCCTCCTCGATCCCGATATAAAAGGCGCTCATATCGGCTACTCGCGCATCCGTTAAGGAGACGCTCTGGTTGTACGCGCTGCGCTGCACGCAGCCCGTTTCGAGCGACTCCTCCGCCAGCAGGCCCTGGATCGAGGCGGGATGGAGTGAAATCTCGTCGAACCAGCACGCGCCTGTCTGCCCGCCCAGCTGGAAGGTCAGCCGGCCCTGGCTGGCACAGCTTTCCGCCGCCTTGAAGGTGAACGAGAAGCGCTGCCAGGCGGCGTTCAGGGCAAAGCTGCCGCTGCCATAGCCGGTCCAGGGCGAGGTGTCGCGCATGACCGCAACGCTGATGGACCGCGCCGTCTCGGCGCGTGCGGCGAAGGAGACGGTGTAAAGCGAATCCTTCTCGATGCTGAAGCCGGTCTGTTTCCATTGGATGTGCCAGTCTGTGCCGGTGACGGCTGTGACGGTCACCTTGGCGGCCAGCAGGCCGCTGGCCGGATTGACGCTCGCCAGCGCCATGGTGGCGCGGGCGGTCTCGTGCTGCTCCATCGTCCAGTTTTTCGCCAGCTGCCCCTTTTCAAAATCGCCATCCTTGATGACCTCCCCGCCGCTGCCGTCGCGGCTCCCCTCTGCCCAGGCGCTGCGCAGTTGGGCGGTGGATCCGTATTTCTGCTGCAAAAAGGCCAGCCACTGCTGGTCGAGCATCTGCGCATGGCGCAGCGTCAGGCGGCCGCCGGCGGCGAAGGGCTTGAGCAAACCATCCCGCCACCAGCGATAGAGGGAATTCTCATTGGTGATCTCGACCATGGCCATGACCGGATCGTCGACGAGGCGCAAGCCGGTGTAGGGGTTGCGATGGGTGAGCAGTTGGCTGGCGTACTCTTTGTAAAGCGGCCAGAGGCTGCGGTCGAAATAACTTACGGCCTTGCCGTAATCGGCGATCGAGTCGGCCCCGGCAACGCCGTCGCGGCTGTTGAAGGTACGGCTGACGTGGAGGTTGACGTTGACATAGATGCCGTTCTTCTTCATCTCGGCAATATATTTTTCCAGGCGTCCAAGCATGGCGGTATTGAGATGGCGCGTATCGGCATCGCGCTCGAAGAGGCTGTAGCTGCTCCAGGGATTATCCATGTGGTGCAGGCGGACCAGATTAAAGCCCATTTTGCGCAGACGCGCAGCCAGGAAAGGGGCCTTGTCGGCGGCGGGAAAGGCGCTCTCGGTGACGCAGTTCGTGCCCCAGAAGCGGATGCGCTGTCCGTTCACCGCGAAATGGCCCGCGGCATCAATGGCGACGAAGGCCGACGATCCGATCGCCCGGGCGGGGAACGAAGGTAGGAACTGCTGCCGCGTGCTGTCCCGCGCCGGCAGGGAGAAATTAAAACCGCCGGAAAAGTTCTGCGCCGTGGCGAAACCCGCCAGGAGAAAGAGCAGCAGCACGCTGCGTCGCCCGGCCCGCCTCATCGCACCACCGCCATTTTCCCGGCTTCGGTGAACGTGGCTCCCGCCGAAAAAAACTTGAGGCGGTAATAGTAGAGGCCGCTGGGGCCGCGCGCCTGCCAGGGATGGCGCTGCTCGCCCGAGGCGAGATGGCCGAGCGCTTGTTCGTCAACCAGCTCGCCGCGGATGTTATAGACCTGCAAGGTCGCCTCCCCCTCCTGTTCAAGACGGAAGGGGATCACTGTGGTGCTGTTGAAGGGATTGGGATAGTTCTGGCCGAGCTTGAAGCGGCCCGGGGCTTGCTCCGGACGGGAGCCGGTGCCGCTGGCAGCGGTGGCGGGATTCGCCCATGCCGCCAGAAAAACCAGCGGGGCGTTCCAGTTGATGCAGATCTCGTTGGAGGCGTAGCTGTTGGCGTCATCGATCCAGCACAGCGCCGGCGGTGTCGAGGAGGTGAAGGCCGCCTTGAGGGCGTCGTCCTGCAGATATTGATTAGCGCCACCCGCGAGGAGGCCCGGCACCGGGGCGGGAATGTTGTCGGACCAGGAGGGTCGGTGGTGCGGATTTTTGTAACTGGCCGTCCCGATGCCGGTAACGTAGGAGATGGCATGAGGATTGGCGCCGAGCATGTAATGGAGCTGGTCGAGAGCGGTTTCACGGACGGTGGTCAAGCCGCCAAGTTCGCCGGCCATCACCAGGAGGATGGCGCGATTGAGGGCGCGCGAGTTGGAGCCCCAGTTGAATTCGCCGGGCTTGAGCAGATAGCGAAAGCCGCTGCTGCCCTGTTGCTGGAGCATGGCGTTGGCATAGACGTTGAGGGCGTTGCGCAATTTGCTCTGTGCCGCCTGATCCGCGAGCGGGCTGCGATCGCCAAGATAGCTCAGGTGAGCCAGCGGCGCCAGCGAACCCCAGGACATCTCGGAGGAAAACAGGTTGAGTGCGGCATAATGATCGAGATACCAGCGGTGGCAGGCGGCATTGCGGGCGCTGCGCCAGAGTTCGGCCGCCGCCCAGAGCCGTTCATCGCGATCGTCGCCGTCGCCATATTCGCCGGTGGAGACGCCGGTGGGGTTTTTAAAGCCGCCGCTGGGGACGATCTGGGGATGGATTTCGAGCCAGTGCCAGGCTTTTCCGGACCGGGCCAGGCAGGTATCGGCAAAGGCAGCATCGAAGGGACGATAGATGCGGCCAGCCATCGCCATCACCGCGGCGAAATTGGCGGTCGCCGTGCTCGAGACTGGCATCAAATAGCGTTTGGCCGTATCCTTGTGCGGCATGATGATCGCCTCAAAGTCGACACGGGTCAACTTGTGGTGAACGCCGCCATTGGGCTCCTGCATGGTGATGAACCACACCAGTTCATAGCGCACCTCGTCGAGGAGGTCGGGCACACCGTTGCCGCTTTCGGGAATCTTGAGCGTATCGGCAGCGCAGCGGTCGGGAAAGTTTTCATACGCCAACAGCAAGGTCCCGACGCTGATGCCGCCATTGACGATGTATTTGCCATAATCCCCCGCATCGTGCCAGCCCCCGGTGGCCGCAGCCTGGCCGCTCTGCCCGGTGCTGGCATGATAAGAACCGTCCTGGAGATGGCAGGCGGGATGATTGTACTGGAGCGCGAGGCCGACCTTGAGCTCCAGGCCGCAGCGCTGGAAGTAAAAGGCGCGCAGCGACCGGGCATAGAGGTCGCGGCGGGCTCCCTCCCCAACCTGAAAGGCTTGGGAGGTGCCCACGGCCGGGACCCGGATCTGGTAGAAACCCGGCCGGGTCAATACGCTGAAATCGGCGGTATAGAGGTCCATGCCCGAGGCAGGATCCTTGAGCATGCGCAGCTGCACCGGGCCGGCAAGAACTGTGGCCTGGGTACTTTTATCCACGACATAAAAGCTGTCCGCTTTTTGGGTGATGAAGGCGATCTTGGCGTCGCCGGGCAGATAACCGGCCTGGTCGACGGCGATCAGGTCCGCGGTAAAGGCGCAGACGGCGCTGGACAGGACTATAAACAGGGCAAAGCGTGCAAAGAGAGAGAGGCGCATGGGGTTCTCCTTTGTTAGGGATGCAGGGACTAAAATTAAGAACATTTCCGGCAATTTCAAGGGGATTTTCTGAGGGAGACGGGTGGATGCAAGGCATTTTCTGAGGGGGCGGGCAGGGGACAGGGGAGGCGGGTGGGCGCCAGGGGAGGCGGGCAGGCGCGAGTGGGGCGCCGGGTGGGCGGCAGAGGGGCGCCGGGTGGGCG